>CAYLRY010000162.1:0-1505 GCA_964386535.1 uncultured Dehalococcoidales bacterium | reverse complement strand
ATGCGTGCAGATCTTGTAAAAAAGAGTATAATATGATCATTATTCAGGAGGAATTATGGATAAGAAACTCTACGAAGCTCCACAGGTAAAAAAGGTAAGTTTGGATGTTCGCAACTCTGTCCTTGGTGTGTGTTTTTCCAGCTCAGTCGGAGACCCGACAGATACATGCCGATTAACCACATCCTGTGCTTTTCCTTGATATTTTTGAATATTATTAGCTATTAAGACCCATAATTTTTTCTGTTATAGATAAAGGAAAAGGACATCGGGTTATTAAATTTTAATGTAGCTGATTTAGATTTTTACCTGAATCTTTCGGGATCGGGCCTGTCTTACTCTCCTTCTAAATGCATGTCAAAATTTATCCAGCCTGTAAAAACAGAGGCTGGAATTGTTTTACCCACCAAACCTGCTGGTATGTTTATTAAAGCGATCAACTCCAGAGATTTCCCGTTTCAATTGCCGGATACCCCAATCTACGCTTCATCAAGCTGGCAGTTCTGGAAAACCCCTGATGGTCGGCTGGTATTTTTTGTTCCGGGACAGCGTCCTGCCTTGCAGCTGGTGGTTGATCCTGATTTCTCCAAAGGTGAGGTGGTAGGCGATTTTTCCGGTTTTTCCAGCAGCTCTTGTTATCCCCTTGAAAACCTGGATATCCGGTTGTTATCCGCCCGTCTGGCAACTTTCAGTGATGTCATGCTGCACGCTTCTGGCGTTTTGATCGATGGTAGGGGGTATTGTTTTACCGGCGATTCTGGAGCAGGCAAGTCCACTCTGGCCACCAGACTGTCTGAAACCACCCAGGCAACGGTACTGGGTGAAGATCAGATTATTCTGCGCTATCTGGAAGGTCGTTTTTGGATCTATGGTACGCCCTGGCATGTCAATGAGGCAATGTGTTCACCATTGCGGGCTCCCCTTGAGAAAATCTTTTTCATTAACTTTAATGCTCCAGAGGGAGTTTCGGTCATCAGTCGTATGGATGGCGTTACTCGGTTATTACACATTGGCTTTATTCCGTACCACCTGAACGAGTTCCTGCCCGGCATTCTGGATCACCTAACTTTGCTCTCCCAACAGGTACCTTTCTTTTCCTTAAGTTACCGCCTGGGCACTGATCCCTGGCCGCTAATACGATCAACATGAGCGGTTTGAGTACACAGATCTCATTTTTGTTAAACTAACAACCTAATCAAACATTGTTCAAAATTGCCCGGGTGCTTGCCTCCGGGCAACTTCTTATCTGTTAAGACATTGAAAAGGGCGATATTTTCTTGGCATGATATATTACTTTAACCAAACCAAAAACTATTTATAAAATTTCCGTGATGTGGAAGGAAGTCAAATGACAGGAAAGATTCGGCAATTGCCCAGCTTGATATTTGTGTCCATTTTGCTTATCATCTCATTGTTGCTCACGGCTGTTACTCCGTTTGGTAACAATTCTGTCTCAGCCGCCACTACTTCAACCTTACCTTCATTAGATGTGTTGAGCGTGGAAGGGA
>CAYLRY010000161.1:0-1530 GCA_964386535.1 uncultured Dehalococcoidales bacterium | reverse complement strand
GCTGCGTGGCAAGACGATAAAGAAAACCAAAATTGGGGGAGAGGATGAATAAACCCTTGCTTATGAAAAGACTCATATTCGCCCTGGCGCTGCTGCTGGCGCTGCAGTCTTTGGGCGCCAGCCGTGCGATTGCCCAGCCGGCTCTGCCCTCCAGCTTTTATGGGACGGTGAAGGTTGAAGGGGAAAATGCGCCTGATAATTCATTGATCTTGGCAATTATTAATGATAATCTGGTGGCGGATACACGTGCGATGTTAGTGGGTGAAGATCTGGTTTACCAGATGGATATTCCTTGGGATGACCCTGATACTCTAAAAATTGATGGCGGTACAGAGGGTGATACCATTGAGTTCTATATTAATAATAACCTGGTTTCCTATACTGCAAGCTGGCACAGCGGCACGAACGTTGAATTTGACCTCGAGATATTTGGTAACCAAGTACCGGTAGCGGAAGACCAGACCTTAATTGTTACTCCGGGTGAACAAATAGTCATAGTGCTTGAAGCAACAGACTATGATGGTGATCCCTTGACATTTGAAAGGACATCTGATCCGCAATATGGGACTTTCTTATTAGACCTACCACCTGCTTTGATATATTTGCCCTCAACGGATTTTCCAGGTCGTGATAGTTTTAATTTTATAGCTAATGATGGCAAAGATAATTCAATTGAAGCCACGGTGATCCTGCGCACAAACGCAGCGCCTTCAATAAAAGCAGATGAAGACCTAAAAGAAGAATCACCAGAGGACACACCCTTACCGATCGATTTAAATAAATATTTTGAGGACCTAGATGGTGACGAGCTCACCTTTGAAATCCTGGATAGCCCTGTAAATGGCAGTCTGAGTGGCGTAGCACCAAATATCACATACACCCCGAATCCTAATTTCCCTGGAATGTATGATACAGGCTTGGATAGTTTTTCTTTCGAGGCATGTGATCCCTATGGTGCCTGTGGGGAGGCAACCATCAATTTGACTATTACCCAGGTCAATGATCCTCCGAATGCAAACCCTATCACTTTTACTGCTTTTATTAATACAATTGATAATGAACTAAACCTGTTTTATTTTGAGTATTCATGTCCAACTCCAGAAAATCCGAGTCAAACATGTCGGTCATATCATATATCTGATTATGAAGGCGATAGTGTTAAATGGGAAATTGTTGACCAACCTGAACATGGAGAAGAATTAGGTGAAACTAGTTATCCCTTCTTCATGTGGCTTTATACTCCTAATACTGACTTCTCTGGAATAGACAATTTTACTTATCGAATAAAAGAAGATAAGACAACGGAAGAATATTATTCGAACACTGCCACAGTTACTATCAATGTCATTGAGCGGCCTGAAGCGGATTATTCCATCTTCCTGCCGCTGATTCTCAAGTAGACTCTCACCAGTGCCCGGGTTGGGGGGTATAATTTAGGTGTATATGCTTCGATTTCACTCTACGGGATCGTTTTAAGTTTCACGAATGGCACTTAAACCGCGCAACTGGCTTTCACTAACACACCTTCTC
>CAYLRY010000160.1:0-1596 GCA_964386535.1 uncultured Dehalococcoidales bacterium | reverse complement strand
ATTGCGCTGGTGGTCTTTGGTTTTAATATGATGGGAGATGGGCTCCGCGATGCCCTGGATCCTAGATTGAGGGGTGTGATTTGAGTCCTATACTGGAGGTAAATAACCTCAAGACCTATTTTAAGACGGACCGCGGTCTGGTTAAAGCCGTTGATGGAATCTCTTTACACATCAATGAACACGAAATCATCGGTCTGGTGGGAGAAAGCGGTTGTGGCAAATCGGTTAGTATGCTTTCAACTATCCAATTGATACCGACTCCACCCGGGATTATTGCTGATGGTAAAGTGATATTTGAAGGAGTGGATTTACTCCAGTATCAGGCAAAGGGCAAAGAGATGAGTTCCATACGGGGCGGTAAAATAGCCATGATTTTTCAGGAGCCCATGACCAGTTTAAATCCCGTCCTAACTATTTGCCGCCAGATGACTGAAATGACTGAATTGCATCTCAGCATGAATCCCAGGGATGCACGTGAAAGAGCAATTGAATTGCTGAGGATGGTGGGCATACCGGAGGCTGAAGGACGCATTGATGACTATCCTCACCAGTTCAGCGGCGGAATGCGTCAACGGGTAATGATAGCCATGGCCCTTTCCTGCAAACCCAGGCTTATAATCGCAGATGAACCTACCACGGCTCTGGATGTAACTACCCAGGCTCAGTTGCTGGAATTAATGATGACAATGGTAGAAAAATCCAATACTTCGCTGGTAATTGTAACTCACAATCTGGGAGTGGTAGCACGTTATGTACAAAGAATCTACGTCATGTATTCTGGAAGGATCGTAGAGTCAGGCTCCTCAGATGAAATCTTTGCTAATCCGCGTCATCCTTATACGATAGGCTTATTGAAATCTGTTCCTCGCCTGGGAGAAAACCGCAAACAGCGGAAATTGGTACCAATTGAGGGCCGGCCGCCCAGTCTGATCAACATGCCGCCTACCTGTGCGTTCCTGCCCAGATGTACTTACAAATTAGAGAAATGTTTGAAAGAACCCTGGCCAGAGTTAAGGATAAAAGGGAAAGACCATTACGTTTCCTGTTACGCTGATTTTTAGGAGAGCCAATGAACGCTCAAAACACCGAAGCCGTAGTTGAAGTTAAAAACCTGAGGATGTATTTTCCTATTACCAGGGGCGTTTTTCGACGTAAAATAGGGGACATTAAGGCTATCGATGATATCAGTTTCGAGATACGTAAACATGAGACTCTGGGTTTGGTGGGAGAAAGCGGTTGTGGTAAAACCACTACAGGCCGCTGTATTTTACGGTTGTATCAGCCTACTGCGGGCAGCATCATTTTTGACGGGCGCAATATATCGAGTCTGTCCGAACGCAAAATCCGGCCTTTGCGTAAAAATATGGGGACTATTTTTCAGGACCCTTATGGTTCATTAAATCCCAGGCAAACTGCGGGCAGCATCGTAGCTGACCCTCTGGTCATCCACGGAATAGCCGGCGGAAGGGAAATCAATGGTATGGTGGCTGAACTTTTTCGTATGGTAGGGCTTGACCCTGGTATGATGGGCAGAGTGCCGCATGAATTTAGCGGAGGCCAGCGCCAGCGTCTGGGCATTGCCCGCGCTCTAGCTTG
>CAYLRY010000159.1:0-1608 GCA_964386535.1 uncultured Dehalococcoidales bacterium | reverse complement strand
ATGTCAAATGGCGAAATAGCCAATACCATTATGGAAATGATCGATGCCCAGGACAAACAATGGAACAGTGAAGTCAATTTTGACACAATGCATGTTTATTACCATATTAAAGAAAACAGCGAAGGTGCTGAACTCAGTCCTTACAAAAAAGACTATTATGCACTGCGCAGGTTGATTGATGATCTGGAAAAGCGTAAGGTTTTAATGACGGCGGCCAGATCCCAGGGTTTTTTACTGACCGGCCTGGCACTGGATATTCTGCTCAAGCACCTGATTGATAAAGACTTTATGAAACGGCCTGCGCAGAGCAAGACAGGCCTTGGGCGCTCCTGGAGTTACGAACGAAATCACGAAATACGCCGGTACAGCCAGGGGGATGCTTTCAGAGACATTTCACTGCGGCACACTTTAAAGCAGGTAGTAAGGCAAAAAAAATGTTTAAACGAAATAAGGAATAGCGATTTCCGCGTTTTCATGAAACAGCCCCATAAACCACAGTCTGATATCATTCTGTGCCTGGATACCTCCGGTTCCATGGGTTTTCACCAGAAACTAATGTTTGCCAGGTTAGCGGCTGCCGGTCTGGTTCAGGCAGGTTTGCAGGAAGGCAACAGAATAGGCATTGTAGCTTTCAACGATCACGGGCAGGTCACGGTGCCTCTGACAGCCACAGACAAAACCTCACTTTTAAATTGTATTGCTTCTTTAAGCGCCAGGGGCAATACCAATATCGGGGACGGCATCAAGTCATCCAGTGAACTGCTTTTCCAAAGCTATAACCAGAGTCAAAAGCATATTATATTAATTAGCGATGGACAGCCAACGGCAGTCTCAGAGGGGGCTTTTACCAGGCTTAAGGAAATAAAGGAGAAAGACCTGACGGAAGAATCAGCCCTGCTGGAAACCAGGCTGGCGGCTGCCCGCGGAATCCAACTGTCTGTAATACATATTGCAGCACAGGGTGAAGCCAGTGATAAATTTATCAAGGACATTGCCAGGGCAGGCAAGGGTAAGATCAAGAGGGTTAGCGGACCGGAGGATTTGAGGGAAATGCTTAGAGGGTAAATTCGAAATACGAATATCGAAATCCGAATGCGAATATCGAAATCCGAAAAGCCGGAATGACTCAAGTAGATGGAAAAAACTTACGATTTGGAAGAAAGAACCGAAGAATTTGCCCGAGCAGTAATAGGAATTTGCCAAAAAGTACCTAAAAATACAATAAATATCGAGTTGGTCAGCCAGGTAATACGTTCGGCAGGTTCTGTTGGAGCAAATTATATAGAAGCGAATGAATCTTTAAGCAAAAAAGATTTTGCTTTTAGAATTAAGATATGCAGGAAAGAAGCCAAAGAAAGCAGGTATTGGTTAAAATTGATTGTCGCGGCAAATACCGAGCTTGAAAAAGAAGTATATAAACTTATGCAAGAATCGACAGAGCTTATGAATATTTTTGGAGCTATTTTAAAAAAGAGCCAGTAGTTTGTGGATTCTTGATTTGAATTTGTTTCGGATTTGGAATTTAGTATTTCGGATTTAGTTTGTGGGAGGTTAATTTTGGAACTGAGAGAAGAACTCCGCAGATCAATCTTAAAAATGCTACAGCAA
>CAYLRY010000158.1:0-1642 GCA_964386535.1 uncultured Dehalococcoidales bacterium | reverse complement strand
AAAAAGAGGTAATTACCCCATCCAAACTGGTAAAATAGCCTTGATAGGAAGCTAAAAATACCGGAAGGAGGGAATAATTACCCCATGCATATTATACAGTCTCCGCTCTTTGATTTTGAAGCCTTTATTCAAGAAAAAAGCCAAAGTCGCCTGGTTGGGATCTTAGAAGCCTTACCAGCTGAGAAGTTGCTGATCGCTTTGGAACGAGAACACTGGACCGGGCGCAAAGGTTATTCAATCCGCGGGATGTGGGCAGCTTTGATTGCCGGATTGATCAATCAATGCCACACCTTAGCCGACGTAGCCCGCTTATTAAAAAGGGATAAGGAAACCCGGCTGATCTGTGGATTCAGTAAAGACAATATGCCGGGTGAAGATGCCCTGAGTCGATTTCTCAAGAAGTTGGTCAAGCATGCCGCTTTGTTTGATGAATTCATCCAGGCTTTAGTGGATAAACTAAGGGAACTGTTACCGAGGTTTGGCGCCAAACTGGCGGTAGACAGTACCGATATCCTGGCTTATGCCAATGGTTATCGGGAGCATCCCGCCGATAGAGATGCCAAATGGGGAGCCAAAAAGAAAGGGAATAGCAAAGACAAGGATAAGACTGAAGCCGGGAAGGCCAGGGGAGAGAAAAAGGAACCGGACGTTTACTACTGGTTCGGCTATAAACTCCACCTGGTCATCGATGCCCTTTATGAATTGCCCCTGGCCTTTATTTTGACTCCAGCCAATGAGGCGGATACTACTTATTTGAAGCCCTTGCTGCAAAAGGCCAGGGTCGATCAAGAGCAAACTCGGTCAGAAGTAATAATCACGGATAAAGGCTATGACAGCCAGGAGAATAATACTTTCGTTTATAGAGACTGCAAGGCGGCTCCGATCATTCCCATTCGGGAGCGTAAGGAGGCCCAGTTACCGGATATCTGTAATGCCAAAGGGACGCCTTTGTGTAGCTGCGGGCTGGCGATGGTCTACTGGGGCCGGGATGGGAATTATTTGAAATATCGCTGTCCGTATGTACTGGGCAAGGGTGAATGTAAATCCCGCTTTCGTTGTACCTCCTCGTCTTATGGCTATGTTTTAAAGTTGCCAATTGCCGAAGACGTAAGGCGGCATCCTCCGGTACCTCGCGAGAGTAAGAAATGGGAGAGGCTCTATAAGATGCGGACAGCAGTAGAGCGAGTAAATAGCCGGGTGAAGGAACTCCTGGGACTAGGAGAGATTACTCTGAGAGGAATTCAGAAAGTGACCGTGAGGTCAGCACTCAGTTTACTGATAATGTTGGCGGCGGCAGTCAGCATGGCTAAAGAGCAAAAGTATCAAGAAATACGTAGTTTGGTAACCTGATTATAAAGGGATAATAAAAGGTGGTTGACACTTATGAGAGGAGCACTATACCCTCTATAGGGTAAAAAACGTTATTCTGAGGCTAAAATCACTTCCTAAGACGTATTTTTTAGGTTTTTGGCCCATCAATTTGATTTTAGCATCTTCGCGTCTTGATTTTGCTCTGAATTATTTTTTTTATTTTACGAGTTTCGCGGTTCCCTCAACATGGCCTTAATTGACAACAAACGAGGTCAACTTTACAAAGATCGGAAGAGCGTCGTGTAGGGAAAGAGTGTAGGATAGGGTGTAG
>CAYLRY010000157.1:0-1659 GCA_964386535.1 uncultured Dehalococcoidales bacterium | reverse complement strand
TCTTCTTTTTCTGTACCCATATTTTAAGTGTACTCCAATAATGAAAAGACCCTGAGATTTAATGTTGTACCTGTGTCAGTTTAGTAGGTAAGAATCATGAGCCATACTCCGAAGTTTCTCAACCCAGGGACGAGAGGCATGTGGACCACTTAGAGCCGGAAGGTTGGCTTCCAGCCATTTTTGATGGCCAGCTGACCGGGATTTAAATGTTTCTGTCGGAATTGTTAGTTGCTTTGTCTTAACCAGCCTCGACCTCAGACATAAGGGCCGTATTTCCCTATTGGCTACCATCTGGATCGCCTTATGCATCCTCAAGGCTCCCCCTTTGGTCCAACTTAGACCTTGCTTCTTCATCCGATTAGCCACTAACTTATCTTCATTAGCTTCCATGGTTCCCATTCCTCGACCTTCTATTCCTGCTATCTTGACCTGAGTTCGCCAATCTTGACCTTTCTCTACATTCCTCTCTACATACTGCCTGGCCTTTTGAACTCCCGCTTTTTCCTTGGGTTTCAAAATCTGCATCAATCGATGGGCTTCTTCTATTTTCCCAGCTCGAATAGATTGATAAATGGTCTTTCCTTCCTCCCAGCCCCGGCCACAAGCTCTGGCTAAATGAAAACCATCTAAATTCCGGACTGCATCAGGAAATTCCCCTACCCCACTATCGATCCAATTGGCTCCATCTCCCCCAATGATCAGCTTCTTGAGACAACTCAAATCCCATTTCTTGGCCCATTCCAGTCCGGCCCCTTCCCAGAAGGGTATCTCTTCATTGGCCTGGCAATAGACCCTTTTATTTACCAGGCGGTAACGCTCCTCTTTCCCAGCTAACTTTTCCCAGCCTTCATAGGCAATGGCATTCTTAAGCTCATACTGGGATTGCTCCTCTCTTTGCAAAGAGATAAATATCCCATCCCCTTCTGAAAATAGTATAGGCACCTGGCGTTCTTCTCCAGGAGGTAATTCGCCTCTTTCATATAAGGCTTGCCAGCCTGCTTTTTCTTCCTCTATGGCTATTTGAGCGGTCTTCTGGACTAATCTATGAATGGTTCTGGCCGATAGCACGCCGGCGGTCAATTTTTCCAGCGTTTTACTTACTGGTCTGAAGGTTTTTTGAGTTGCCTGTTCCACCAAACATTCCTGCAAATCAGGAGTGGCTAATTGATGAGGCAACCAGCCCAAATGCTCATCCAGTAAGAAATGATAACTCCCGCTTTCATCCTGATAAAGTCTTCTTTTAATTCTTACGTCTCCAAAACGAGCCACTAAAGTCCGTTCCCGAAAGCCTATTATTTTCCAGCAAGCCGGGCGAGCTCGATATAACCTTTCTTCGATTGCTTCAAGACGCTTTATCGCTCGCTGTTGGCCTTCCTGACAAATTTCCTGATAAATCTCCTCTTCCCATTTCTGGTCCTGGTTTGTCCTAATGTTTTCTCTATTAAGTTCTTGCGTTATACTGATATTGCCCATCCACCCCGTATCCTTTCTTTGTAAGTGCCAATTACAATCAGGATACTCTGGATGGGCTTCTTATTTCCATTCGTGCCCTTCTACTAAATTGCAATAATCAGGCTAACCTGCCTACTAATCTGTCACAGGTACGGGATTATAAAAACCCGCCTCCCAGGGACAATCGCATGATGCCGATAACTATGG
>CAYLRY010000156.1:0-1682 GCA_964386535.1 uncultured Dehalococcoidales bacterium | reverse complement strand
CCCTAAATCAGCGATTCAGATTAGATCAGGCTCACCAAACTGGTGAAAAATCAGTGGCAAAATAGCTTCAAAACACTATCAAAAAAGGGCAGCTGGTAGTATATTAAAAGAAACGCCTTATATAGGAAAAAACGATGAAAAAGAAACTACCCGGAACCGGATTGCGCTATGAGATAGAAGGCACTGATGAGCCGTTGGTAGCCCGAGGGGGACTGGTGCTGCCCTATGAAATGGCCCGAGCCCTCAACGTACCCCAAATGATTGACCGAGAAATGCCGGCCGCGGGAAGCGGACATGGTTATGCTCCTTCACAGTTCGTGATGCCTTTGATAATGATGCTGCATGGTGGGGGTAAAACACTCGAAGACCTGAGGGAACTAAAGGGAGAGGTCAGCTTGCGCAAACTGATGGACATGAAAGAGATGCCGGCGTCTTGCACTGTCGGTGATTGGCTAAGGAGAATCGGCAGTGAAAAACATGGGTTGACGGGATTGGGAAAGGTCAACGACCACGTTGTGAAGCAGTTACTGAAGAGAGATAGCCGGACGGAGTACACACTGGACCAAGATGCCACCATAATTGAGACTGAGAAAGAAGCTGCGCAATATACCTACCTGAAAGAGAAGGGTTATCAACCTTTTATAAGTTTTTTATCTGAATGTGGAATAGTGCTGGATGATGAATTCAGAGACGGTAATGTACATGCCGGAGTGGGGGCTCTGGAATCTCTAAAACGCTGTGATCTGAAAATGCCAAAGGGTAAGAGGATAGTTTACTACAGGGCCGATAGCGCCTCTTATCAGTCGGAAGTAATGAACTATTGTTTTGGAGATAAAATCCACCCCAGGATCTTCTTTACCATTACCGCGGATAAGGATGCGGCGGTCAAAAAAGTGATCAAAGCCATTTCAGAAAAGGACTGGCAACCCTATCATGATGATAGGCAAATAGCTGAGACAATCCATTCCATGGAAAAGACGACTGAAGCCTTTCGGCTGATTGTCCAGCGCTGGCCTAAATTGCAAGCCGAATTATTTGATCCTGACCCTTACTGTTATCATGCTATAGCTACCAATCGTGAGGAGAAAGCCTGGGAGATAGTGGCGCTTCACAACCAGCGGGGTGAAATTGAAAACAATTTTAAAGAGCTGAAAAATGGTTTTGGAATGGATTGGATGCCTTGTGGAGAAACCCAGGCTAACGCGGTCTATTTCAGAATAGGAGTACTGGCTTATAACCTGTTCCAGGCAATGAAAGTATTAAGCCTGCCGGTGTGGTGGAGGAAAGCCACTATAGCCACGGTAAGATGGAAACTGTACCAGGTAGCCGGTAAATTGGTATATCACGCTCGCCGCCTTGTTTTAAAGCTATCCGCTCCTATCGATAAAATACGCTTATTCCGGCAAGTCAGCGGGAAATGTTTCCAGGTAGGCTATGGATGATTTTAAACAACCATTAACTGAATAGACTAAATCAGCATCTCCCTTAAGAGGGAAGGTTAAACTATGCTTATAAATAGCATATAGACTGTTTTGAAGTGAATTTAGGGAGTGAACTTGGTGATTATTACCAGTGAAAACGGTCCATGAACCATTACTTGGTCTAAAAAACCGGCACAACTGTTAAAAATGCCCCAGAAGTCATTCCTTTCAAATGTATGAAAACCAATCGCTGGTTTTGGG
>CAYLRY010000155.1:0-1686 GCA_964386535.1 uncultured Dehalococcoidales bacterium | reverse complement strand
TGTCCTGGGCATCGATCATTTCCATAATGGTATTGGCTATTTCGCCATTTGACATCTGAAACTGCGGTTCGGAGATGTTTTTCATCTTTTGCATCAGAATAGCTTTTTGCTGGCTGTACTCATCGGGAGAAATTTCTCCGGATTGCAGCTTCTCCTCCAGGTCGCGCATTAAAAACTCCAGCGCTTTTTTGGTCAACTGGTACTGGTTCTGTTCGTCTTTCTTGACATAGTCCATTTTTTCCAGATATTTCAACATCTCCCGGTTTCTATCCGCTTCAGATACCACAGCGGGGGACTTTATCTGGCGCATTTCTATCTTTTGCTCTGCTTTTAGCTGGTCCAGTCCGCTCAGCTTTCCCAGAATGTCTTCGGCTGAAAGCCCTTTTATTCGATTGAATTCCAACTCGCCTGGTTTACCGGAATATTTGAAATTGTATAAAACTTCCTGAGTAATATCTTTGACTATTGCCGCTGTATTGCCTTTCTGTTTAAGAAAAATACGGGGAGGTAAAGTAATTAAAGCCGCTTTGCTGATGCTCTCCCTGGTTAGACCACCATGGATATCAGCCATTGCGCGGGTAATCTCCTCGAAAGCAATGGTCCCACGTACGCTGACCCCGCGCTGTATTTCTGTTTGATAACGAGTCCGGTTAACAATCTCAGTTATCAATTTGTGCGCTTCAACAGGCTGTAATATTTCACTATCACTATTTTGCATGAAAGTAATAAAGGCTTGATTAAATAGCTTTTGCGCCAGGCTTGTTTCTGGTGTATATTCACCTACGGTGCCGCTCAAATTATCCCGGGTATTGGCAGTCATCATCACTTCAGTCAGTTGGACATCCTTTTTAACCGGACTATAAATATCGTTCGCTTTGCCCTTTTGCAGTAGCTTGATATAGTACTCCATGTCCGCCAGGTGAGCAACATCAACTAAAGCCAGCAGCCTGATTTTACGTTCTGGGCTTATTGCCTGATCAGCCATATCCAGCAGCCGGCTGACCAGGTACCCGGAATCAATCCCAATTTCTTCTCTTTTCTCCTCACTCTGAGGATCCAGCAAGCTCAAATTAATAGCCCTGGCTGCTTCATTTCCCGCTTGTATATCCGTAATACCTGCCAGTTCCCTGTCCAGAGCGCGGTAGGCTTTAAAAAGGCTGGCTTCCCATTTTGCTTTCTCAGCATAATTTAAATCTACATAACCCTGATTGGGGATAAAAGTTAACTCAACCTGGCGGGGTGGAAAGCCTGCAGGTAAAACCGGTATCTTTTTAAGCCAGCTCTTTAGCAACACTGTTTCATATGCGTTGCCCGGGTAAAACTTTCTGCTGGTATATACTTCACTGTTATCCCTGCGTATGATATCTGCATGGAACGGCAACCCAACGGCACAGGCTAGACTAAAAGCATAAAGAATATCTGCGCCAATTTCCACCGGTGAGGAATCAACTGCTATTACATCAGGGTTTACCTGATCTATCAGATTTTCAACATACCGGCCAATATGGTTCCCATATGGAGCCAGGGCAGCCAGTGTTAGATCAATCTTTTCCCACGATAAATTTCGATCCCGGGGGTTGCCGCCTGAATAATTGAAAGCCGTGGTTAGCTTTTCATTAATATGCCCGGATAAAACCATGGCATCAGGTAAATCATTGGATAAATCCAGCCGTGCAACACATTGAA
>CAYLRY010000154.1:0-1714 GCA_964386535.1 uncultured Dehalococcoidales bacterium | reverse complement strand
TTTTATGATACCTTTTTCATATTCGGTTAAAAAACCTATTTTAGTTGCCTTTGCCATTGTTGAAAATTTCCTTTTGATGTTTCAAAGTAATATTAAGGAATAATTGTGGAAGATCAACTTATTGCTCTCTATGAAAAGAACTGCGCTGTATGTGCCAGTTACCTGGCCATGAAAAACGACCTAAACAAAAAGGGATTTCGTAAGAAATACTGCCCTGGCTGCCTGCTGCGCAATAAAAACTGTACATTTATGGCAAAGCAATGCGACATGGTGGGGAAAGGACTGGTACGTTTCTGTTATGAATGTGAGAAGTACCCCTGCCACCGTTTGAAAATTCTGGATAAACGATATCGCACCAAATATCATATGAGTATAATAGAAAATCTCGATTTAATAAAAGCTAACGGCATGGGGCCATTTCCGGATATGGAAAAGAAAAAATAGCGCTGTGCTGATTGTCATGGTTACATATGCTGCCATAACGGGCTTTGTTTGAAGTGTAGTCTTGAAAAATTTCGCCAGAATAAAAAATACCCCTCGTCTGAACAATAAAAAAACAGTGTGAGCTGCCTGACCACGAAAAGGTGTGGGCTTAAACTTTTTGCCAGCCGGATAAAAACCCTTGCTCGTCCACCTTGCGGGTTATTGGCTAGCCAAACAGGTTTTTTTTTGTGTTTTTGTAAGCTTTTACTAACTCATAGTGAACCAGGTTTTTTACACTGTCGTCATGAATGACGGGGACCGCTGGAAGATATCAGCCCGGAGCCTCCGCTGACGCATATGGCATCCCCGGTAATATAGGAGGACTCATCTGAAGCCAGGAACAGGGCAGCTCTGGCAATATCTTCAGTGGTGCCCATTCTCCTGAGAGGTACGCCTCGCTGGGCCATTCCGGTCTGATGAGCCACTACATCTTTTACATCCGGGCCTGAAAAAACAGCCGACATGTCGGTAAGTATCATGCCGGGATGAATCACGTTTACACGGACATCATAGGGAGCCAGCAAAGCTGCGGCGCAATTAGCTACCGACAACTGGGCTGCTTTAGAGGCATGATAATGCCAGTTGACCGGGCTGCCGCTAAGAGCAGCCATGGAAACAATACAAACAATATTGCCGGATTTGTTATTTATCATGTGCGGGGCGATAGCCTGAATACAGAGAAATGTACCCTTGCAGTTGATATCCATCACCCTGTCCCATTTCTCTTCGGTTAAATCCTCCAGCTTCGTCGGGTTAGCGCCTATACCGGCGGTGACAACTAGGATATCGATTTTTTTAAATTTGGCTATGGACCGGTTTACCATCTCTTTTACCTGGGCCGGATCTGAAACATCACAATGTATGAAAATTGATTCTCTGCCCTGTTTCTTAATCTCCGATGCCGTTTGTTCACCTGGCTTATCCAGTACATCGGCGATCACTGAGGAGCAACCTTCGCCGGCAAATTTAAGGGCAATAGCCCCTCCCATTCCCCTCGCTCCTCCGGCAATTATGGCTGTTTTATTGGCTAGTAACATATTTTTCCTCCTTTTAATATTATGGTGATACTCCAAGGTCACAGGCCTGGATGGTATCAAATACCTGATTCAACTCCTGCATCCCCAGTATATAAATAACTAGCTATCTCGCCTACCCTAGCGATAGGCTCCATATTCCCTGGTAAAATCGATCATGGTTTTAAGATTTACCGGGTTAACCTCATCCAGGGAAC
>CAYLRY010000153.1:0-1739 GCA_964386535.1 uncultured Dehalococcoidales bacterium | reverse complement strand
ACAGCGCCTACGCCGGCTCCTTCGGAAATACTGAAAATTCCAAAATTGATACCACCGATAACCAGTGAAAATAGCAGTATAACCACCCAGGTGTTCCTCAAAGTCTTGATTTTCTCCCGGAAACCGGCTCCGGGGCCTGACGGACCTAATGCCGGATTGCGCCAGCAAATAAACATGATTATGCCAATAAACATTACTGCCTGAATGATTCCCGGAATAAAACCGGCTAGGAAAAGCCTGCCAATGGATTGCTGTGTCAGCATTCCATAAATGACCATGATGACACTGGGCGGAATTAAAACTCCTATAGTACCGCCGGCTGCCAGAGTTCCGGTAGCTAAACCCATATCATAGTGGCGTTTCTTCATTTCAGGCAAAGCCACTGTTGTCATGGTGGCTGCTGTGGCAATGCCAGACCCGCTTACCGCGGCGAATGCAGCGCAGGCGCCGATGGTAGCCATGGCCAGACCGCCTCTCATTCTCCCGAAAAATGTATAGGCAGTCTTGAAAAGGTCGCTGCTTATTTGACCTTGATAACAAAACTCACCCATAAGGATAAACAGGGGAATAATACTGAAATCAAAACTTGCGAAGGTCAAATAGGGGGTGGTTTTCAAGACCCCCAGGCCTGCCGACCAGCCGCTTAAATAGACCATACCAGCAAACCCTACCAACCCCATAACTACCCCGATATGCAGACCGGTAAAAAGCAAAAGAATTAAAACTCCGATGCCGATATAGCCTACTATCGCAGGATCCATTATTTCATCATTTCCTCAATTGACTTGAAAAAGTCCCTTAAAAATACTAGTGCTGCAATAAAGGCCCCTGCTCCCACAAAAAAGAAAAAAGGATATACAGGAATATGTAATACGCCTGTTGTCAGGTTGCTGCTGATTTTGCTCCAGGCCTCTATCCAGGTCTGCCATGTAACAAGTATATAAAAGAAAGCTGAACAACCGTAACAAACTATTTCCAACCAGATTTTAGCCTTTACAGGCATGTATTGCATTACCAGGTCCACCCTTATATGACCTTTTTCTCTGGCGCAATACCCCAGGCCGAAACAAACCAGCAGCGCCATCATGAATTCAGTCAGCTCCAGGGTGCCGTTTAAGGGTGTGTTTACAGCCAGGCGGGAGGATACATCAACAAAGGTCAGGAACATCATGGCCGCCAGTATGATGCCGGCAATAATAGCTGCTACAGTCCCGGCCAGAGGATCGACTACCTTGCTTAAATATTTTACTGTTCTTGATAAATACGAGGAAAGCCTGCTTTGAGGAAAGGTTTTTCCGGATGATGTGGCCATAGGTCGCCTCTCTCCTAGGATCTGCTAATTTAGGTCAACTTAAATTGTTAAAGGTTAAACCGCTTGCTTTATTTTTATTACGAATTCAATAAAATGTAACGCCGTCAGCATTTTATTCCTTTCGTAAAGGAGAACTGGAGGGGTTTTCCTTTTTTAATAAATGCACTCGTAACAGTAAACATCAAGTAAGATCCTGTTAAATGAAACAGAGTCGCCAAAATTTATTTCTTTGGCAAATTATAGGATTCTTTTAAAAAGCATGTCAAATATGCTGAACTGTTATGGAAGTTGAGATTACAGGGGTGCTAAAGAGAAGATATTGAGAAGCCAAGTAGACCTGTAAGCCGAGTTCTGTA
Source organism: uncultured Dehalococcoidales bacterium (assembly GCA_964386535.1). GTDB lineage: Bacteria > Chloroflexota > Dehalococcoidia > Dehalococcoidales > UBA3254 > CAYLRY01. The sequence goes on along the minus strand of CAYLRY010000153.1, from coordinate 71 downwards.
TCCCGGTAGAACCGGGACGGTGACCATCTATCTGGTCCGGATGTTACCATCCGGCTCATGCGGCCAACCCG
>CAYLRY010000152.1:0-1759 GCA_964386535.1 uncultured Dehalococcoidales bacterium | reverse complement strand
GGTATCCAGGAAGTCCTGGCAGAGGTACTGCCGGAGGATAAAGCGCGAGAGGTGCGGCGTTTACAGGAGAGCGGAAGGGTGACAGCCATGGTAGGAGACGGCATCAATGACGCCCCGGCCCTGGCTCAGGCAGATATTGGAATTGCTCTGGGGAGTGGAACTGATGTGGCGATGGAGACCGGTGACATAGTGCTGGTAAAGAATGATCTGCGGGATGTGGTTGAGGCTATTAAACTGAGCCGCTATACCATGCGGAAAATACGTCAGAACCTTTTCTGGGCTTTTATATATAACAGCATCGGCATCCCGGTAGCTGCCGGTATACTGTACCCCTTTACCGGCATATTGTTGAACCCTATAATTGCAGCGGCAGCCATGGGCTTTAGTTCGGTATCCGTAGTATCAAATTCTCTATTGATGAACCGTTATAGGATGAGAAAAGGATAATCAGAAACGGGAAAATATCCAGGGCTTATGTTCCGGAATTAGGGCTGGAAGCCTGCCCAGGATTTGATGCTGCTTTGCTTTTAACAATACGGCGTCGGTGCGGACGGCGCTTGATGACCCAGAGGTTGTTAAAGAAATTCCTATCCAGTGCATGCCGGTTATCAGCAATATCCAGGAGGTCCTTGGATATGCCGCTTTCAAAATAGGCTACTTCAACATGCTTACCCATGTTTTTAACCGCTTGAATAGCGTAGGCAAAATCAGCATCCCCGCTTACCAGGATAGCCACATCATAGAAGCCGCTCCAGGCAAAATAGAGTAGATCAGTGGCGATCATGACATCTATGCCTTTTTCTACTCCCAGGGTCTTTTTGGTGCTGCCCAATCGTATTTCCAGGTAGGGTGTTTTACGCAGTACGTCCAGGAAATCCTGCTGTTCCCGGTGACTGTCCGGGTATTGAGATGGGTCCTGGAGCACATTGTAATAGTAAATCCGGAACAGGCGGCGTCCCGCAGATAGTTTATTGGCAAAATCGGTAAAGTTAAGGTCATGCCTTCCAAAATTGTTCTGGACCGAATGGTACAGATTGCTTCCGTCAATAAATATGGCTACTCTATCTTCCATTTTGACCTCTCTTACCTCTTAACTTTACGTTACTGTGAAATTATGTCACATAATTAACAACCTAATCATACCATAACCCGAAAAAAGCGGAAATCCTGGACCAGAGAAAGGCTAAACAGGAGTGTGTGGCGGCCATAATAAAGAAATAACGCAGGCTGTGGCAAAGATCGGCGCCAACCAATATAAGAGACAGAATTATAGGGCTTTATGTTATAATACTCTTGATCAATTAAATACACTTAAGGAAGTACAAATAGTGGATGATATTATCAGCCTGGAGCATGTTTTTAAAAAGATTGGTGAGAGGGAAATACTTTCGGATGTGAATCTGGCGGTCAAGAAAGGAGATATCTTCGGCTTTTTAGGACCTAACGGAGCCGGTAAGACCACCAGTATCAGGATAATGCTGGGACTTTTTGCTGCCACTTCCGGAAAAGCTACCATTCTGGGGAAGGATTCACAGGAGGATACAGTACGACAGAAGATAGGTTTTGTACTGGAAGCTGACGGACTTTACGAAAACCTTTCGGCCTTTGATAATCTGGCGTATTACGGACAGATATACGAAGTGCCTGAAGCCAGGAAAAATATCGAGAAAGCCATCAAACTGGTAGGGCTGACCGACAGGGTGAATGACAAAGCCGGCGCCTACTCCAAAGGCATGCGGCAGAGGCTGGCTCTGGCGCG
>CAYLRY010000151.1:0-1832 GCA_964386535.1 uncultured Dehalococcoidales bacterium | reverse complement strand
GTGTCCTGGAAAACTGTATGACCATACAGATTGCCGTATTCAGCATTTCTCATTTCGGCCCCGGCCCTACAGGCTGCGGCAATGCCATCACCTGTACCGGCTACCCAGAACCTCCTTATTTTATAGCCGCAACTGCCGTTCGCCAGTACCGTGGCCTTGGCCTTAAAAATATAGAAGCGACCGGTGATAATATCAAAGCCCACTGCGCCTACAATCCGGTTATATTGCCTGATCAGATCCACAACATGGATCTTGTTGAGAATTTTGGCCCCCATTTGACGGGCTTTGGACCTCATTGGCAGCAACAAATCTATGTCAATAAAAGTGGTTGACCAATCAGGCGCCCAGAAGGCACGGCTGATAACCAGCTTACCATCAGGAGTTCGCGCCAGTTTAGCGCCCCACTCAGCGAATTCTTCTATAGCTTTATATGATGACTGAACATATTTGGATAATAACTCCTGGTCATTTAAGTAGAACCCGGAAGTACGTATCTGAAAATCCATAAACTTATCCACATTATCATCTGGCCCCAGAAAAGCCAGAATTCCGCCGATTTTAGTGGCTTTGCCGGCCCAGCCCGCGGTCTGTTTTTCAACTATCAGAACTTCGATGTTGGGATTTTCTTCTTTCACCTTTATCGCCATGGCCAGACCGCCCACTCCCCCGCCGACGATTAAAATATCGCTAGAGACAATTTCACCCAGGTCTTCTAACTTAGCCAACAGTGATGCCTCCTTTTTTTAAAATGGACAGCAGGTTTAATTAAAAAGATGAGCGCAACGGCGCCGGAATATCAGGAATGACTTCGATACATTGTGCCGGACAGAGGCATTCGCAGGCTAAACACCAGACACAGTCTTCCGGATAAGCCGCAACAGGTCTCTTTTGTTCCTCATTCCAGCGAATAACATCCACAAAACAGGCATTCATACAGGACTTGCAACCGGTGCAATTAGAGTAGTCTATTTTTATTTCCTTTACCCAGCTCTTTGGCATAGTGTCCATTCTCAGTTTTCTCCTTTTAGCGGATATAAATGATTTTGGATCCTTCCTTCTTTATTTTCAGGGAGCATTGACGGTTGATAGTTGGATCTGGAACTGCCTGCCAGATTCCCCACAACGCCGGCAAGAAAGCCTTGAAGGTACTGACTTCAGCAATATTATGGACGCGCCAGCCGCCGCCGGAAGGTTTCTTTCCGCTGGGATGCGGCGGCAGAGGCCCTGATGGAGCAACCCTGCCGGGGGGCGGTCCTCCAAAACCGTGCATACAGGAACGCATCTTGCATCCTCCGGGAATAGCTTCCCACTGATGTGAAAGGTTTACTCCAGGCTTTGTTCCAGGCAGGGTTCCGGTTGAACCAGCGGTAAGAAGATGCTCATAGGTCCAGAAGTCTTTTTGCTCCTGAGTCCCCAGGTTCGGGTCCACCCATTCAATGCGGATGTCCCTGACCGGTCCGTAATCAATGCTTTCAGTAGCAATTTGTACTGCCCCAATATGACCGCCTGCGGGCGGCTTAATTTCCCAGCGGAAACCTTTATGCTCATCAGGACACCATAATTCATAACCCTTTTCCATATTAACCCACCACCAGTCCAGCATTTCGGCGGTGACCCCCGGAATTATATGATCAACCACTATCCATCCATCAGGATACTTTTCTTCTCCCATCATTTGCCGGAGCCTCCTTTAATTACTCAGTTTTTCGTAATCTGTTTCCACAATAACTTCTTAATAAACTTTTCGAAAGACCGATATCATGACTAATGATCATAATTGATTTAAGGTTGGAAATCAAATATCACATTTAATATGAAGTTGACCTGAATAT
>CAYLRY010000150.1:0-1912 GCA_964386535.1 uncultured Dehalococcoidales bacterium | reverse complement strand
TTCACTATCTAAATAACCTGTTCTATTTAGATTTGCCAATCTTGAACATCTTAGTCCCGCAGGTGGGGCAGATACCCTGAGTAGCCGGCTTACCGTTCTTCATTGTGACGGCCTTAGCATTCTTCATCTCTTTCTTAGCGCGACACTTAACACAATAAGCTTCCATTGATATTCCTCCTTATGGTTACTTGGTTATCTACGATAAGCCATATTAACAAGCTTGTCAAATAGACTCGATCATTAGTCAAAAGACCACAACTCAAGAAAATTCCCAGATATTTACCACTTAAAATGTTGCGGGGCTTGAAGAAATTGAAATATACAGGTTTTAAATCTGCTTCTGGTTTTCCTTGCCTGACGGTGATTGGAGGCTGGATTCGTTGGCGGCATATAACTCTTCTACCAGGGAAATTAGGGATTTCTTGGCTTTAAGCTTCAGCTTCTTATCGGCCTTGATAGCCGGTATCGTATCAGTAATGATTCCTTCTTTGCCGGAAACCAGATAATCGACACTGACTCCCAGTTGGGTAGCGAGCCCGGCTAAAAGTACGATAGAAGGAGTTACCTTTTCCTGCTCTACCAGTGAGATATGCTGAGGGGTGACTCCCAGTGATTTGGCTAATACCAACTGGCTTATATCCAGGATTTTTCTACGTTGTTGGACTCTTTTTCCCAAGCTCACAGATACATTACCTCGCTTCTTATTGTCATCAGCTTAATTGTTAATTGTTTAATTGAGCAAATATACAAGCCACACTTGATATATAGCATTACCAGTGGTAAGATATAAAATGTATTTCGTGAATCTAAGGAAATGTACCCGAAGCGATCAGTGGTTTTCTCGGCTTCTCTTAAAATAATCATGGATGGAAGGTTAGTAGTTCTTTCATCAATTCGACCAGTACTATTAATCACAACCTGGCAATATGGAAAAAATAAGAATTTTGGTGGTGGACGATCATCTCGCATTTCGAGATGGTTTATCACGCCTGTTACAGGAAGAACCTGATTTAGAGGTTGTGGCAACCCCGGGGGATGGAGAGGAGGCTATAGATTTAGCCGTGAAATTAAAACCGGATGTGATTGTCATGGATATCTCTATGCCTAAAGTCAATGGGATCGAAGCCGCCAAATGTATTAAAGCTATTACTCCGGAAATAGCCATCCTCATGGTTAGTGCCTATAGCTATCAATCCTATATCTTAGCGGCTTTGAGAGCGGGAGCGGCCGGCTATTTACTAAAGAACGCGCCATTGCAGGAGCTTATTCAAGCCATCCGCAGGGTATATTCAGGAGAGGCTGTCTTCGACCTGAGTGCCTCTGGCTCTATTCTAAGCCGCCTGGCGGCTGACAAAGTTGCCAAGCCTCATGAGCAGGATGATCTGCATTCTCATGAACTAGAGATAATCACCCTCGCGGCCAAAGGTGAGAGCAATCAAGAAATTGCCGTCCAGCTTAAGATCAGTGAGCGAACTGTCCAAACCCACCTGGTTAACATCTTCCGTAAATTACGAGTTAGCTCCCGTACCGAAGCCATATTACAAGGTCTCAGACAAGGCTGGCTGAGACTTGAGGATGTATCCTGTAATCCACTCTCAAGCAAATAGGATTTGTCCCTGGAATTGAGAGGGAGTCGATTTTTGATTAACATCCTGCACTTCACACTTTTAAGTCGCTCGGATTCAAATCTGATTTTATTTCTTCATATGACTGGGACCGATCTGTGGATATAAGGTAAACAGAGGATTTGCCCAAAACACTTCATCAGCTTTAATACCGGCTTCGGTCAGCCGGTAATAGACCCGGTCAGGAGCAGATGCGTAATTCTCCTGAATTGAAGAAGCTTCGGATTCACCAGTGGTCTCCACCCAACCCAAGCGCTTGAGGACTCCAAAATAGACCAGGAAAGAAT
>CAYLRY010000149.1:0-1927 GCA_964386535.1 uncultured Dehalococcoidales bacterium | reverse complement strand
CCAGAAAAATAACAAGGGAAATTTACGTAAATTTCCCTTGTTATTTTTCTGGTCTCTTGACTTTGGCCATTTTTATGCGGTGTTGACGTTTAAAACTGCAGAAAAAGCGGGAATTCGGATATTAACAAGACTTCGGCTTGAGTTATGTTTAAACGTGAAGTCGGAAAAATTGGTAGAAGCGATGGAATTTGCCCAGAGTTCATAACGGAGTTGCTTGACCAAGTCATTGGTGGATGCTCTGAATTTATTGGAAGTATCTTGCCATTTAGGCATATTTCCTGTTTGGGGCAAACCTTTTACGCCCCAACATTTGATACCAGCCAGAAGAAGTAATGAATATGAGGCTACCATCATCTTGGGGACAGCTTTTACGGAGGATGGATTTCTGACCTGAGCTTGGCCAGTACCCAGGAGAGTCTTCTCGTCCCTGAAGTTGGTTTCCACATCCCACCGCCACAGGTAGGCTTGCAATAATTTTTCCATAGGGATATCGGCGTCGGTACATATCAGATAGACTGGATCACGATACAACATACGTGAACCTTGCTTCAAACGGTAGTGTAGAGGAGCAATAACCAGCACCTGCAGGGTCTGTTTTTTTCCACTACCCCTCCACTTGAGAAATTTCATATTCTTGACTTTGAAGTCATGCATTTTACCTGAAGCATGTGCACGTACTGTTTGCCAGGGTATTGACTCATCCTGACGAATATCATCGGGAGTTGGAGCAGAATCTCCGTATATCCTTTTTCTGCCGGCTCCTGACTGTTCGTCGATAATAGGAAGGTGGAATAGCTTGGCATCTGAACGAATTCTACCAATGAAGACAGTTTTTTCAGGAAGATTGTTAAGCACGGTAGTGTTAGTGTAACTACCATCGGCGGTAACCCATAAGTCCCAATCTTGCTCCATTTGAGTTCTCATTTCCTGAATGCAATCAACCCCACGTACACTTAAGCGTCGAGCTTTTTTATCCTCTTTATATTTCTCCCACTCCTCCGCTGAGGCATTCCTTCGGGGTTTTTCCGGTGTTGAAGCGTCTTCAAACATGACGGGTATCATCCTGGCTTGCCCTTTTTCTGAGACCGCTGCCGACATCTGTATCACTCTCTGTCCCCTGATAAAATTTACCTGGAAAGGGGGCCCCATGGGATCACGAACATATTTAACACCCGGTATCTTCTTCCCGCTTTTGCGCAACAGAGAATCATCCAAAGCCGTGACGAGGATTTTATCTTTGGCGTTTATAGTCTGCACCTCTTTTCTGACCTGGTTAAAAATATGGTCGCAGTCAATCCTTTCCTGGCTGTATAACCGGTAGTCAGCGCTCCAATCCATAAACTGCCTACCACTGGTGGTGATTAAATTGGTAAGCGTATGTCGTCCCATACACACCAGTTGGGTTAAAACATGGCGGATTAATCGCGCTAAATGCTTCTCCTCATCAGATTCTATGTCCAGGTTAGAGAGGCTTTCTAAGATTGACTGGAGGAGCGAGTTATCTTTTTTTTTACACTAATAGGATCAGGTGGAGCTTCTGGCCGGTGTAAAATTAGATAGTTTTTGTCAGAAATCAGCCATTCCACATTCTCACTCTGAGAGAATTCCATGGCTTGAGCGATGGCGGAAGGAAAATTGATATACCACTGTTCGCTTTGTTGTCGTTTAATAAGTTGGACCTTGGTTTGGTAACCTGCCATCACAATACCTCCTGATATAATCTAGTTATATAACTAGATTATATCATATTTGAAAAGGCAGAGTCAATTGACTTCTGCCTTTTTCCTTACGTATTATTATCTAGTTAAAGCCAAACACTAGAAGGCGGTCTGAATGGTGGTACCCACAAAAAAACCCCCACCAGTCATACATACGGTTAATAACTCAGGTCAAAAAAATTATACACTTAAATTAAAGGCTCCAGATT
>CAYLRY010000148.1:0-1960 GCA_964386535.1 uncultured Dehalococcoidales bacterium | reverse complement strand
AACCAGGGAAAATATTATTGAAAAATTTGTAATCTGATGGTAGTATATTACTATTAATAAATATATCGATATCGAATTATTATATTGTCAAAAACCTTTAGTACTAAAAACTTTCTTACCAGACCTTTGGCTCAAGCCATTAGAAGGTTCCACCGCGGTAATCAAGGGCATGTATTTCTGGTTGTACTGATCATACTTGCATTTGGCAGCTTAACGATAGTCCCTCTGTTGAGTTATATAGGAACCGGAGTTAAAGCTGGACAAGTCTTCGAAAATAAAACAGCTGACTTATATGCTGCAGATGCTGGAGTTGAAGATGCTATATGGCAGATTACCCACAACGGCGAAGGGATATTATCCAGTGTAGAACTTACAGTTGGTACTTACCCCGTGAGCGGACTTCCCCCTTATTTAATTGAAACTGATAATGGAAAGGTGCAGATAAGCGAGGTCACATACTCCGTTGCAGAAACAAACGGTAGAACCGTAGACGTAACTCTGCAATGGTTGGGCTCTTCTTACTATATTGTATCCAACGCAAGAGATAATGAAGGTAACATTTTAACTACCGTAAAATCTTTTATTTCAGTCACACAATCCTGGAATAGTGATGGTGGGAATATTACTTTTAATGGTGCTCTCACCAGCCTTGGCGGGGGGATTGTTATAAGTGGAAGTTCACCCATAATCGGAGATGTTTTCTCTAACGGTTCCCTGCAGCTTACCGGTTCAGCCTCCATTCATGGCAATGCGTATGCAGAGAACTTTATTGACATGGCTTGGTCCACCTCTATCTCTGGAGATGCGGCAACTCCAGGTCTCATCCTGAGCCCAAACCCCAACCCGAATATTGGTAACCCCCAACCTGGTGGGCAAAACCTGGATCCTATCACTCTTACCCAGGAACAGATAGATGGTGCTGTTTCAACTGTGCTCGGTGCCTCAGACTTTACTCCTATTGCTGCTGGCTCAGTGACCCATTCTGGTAATCATACCTTCCAACCCTGGTGGCCACCACCTTCAGATAATTTTCCAAGCCAAGTGCATGTGTCAGGCAAGCTGGATATAAATAATGCTACAGATATTACTTTTTATGGAGCTGTACAGGTTGATGGAGATATGAAAATCAACGCCAGCGGGAAAACAATTGTGTTTGAGGCCCCGGTAGTCGTGGGCGGTACACTGACCCTTCAAAATGGCAATATGATCTTCAAAGACTCAGTATATGTTTCCGACGGAGAAGATCTTGTTATGACGGGCACTTCTAGTGCTGCTTTCGAAGGGCCGGTAAGAGTGGGCGGCGATCTCGACCTGGGTTCTGGTAGTGACGTATCGTTTAACAGCACTGTCTACGCAGGTGGAAATTTCGAATCAAGTGGCAGTCGTATAGTATACCTGGGCGGTGATATTTACGTCGCTGGTAATCTAACGATGAAGGGTAGTTCAAAACTCGTTGGGGGACAGACCGTTATTGTTATGGGTAATGTTAATCTGGTCGGTTCAACGAAGATTGAAAATATAGAAGATTTTCCCTTTATTCTGATACCAAGTGGAAACTTTGCTATGTCCGGGAGTAATTATGTTTCCGCCTGGATATATGCCCCTGAAGCTGAAGTAACCCTCTCTGGCAACGTTAGGCTTTATGGAGGAGCAATAACACTTGCAGCTGCTGTAAGCGGAAGCTCAACGATTGAATTCCCGCCGGGCGAGATAAACCCCATTTTCATTCCTGGAGTTGGAGGCGGAAATGGTAACGGTAGCGGTGGAAGTATAAATTCGATAAAAGTTGAAAGCTGGATTGTTAACTAACTTTCTTTCACCGGTTAATTAGCGATATAACTATTAATACCTACGGTTATTCCAATCCCTAACGTTGACTGAAAAGAACGCGCTACATCGATGCACACTTGCATAGGAGAGAAAACCGTGCCCGCATCATCCCTTCACAACAGAACTCTTT
>CAYLRY010000147.1:0-2079 GCA_964386535.1 uncultured Dehalococcoidales bacterium | reverse complement strand
AAAAAATATTTGAAGATGAAGCTGCTGAACGAGAATTTTCCCTTCTGGGTGGAGGCGATCTGGGCTTTCCTCTGGCATTTATAGTATCTGTTTTTTTCGCTAGTGGTTTTAACGACGCTTTAATTGTAGCTATAGGTACCTTTATTGGTCTGCTCTTTGCATACGCTTTACAAATTTTTATCCTTAAGGGCAAGCCATTACCGGCAATCCCGCCTATTAGCTTTATGGCTATAATCAGCTTTCTGGCAGCAAATTATTTATTATAAAATTTTAACAAATAATTCTTCTCGGAGTAATAATTAAGCCCCCTATTTTAACGAATAAATTTAGACTAACACAGCCAATATGCCTGTTTATTCCTGAAGAAGGGAAGATGTCCAGATTCAATTCGTCTGAGGCTTTATCAAGCTTTGCTAAGGCTGTGATCAATTAAAACGTTAAATAACGCGATTTGCCAGCCAGAAGGATAAAATAAAAATCTCTGTTATAATAATTGTTGCGGAAACAGGAGATCGCCTATGCACTTAAGTCAGGTTACCCTCAATTCTCAAAAATATCCTAATCTGGATTGTTACCCTTTTAATCTTGATATTTTACAAAAGACTGAAAGTTTGGAATTCAGAAATCCTATTACATTTTTTGTGGGGGAGAATGGGACCGGAAAATCCACGTTTTTAAAAGCCCTATGTCGCAGATGTGACATCCATATCTGGGAAGATACTGAGCGCAGCCGTTACCGGTTTAATGCGCTTGAAGACGACCTTTATAAATACCTTGATATCAGGTGGACGCACGGTCCGGTACCGGGGGCTTTCTTTTCCTCTCAAATATTCCAGGATTTCGCCCGTTATCTGGATGAATGGGCAAAAGCTGACCCTGGCATTCTGGAATATTTCGGTGGTGGCTCTTTAATTACAAAGTCACATGGAGAATCGCTTATTACCTTCTTCACAGCAAGATACAGGATCAAGGGGCTCTATTTCATGGATGAGCCTGAGACTGCGCTTTCTCCCAGGAGCCAGTTAAAGCTTCTTCAGGTATTAAAAAATAGTATCACCTTTGGCCAGGCCCAGTTTATTATTGCCTCCCATTCCCCTATACTTTTAGCCTATCCCGGCGCTACTATATACAGCTTCAATAGCCTGACAGTCAAATCAGTTATTTATACGGATACAGAATATTACCAGATCTACAAAGATTTTTTAAATGACCCTGAAAAGTACCTTAAAGACCTTTAGCTCCGGTTTTTACCAATTACCTCTCTAATAAACTGACAGTTTTCTTTAATCGGTTGTACTGCTTTTTCCAGATCCTGCCGCTCATTAGCAGGCAACTCCCATTGTACTATGCTCTGGATACCCTTATTTCCAATAATAACTGGTACTCCCAGACTGATAGACTTAAATCCGTATTCTCCATCCAGAATAGCGGAACAGGATAAGAGCTTATTCTCATTTTTAGCAATAGCACTTACAATGGTGGCGATTCCTGAGGCAGAAGTCCATCCTGCCGTCCGGCCAGCTTTAAGCGACTCAAAGGTTTTCAAGTAGCTCCTTAATTCTTCCTGTAAATGTAGTTTAAGATCCTGGTTAAGGGGAAAAGGCTGGCCTTTGACTTTGATAGAACTGAAAAATTGCACCGGTGCTGCTGGATGGTCTCCACCGGCCAAAGCCTCTACCATAGACGCATCCACTCCGAGAGTGCGAGCTACTGCCATTCGGAAACGAATGGTATCATTCAGGTTATAGCCGATTAACTGGCGCCTTTCCAAAGAAGAGCTGAGGTAAAGCGTATAGTTTAGCAAATCTACCGGATTGGTAGCGGTAATCACTACTGATTCTGGACAGAATCTTTCAATATTAACGGCAATGTCTCGCATTATCGGGATATTGGGAACCAGCCTCTCCCTGGCTGGAACATCTGTAATATGAATTCCGGCTGAGATGATGACGATATCGGACCCTGATATATCTGGATAGTCCCCGCTGTGTAGTGCAGTTGCATTTCTGCCCGCTAGCGCGGCGCTGATATCCATGACGTGGTTTTCCAGCACATTTCTTTTTGTATCCAACATCAGGA
>CAYLRY010000146.1:0-2148 GCA_964386535.1 uncultured Dehalococcoidales bacterium | reverse complement strand
AAGAAGCTTTTTATCCCGTTCCTCATGTTCCATATAGTAGCGAAATCCCCTCAGACATTCAGGTGTTCCCAGGGGACAGTCCGCTAAAAATTCGATAAATTTTGCCAGTCTCTTCAGGCTCGCCTGGCTCAGGGCATGCTCCATGCCGCAGGCATCCTGTTCGGCGATTTCAGGGTCTACATTCAATATCCTGGTAAGGAAACGGAGGAGTGTTTCATGGCGCAAATTGACATCCCGGGCTATCATAGCCCCCTCACCAGTGAGTTCGACACCCCCGTACTTCTGGTGCTTAACCAGTCCTTCCATGGAGAGTTTAGATAAAGCCTGGGTCACACTGGGGGCCTTGATATTTAGTATCCGGCTGATATCGCTTACTCTAACTCCTGTACTCTCCCGGCTCAGTAAGTCTATTGTCTTCAGATAGTCTTCCATACTGGTTGTCTGTTTCGTTACTCCCATCCCACTCACTTCCTTTCAGCGGTCGGAGGACTTTACCAAAATCAGAAATGATTTATCTCTATTTAAGGACCCCTGCTTCACAAGACTAGATTTAAACTCCTCCCGTAATTAAAGCCGATGCAATCATTATCTATTAACGAATCACTCTTTTTCTTGCCGACAAACGGCACAATAACCGGTCAGGTGAATTTCAGCTTCTACGATCTCAAATTCACGAGCTTCAGGAACGCTTCTCTTAATGCTGCGGTCAAACGGATACTGGAACTCAACCACTTTGCCGCAACCCAGACATACCAGGTGGTGATGTTTCAAGCTGGATTTAATTTCGTAATGGTGGTGGCTGTCGTCCAAATGCAACTCCTCGATCAGCCCCGGCCTCTTCAATACTTTAAGAGTCCGGTAGACTGTTGAGAGGCTGATGCGAGGTTTGATGGCCTTAGCCTGCCGATAAATCTCGTCGGCGTCCAGGTGACCTCCTCCCTCCTGGATTATTTTTAGAATCAAAGTCCTTTGGCTGGTAACCCTCTGGCCAGATTGCTTCAGCGGAGAATGATTGCTCTCATCCGGTGGCATTTTATTTTTGTTGCAAATGATTTCCATTTGCATATATTCTAGTTTAGGATTTGGAAAAAATCAACAATCTCTTGACAAACTAAAATCGATGTATTAATCTTAAATTGTGGGCATATGACCAATATATTAAATCTTGTTATGAGCATATGACCAATATGTTAAAGGAAAATGAAAATGGGAAGACGCGCATTATGTAGACGGGTAAGCTACTTGCCTTCAGTGACATTCTTTAAACCAGCCGGCATTCCGCTCCGAGAACTGGAAGAGGTCTGCCTTTCGGTTGAAGAGCTTGAGGCTATTCGTCTTAAAGATATTGAGGACCTGGAGCAAGAGCAATGCGCAGAAAAGATGAATATTTCCAGGACTACCTTTGCGCGCATTCTGGATGCCGCTCGGAAAAAGATGGCAGAGGCATTAATTAATGGTAAGGCGATAAGAATTGAAGGGGGCCACTTCGAGGTGGCTGGGACACCGGACATTACGCCATTGCAACCCCCAGCGTCAGGACCAGGCTGCAGAAGACATTATCGCTGGGGTCACACATTGAATAATAACCAGGATATTCCTCTTAATGAGCCTCAGGAGAAAAATGAAGATACTAGATGATCTATTATCAACTCTGGATATGAAGACCGATGTCAGAGATATCCGGCAGGGACTCTTTCACACCGGGGTTTTAACGCGTAACTGCGGGCTGGCCTCTTCCCTTTCCCAGGACGCTTTACGACAGCACCATGAAGGGGAACCTCTGGTAAAAGAACCAGGTTATTTATTGAATAAAAGAGTTGAGGAACTGGCAAGGATGGCTTATTCGGTTTCTTTATTGGAGGCAGCCATCGGCATTGCCACTATCAATTCACTGCTTAAGGTAGATGAAACAGACTGTCTGAATTTAAATGCGGCTGATCTGATTGCTGAGAAAGGAAAAGGTAAGAAAATAGCCATCATTGGTCATTTTCCCTTTATTCCCAAACTACAGAGCCTGGCCGAGAAAGTCTGGGTAATTGAGAAGAACCCGCAGGAAGGCGATCTTGTCGAAGACCAGAGTGAAACTTTTATTCCTCAGGCAGATGTGGTTGGCATTACCGGAACCGCGATTACCAATCACACTATCGA
>CAYLRY010000145.1:0-2172 GCA_964386535.1 uncultured Dehalococcoidales bacterium | reverse complement strand
TATTCAAATTTTACCACAGTCTCAAGTTCTGCCCGGGAAATCGCCCCCAGACGTAAAATAACTGGTAATTTTCCAGTCACGTCTACTACAGTCGATTCTTTGCCACCCGGCTGCGGACCACCATCAATTACCAGGTCAACTTTGTTGCCGATCATGGTCTTTACTTCATTTACAGTAACGGCATTAGCCATACCACTCAGATTTGCGCTGGTTCCTACAACCGGCATCCCGCACCCTTTGATTAACGACAGCGGGATGGGATGGTCTGGTATGCGAATGGCTACGGTATCACCGCCGGCGGTAATGATATCTTTGACTATCCTGGTATGATAAACAACCAGCGTTAAACCTCCCGGGAAAAAATGTTCAATCAATCGCCATGCATATGCCGGAACGTGGGCGGCAACTTCATGTATCTGGGCTATATCGGACAAAAGCAAAGGCAAAGCCATTTCCAGCGGTCTTTTTTTTACTTCAAATATCCGCTTAATAGCGCTCTCAATGTAAGCTCCTGCTCCCAGACCGTAAACGGTATCTGTGGGAAATGCCACAATCCCGCCCCCGCGGATAATTTTAATACCTTTTTCAATTTGTTCTTGGACAGACTGGGGTAATTCGTTTTGCAAACTGCATACCTTTTAAAGATCAATATTTTTTATGGTTTATCGAAACAAATACATTAGTCAGGCTTTTTAAATGCGGAATATATAACGAGATTTTGGTTTTTCCGCGGTTTAGTTTTGCCACTTGACGTTAGTATATCACAATGGTAAGCTTTCTATATAATGGAGGCGCAAAGTAACCCGTTTTTTCACCCACCTGCTCTAGTCACCGTATATCAACAATTAACGATTTCGATGTTTCTACTTATTTAAATATTGCTTAGCATAAAGATAGGCCAGCAATCAATGCCCGAAAAAGGACCATCTAACAAATTTGAGCCGGAAGCCATTATTATTATTGACTTCGGCTCACAATACAGCATGCTGATTGCCCGCAGGGTACGTGAACTTCAAGTTTATTGCGAACTGGTATCTCATGATACACCGTGGGAAAAAATAGCCTCACTGAACCCGAAGGGTTTTATTCTGTCCGGCGGCCCATCAAGCGTGTATGAACATCAAGCTCCGTTGCCTCCTGCCTATGTATTTGAGAGCCACCTTCCTGTCCTGGGTATATGTTACGGTATGCAGGCTATTACCCAGCAACTGGGAGGTCAGGTAGCTGCCGGTTCTCATAAAGAATATGGGCATGCAGTATTACATCTTAGCCGCCTTAATTCGCCTTTATTCGAAGATTGCCCTGAGTTGATGACTGTTTGGATGAGCCATGGCGACCGTATAGAGCGAATGCCTCCGGGATTTGTTTCCCTGGCTTTTACGGAAAACAGTCCAGTAGCCATCATGGGGAATCAAAAGGGTATCTTCGGCCTTCAGTTCCATCCTGAGGTGGCTCATACTCCGGAAGGGAAAAAAATCCTTAAGAACTTCATTTACCGCATTTGCGGTTGTCGCGGTAATTGGACTATCGGTAATTTTATAGAAGAGAGTATTGCCCGTATACGCGATCAGGTAAAAGGCGGGAAGGTTATTTGCGGTCTTTCCGGGGGGGTAGATTCCTCGGTAGCTGCTATTTTAATACACCGGGCTATCGGTGACCAACTGACCTGTATCTTTGTGGATCATGGCTTAATGCGTAAAAATGAAGTTGAAGATACCTTTGCAGTATTTCATAAAAATCTGGGCATGAACATTATTCTCTCCCGGTCTGAAGACAGGTTTTTAAATAAACTAAAAGGTGTGATAGATCCTGAGCTAAAACGGAAAATCATCGGCGAAGAGTTCATCAGGGTTTTTGAAGAAGAAGCCAGGAAGATAGGAAAGGTTGATTTTCTGGCTCAGGGAACACTCTATCCTGACGTAATCGAAAGCGCCTCTTCCGGCAACAAATCTGCTGCCAAAATAAAATCTCACCATAACGTCGGTGGACTGCCTGCAGATATGTCCTTGCAGTTGATAGAACCGCTCCGATCTTTATTCAAAGATGAGGTGAGGCAGGTGGGATCTGAATTGGGATTGCCAGAAGAAATTGTCTGGCGTCAGGCATTTCCGGGCCCAGGCCTGGCTATCCGGATTATCGGTGAGGTTACAAAGGAGAAACTGGATTTACTCA
>CAYLRY010000144.1:0-2178 GCA_964386535.1 uncultured Dehalococcoidales bacterium | reverse complement strand
AGGTTCCAGCTGGTTTCCGGCTATAATTGTGGGTACTCTTAAGCCTGGATTTAATTCCCTTCAGCACAGCTTTTCGCTTAAATTGTTAATAAATATTACTTATATTGTATTATCGTAATAGTTATGATAATATTTTTCAGGTATGTTTTTTCATTGTGGTTTTTTAAAAATAGCTTTATATTGTGACAACAAGTGGCACCAAGGAGGTTAACAACTAAGTAATGGGCAGCAATGGCAGTAAAAACATTGATGGTGGGGGGTTGGTAATATTCGAAGATGTCAGCCAGGCAGTTAAAGCCGAAAGAGTATTGAGAAAAAGCGCATATGAGGTTAAGCTCATAGCTCCACCCCCCAAGCACCGGATGGGTTGTGACCTGGGTATTGCAATCAACCTGGTTGAAAAAATTGGAATCGAAAGGTTGCTCAAAGAAAACGATGTTCACTTTATAAAAATACTCCCCAACCTGGATGGCACCGCCGAACTTGTCTCCGTAGTAAAAACCACCGATTATGGTCAGTGGACCATGATCAAGGCCGGGAATATGAAACTGGCTTTCGAGAAAAAGACCGGTTTAATTGTAAACACTTCAGGAGGAGGATGCCCGGATATCCCCTATCTTCATGCTGAAATGGTCGGCAAAACACTCAAGCAGGCACCAAAACCCTCTGATCTGGGTTATACGTTGTGCGCCCTGATGCTCGATAGAGCTTACGAAGAAGCCTTGACTATCTGGAATGGAGGCAATTAAGGATGCTCATAATCAGCGGAACCATACCACAAAAAGATACGCCTGTAATAGCAGGCAAAGTGCGAAGAGAAGGAGACATGCTGATTGCAGATGGTCAGCCTTTCCCAAGTATCCAGGGAACAGGAGCTATGATCAGCGCCGCCCTTGCCGCTACTGAATACATGGGCGTTGAGCCTCCCTATATAGTTGTTGCCGGAGATATCGGCAAGGGGGACGGAACCAGGTTAATGTATCGTTACCTTAATGAAAACATAGCTTCCCTGAAACCCGGTTTCGTCGCTCTCCATTACTGCCAGCCTTTCATGAACCTGTTGACTCAATTTACAATAGCTGCCGAAAAGATGGATAAACCTCCTTTTTTGATCGCAGATGCGGGTGCAATGTATGCAGCAAAAGCTGCGGGCAAGGCTGGTAGTTTTGGGCTTTTTACACCGGATCCTTCTGAAATTGCCTTCCTGGCAGATCCGAATGCTACCCACCCCGCATATATCGCCGACCACCTCTTTTGTTGTGGAGTTGAAGGCGTACCGCAGCTTATTGAATCTGCTTATGCTCAAAACAGCGCCGCAAAAGTGATGGTGGTAAAAGGTTCCAGGGATTATATTGCTAAAAATGGAGAAGTCGTCGCCACTGTCGAAGAGCCCGATGTTCCCGTACTTGAAACCATAGGCGGCACAGGAGATACCATTACCGGACTTGCAAGCGCCTTCATTTATGCAGGAGTTGAGCCGGTAGAAGCCGGTATACTTGCAGCCAAATGCAACCGTATGGGCGGGAAAATGGCCAGTCCGACTCCCGCAACAAAAGTATCGCAAATCATTGATATATTCCCGGCAGTTTTCAAGCAGTACCTTTGTGAATGGAGCGGTATATGTACAACCCCTGTCAGAAAAGAAAACAAATAAATATTAAGGATAGAAGTATTTATGGCCTGTGAACATCCGGGTTCCTACGTTGTGCTTATTACATCGAATACTTTAGGCAAAGGTGACAACAATTTCGGATCAGGATTAATGAGGTCCTTCTTAAACTCGCTGTGGGATAATGATAGTATACCTTCAAGTATTTTTTTTCTAAACAGCGGAGTTAAGCTTACCTGCAAGGGCTCCAACGTGCTGGATACGCTTAATTGGCTCGAAAAGGCGGGAGTTACCATTTCCTCCTGCAAGACATCCCTGACAGATTATGTGTTAACCAGCCAGCTTGTCGTTGGCTCTCCTAAAGAAATGTATGAAATTGTAGAATCAATGCTCAGCGCTTCCAAAGTGATTACGATTTGAGAATTTGGTAACCCCCTGAGATAAATACAAAACAAGCTGCTATAGTGAATTTATCCAAACAGGCCAATTATACGTATCCTTCCTTATTTTGAAATAATTTGACTAATAATCTCGTGCACTATTCCGGTTTTTTTATCCCTCAAACCTAT
>CAYLRY010000143.1:0-2190 GCA_964386535.1 uncultured Dehalococcoidales bacterium | reverse complement strand
CCTGGAATGGAACCTTATTATAACACCCGTATGCGTACTTATAATCTTTTTGCCCAATACTATATCTTCCCCAATACCAATCTTAACCACTTTTTCATGGTCAAGGCCGGTTATAGCCGAATCAACCAGGGCCTGGAAGGGCAATGGGATCCCACCCTCTCAATACCCGGTGATGATCTTTGGGACTGGGTCTTTACTGCGGCTTATGGCGTCACCTGGCATGCCGATCCAAATTTCTCAGTAAATTTGTACGGAGAATTCTCCCCAACACCCGACCGGTACCTCGGTGAAATCTATGACTTTTTGCAGGATCCCGATAAAACCTACATGCCCATGGGCAGAATTGTGCTCACCCTTACAGGCCATACCGACATAAGGGTTTTCTTTCCTTTCTCCAAAGCCAGAAAGTATACAACCCGTTATAAACCAGATAAATATCTTCCTTTTTACAGGGTGAGAAAACGGGATAAGGAAAAGTAAAAAGGTAAAAGTGAAAAGTAAAAAGTATTACTTTGAACGACGGAAGGAGCGAATGTAATCAGATTCACGTTCAAGGGGAATACGGAAGCCTACTTCAAAGCGGGAACCGGCATTAAAGGAATGACATAACTTAAAAGTAGCCCATTTTACCGGGTAAAACCCAATTCCAAGATCCTTACGGGCATGCTTCAATCCTCCCCGGGCAAAATAACCTCTGCTGGTAAGAAAGTCAAATCCGGTGTACACATAAGCAAAATCATTGATCGATATTGTTGGTCCGATCACAATGGCTGGTTCCACCGGATCCAGTTCAATCATGGCAAATCCTCCCCACCGTTTGAGGTAAAGATTGTTGAAAGTTGTACTGATGGTAAATTTTTCATACTTGTTATCCCAGATGAAACCTCCGGCCATATCCATACAGGGGATTAACCTCTGTCTGCCACGATACAACAGCCCGTTGTAACGCCTTTCCTGCGCATCCATGTTCAGGATAACCGTGAACAAGAGAATGAGGATGAGTATGGACTTCTTCATCGGGCACATTAACAAATACAAAAATAGTTTTATTCATATTGATGGTTAATGATAGGTAAGAAAATGTTTGAAAACTGCTCCTTCGATGAGTCCTTTTAAGCCGCAGAGTAAGGTATGCAATTGATACAGTTTATTATCTTTGGAACATGAATACTCCGGGTAGAATTTTGAAATGGGCTGGCCTAGCGGTTGTTCTTCTATTTGCTTCGTGCAGTTCGCCTCTCAAACAAATGACCTATTTGTACGATGCTGAAATTAACAAGACTTATCCCAGGGTCCCTTTGCCTGAAGCTTACCGGATCAGACCTAATGACCAGCTCTATATCAGTGTTTTGTCCGATGACAAGCTAAAAACAGATTTCCTTAACATTTCCTCTACTGTAGGATTGGGGGGTGGTAGCTCTGGAATGGATTTGCTCACCTATCTGGTCGATGAAAATGGCAATATCAGCTATCCCCAACTGGGAGAAGTTTCCGTGGAAGGCCTCACTTTACTCGAAGTGAGGGATAAAATTCAGAAAGAGGTGGATAAGTATGTTTTGAATACATCAGTCATCGTAAAATTAGTCAATCGGACCTTCACTGTCCTGGGCGATGTGAATGGTGGCGGTCTGATCCAGATGCCCAAAAACCAGTATACGATATTTGAAGCGATCGGAGCGGCAGGCGGTGTTTCTGACGGAGGGAACCGCCAGAAAGTACGGTTGATCAGGGAAACCCCCGAAGGAACCCGGATTGTCAATATTGACCTGACCGATGACAACCTCCTTTCCTCAGAGTACTTCTTTATCCTCCCAAATGATGTGCTTTACGTGGAGCCTAACAATTACAGAGTATACAGCTCCCGCACCCTGCCCTGGCTCAGTCAGGCTACCTTTGCCGCTTCTCTTTTATCTACCGCTTTCCTGATCATTAACATTTTCAAATAATGGCCCCTTCTGATCTTGATAAATTGCATGACCAGGAAATTGACGACGGATTTCCGGTTTTCAATTACAAGCGGATCATCAGTGAACTGGTGATCAAATGGTATTGGTTCTTCATTTGTTTGGCCATCGCCTATACGATTGCCTGGCTTTATAACCGGTATACGACCACGGTTTTTTCGATGAAGTCCAGCATTATGATCATGGAGGAAGGCTCTACTTCTTTCTGGCGTGAAAACAGGGGATT
>CAYLRY010000142.1:0-2225 GCA_964386535.1 uncultured Dehalococcoidales bacterium | reverse complement strand
TTAAAAGTCAATTCAGGCTCCAAATAGTTATCATAATTTATTGGTTGAGGCTAGGAAAAAATTTAGATGGCGGATCGAGGGCCTGGAAAGGGGCGCAAAAGAGATAAAGCCAGAGTTTAGTTCCGCAATCGCTATTACCCTGGTGTGACGGCCTCTTCAGACATCGGTCTGTGTATCATGATAGGAGCCCTGGTTATATTGATAGTGATGCTGTTATTACGAAAAGGCAGGTAAAAACAGCATCACCGGAGAAAACGAAGAATATTTAATAACCTTCAGTGCAGTCCCTGAATTACCAAGTCTTTAACGTATTTGGTAGTGGTGGAAAAAGCCAGAAACAAAATTGGCCGGTCAGCTCGCGTTACCCTCAGCGGGCAATGTCTGAGTCCCCTGGGCGCAAAAATCAGGCAGCTTTTGGTAAGCAGGTACTTTTCGTCTTCCAGCCAGAATTCCACCTCACCACCCAGTTCACGGGGATTCTGCGGATCGCTGCCTATAAAGCCGATGACTTCATCAAAATCATGTACATGAGAGGGTGAACCCTCTTTTTCAGTGGGTTTCCAGTACCAGGAGAGTATTACACTGGAGGCACCTTCCATGATCTCATCTTCCAGCCACAGGATGCGTGTGGCCCTCTGGTTATATTCAGCTTCTCTGGCCTGGACGTTGGCGGGAAGTTTTAAATCAGTCAGGATATATTTTTCATATTTTCGCTGGGCCATTTTTATTCTCCTTATATTCAACACGGCTGACCAAACCTTCCGGGATAATCCAAAAATTCCTTTAAGGCGGTCAGCCTGTTAGTTCTTAAGTTCAAGGTCTCCAGGTTTATAACAGCGGCTTCCTGATCAGCCTGCATTTTTTAACCGGTTTTAATAATGATCCCGATGGGACAATGGTCGGATCCAGTCACTTCAGGCATTATAAAGGCTTTTAAAACGGATTCCAACAGGTTATGGGTTACGAAAAAATAGTCTATTCTCCAGCCTACATTCCTTTCTCTGGCTCTTGTTTTGAGGTCCCACCAGGTATATTGCCCCGGCTCTTTATGGAAGAGACGGAAGCAGTCCAGGTATCCGTTTTCCACAAATTTATCCATCCATGCCCGCTCTTCAGGCAAAAAGCCTGATACCTTCTCATTTTCTTTCGGCCTTGCCAGGTCTATTTCCTTATGGGCGGTATTGAAGTCCCCGCAAATGACCAGCTTCCGGCCTTCACGCCTGAGAGGCTCAACAAAATCCAGAAAAGCGGCATAGAAATCCATTTTGTATTTAAGCCTTTGGTTATCCTTTTTCCCATTGGGGAAGTATACATTAAATAGGGTAAATTCAGAAAAATCTGTAATAATCACCCTGCCTTCAGCATCTATCTCTGGAATTCCGAAACCATATTTAACACTGGAGGGCTTTTGCCGGGAAAAGGTGGCTACGCCACTATACCCCCTTCGTTCAGGATAGTTCCAGTACGCCTGATATCCATCCGGCTGCCTGAGCGCATCATCCAGTTGCTCAGGACTGGCTTTGGTTTCCTGTAGGCAGAGAATATCAGGTGATTCTTTATCCAGCCACTCCAGCAGTCCGTTTCTCCTGGCGGCCCTGATGCCATTAACATTCCAGCAAAATATTTTGATTTCTTTCACGGTGAACTCCTCAGTCTTATTACTTATTATATACCTGTACTTACTATTTGGGACCAGGGCGCATATTGCTGACATGCAATTTTGCACCGCTGTAAAACATGTTAAAATATTCATGAAATACCAGCGGCTAACCCCGTCAGGAATGTAATTTACTGTATTGTACAGGTCAGTGGATTAATTGGGCATATTTCGAAAGCGGAGAGCATGAAACGTAGAATTTCAGTCTGCCTCAGGCAGATCAGCATTAGCGTCATATATTTTCCGCTCAGATTAGCCATCCTGATAATACAGGCTCTTCCTATCCGGTTCGGCCTTTTTTTAGCTGATTTGGCTGGAAATCTTTCTTTCCTTATTTCGCCTGGTCGCCGGCAAGTCGTGGCCAATAACCTGAAACACATCTCAGGGGTAAAAGCAGACAGCCGTATACTAAAAGATAAAACACGGAAGGTTTTCGTAAATGTTGCCAGGAACTATTTTGATTTGACCAGGGTGTCTTCAATGAATCCAGATAAACTGGCTGCCAAAACAACCATTGAAGGATGGGAGCATTTAGTTAAAGCCAGGAGCGGTAAAAAGGGGGTCGTCA
>CAYLRY010000141.1:0-2275 GCA_964386535.1 uncultured Dehalococcoidales bacterium | reverse complement strand
ATGGCTAAAAAGATACTCTGGATTGCAATTATCCTGGGGGCAACGATAGCAACATATGTCATCCTGTTTGCGATGATGCCGTTCTTCCGTGAGACTGCAAACGTGGCGGCAACGGCGCCAAGCGCCTCTAACTTCTCAGCTTATCAGGCTGCTATGACTTCGGCGCCATGGTGGATTTTGACGATTCCCGGTTTAGTGGCGTTAGTTGCATCGGTTTTGATAATGCGGCAAAAGGAGACGGCATAGCATTGACTAAACGAAATACAATCATCTGGCTGACGTCTATCTGCATAGTGGCTCTGATTATCCGTATTGTCTATCCATTCAATACGGTATTCGGTCTGGGCTTTACGAACTTCATTGAGACTGATGCCTGGAATACCATGCTGTATGCCAAGCGCATTATGGCTATGCCACTGGGTGAGGGCTTCTATTACTCAATCCAGCACAGCTACCTATTTTCATGGATAATTGCCATGCTCGGTCACATCATGCCGATAGAAGTAATCGGGGCAATACTACCGCCTCTTATCTCAGTAGGTGTTGTTTTGGTAGTCTTTCTAATAGCCAGAAATATCTTTAGTGACTATGTGGGGATCCTTTCAGCCTTGTTCGTGGCTGTTATTCCGTCAGAGTTTTTCAGCCGGTCCTTATTGGGGTTTACGGACCACCATGCGCTTGAGGTATTACTTCTCTGTCTGCTGATATATTTCGTGGTCAAGATAATTCAGGTGGGGGCTTTACGCAGCAAGTGGGTATATCTGGCTGGGGTGTCGCTATTCCTTTACTGTGCCAACTGGAACACTGGTTTATACCTCAGTCTATTGATTCTGGTATTGTTCGGCATAGGCTTTTTAATCCAGAATATCCGCAAAGGCCAGACAAAGGTTATCTTACCATTGGTTACTGCTGTTTTGGTGGGACTGGCTATTTATTTACCTTTAGGCGGCTATGAACGTTTGCTGTTTTTATTTCCCACTCAAGAGGCAGCCGTGGCTTCTCAGACAACCGAAGAAATACTGGATACCGCTTTTACGCCCAGTAATGTCAGGACTATCAGTGAGCTTATGCCGCTGTTTTATCCAACCGGCAAATTTAGCCTTGCGGTGGTAATTTCTAATTTACATCTGTTTGTTATTTCGTTTATCGTGGGTTTGTTCTTCCTGTGGCGGTACCGGACTAACAGGTACTTCGTGCCACTGGCTGTATTAACAGTAGTGACGTTAGTTATGGCTGTTGAGTACCGGCGCTTCCTGTATTACTTTACCGTGCCACTGGCCATTGTTTCAGCACTGGCTATTTATGAACTGGCAGTCCGCATTAAGGGTAGACCAGCTTCTAATATGATAACACTGGCTATACCATTGATAATAATATCTTTGTTTTTTTCTCAAGGCGTATCAAAGGTATCACCTTACGCTATGACTCAGGATTGGCGCAACGCATTAGTCTGGTTGAAGGATCAGCCGGGGAACGGTTATGTCTCGGCCTGGTCTGATTACGGTCACTGGATAGAGTACGTCACTGATAAGAAGGCTTCATACCTCCCCGGCCCGGGCGGTGATCTGATGGCATCGTTATTACTCAGTGAGGATGATAATGATTCACAAGTTTTACTTGATAAGATGCAAACGGAATACTTGATAGTAGACGTTTCCACACTGGCTCAAAAAACTACAGCGTTATTGATTTACGCTAATAAAACTACTCTGGATAAAAATAAGGCACTTGGTTATAAGCTTTATTTATCCGGACTCACTCCGGGCTGGCTGACACTGGACTACGAGAACGGCAGTTTAAAAATATACAGGTATAAAGGTTATGGCTCCAATTCTTAATGATATTAGAGAAGTCACCAGGTTTTTGACCACTACTAGGGTGTCAATCAACACTCTGAATTGGTTTGTCAAAAATATGGAATGTATACTTGACCGGGGCAACGGGGAGATACATATTGTTATCCGTAACGGCAAGTTATATAAAAAAAGAGCCGCCTTCGATGAATACGAAAATGAAGAAAGTATAGACAATTCTGAAAATGGCTCTTGACAAACTAACAAGTGTATGCGTTATAATAATATTAATATCAGTCATATAGATTTAACGGTTTAGGAAGTTTTGGAGGTTTAACCTGGCGCCAGTGTAGGCACATATGTTGCGGCAGCGGTTACACCAGTGGTCCTGGTCAGGGCCAATGCCTTCAAGTGTATAAATAGGAACGCACACCGGAAGCACCGGTCAGGCGACCTGACACTAACAGCCAATACTATGGCTA
>CAYLRY010000140.1:0-2284 GCA_964386535.1 uncultured Dehalococcoidales bacterium | reverse complement strand
GGCAAACGCTAAAAGACTACTAGAACACAGACTGATGGCAAGAGGGGTGAAATGATACGGGTAGCACATTTATTTTCAGGAATAGAAGGATTTAGATATGGACTCGAAAAAGCCAATAAAGATACAAGGTTATTTAGGGATGAAACACAGGGCAAATGCAGTTTACTCGATAGAAGGGTCGGAGCCGACCCTTCTATCTCAGGAGGGGGGGCAAGCTCAAGGCAGTTTGTTAGTGTCTACTCAAATGACATTGACAAGTACGCCTGTGCAATCTCAAGATACAACTATCCAGATGGAACAACAGACGAAAGAGACATACGGACAATTAACGCTTCCGAACTTCCAGACTTCGACCTACTCACTTTCGGATGGCCTTGCCAGGATAATTCGATTGCTGGAAAGCGGCAAGGAAACAGAGGTACTAGAAGCAGTCTCCTCAGTGAAGCGGTTAGAATACTCAGGGCTAAAAAGCCCGACTATTTTATTGCTGAAAACGTGCCAGGACTCTTTTCTGTCAATGAGGGCAGCGACTTCTACGAAGCAGTTGGAATGTTCACCGACTCTGGGTATGACTGTCAATGGCAGGTACTTAATACAAGGTGGTTTCTCCCCCAAAATCGAGAGCGGATTATCTTTGTCGGACATCTTAGAAACAGACGTAGACCAGAAGTATTTCCTATCGGAGAAGCAGGTAGCACATATTCAAAAATTAATGGAGAGGCAAGCGACGCTTGCCTCGATGCCAACTACAATAAAGGATGGCTCGACCACGGGCAAAGAACAATGATATGCGAGTATGATGGTGGGCAGGCAAGCAGAATATACAATCCGGGTGGGGATAGTCCGACTATCACCACCCCATCAGGTGGCAATCATATACCAAAGATAATTCAAAAAACATCAGGGCAGTCTGTCACGTTTAAAGAAGGTGAAATAGGTACTTTACAGGCTGGCAGAATGAACATTAGGGACAAAGTCCTTAACATATTAATTCAAAGGCAACCCCTTAAATTCTTAAGTAGAAACCAGAAAAACATAGAAGGTGATTATGCTTTTACTGTAGATGGTTCCGGTACAAATGGAGTCTCCATTTGTACCGCTAGAACGGTCCGTTCTAGCGGGCAATCTTCACCTTATAATTCAAAACAAAACTGGGACACATATCTTATTGATGGACAAATTAGAAGATTAACCCCTGTGGAATGTGAGAGACTTCAGGGCTATCCTGACAACTGGACAAGGTGCGGCATATTCAAGGATGGGCAGATTAGGGAAATCTCAGATACGCAACGGTACAAGGTTTGCGGTAATGCCGTGTCAACACCAGTTATAACAGCCATAGGAATAAAGTTGTTGCAAGAGGTATCAAAATGAATCTTACACCTGAAGAATTAGCCCAACAAATGAAAGCTAATCCCGATTTGGGGATACAGCAGGGGGCTACATCGCTACGGGTTGGGCAAAAATTGGGGGTAGGTGGCACGATAATGGGTAAAGATGAGGGATTGGACACTAGAACGTCGAAAACAAAGCGTAGAGGCTCACAGGATAGTTTAAGAATTAAGGAATCGGATTGGCAGCGGACCGTTATTGAGTATGCCCACCTCCGCGGGTGGCGAGTAGCGCATTTCCGGCCCGGGAAGACTAGCCGTACCTACACCAACAAACGGGGGGAAATTAAGTACGTTTGGGTTACTCCTGTGCAGGCTGATGGGAAAGGCTTTTTTGATTTGGTACTTGTCAGGCCGCCAAGAATAATGTTTATTGAGTTAAAATCAGACAAAGGGAAATTAACAAAAGAACAGGAAAACTGGTGCAGGCTGATAGCAAACACTCAATCTGAAAATAATTGTATTAGTTGGGGTGTATGGCGTCCGGCTGACTGGGAAATAGTTAAACGGATACTGGATAAAAAGATAGAAGAGGTGTGAAATGAAAGAACGATCAATTATATTTTCGACTGAAATGGTAAAAGCTATTCTGGCAGGCAGGAAAAGCCAGACAAGGCGGGTAATTAAACCGCAGCCGATTATTAAAATTAATAATGATTTTATGGCTAATCCGTGTTGTCCTTATCAACCCGGAATGAAATTATGGTTGCGGGAAACATGGGTATCTGCGACGTGTATAGCCAGCACAGATAAATCGCAGGAAGGTAAGACAAGTATTATTTATAAAGCCAGCGCCGATCCGACTGTATTAAAAATTATTGAGGGTAAATGGCGTCCGTCAATCTTTATGCCCCGCTGGGCTAGTCGGATAAACCTTGAAGTCACTCAGGTCA
>CAYLRY010000139.1:0-2369 GCA_964386535.1 uncultured Dehalococcoidales bacterium | reverse complement strand
CCGAACTGGTCATTGCTCCTTCGATTACTACGGAAGGTAAGTCCTGGCAAATGTCCCAAAAATCCAGCTCCAAGACAACCTGCTAATTCGCCAAGAAATCAGTTGCCTTTTTCGGCTGCCCGGAAGCAAAGAGCCTCAAAACTCTTTATATGTTGGGATATGACACGGTAATCGCCGGTTATTGTCAATGGATTGGGCCTATATTTAGCTCTAAATCGGATCTTCCGGGCTGATTAGCTTCGGTTAGCCTCAATAATGTAGCCACTAAAATAGCTTGACAACAAGCGTAATATGTGCTATATTATAGACACTATGTATATTGATACCAGCTATTCAGTCCAAAACGGGAAAACTTACGTTCGTCACTTGATGCGTGATTCATATCGTGAAGAAGGTAAAGTAAAACACCGCACTATCGCCAATCTTTCTACTTGCTCGCAGCAAGAAATAACTGCACTTAAACTGGCCTTAAAATACAAAAACAATTTGACTACCCTGGGTAACCTGGATGAAATTGAGATAAAACAGGGGATGCGCATCGGCGCTGTATTCAGCCTAAAAGCTATATCAGACCGGATAGGCCTGAGTCAGGCTCTGGGCTATACCGAGCCCGGTCGCCTGGCACTCTGGCAAGTATTGTCCACCCTTATTGGCCAAGGATCCCGGATGAAATCAGTTCGTCTGGCCGAAAGTCATGCAGCCTGTGATGTTTTGGGCTTGGCCGCTTTCAATGAAGACAGTCTGTACAATAATCTTGCTTGGTTATCATCTGAGCAAGAAAGTATTGAGAAGCGTTTATTTAAACAACGTTATATTAACACACCGCCCCAGTTGTTTCTTTATGATGTCACCAGTTCCTATTTGGAAGGGTCCCATAATGAACTGGCCGAGTTTGGATACAACCGGGATGGAAAAAAAGGGAAGATGCAGTTGGTGGTTGGACTGCTAACCGGGGATGATGGCGCACCGGTGGCAGTGAGGGTATTTAAAGGGAATACTTCCGATAAGGAAACGGTACCGCGACAGATCCACCTTCTGGCTGAAAATTTTGGAGTTAAGGCTATCACGTTGGTAGGCGATCGCGGGATGTTAAAACAGCCCGAGATCAATATGTTGGATGAGAGCCATTTTCATTATATTACGGCCATCACCAAACCCCAGATCAGAAAATTAATGCGAGAGGGTGTGTTTCAAATCGGCTTATTTGAAGAGAAGTTGTGTGAAGTGAAGTGTGATGAGATCAGGTATATCTTGCGTCGCAATCCGCAGAGGGTCAAGGAAATCGCGGCTAATAGAGAAGACAAGTTGCACAAAGTGCAAGAATTGACAGAGCACAAAAAGCAATATCTGAAGAATCATGCGCGAGCTAAGGTTGAGATAGCTGTCAGGAAAATAGGGGAGAAAATCAGCCAATTAGAGATAGAAGATTGGGTTCAAGTAACAAGCCGGGGACATGATATTGAGCTGAAGATAAATGCCGAAGCCCTCAAAGAGACCGCCGAGTTAGATGGTTGTTATGTGATTAAGACCGATGTAGCCCAATCGGTAGCAGCAGCGGAAGTGATTCATGATCGGTATAAAGACTTAGCCTGGGTCGAAAAAGCCTTCCGCACCATGAAAAACGGGCATTTAAAAATCCAACCTTCTTTTGTGCAGACTGAGGAGAGTACCCGGGGATATGTCTTTGTGATGATGCTTGCATACCTTTTAGAAAGGGAACTGGACAAATATTGGCGTTCCCTTGAAACAACGGTGTCTGAGGCTATTGACGAATTGGGTTCGATACGGGGAATAGAGATGGGAAACGGCTCCATAGCCTACCAAAGAGTTCCGCAAGCAACCGGCTTAAGTCTGCAGTTACTCACTGCTGCAGATATTGTTTTACCGAGTGTATTACCACTCCGAAAAGTGCATGTAGCCACCAGGAAAAAACTGGCCGTCGAACGGGTTTAGGTTCAATATTTTGAATCTTTGAGCCTATGAGTATTTAAATATTATTCTGGAAGATCCGTTGTAAGGTGATGGTCCATTTGGGATTTGATAATGTCATGAAGGTCTATTATCAGGGGCATTGCCTGAAAACTCGACCGGCTCCGGTTGAAACAACTATATTCAGAAGTATGGACTTAAAGCCCGCCGGAGGTGATACTACTCCACCTAAAATACCAATGGCTCATTTGCCTGCCAAACCTTCGCCGGATCATCCATGGCGAGGAAAGTTCAGAGTACATTTTGATTAAGTGGTCACTGACATTTTCCCTTAACATATTTACTGACATTTTCCTTTGACAACAACAGTATCACCCCAAAATCAGACAGTCTATTATGGTGACCCGGATAACCGGGTAGGATCGGATAACTCGGGGCGG
>CAYLRY010000138.1:0-2375 GCA_964386535.1 uncultured Dehalococcoidales bacterium | reverse complement strand
CCGGCGCTGGGGAATTTATTTTGCAAAACCGGGGAATTCCTACTTGCAAAAAACACGAAATCTTGCCTTCAGCAGCAGCTCCAATAACCGTATGAATTAGTTTGTTTCCGAGTCGGCTTTTAATTCTTATCTTATAGGGTATTTTTGCGTTCTTCGGAGACTCCCTATTTTCCCATTTTTTCTGGCACTCATTGAAGTATTCCCAATAGAATTTTCTATTTACTCGATTAAAGTCAAATAATCTTCTAGCAATAACCAATCTGCTAACATTAAATCCTTGTGCGATTTGCTCAATGCTTTCAGTCTCGGAATATCCAATCCTTAACATTTCCCAATCTTTAAGAAGAGAATCTTGTGGGACTAAAAACTCGGCTGCTACCCGGTTACAATACACTTCATTTCTAAACGGATGCTCTTCTTCCGAAAAAATCAGACTGTTTATATTAGATATGCCAGTTTCCCCAAGTAATATATGGCAGAATTCATGAATCAAAGTAAATACCGTAGCGGTTTTGGCATCGTTAGGATTAACTACAATCAAGGGCGCTAACTGATCGCTGATAGACAAGCCACGAAAGACCTCTGGATCAATATTAGTATGATAACTCCCCAAGTTACCCTCAAGTAAAACAAAGACTCCTTTTTCTTCGATGACATTCCTTATATCAGAGAATACCTGGGTGGGTCCTCTAGTTCTTTTCTGGTTTTCTAGAGTGTAACCGAGAAAATCACGAATTTGTTGAGCTGCTTCAATAGGCGGTGTTTTCATGTTCAAACTAGAAACATAAGATAACGGTTTGGAACTAATATTCTCCAAAAGGTCATGCAAACTAACTTGCAAAGCTACTTCACGACGAACTAACGCAGAAAATTCTGGACTAAATTCTGCAGAATTTAAAGATTTATCGGCAACAGTGCGAAAATCTCGTAAGTTAGTCTGGATAGCTGGAGGATCTGGCATAAAAAAAGTTAACAATGGCCTCCGATAAGCTTTTGCCAATTTCTCTAGCTGCGATAATGTTGGGACTTCGACTCCTTCCTCCCATCTTTGAAGCCTATCAGTAGAAGCTAATCCTTCCTTCAATCCTCGTGGTTTCAAATCTTTTAACCCCGCTCTGCTAACAGCATTGGCAGGGGATAGATTAGCTTGAATCCTAGCCCATCTTAGGATTTTGTGGTTTACCGGTATCTCTCTAGTAACCATACACTAATCAACTTTAATCCAAAAATTCTCAGGTTATGTTGATTGTACTACTAAAAATTAGAGTGTTCAATCGACAACTACTGGCACCCTTTTTGAATCTCCCGCTTCTTATTCAATCCTTTACCCTGAAAGGCAATCCTACGCACACTGGGAAAGTGAAGCCCATATTCGTTCAATGGTGACTAAGTTCACCGGCTATTTTATCGGGACTTTTAACGGATCTTTCAGACCAGTTAGCCTCGATTAGCCTCAGATATGTAGCCACTATTAAAGCTTGACAACAAGCGTAATATATGCTATATTATAGACACTATGTATATTGATACCAGCTATTCGGTTCAAAACGGGAAGACCTACGTTCGCCACCTGATGCGTGATTCCTACCGTGAAGATGGCAAGGTAAAACACCGCACTATTGCCAATCTATCTTCTTGTTCGGAGCAAGAAATAGCTGCTCTCAAACTGGCCTTAAAATACAAAGGCAATCTGAGTACCCTGGGTAACTTGGATGAGATTGAAATAAAACAGGGAATCCGCGTCGGCGCCGTATTCAGCCTAAAAGCGATTTCTGACCGGCTAGGTTTAAGCCAGGCTCTGGGCTTTACCGAGCCCGGCCGCCTGGCTCTCTGGCAAGTATTGTCCACTCTTATTGGGCAGGGATCCCGGATGAAATCAGTTCGTCTGGCCGAAAGTCATGCAGCCTGTGATGTTTTAGGATTGGCTGCTTTCAATGAAGATAGCCTTTACAATAATCTAGCCTGGCTCTCCTCAAAGCAAGAAAGTATTGAGAAGCGCCTGTTTAAACAACGTTATAATAACACACCGCCTCAGTTGTTTCTTTATGATGTGACCAGTTCCTATTTAGAAGGGGTTCATAATGAACTGGCCGAGTTTGGATACAATCGAGATGGGAAAAAGGGGAAGATGCAGTTGGTGGTTGGACTGCTAACCGGGGATGACGGAACACCGGTGGCAGTAAGGGTGTTTAAAGGGAATACCCCCGATAGGAAAACAGTGCCGCAACAGATCCGCATACTGGCTGAAAGTTTGGGGGTTAAAGCGATCACGCTGGTAGGAGATCGAGGGATGTTAAAACAGCCTGAGATCGGGATGCTTGATGATAGTCATTTTCACTATATTACGGCCATAACCAAACCCCAGATCAGAAAAT
>CAYLRY010000137.1:0-2383 GCA_964386535.1 uncultured Dehalococcoidales bacterium | reverse complement strand
TGGCACGTTATCAGGCCGCAGGACAGAGAGAAATTAATAAAATTAGTGGAGGGATTTGGTGCCGGAGGTTTTCCAGATTCATCTGGGATGCCGTTAAAGTCTGCATGAGGTGAGAGAATGAGACACGAAAGAATATCCGGTGAACTTGTCTGGTATTTACGCAGATTAAGCCCGGAGCTTAAAAACCTGCGTATCGTACCCTTATCCGATGTCCATTTCGGAAGTCCGCTATTCTCATTGAAACACTTTGAAAAGACCATTGAATTTATCAAAACACCGGACGTGTATACCATTTGCAACGGTGACCTTTGTGATATGACTATCCGGGATTCAGTGGGCGACGTCTACAGTCAGATCAAGACGCCTCAAGATCAGCGAGATTGGATGATCGAGAAGCTTACTCCCATCAAAGACAAAATACTAGGTATGGTCAGTGGTAACCATGAAAACCGGGTTTATAACCGGGTAGGAATTGACATCAGTAAGGATATCGCTAGTGCCTTGGGTGTGCCATACCGGGCGGAAGGCCTCATTTTGAAGATAGCCTTCGGAAAGGGTAATAACAATATGCCCAATGCTCCATTCGTCTATTGGTGCTATATGACGCACGGCTACGGAGGAGCCCGGACTTCAGCGGCCAAATCCGTCAAGGTAGAACGCACCTCAACTTACATTCACGCAGACTTCTATATCATGAGTCACGATCATGTTACTAACGCAGCTTTAGCCAATTATTTAATGCCGGTGAATCATAGCACCCGGACTGATGAGCGAGGGTTTACCATCGGCGCCGTCGTATCCCATCGTAAGATTCTTATCAAGTCAAACTCATATGTAAAATGGGGCGGTTATGCGGAACAAGGCGGATTCAGCCCGAATGACCTGGAGACTCCGATTATTAAACTGGCTGGAGAAGGACGGCCACAAGTGAGGGTAGAGATTTAATGAAAGTCATTTACGTGGCAGGTCCCTACACCGGAAAAACTATAAATGAGACCTTTGAGAATATCATCAAAGCCCGCCAGGCAGCTCAGCGCTTGTGGCTCCGGGGATTTGCGGTAATCTGTCCCCATATGAATTCAGCCTTCATGGACGGAGAGACCGTTGATCAAACCCGCCAGATGTTCGTTGATGGTGATCTGGAAATCTTAAAACGCTGTGATGTCATTTTCATGCTTAAAGGTTGGGAGAAGTCCGCCGGTGCTACGGCAGAATTGAAATACGCTCAGGAATTGGGCTTAGAAATTATCTTTGAGGGGAAGGAAGATGTGGAATCTACCTAAAGAACTAAAAGTATATCATACGGCTTTCTACGGTCAATGTAAAAACGGTCATTCATGGTGCATCGGATGTCACGGACATATTTGCCCTTATTGCGGCAATCCTGTTGATTTTGGCACAGATGATATATTAGCAAGAATCAAGGCTCAAAATGAGGGCACAGATGCAACAAAAAAATAATCTAAAAATCCGGTTCCGTGGGCAAACCGTCAAACTAACCAGGCGTAAAACAGAGATAGTTAAACTCATGTTATCTGGTTATACCGATCAAGAAATAGCTGACAAGTTAGGACTCGGTAAAGCCACAATCAAGACTTATATTGAGCAAATATTAACTAAAACCAGGGCTTACAATCGAGTCTCTTTTATCATCCTGATTTTAAAATCCGGCTTGATCAACCTTGATTCCCTGGAGGTGAGACATGTTGGATAACACCCTTGTATTACCCAAAAAGCAGGAACTGGACCGTAGTGAAATCCGGAAGGTCCTGCGCCGCGCCCTCCGGCCTGCACCCCGGGCAAATTATCATAAACCCCACTGGCCTAAATGGCTGGAAGATAGGCTCACTACTCTTGCTATTTATGGTTATAGTGATAAATCCGAATACCCACATCAGAAAGCGGTAGAATGCCTGAGACTTTATGGTCAGGGAATGAGCTATGATGCTATTGCTCACAATGTACAACTGAGTAAGGGTACGGTCCAAGTCTATATCTCAAACCTTATAGATTGGATAATCGATTCTACCCCTATCTATTTACTTCGGAATATTCCAGTTGAAAACACAACTTATCGTATCAACGGCTGTCCGCATTGCGGAGGGACATTAGCATGGGATGAAAGTGAAGGGGAATATTGGTGCTTATCCTGTGCCAGGTCCTTCGACGAAAGCAATAGCTCAACGGTTAAAAATTAAGACTTTTACGCTCAAAATTAAAAATAAGAAATATCTTTGAGGCTAACACCATTGACCACACTGTATAATAGTTTTAGGAATAGTAAGACATCCTCTAAGCCCTTGAGTTGCAGAAAGGCTAAATGCTCTCAAGGGCTTTTTCTTTAAGGAAGTCACATGCCTCAGAAGCCCTCACGACCATGCAG
>CAYLRY010000136.1:0-2386 GCA_964386535.1 uncultured Dehalococcoidales bacterium | reverse complement strand
CCAATATCCAAGAATAATCAGGAAGGCTGACCAAAGTAAAAAGATGGACATCTAATAACATGTCCTAATAAAATGAAACCGGCAAAAGAAGAGATTTCACAAATTCGTAATTATTTCCGCTTTGCCCGCAACATCATTGGGGAAGACCTGCTGGAGAATTTTATAATCTCCGCTGTGGCTTCTTTGTTGTTGATCCGCCTGTATTTATATATAACGGATTACCCGCAGCTCGGCGGTTCGGGGTTGCATATTGCACATATGCTCTGGGGCGGCATGCTGATGTTGGTAGCCCTTTTTATATCCCTGGGGTGCCTCAGCCATCCGGCGCATGAATGGGCGGCGGTTCTGGGAGGCATAGGTTTTGGTGCTTTTATTGATGAGTTAGGAAAATTCATAACCCAGGATAATAACTATTTTTTTCAACCGACCATCGCCATTATCTACGTAACTTTCATCCTGATATATCTGGCAACAAGAATAATATTCACCTACGTCCTTTGACTCCCCAGGAAAACACAGCTAATATTCTGGAATTATTAAAGCAGGCCAGCCTTAACGGTCTGGATGATCGTGATAAGCAGATGCTGTATGGTCTGCTGCAAAAATGTGATCCGTTTGATTCATTTACTGGTAGAATAAAGGAAATGTTACCTTATATCAGGGTAGAACGTTCCCGCCGGGCTCATTTTATGAACCGCTGGAAATACCACCTGGACAGTATTTACCGCCAAACAGTTACCCGGTGGTGGTTTATAGGAGTTGTAATAGCCTTTTTTGCTTTCACAGCCGTACCCGGTTTTTCTGCCGCGGCTGGCGTCATTGCCTGGCCCTGGACCCTCGTTTTGGGTTGTACAGCAGCAGGTATAATTCTAATAGCAGTGCTTCAGTTCTGGCACAGTCATATCCCGAATCTGCAAATTCCCCTTTCAGGGGGAGTTATTGCTATCTCCATCCTGGCTGGTTGGTTAATACTGATCAACCGGGGCAATATTTCGCTGCCATTTGTATATTGGGCACTGTTTGTCTGCTCCAGTATTTCAGCCGTATTTATTATTTCTGGTATTGTTTTTATGCCGCATTCACGTCTCAGAGCTTACCAAATGTACCAGAGAGGCGTGCTGGTTTCTATTTTATTAACCCAGGTTTTCGCTTTTTATGAATACCAATTTTTTGCTTTAATAGGTCTTTTCATTAATATTTTAATACTGATGGCTTTACGTTTTATGATTCACCGGGAACTTGGTATAACCGGGTGATTCACGTGGAACTTTTACTTCAATTGTACCAAAAACAGGCCTTCTGCTGGAGAAATAACTGCTTGATATTGATTTTAACCACCAATCAAAACAAGAAGATTCTCAGTAAAAAGGGTTCTCCGTAAACATTTACAGTCTTCCGGCTGACATAACATCATATTTACAGGACTCTGGCCAGGATGGAATTGGAGACCAGCGCGTAATTTGGTGCCAGGCGGTAGACCCCGCTGCTGCGCAGGAGGCAGCCTTCCTCAGCCAGTTGATCTAAGCGGCTGGCCAGCTCTAAAATATTTACATCACCATACTTCTCCGCCAGGTTACTTATCTGGAGACCTTCTTCAAGCAGACGCAGACGCAGCATTGCTTCTTCGGAAGCTTTATCCTTTAATGGCAGGTCTTCCATTTCTTCCATCTGACCGGTGGGGTTTCGCAAATAAGCCTCCAGATTGGATTTATTCTTAAACCGTTTATTTTTCAGGTGGGAAGCTGCTGCTGCTCCTAAACCCAGATACTCGCCACCCCTCCAGTAATTCAAATTGTGCCGGCATTCATAGCCTGGTAATGCGAAGTTCGATATTTCATAATGCACGAATCCCCTTTTTAAAAGTAAAGCCCTGACTTTTTCGTAAAGGTCTGCCTGGATATCTTCCGAAGGCAAATCAGGTGGCGGGGTGGCTGCCAGCGGCGTATGAGGTTCAAGCGCCAGGCAATAAACAGAAAGGTGCCGGACATCCAGACCTATAAGGGTTTCCAGGGTTATCATTAGCGAAATCCAGTCCTGGCCGGGAAGGCCTAAAATTACATCCGCTGATATATTAGAAAATCCATTCATTTGAGCGGTATTTATCGCACGTATAGCCTGTGCGGCGTCATGGATCCGTCCTACGCTTTGCAGTTCGGCATCAGAAAGTGATTGTACGCCTATTGAGAGACGGTTAATCCCTGATAACCTGGCAGCCTGAAGTAGTTCTTTTGTTACCGATTCCGGGTTGGCTTCTATTGTTCCTTCCGTCAGTGCTGTTAAGTTGAAAGCTTTTTTTAAACCCTCCATTAATACCTGCAGACCTCCGGCACCCAGCAGGCTGGGCGTACCACCACCCAGATAAAGCGTCTCAAAGCAATCGCCAAGA
>CAYLRY010000135.1:0-2405 GCA_964386535.1 uncultured Dehalococcoidales bacterium | reverse complement strand
CTGCGGTAATGTACGGCAGGTTAATTTCAGTTTCCATGACGCTGCTTAGCTCAATCTTAGCCTTTTCAGCGGCTTCACGTAAACGCTGCAAAGCCTGACGGTCAATGCGCAGGTCAATACCCTGGTCATGTTTAAATTCGTCTGCAGCCCAGTTTACTATGACCTCATCCCAGTCATCACCGCCCAGGTGTGTATCGCCATTGGTCGCCTTCACTTCCACAACGCCACCACCCACTTCAAGCAGGCTGACATCAAATGTACCACCGCCCAGGTCAAACACAAGGATGATTTCATTATCCTTTTTATCCAACCCATAGGCTAATGCGGAGGCAGTGGGTTCGTTAATGATGCGCATGACTTCTAAACCAGCAATACGGCCGGCATCTTTAGTTGCTTGCCTCTGGCTGTCGTTAAAATACGCCGGGACGGTAATTACTGCTTGGGTGACCTTTTCACCCAAGTATGATTCTGCATCTGTCTTTAGTTTGGCAAGAATCATGGCGGAAATTTCCTGTGGACTATAGAGCATACCAGTGACCGGAATTTGCACCCGGGCATCGCCGGTATCTCCAGCAGTCACTTTAAAAGACACCATTTTTCGTTCAGACTCTACTTCATCAAAACGGCGCCCCATAAACCGTTTAATAGAATAAACTGTGTTCTCAGGATTGATAATCGCCTGTCGTTTGGCAGAAACCCCGACCAATCGCTCGCCATTTTTATTAAAAGCAACCACAGAGGGTAATAAGCGTGAGCCTTCTGCCGTAGATATTACAGTTGGTGAACCACCTTCCATTACTGATACAACGCTGTTCGTTGTACCTAAATCAATTCCAATGATCTTTCCCATAATTGTTAACTCCTTTAAAAATAAATAGAACTTTCATAATTACATAATTGATAGCATAATAGATGAATAATAGAAGTCTATTAACATTTTGTTGGACTAATATAAACTCATATCTCAAAAAGATGATCCTTTGAAGGAAGAATGAAAGTAACATCTGACAAAGTGAGTGGTCAAGCAAACCTGTTCTCGAAAATAACTTATAATAAATTTTGTATTGATTATCATGAGGTGATTAGATGAAGAAAATGATGAACTTTTTGATGGGTTCGCTGATAGGCAGCATTACAGGCAGTCTGCTTGTTTTATTACTTGCCCCTGAATCTGGAGAAGAAACTCGAAACCAGATAAAAAATTATTTCCAAACCATCCGTATGGAAGTGGAAAACGCTGGCAGAGAAAAAAGAATTGAACTTCAAGAGCAATTAAGTACCCTTCGCTCTGGTAAGGTTTAATTTTCAACACCTTACAGAATCTGTTTTGGCAACTTACACTGCCATTTTTCCAATTATCTGTCAAATAATCATTTATGGATAGCTTGTAGGTGTTTCCTGCGGATATGCAGGATATTCAGGTTGTGCGGGGGTTGGGGTAGGCATTATGATAATAACAGGGGTACTCGTTGGGGTTGTCGTTGGCTCTGGTACGCCACCGAGTGCCTGGACTTCGGTTGATACTGGCAGATCTACATACTGTGGCATATTTGAAATATTATCCACGTAAGCAATTGCCGGTCTGCAGACCGGCTCTAAATTAACCACGACATTAGGCCATGTAATAGGAAGGTTACTATTAATCGTTCTTTGAATAGCATTAATCAGACAACCAGAACCTGCATTGTAATTTACCAAGGCAAATTTCCACAAGTCTTCATAAGTTGCTACTTCGCCCGCCAATTTGCTGGTGCTATTGTAAATAATCTGTCCCACCTGTTCACAATTAGCCAAAATACTCCTCGCAAAGATGCTAATGCTAAAGTTTGCTTGTTCCAAGTCAATGCCTAATGGGCAATCAGGACAGCCAGCGTTAACTTTCTGGACCAGCGCACCCCTCAACATCTCCTGATCTGCCAGGTCTAAGTTTCCAAAACCTCGCTGACAGGTTTCTTCTGATAACACTAAGGGACAAAATTGGGTGAAAAAGCTGGGATTCCAGAGCAAGACCGTATCAGCGCCAAGATCACTTAAGTGGCCTAGCCCTGCTTCAGAAACCTTATTATAAATACCCGGCCAAAATTGACTTTCCTGGGAAAAAACATTCTTCATCAATTGGGCTGGCACTCCCGTTTCGTTTGCTATACGAATAATTTCGCTATCAAAACTATTTTGCCATTCATTGACCAAAGGCCGCGCCAGCTCCATACCACATGCATTGGAAGCCCCATTTAGCTCAAGGCCACCTCTCTCGCATGAAGATGCATCGACTAAACCTGACTTTATAAGTGAACCAGCAAGATAATAATAAGGTTGAAGTGACTCTAAACCTTCAGCCAATTGAGGTGTCGTCAGCCATGATGGGGGGCCACCAACCGGTGCAAATGCCGACCAAATCGCGGAAC
>CAYLRY010000134.1:0-2408 GCA_964386535.1 uncultured Dehalococcoidales bacterium | reverse complement strand
TGAAAAATTGGTTTCTTTCCCGAAAAATAATTATTATGACCGGAGCCTTCATCGGTATTGCGGCAACTGTTCTACAAAAATTAGGCAATCCTGCAAATATGGGTATCTGTGTAGCCTGTTTTGAACGGGATATTGCCGGTGCTTTAGGGTTTCACCGGGCAGCGGTAGTTCAGTATATCAGACCTGAGATTATAGGCTTTGTCCTGGGTTCCCTGATTGCTGCCCTGGTCTTCAAAGAATTTAAGCCTAGAGGAGGTTCATCTCCCCTGATCCGCTTTGTCTTAGGTTTTCTGGCTATGACTGGATCTCTCGTTTTTCTGGGTTGTCCATGGAGAGCCCTGCTGCGTTTATCCGGCGGAGATGGTAATGCCCTCTTCGGCATTGCAGGATTAGTAGCTGGCATCTCGATCGGTATTTTCTTTATCAAATCCGGTTATAATCTGGGACGTAATGAAAGAAGCAGACCTCTGGCAAGCTGGATTCTACCTTCAGTTATGGCAGGACTTTTGTTGTTGCTTCTCTTCAGAACTCAATTGCCCACCGGAGTTGTGTTTTTCAGTATAGAAGGTCCTGGTTCTCAACATGCTCCGGTCCTGATTGCCTTGATGATTGCCTTAATTATTGGTTTTGTTGCTCAGAGAACCAGGTTTTGCACAGTTGCAGCTGCCAGGGATGTTCTTCTGATTAAAGACACTTACCTGTTTACAGGGGTAGTCAGCTTATTGATAGCAGCCTGGATCAGCAATATTATATTGGGACAATTTAATCCGGGATTTCAAAGCCAGCCTGTAGCTCATACCAATCAGATCTGGAATTTCGGAGGAATGGTTTTAGCTGGACTCGCCTTTACGCTGGCAGGAGGTTGTCCTGGTCGTCAGCTCTTTCTTTCCGGAGAAGGAGATACTGATGCTGCAGTATTTGTTTTAGGTATGATTTTTGGCGCAGGTTTTGCCCACAATTTTGCTACCGCCAGCTCCGGCAGCGGGCCAGGTGCCTGGGGACCTGCGGCAGTCATCGTGGGATTGATTATCTGTCTATTCATTGGATTCAGTATGAGTGATTTAACCAAGAATAAAAAGGAGGTATCATTTTAATGGTTGAAAAATTTGATGTAAGAGGGCTATCCTGTCCGCTTCCGGTGGTTAAGGTTAGGAATAAATTAACAGAATTGAAAGAAGGATTATTAGAAGTACTGGTAGATACCGGAACAGCCAAAGATAACATCATCCGCATGGCTGTCAATAATGGCTGGAAGGTAGAAGCAAAAGAACAAGGGGAAGAATACTTATTAATCATAACTAAATAGGTTACCAAACAGGAAAGGAAAACAATGATTTATTTTGACAATGCGGCAACCTCTTATCCTAAACCGAAAGAGGTGTTAGAGGCTATTATTGATTTTACAGAAAATATCGGAGCAAGTCCCGGACGTTCAGGACACCGGCTATCTATTGAAGCAGGGAGAATTCTTTATCAATGCAGGGAAAACCTGGCTGAACTGTTTAACGCTTCTGATCCCTTGAGAATTATTTTTACCCTGAACATAACAGAAGCCATCAATCTGGTATTATAAGGTTTAATGCGTGCAGGAGACCATGCCCTCACCAGCAGTGTAGAGCATAACTCTGTCATGCGCCCCTTGCGGGAACTGGGGAAGAACGGTGTTCAGGTGCAGGTTATCCCCTGCTCCACTGATGGTATGCTTGAACCAAAAGATATCGAAAAAGCTATTAAAGATAACACTACTCTCATTCTCCTGAATCATGCTTCAAATGTAACCGGTACCTTGCTGCCTATTCGTTCTATCGGTGAAATAGCCAGAAAAAGAAACATCCTTTTTCTGGTTGATGCTGCTCAGACTGCAGGCGCCTACCCATTAGACATGGAAAAGGAACATATTGACCTGCTGGCATTTACAGGTCATAAAGGCCTCTTTGGACCGACAGGCACCGGGGGACTGGTCATAGGAGAAAGAGTTGATATTCACAGGATTATTCCTCTCAAGACCGGAGGGACTGGCAGCCGGTCAGAATCGGAAATCCATCCTGATTTCCTGCCTGATCGGTATGAAAGCGGGACACCAAATATAGCCGGAATAGCTGGACTGAATGCAGGAATCCGTTACATTCTTAAAAGAGGAATCACGCAGATACACCAGCAGGAGATGTTCTTAACTAATAAATTAATTTCAGGTTTAAAGGAAATACCTGAGATTACCGTATACGGTAAAAACAGTATTGAAAACCGGGTAGCTGTGGTTTCTTTTAATATTCAGAATCAATCTCCCTCTGATATCGGTTTAAAACTTGATGAAGAATATGATCTTATGTGCCGGGTTGGCTTGCATTGCTCCCCTGCTTCCCATAAGACCATAGGAACTTTTCCCACTGGAACAGTCCGTTTCAGTA
>CAYLRY010000133.1:0-2469 GCA_964386535.1 uncultured Dehalococcoidales bacterium | reverse complement strand
CGGATTGCTGAAGCTGCCCGCCTGGGCTTTAAAAACTGCCTGCTATCTCGCTCCGCAATAAAGTCCCTCCCGCCTGTCAAAGAAATTACCCTGCTCCCCGTCAGCAGCCTGAAGGAAGCCATCTTTAAAGGAATGGTACGCGTCCGCAGGAAGCCTCAAAAGGATGAAGATCTCGAAGAGCCCCCTCTGGACGAGGAGTTCGACGCATCACCTTAAGTTAGAGTAAGGCAGAATACTTCCGCCTGCGAGTTCAATGTTGTCCCCTGGTTTTTAAAGCCACCCCGGCTTTGGGGATCATGGGGTTAAATTAGATTTTTTCAGAATTTCCTTTAAGGGAAATATCGATATATGTCTTTTCGATTCAGGCAACGTAACAGAACCACAATATTGTCAACTATCAATATTCCAATCCGGTAATCACCTGTTTTTATCCGGTAGTATCCCTCGCCTGTTTTTAGCTTTTCCAGATTAGAGATGTCCTTGATTTGAGGGGCCTTTTCAAGATCTTCAACCACTTTTTTGATTTTAACTGCTACGCCTCTATTTTTTATTTCCTCGATATCTCTGATGAAGCTGGCTCTGAATTGAATGTTCACAACTTGCCTTCCAGAATATCCATAACTTCTTTTCTTTTAACTGGTTCTGTGTTTTCACCTTCTTTAATTGCTCTATAAAGCGCTACATCTTCCAGAGCA
This sequence comes from uncultured Dehalococcoidales bacterium, assembly GCA_964386535.1. GTDB lineage: Bacteria > Chloroflexota > Dehalococcoidia > Dehalococcoidales > UBA3254 > CAYLRY01. Next base: position 1,774 of record CAYLRY010000133.1, on the reverse strand, counting down.
TTTTCAATAGCCTCTTGAAGTAGATCAGGACGCTCTTCAAGGACCTCTATTATGGCTGCCTTGATAATTTTTTTTATCTCATCTTGACTGATTGATGTCTGCATCAGTATTTTCTCCTTTATCCTTGATAGGGTTTCCCAAACTTTCTATCTGGTTAGGCTAAACGAGTTTAAATATTTTCACAAAAATGGTGTAAATACTCTGGCTTATTTGAGGCTATTTGATGAGGTATTTTTGGGTTTAGAGGGACTTGCTCTCTATACCTTTGTTTGATGCCTGCATCTTTTTCATTCCCTTAGCCGGAGTGAAGATTATCTGTTTCATTTATATTACAGCCAAATTCTATCATGTTTGATTTTTAGAGTATATATCCAGGTAATCCTACGTTTAATCATCAAATCAAACCAAATGATATTGCCTGATTTCACCAGATTAGTGCATTTAATCCGTTCCCATTTGGGACAACGTTATGGCGGATTTTGGTTAAGTTACGCTTCCTGGTTCCTGATAATCATAAGTTCTTAAAGGCCGCCAGCACCCCGAAAGATGAAAACAGTTTTTTAAAGCTCTGCCATTTATAGAAGCACGGCATGCCGTGCTTACTGCGCTGAGGTAGGACGCTGTTTTCGTAACAATCCTTCTTTTTTTCTCTCCGCCTTACCGGTCTATTTCGCCTTTGTACCTGTTCCCATTTCCAAATACCAGGCTCCAGGCTTCTTGTTCCAACCTCCCGACTTCAAGTTCCTCACCCTCACCGATTTTTGATTTTTGACTATACTGCAAAAAGGTAGCATTTGAACGTTTTGTTTAGAAATTTAGCTTCGAAAAATTTGCATATAATACAGTTTTAAGACCTTTTTGCACTTAAACCATTTTTGACTTGTGTCTTTGATCCTTGAGATTTAAACTTTTATTTTCCCCCTTTGTACCCCTCCGGTCTTTATTCTATACTGATAGATATGCATAGTCTCTCCAAAACCGGTGCGGTTATTGTGGCAGCTGGAGAAAGCCGGCGTATGCAGGGCCTGGACAAAATCCTGGCCAGTCTGGGCGGACGGCCGGTTCTGGCCTGGTCTGTAGATGCCTTCCAGCAAAGCCCCCTGGTAGACACGATAGTAATTGTAGTCAGCGAGAAGAATATTGAGACTGTACGCCGCCTGCCGGAAGCTGGAATGTGGACCAAGGTGGCAGCCGTCTGCCTGGGTGGCAAACGACGGCAGGATTCGGTGTCCAGGGGTTTAAAACACCTTGACGGCTGTGAATGGGTCATCGTCCATGACGGCGCCCGTCCCTTCCTGACCCCAGACTTGATCAGGCAGGGGCTGGAGTCAGCCGGAACGACCGGTGTTGCTGTAGCTGCCGTCCCGGTCATTGATACCATCAAGCTGGTAGATGAACATATGATGGTGAAAAATACTCCCCCCCGTCACCGGCTCTGGGCCGCTCAAACGCCTCAAATATTCCGCCGGGATATTCTGGAAAAGGCCTACCGGAACCTTCAGGAAGATGTTACTGACGATGCCTCACTGGTAGAATTGCTGGGGTTTAAGGTACAGCTTTTCGAAGGCTCTGATGACAATATAAAGATAACTACCCCGCGTGATTTAGCCCTGGCGGAGGTTATACTGAAGCATTATGAGCCCTAAAATCAGAATCGGCCTGGGTTATGATGTCCATCCCCTGGTAAGCGGGCGCAAACTGGTGCTGGGTGGTGTAGTCATACCTTTTCAAAAAGGGCTGGACGGCTGGAGTGATGCGGATGTCCTGGTTCATG
>CAYLRY010000132.1:0-2495 GCA_964386535.1 uncultured Dehalococcoidales bacterium | reverse complement strand
ATCCGTTATTGCTTTTGGGCATTTTCCTGTTGCTGTGATGGTTTGCTTCGATCTCTCTTATATGAGCTTCATCAATGCCGAAATGATGGGCTATTTCATGCCGGACGACGCGCTGTATTTCAGCTCTTATAGAAAGCCGGTCCTGGCATTTCGCTTCAATTGGCTTTTGAAAAATTGTTATCTTATCTGGTGTTACCAGGCCATAATGAGCACCCCTTTTTGTTAGTGGAACCCCTTCGTACAATCCCAGCAAAACCATCCCCTGTTCAAGCCTTGCCTTGCTCGCCTGGTATTGAGTTGGCCAATCGTCAACTATTATGGATACATTTTCCAGCCTGGCCCGTAATTCCTCGGGCAGTTCATCAACCGCGTCTGTAACTAATTTCTCGAATTCTCGCTTTTCCATATCAACTTTCTTGTATATAGCTTAAGATAAAGCTCGCGTTAAATCCAATCATAAAACACGTACGCCTTTTATTTCACTGTAAAAATATTGGTGCCTCAGGTTTATTGGGTTTCTGTACTTTTTTCGAAGCCTCTAAAAAGGGTAAACCCTTATGGCTTTCCGGATTTCGGGTTTGATGTATAATATGGATAATATTTTTCCATTAAGGGGATGATAATGAAAAAAGTAGGTCTGGGGTTATTGGCCGTGTCCGTACTGGCAGTGCTGGGCACTATGATATGGGCGATGATAACTGAGGCTGAAAACACACCGATTGTTATCTATATTGTTTTTGGTGCAGCCGGGTTAGGTGCCATCATACTGCTGGCTGTGGCGGTATATGAGAAAAAGAAACAGGAAAATCAGGAAACATTTGAAAGGAGAAATTATTAAGATGCTGGTAGTGACAACGCCTACGATTCCGGGTAAAAACATCGTAAAAACCATTGGACTGGTCAGGGGTTCGACAATTCGAGCCAAACATATTGGCAAGGACATTATGGCGGGATTCAGAAGTATAGCTGGTGGTGAAATAGGTGAATATACCGAAATGATGGCAGAAGCCAGAGAGCAGGCGCTTCAGCGCATGATACAGGAAGCTGAAAGCAAAGGCGCCAATGCGGTAATTTCTCTCAGCTTTGGAACAGCTATGGTAATGCAGTCTTCGGCTGAATGTATTGCTTACGGCACTGCTGTAGTTATTGAATAGATCCAAACAGCTTCAATTAATCATCTTCTGGTAAAAACATTCCAGGTATACAATGACAGGTGGCTACTCTTTTCATTTGAGCCGCCGCCTGTCATAAATGATTTTTCAGTACGACTCAACCGGCGCTCTGGCCGGTCAGGTTATCGCGGGTAAATCTGCGAACAGTCTTTACGATCGAGGGAACCCAAAGCCAAAGGGTAAATGAATAGTTAGTACCTGGCATGGCCTGATTATCCTGACCAGGCTGATTTGCGTCAACCATAGATATTTCCTGCTATATTCTTGATCGATCGAAGAGTATGCGGTTGATCACAATTTTTGTTAGTGTTGTATTGTCTTTTATGCCAGTATTATCCCGGGCAGTTGCTCTCCTGAGCACTATCAAAAGGAATAATAACAGGTAATTCCAGAAAATAATATCCGGTTCGCCTAACCAGTAGCTTATCAGGGGTAAAGATAAAAAACCTGCCAGCATTCCAAGTGGCAGGCTCAGGCTCGGCGGGCTCCGAAATTTTAACTTCTCACTGATCGGAAGCCGGGATTGTGACAGATAACTGAAAACTTTTACCAGCAGGCCTATTATCATTGGTATTATACAAAACAAAAATACATGAGGGGTAAGTGTGGCAATCACACCGACAGCAGTGCTGTTGCCCTTTTCACCGTCGAAACGCGAAAACACCGGCCACATCTGCCCGGTTATGACGGCAAGACCACCGAATGTCAAAAACTCAAGGTCCATTTCAAATGCTCTTCCAGCCAGTATTACGATGACTCCTTTCGCAATATCCAATAGTATGCCCATCAAACCCAAACAGCGTCCTCGCTGTTGCCAAAGTTTAAGGTGAAGATCTCCATCGGTACTGAGCCCACTGATTTTTGCCAGACAATAAAGATGCGGGAATGAACCCAGAAGATAACAAGCGATTACAAATAATATTCCAAATATTGCCATTATATTAACCCCGTGCCGGATATATTATACATCGCGGTAAAAGAACCATCATGTGGAGAAAGCAGCCGCAGTTTTTCCACATAAAATATCTGGTGGTAGTTTGCCACATACGTTTTTATTTCATTGGTGGTGTTATAACAGCTCGTACTGACTACATAAGAACCCGATATACTAAACTAACATCCCGGCAAAACACTGTCAACCGATTTGCCCCGTTTGAGGATGAAAATATTGTTTTGTGAATCCGGGTAATAGCATTCAACCGGTATCCAGTTGGTTATGATGATTCGATTAATAGCGATTGGAGTTAACTGTTTATATAGATAATCCTCTTGTTATAGATTATAATCAGGTTGCAGGATAATTGAACTGGTTAATGAAAACAA
>CAYLRY010000131.1:0-2544 GCA_964386535.1 uncultured Dehalococcoidales bacterium | reverse complement strand
AAATGGGGGTCTCATGCCCCCATTTAATTAAATCTTCAAACCACAGCCTCCGCAATACCGGGAGTCTTCTGCCAGGATGGCGCCACAGGCTGCACAATACTTGTTGGATAATATTTCTGGCTGATTGGCGGCATTGCTTGTTACTGATGTAAAAAGCCTCTTGACTTCTGCCTTCCATTTCTCCGGAGAAGAGTGGATGATTCTGGTTACAAAGCGCTGGCGCAGAATACTTAATACAGGGGTACGTTCTATTAACATCCGGTATTTGGCGTACTTATCATCTTGAAGCTTTTCCTCTGTAACTGTGATGTATTCCCTCCGGAAGCTAACAGCCTCCAGGGAACGGTTAATAATCCGGACTAGTTCATCGAAATTTCCTTCTGTGCGGTATACGTAGGTAGCTGCTGACTGGTCTTCGGGCAAGGATAATTCTAATATCGCCATCTGGTGGTTTTTATCCGGAGCAATACACCATATGGAGTATTTTAGGCTTTCGGCTTCGGATTCCTGTGGATCGTTATCTTCAATATCACTCGAAATACCAGGCTGTTGTTCATCGTCTGCCGTTGCTGGCCTCTCCTTGATGGAAATCAGCAATTGTTTGCTGTCACAAATGTCCGGTATGATGTCGAAGGTGTCAGCAATTCTTGAGGCTTTGATGCTGTTTCTAATTACAGCAGCCAGAGTTAAATAGCCGGAAGAGAGTTTGTCGAATTGTACTGTCTGATATGCTGGCATTAATTGGACAACTTCTATTGACTTGGACATGCTCATGGAGGGGTCCAAATTCCTGATAAAATCGAGGCGTTTCTCCTTCAGAAGCGATATTTGTTTGGTCATCCTGTTTGTGAAAACATCCGTATCGAAACCCAGTTTGGATACGGAGAAACTCTCCCCGGAACTGAGCTTGATGATAACAGTATACTGATCTTGTTTGATATCACTCACAAAACTTAAAGGAATTCTCCTGGCGCTGATATTCGGCGGCAATATACATACACAATCTTGATATAATTGGATGACCCCGGTTCCCTGTAATCTATTACCTTTTTCGTTAATGACATATTCCCCCGAGGTTTCCATAATAACTTCACCCTGTACAAAAAGGGCTTTCAGAACTATGCGGTTGTAAGCATTATGCAGGTCGCGAAACAACCAGTCGCATTCATTGCCTAAACGGCTCAGGGCGAGGGTTTTTTGGGGAGTATTAATGAGTATAGCGTAATCAGATAACTTAATTTCAGTTATGTCTGAATAGTCTACAGCTACCTGGTCAAATCCTGCTGATAAGAGTACTGCCTCTTCACCAACAGTTATTTTTGCTTCACCGGTTATGCCAGGTGATTCCAGGTACCCTTGATAGCTGAACCTGGATTCCGGGTTTTCTCCTGAATTCCGGTTTGATTGCTTATTCATTATGCTTTTTCTCCCGCTATCTCGTATGCTTAGAACAGTTTGGTGCCACACTCTCCGCAGAATTTTGTACCGGCCTCACACTGAGCACCACACTGGGGACACTTGCCTGGTTTTGGAGCGGTTAAAGTCATTGGAGTGCCGCAGTTATTGCAGAATTTAACTGACTGGGCATTTTTTGCACCGCAACGCGAGCATGTTTTTAGCTCCATGGAGGCGCCGCAATGACTGCAAAACTTGCCGGTTCCAGCTGGTTTCCCGCATGAAGGGCATTTTGTGGTTTTGCTTTCGATTTGTCCTTTCCAGACAGTTGCGCTGCCTCCTGCTTCATCGACATTTCTGCGCATGGCTTCGGCTCGAGCTTTGGCAACATAAATTTCCTGACGGGGAGCGCATTCAGTGCACAAACCCTCATCTTCGTTAAAGCAATTATCGCATACATAATTGTTACAGGCATGGCAGCGGTGGAAATGGCGTTGTGCTTCACTTTGTGCTCGCTCAAATGCGATATCGTGTTCTTTTTGCCACTCGGGGCTCATGTCGTCAAAGCGGTCTGACAGGATATCCCCTCCACTTTCTACCGTGTTGCTGATATCCCCGATTCTTCCCCCAACGAGCTGGCCGAGAAGGGATATTCCCTGTGTAAGACCCCGAAAACCCTTCCCCTTATTGTAAGTTTTAGATTCTACGAACGAACTTTTATAGCCATCATTGCACACATCACAGCAATAGGTGAACTGGAAACCAGCTTCAGTTGAGTTGTCCTCATAATTACGGGTGAATGAATGTAACATAATATACTCCGTTCAAAAAGATATTCTCGGTTTTTACAGGCATTACATCATACCATGTTCACAGAAGGCGAATTCAACAGTTTATTACTATATTACAAATATTTTATTAATAAGGTTCCAATCTGCCAGATACTAAAAGGCGAATATTTTACCAATAAAAGCCAAATTGGATCTGAAAATCGGATTATTGTTATCAAATAAACAAAAGACGGTTAAGTTGCTTTGATCTTAACCGTCTTTTGGCAGCGTTTAATATTAATATGGTTTCCGTTTCACTACATGACCGGTTTCAATGTCAGAATATAATCATCGCCTTCCTGGCTTACATTTACACTGT
>CAYLRY010000130.1:0-2577 GCA_964386535.1 uncultured Dehalococcoidales bacterium | reverse complement strand
ACTTTCAAGCTGAGAAAGGGCGTCAAGTTCCATGATGGCACGGACTTCAATGCCGAAGCCGTTAAATATAATCTGGAAAATGTGAAAGCCGCCCAGGTTTCCGGTGCTGCTGCCCTTGACAACGTGACATCTTATGAAATCATTGATTCATACACCATTAAAGCCAACCTTAAAGCTTTCGACGCTACTTTTTTGATGAACCTGGCTCAATCTGGTATAGGCGTCATGATATCTCCTGCTGCTCTGGCAAAACCTACCACGCCGGAAAATGCTGGTAAAGACCATCTGGTGGGTACCGGACCTTTTATGTTCGATAGCTGGTCTCTCAACCAGTATATCCGCATGAAAAAGAACCCCAATTACTGGCAGCCCGGCAGACCTTACCTTGACCAGATTGTGATCCGCAATATGCCGGATTACACTACCTCAGTAATGGCTTTCAAAGCTGGAGAGGTTGACATGGTTGAAAGTATTGACCCGGCTCAATACAACGAATTGAAAGCCCAGGGATATGCCGTGGGTATTCCTGAAGGCCTGGCTTTTGTCTTTAGCTTTAGAACCGCCAATAAGGACCCCAATTCTCCTTTCTCCAAGAAAGAAGTACGGGAAGCCTTATGGTATGCAGTTGATAGGGAAGGCTTGACCGCTGGTTTGGGTAAAGGTACTTATAATGTGGCCAATCAACTGGCTGCGCCACAGCAGGGATGGTATATCAAGGACTATCCAGCTAGAAAATACGACGTGGCTAAAGCCAAGCAATTGCTATCCCAGGCTGGCTATCCCAATGGCTTTAAGAGTGTTTTACACGGCGATGTGCGCGGGCGACAGGATGATCTGGTAGCACTTCAAAAGTTTTTCCTGGATATCGGCATAGATTGTACCCTGGACGTGGCCGATGTGGCTCGTTCAACTACCTTTGCTACGGATGGCTTTGATGGAATCCTTCAGAGCGGTTTCCCCAACTGGTCAACCTTTACCAGTTGGATGAACGTCTGGCTTAACCCCGTACAGACTTACCCCACCATGAAATTCCCTGATGGCTGGACAGCATCCTGGCAGGCAGTCAGGTCTGAGCCAGATTACGATAAACGGATGGCTAAGATGCAGGCACTGCTTAAAGTAGTCTATGATGAAGCTCTGGTGATTCCCTGGATGTGGGATTCCCCCCGCTATGTTCTTAACTCCAAAATTCATAATCTGAGCTGGGATGCCGTGGACATTAACGGTTACTTTGACCCGGTTAACGTATGGAGAGAGAAATAAAATAGCACCCTTATTTGATCCCCCCGGTAAACCCGGGGGGATCAAATAAATCCGTTATCTTTCAAAAATAAACCTAATAGTTTCTTTATCTGAATACGAAACTTTCAATTTTAGTAATCCCCATGGAGGAAATGGCATGACAGCCTATATCATACGCCGCTTAATGATAGGTGTGGTTATCCTATTGTTGGTTACTATGCTGGTCTTTCTGGCTATGAGGCTGTTACCCGGTGATCCTCTGGTAATTTTCATTTCTCAAAGCCAGACTCAAACCTATACTCCCGAACGCCTGGCAGAACTGCGTCATGAATACGGGTTAGATCAATCTCTTCCTGTGCAGTATATAACCTGGATCGGTAATATTCTGCGAGGAGATATGGGTAAATCCATTAATCTGGGTCAGGACGTGGGGTATTTAATCTCCACCAGGCTGCCGGTAACTATTTATTTCGGCGTCCTGTCCTTTATTGTTAGCGCTTTTTTCGGTATAACTTTTGGTATAATTTGTGCCTTAAGAAGGGGAAAATGGATTGATTCCATAGTAACAATATTGGCCAATGTTGGCATTACCCTGCCCTCTTTCTGGGTTGGAATATTATTAATGTACCTCTTTTCATTAATTTTGCACTGGCTACCTACCGGCGGCTATGTTTCTCCTGCGGAAGATCTGGGACAGAGTTTACGAGCAGCTATTATGCCTGTTATCTGTCTTTCCCTATTTTCGGTGGCTTCCCTTACCCGTCAGACCCGCTCTGCCATGCTGGAGGTTGTCAGCCAGGACTATATCCGTACAGCCTGGTCCAAGGGTTTGCGTGAACGAGTAATAATTCTCCGGCATACCATTAAGAACGCTATGATACCCGTTATTACCATCCTGGGCTTGCAGGTCGGCCTGGTCTTCGGCGGATCAGTCCTGATAGAGACCGTTTTTAATATTCCGGGAATGGGACGCCTGCTGGCAGATTCCTTGTTTTCTCATGATTACCAGATAGTCCAGGCTGGGGCGCTGGTAATTGCGGTGGTAGTGGTGCTTTCAAACCTGATAGTTGATATTTCTTATGGCTGGATTGATCCGCGTATAAGGTACAGTTAAGGAGTCCGGAAATGCAGAATAAAACAGCCAATACAGTTGCAGTGGCGGTGCAGTCTGAAATCGTACCGGCCCAAAGCGAATTTCGCAGGGTAATACGGGTCTTTTTCGGCCGTAAACTGGCAGTGGTGGGATTTGCATTGATTCTCCTTTTAATAATAACAGCAATCTTTGCTCCTTTACTGGCGCCTTATCCTCACAACGAGATCAACATGGCTCAATCT
>CAYLRY010000129.1:0-2594 GCA_964386535.1 uncultured Dehalococcoidales bacterium | reverse complement strand
GAGCCGCCTGGGAATCGAACCCAGAACCTACTGATTAAGAGTCAGTTGCTCTGCCGATTGAGCTAGCGGCCCCTATTTATTATCGCTCATAATTGTATCATTACATAGATGACTTTGACAAGCTAAATGGCACTTAGCCTATACCCCTGAGAATCCAGGTAGTTTATCACCTTGATATCCTGATTTTGCAATTAGCCCAGTTTTTATGTTATCTCTAATACAGGGGGTTGGAATTAAGCTGTTTAACAATTTCTTAATATTTTTGTTATAGCATAAGTATAAGGAGCCTCAGTATGCCTTCAAAGCGAGTACTGGTTGTTGATGATGATGTAAAGATTGTAGAACTCGTCAAGCTTTACTTGAACCGGGACGGTTATACTGTCTTAACTGCTTATGACGGGGTTGAGGCTTTACGCTTAGCCAGAGAATCACATCCTGACCTGATCGTTCTGGACATTATGTTGCCGGGGATAGACGGACTTCAGATCTGCCGTACTCTGCGAAGTGAGTCGTCTGTACCGGTTATTTTACTTACAGCTAAAACCACAGAACAGGACAGGATCGAAGGATTAGATTTAGGGGCAGATGATTATGTGACTAAACCGTTTAGCCCTAAAGAACTGGCTGCCAGAATCCGGGCGGTTTTCAGGCGTCTGCCTGACGAATCGTTACAGCTTGGACCATCTGAGTTGAAATATGGAGAACTCAGGGTAAATTTTCCTCAGCATGCGGTTTTCATCGCTGGTAAACCGGTAGATTTAACCCCTGTAGAATTTAAGCTATTGGGTGTTTTAATCAGAGAGCCGAATCGAGTTTTTAGCCGCGCTCAATTAATCGAAAGGGTATTAGGATTTGATTTTGATGGTTTTGACCGTACCATTGATGTGCATATACTCAACTTACGCCGTAAACTGGAAAAGGATGCAGGCCGCCCCAGGTATATAAAAACGGTCTACGGCGCTGGTTATAAATTCTCCGGAGTCAATGAGTGATACACAATTTGCAATTCCGGCTGATGCTGGCTTTCATTTTTGTAATTATTGTTACGGTGGGTACGGCGTCCTTTTTCTTCGCCCGTAGTGTCTGGGATGAACTGCAAAAATACGAGACCCAGAATAACAGCGTACGTAACGCCAGGATTGAATATGTTATCTCTCGTTATTACTCTACTAACCGAAAATGGGAAGGAATACAGCCAATAGTTGAGCAGCTAGGCACAATGGAGGAAAAACGAATTATTCTTACTGATAGTAATAATATGGTTTTAGCTGATTCCCAGAAGGATCTGCTTGGTAGAGAATACCGTTCCTCAAATACAGGCACCATCCTGTATTTGCCGGTAATTATGCCTAATCCGCCATCGTTTAATCCATCTACCGGGATGAGTTCCTACGGGATTAAAACCGGGATACAGCTTGGTACCCTTTACATCAACCCTCAAGGTCCGGGTAGTGTATTAACTATTTATTTTACCAGCGCCATTAACCGTTTTCTTTTATGGGGGGGATTATCGGCTGTTGCCATTGCTTTCATTATTACCTTTTTACTGTCCAGGTATATTCTGGCACCTATCAAGGCACTTACCAGTACTGCTAAAAAACTCGGACAGGGCGATTTTTCACAGAGAGTAAAAATATCAAACAGGGGTGAAGTGGCGGAACTGGCTAAAACTTTCAACGCCATGGCTACCGGATTAGAAAATACAGAAAAACTACGCCGCAATATGGTAGCGGATATCGCTCATGAGTTAAGGACCCCGCTTTCCAATGTGGCTGGTTATCTGGAAGCAATTCAGGATGATGTTATTAAACCGGATAAGGCAACCATAAATTCTCTGAGCGAAGAGGTCGGATTACTTTCCAGGTTAGTGGATGATCTGCAAGAATTAGCACTGGCTGATGCTGGAGAACTAAAGTTAATGCGGCAGCCTGAGGATTTATGTCTTTTAATCGAACAGTCCGTTAAAGCAATTCAGACTAAAGCCAGAGAAAAATCCTTGAATATGAAAACCGAGATCAACCAGCCCATACCACTGGTCAACATAGACTATCAGCGCATTAGCCAGGTATTACGTAATTTGTTGGCCAATGCCATCACCCATACACCAGATGGAGGTTGTATTACGGTATCAGCCAAAACTGAAGGTGAGTTTGTTAAAATCAGCGTTCAGGATACTGGTGAAGGTATTCCTGCTGCTGATTTACCTAATATGTTCGAACGTTTTTACAGGGTGGATAAATCACGCGCCAGGAACAGGGGAGGAAGCGGACTGGGTTTAACCATTGCAAAAAGACTGGTGGAAGCCCATGGCGGTTCAATCGGTGTCCAAAGTGAACTGGGAAAAGGAAGCTGTTTCTATTTTACCCTTCCTACGTCTTGAAAAGCGCCTCTGGTATTATTTCCCTTGTAATATTATAATAACCCCAGACTTAATAATTAATTAACAATTAACTGATATGTTTAGAAATCGGTATAATGAAATAATATTTATAAGGTGTAGGTGGGGTACAATGAAATGGTTTAAAACCGTCTCTATTATTCTTTTTACCGGAGTAATTGTCTTCCTTTTATCAGGTTGTTCAGGTAATGAAACT
>CAYLRY010000128.1:0-2607 GCA_964386535.1 uncultured Dehalococcoidales bacterium | reverse complement strand
AGTCGAAGTACACGGCGGAGAATGTGTACTGGTTGACTTATGGAAAAGCTCCCGGTCTGCGCATGCCAACGCAGAGTGGAGCTCCATCTTCAAAAAATGTACCAGCAGAATTTTCAGCACAGCGTATCATGACTGGCGGCGGTTATTACACATCAAATATTATTGGTTATACTACTGAGGAACACTTTTTCTGGAGTAGATTATTCGCACCGGGTACAAAAACATGGTCAACAACATTTACGCAATCTGTTCTGACATCTAAGCCAGCAGTAATGCGCGTCTCATTATATGGCGGAAATTCATCTGCTACGATACCAATCGATCATCACGTAACAGTATCGTTAAACGGTATACAGATTGGAGATTTCTATTTTGATGATATTGCTTGGCATATTGGCGAAATGAATGTACCAGCAGGTCTGCTTGTTGATAGTCCGGCTGTAAATACACTCCTCTTTACTGCCCCACTAGATCAGGGTCAGATAGCCGATCTTGTTTACATTGAATCAGTAGAACTGCTATACACCGATGAATTTACTGCTGAAAATAACACACTGGCTTTCACCTTTGACCAAACGGGTACGTGGAAATATCGAGTAAATGGTTTTACTTCAAACCAGGTCCGGGCTTATGATGTCAGTATTCCTGAAGAGCCCGTACGTATTACCAATATCAATGTAATCGGTTCAACGATTTTCACCGCTGAGTTCCAGGATAGTATCTCGGTTGAGAAACAATACTGGACTGGTACAACTTCTACTTATAAAACTGTAGCCGGAATAGAACGTGATTCTGTTTCAAATTTGCATAGCTCATCGAACACAGCGGATTACATCATAATTACGCACTCGTTGTTTATGAATGCAGCCAATTCATTAAAAAACTACCGTGCCAACCAGGGTTTAAGAGCTTTAGTGGTTAATGTGCAGGATGTGTACGATGAATTCTCTTTTGGCATTATTGATCCTGCAGCCATCCATGACCTTCTGGCATCCGCATATGTAAATTGGGTGCGTCCTGCACCATCCTATGTTGTCTTGTTAGGTGATGGCAATTATGATCCTAAGAATTATCTGGGTAATAACCGCACCAGTTTTATCCCGCCATACCTGTTGAACGTTGATCCCTGGATCAGTGAGACTGCTGCAGATAACCGGTATGTGACGGTAAGCGGCACGGATATCATGCCGGACATGATGCTCGGACGCCTTGCTGTGAATACTGCTGCTGAAGCAGACGCAATGGTGACCAAGATCATCGCGTATGAGTCGACCCCTCCTGCCGGTGATTGGCGACAACAGATACTTGCTGTGGCGGATAATCCGGACAGTGCTGGTTACTTCAACGTCATTTCGGATAACCTGATCAGCAGCAGTGTCCCTTCAACCTATTCGACTACAAAGGTCTATTATGGGATTACACATACTGATGTATCAGCTGCAAAAGCAGCTGTCCTTTCCAATTATGGCAAGTTCATTGTCAATTACATCGGTCATGGTTACTCTACTGGCTGGGCGTCTGAAAGTCTATTCACCACTTCCAGCGTTGGGTCATTGTCCAATGCTGGGCAGCAGCCAATCGTTCTTGTTATGGCCTGTTTGGAAGGCTATTACATTAATCCAAAAGCCTCCCTGGACTCATTAGCGGAGACTTCAACCAGAGCGATCGGTAAGGGAGCCATTGCCAGCTGGTCAGCCACAGGGCAGGGCGATGCCGGCGGGCATGATTTTCTTAATCGTGGTTTTCTGAACGCACTGCTCAAGAACAACGCGCCTACGGTAGGTGCCGCCACCCAGGCTGGTAAACTGGAGCTTTTTAGCATTGGTGCATCTCCGGACCTGATCGAGACCTATGTGTTGTTTGGCGATCCTGCCCTGGGGTATGACCCCTTGCCCACTGCAGTCGATCTGCTTTACTTCAACGCTGAATACCGGAAAAAAGGTGTCGTTCTTAACTGGGAGACCGTCAGTGAAGCTGATGTAGTTGGATTCAATATTTATCGCTCAAAGACCAAGGATGGTGAGAGGAAGCTGCTCACTCCGGAAATGATCTCTGCTCAAAATCCCAGCTTGCCGATGGGTGCAATTTACACATATAAAGACACAACAGTAAAGGCAGACCGGAAATACTTCTACTGGCTTGAAAGTGTGGAACTGGACAGCCAAACCACCCTGCACGGTCCGGTGAAGGTCAAAACAGTAAAGAATTGATGCCAGGTATAATCGGGGAAAAGATCTTAGAAAGAAGCTGTTTGGAACGGCTTCTTTTTTCTTTCCAGACCGGGATCCTGATCTTTTTATGTGGACCGAAGTTCTTCTAGGTCAATTAACCAATTACTACAACTCAGGTCAATTTCATGAATCGGGAGAATTATGTATAATAGATACTGATTTACATAGGGGCATCATCGATATCGTTACGCGATCATCATAAATTAGGAGGCATTATTATTCATGAGACTCAGTCGAGTATTCCCTATTGTCATAGTTGTAATGTTTCTGGTTAGTCTGGTGGTATCTTCAGTTAACGCCCAGGTACCTGTCCAATTGCCATCAGCCGCCACTACTTCAACCTTACCTTCATTAGATGTGTTGAGCGTGGAAGGGA
>CAYLRY010000127.1:0-2631 GCA_964386535.1 uncultured Dehalococcoidales bacterium | reverse complement strand
GACCACGGGCCGCAGGTTTCATCTTCATCAACCGCTCTCACCCTCCAGTAATAGTAGGTGTCAAGATCAAGCGCCGGTGCAGAATGGCTGTAGGTTGTATCTGTGATGCTCACAGCTACCAGAACATCCCTGTCGAATCCCGGATCTTTGCTTAGCTGGAATTCATAACTTTCAGCTACAGTAACGGGAGCCCAGGCGAAGGTTGGGTGAACCGGCACATCCTGCTTCCCGTTGGCAGGTTCAAGCGGTTCGGGAGCTACCAGGGGGTTAATTGCTTCAAAACTCGCGCTGGCATTTATTGTATCCGGCGTAACCGGATCCTCCGCCCTTATGGTATATGTTCCAAACTCAAGATCAGCAGGTACGTTAATTGTTTGCGTAAAACAGCCTTCGGTAGCCTGGGCGCAGATAATAAAAGCATCTTCAAAGTAAATATCAGCATTCTCGGAAAAACCGGTGCCACTGACAATAACCTGGGAACCGCCCCCTCCGAACGCAGGAGTAAGGGTTATTTTGGGAAGCACGGTAAATGTTCTGTTGGCTTCTATGCCGGAGCTTTCTCCAATAACCTTTACCACTTTTTCACCGTAACTTGCAGCAGGAACCGGGACAACTACACTGAATGTTCCGGCCTCTGTACCGGAGCTTACCGCTTTGGGTTCGCCGTCCACATACTCTTCGGTAATATCAATACCATCAAACAGTATCTGGATATTCTCTCCCGGCAAGAACCCGCCTCCGGTAATCTCAAGCTCCTGGCCTGAACTCCCTTGAGCGGGGGTTAAAGTCACATCAGAAAAGCCGGTTACTTCAAAAGGTGTTCCGCCTAAAATAACAAATTTGTTTATCATACCGTTGAGTTTGGTAAGGTAAAAATAATAGGTACCATCCTTATCTACAGGCTTGTTATTAAAATAGGCAGGAATAGCCACGGTTTGTGTAAAGGAATCACCAACGATATCGGTAACCGGAAAATAACAGTAGCTTGTCAGTGTGTCTTCCACATATACATAATCTTGACTGAGGTTAACCTCCTGATCGGTGAAGTATAATCTGAACATGGTGGTCTGGCCCAGATATAATCCAGTTCCGGACACAGTTACGCTTTCTCCTGTTTGCCCGGAAGAAGGGTTGACCGTCAGAACCACTGTTGATTCGGCTGAAAGTGCCGGAACCGGAGTTGATATTAATGCAAAACCAAGCGCAAGCAGCGCCGTGAAGACTTTATAAAGCCCCTTGTTCAAACTTCCCCTCCAATATAAATAAGATACCCGGCAAAGCTTGCATAGCTGAACTACCTGGTATCTTAAGAATATATTCTATATTTGTATTTAATTTCAAATTAATAATCCCGGTTGGAAAATTTCAAACTTTCGGCACTCATATTGACCAACCAGTTTCTTACTATTTTAACCTGTTTTGCTCTCAAAACCAAAGTGGGTTTTGGCGCAAACGAGGAAAGCGCCTTATAGAACTGTTTGCAGGCACATAACTACATGAGGATATAGTAAATAATCAGTTCAAAGAAGTGCGTGCAAGACTATGTTAATTAACGTAATGTTATATATAACAACAGCCTGGATGGAAAAATTCCGTTTTTAAACGTTTGGAAGCAGTTCTATTCTTGGCGCCAGAATTTATAAGATTGCTATGGTTTTTTTGGTTTTTCTGTTTATACTTTACTGTTTTAAGCGAAGATCTTGATCCCTTTTTCTTCTAAATAGCTTTCTACCTCTGCTCTGTAGGGTAAGTCATCTGTAATAACCCCCGTGCTAACACACAATAACTCAATCCCTATAATATTCCCGGTGGCATCATAATCAATTCGCCTTTCCCCATCAATGTCTTTCCCATGATCGTATCTATTATTGCTAACAGTAATATATATTGCATCAGCCTTTGAGTCATAAGAAAATTTCATTTCATCCTCCCTGGTAATCAGCTACCGTGATAATAAAGTCTGGCTCTGCAAGGGCAACTACAACTTTTATACCCCTGCCATTTACTTTTGCCCGATAGACAGGATTACCACACTTGTCAGTATACATCGTTTCGCAATTCTCGATACACTCCTTGACCTCTAAATCAGAAATAGGGCGCTCAAATTTCCTTTTCTTTGCATGTTCACTATACCTGTAAGGAAACTCTTTACAAGACATTACGCAATACTAAACTATAGCGGATTTTGCTATTTGTCAAGGTATTGCAGGATTTCAGCAGGCTAAAAACGCAATATCAATAAGCGGCCTTATGTGGTCTCTTAGCCATTTCAATTCCTTGCCCTGGTTAACGAATTTTGAGTTAAGAGATTAATAGCTTCGTTCTCCTGATGGATCATGAATATGGTGCTTAAGTTGCAGATGGTTGGCTTGGGGGTATGCCTCCGGTAAAAATATTGCTTAATGGACATGGCGCCCATAAAAATAATAGAAGGGTATATACCCGGCTCGATAGGCAGGGTAGCTGAACTGCACTGGATTTTTGCCGCAGCTATGGCTACAGGTACGTTTTCCTGTGGAGTTTTGAAGGGCTTGGTGCTGCCTGCCGCCTGTACCACAAATACGGTTTTATGGTTGTAAAACAGCACCAGGGTGTTACCTGGGGCACCGAGGTCAACGAGCAGCTTTATGA
>CAYLRY010000126.1:0-2660 GCA_964386535.1 uncultured Dehalococcoidales bacterium | reverse complement strand
AATTCACCTCCATTTATCTACATAATTTTACCAAAAGGAACGCCAAAGAGGCAAGCAGAAAACAAAAAAGAGGGAGAAAATTTTCTCCCCCCTTGTTTGTTTATTCAGAGAAAATCTCGTTTTTATTTCCAGGGGCCGAAAGTTTCTTTACAAAGAGCTTGATCGAAAATTTTACCATTTGTGACTGAAGGATCGGCAGCGGCGATATCTGCGCAATATTTCCCCCACATTTCCGGCTCCTCCCAATCACTCATATCCGTGCGGCCTTCCATGAAACCAGCTACGACTTCGGTCTTGGCAAAGAAAGGGCGCATAGCAGTTACGGAAATATTGCTTTTACGCATTTCACGAGCCAGCCCGGTTGTAAATCTTTCTACAGCAGCTTTAGTTGCACCATAAGCTACGCTCATCTGTACTCTTAATGCCAGAATTGAGGACATATTTATGATTACACCGCTATTTCTCTCAATCATTTGCGGTAGAACGGCATGAGCACAATATGCAGTGCCATTCAGGTTGACATTAATAATCAGATTCCATCTTCTAAGTGGCATTTCCGAGAATCTATCCGGCGCAGTAACGCCTGCATTGTTGACCAAAATATCTACTTTGCCCAGCTCATCGGTAGCCTTTTTAATCATGGCCACAACGTCTGCTTCAACTGAGATGTCTCCACCGGAAGTACCGCATTTGTGGCCCATGGCTTTAATTTCCTTGGCCACTTCATCCAGTTTGCCGTCTTCAACCACCCGGTCTGCAACAAAGAGATCCGCGCCAGCCTTAGCAAGTCCCAGAGCGATTGCTTTGCCCAGCCCTTGCCGGGCTCCGGTAACCAGCGCAACTTTTCCATTCAATGACATTTTAATATCTCCTTTTCTTTATAAATTGCTTAAGATATTCTCGGCGTATTAGAGTTGTTAGTTGTCATAAGGCCTTAGGTCAATATCTATTCTAACATAAGCGTTTTGCTTTTACTATTCAAACAAAAAATACAGGACATAATCGTATATTATCATCGTCTGGTTTGTTTGACTAATAATGTACTCATGATGTATTATGGGTTCGAAAATAGTTATAGATTTTTTAATCATAATTAGAAGGAGCAGGTAATGAATTTAGATGTATCCCGTTTTTCACTGGAAGGTAAGGTTGCACTTATAGTTGGTGGTGCTGGTGATCTGGGGCATGCTATTGTTAACCGCTTTGCTCAAGCAGGAGCCACCATATTGCTGACCAGCCGCAAGATAGAGAACCTGGAAAAGGTGGCTGCCGAAGTCAATGCCAAGGGGGGAAAAGCTGCTGCCTTTGCCTCTCACCTTGGAAAAAGCGAAGAAGTCAGAAAAATGATTGAGCAGGTTAAAGCTCAATTTAAAACCGTAGACGTTCTGGTCAATAGCGCTGGCGCCAATCCCCAGATGGTTCCTCTTGAGGATCTGGAAGAGTGGGCCTGGGATACTGTCATGAACGTTAATTTGAAAGGTACGTGGCTGGTAAGTAAAGAAGTAGTCAAGTTGATGAAAGAGCAAAAGAAAGGTTGCAGTATTATTAACATGACCTCATATCAGGGCTTTACCTGCACCGAATTGTTAAGCGCTTACTGCACGAGCAAAGCCGCAGTAGCACATCTGACCAAATGCATGGCCAATGAGTGGGGTAAATACGGCATCAGGGTTAATGCCATTGCCCCTGGTTGGATTCACAGCCGGCTGGCTGATCCTTACCTGGGATTACCCGGTGTCAACGAGCATCATCTCCGTAAAACTGCTCTGGGCTTTTTCGGACAACCGGATGATGTAGCCCTCACAGCCCTATACCTGGCTTCTGATGCATCCAGTTACACTACAGGTACTACCATCGGTCTTGATGGCGGTTCATTACTCGGTAGATAATATTTATAGATAAAAAAAGAGGGGCGCTGGGCGCCCCTCTTTTTTTTCAGTTATTGTTTAGTCAACTTTAATAATACAGGTATTGGATTGTGCCAGACCACCGCAAAGAGAACCCATGGCATAACCACCGCCTCTTCTTTGCAGTTCATACATCAAATTCATAACTATCCTGGCGCCTGATGCAGTATTGGGATGGCCGATAGCGATTGCACTGCCGTTAACATTAGTTTTCTCTTTTAACTCTGCCAGTTTTTTCTTCTCGTTGTCTCCGCCAGCCAGAATTCTCAAAGAAACCAGTGGAACGCAGGCAAAGGCTTCATTAATTTCCATTACTTTAATGTCTTCCAGAGATAATCCGGATTTTTTCAAAGCCATTAACATACCATAACCCGGAGCTTCAGGCATTCGGCTGGCGTTCATGGCAAAATGCACGTTGGTAACAATAGTAGCCAGGGGTTTAAGTCCCATATCCGCGGCTTTTTGACGGGTCATTAATAAAATAGCGGAAGCGCCATCATTCAAACCAGGAGCATTACCGGCAGTGATGGTTTTGGTACCGTAAACTGTTTTGAGTTTGGCCAGGGCTTCTACCGAACTCCCTGGTCGGTACTGCTCATCGATATCCAGAACCTTAGGATCACCTTTTTCCTGCGGGATGGTCACAGGGAAAATTTCTTCCTTGAATTTGCCGGCTTTCCAGGCTTCACCATATTTAGCATGACTGCGGGCAGCCCATTCGTCCTGCTCAACCCTATCTACACCATGTTCAAT
>CAYLRY010000125.1:0-2671 GCA_964386535.1 uncultured Dehalococcoidales bacterium | reverse complement strand
ACGCATCTGTTCAGGCTATTGATGCAAGTATTTTACAAATAGAAGAAGCGGCCGGAACCCCGGGGTTTGATGTGAGATTTGAGTTTACCGGAATCACCATATTCAACAACCTGTTGCTGTATGTGTATTATCACGGAGGATCCGGGCATATCATTCAGGTACAGTTTTTCAATAATGACACTTTATCATGGGATACGGCAACGACATTTACAGATGAAATGGCGTTTACCCTGATAGACTACCCATTACCACTTGTTACCCCATGGATCAATGGGAGCAATGAGGTTACAATGAGACTATATCACCCGGCCTCAGGGAATACATCTCACTACTTAGAGATTGACTACATCTCGATCAGGCTGACACCACAGCTTGGAGGAGGTGGCGGTGGAGGCGTAACGGACCATGGGGGATTGACTGGCTTAGCGGATGATGATCATCCTCAGTATGCACTTGCAAATGGAAGTCGTTGTACCTACTTTATCCCAACGGGAGCTAAGTTAAGTTCGGTAGATGCCGGCACATACGGGCAGACATCACTTGACGATGACTATCTTTACATATGTATTCAGACAGGTACGGCCGGCAATGCTATATGGAAAAAGGTACCACTTTTACAAAGTCCTTAGAATAGACAGAGATGGCACAGTATGATCTTATATTAACTCAGAACGTCCACGCATCCGGAACCGAATATCAGGAAAAGATCGTGAACATTGCAAAGGGAGGCCTATTGTCTGCCAATGTTTCGAGTGCGCCTACCATCTTGGCCGCAGGAACAAACGGCTATGTTCTTATCAGGGATGATATTGAGGTAACAGGACTAAAATGGGTTGATCCGAGTACTATCGGAGGATCCTCTGATGTAAGTGTTACAAATCAGGCAAACAACCGGGTAGTTACCGCTACTGCCACTACAGATGTTTTAAATGCCGAGTCAGGATTAACCTATGATGGGTCAGTCTTATCCGTTACAGGCAGTATTACGCAAAGCACCGTAAGAATACTGTCCGGGGCCTCTAATGCTTTCACTTACAATGCAACAACGCAGGATGTCCGGATTGGGGTTAATGCCGGGAATGATGCGATGACGCACACTTATCATTCCGTTCTCGTAGGCTCGAACACGGGATACAACATGACAACGGCAGAGGGATGTGTATTTATTGGTTATTATGCCGGTCAGATTGTAAGTACGGGTTCTTATAACGTGGGCATTGGGCCATATGCGTTAAACAGAACTACTACAGGAACTCAGAATGTTGCCATTGGCGCACACGCATTAAGGAATTTTACAGGTGTTGGTAATGTCGGAATAGGGTACGGAGCAGGAATGGGTGTGTCGGGATCTTCTACCGGCAATTATAATATGTTTTTAGGTGCTTCAGCCGGATCGGGGGTTACATCAGGATCTACTAACGTTTTAATTGGTGCTTCGGCCGGGATGAAAATAACCACAGGCGGGAACAATACGATCATCGGAGGTACTGCAGGGCAATATAATACCGGGAGCTATAACACTTTCATAGGAATCGGTGCCGGGAAGGGAGTTGATGGAAGTTCAACCGGAGGGAACAATGTTTTTATTGGGGCTCTCTCAGGGCAGGATGTAACTTCCGGTCAGTATAACCTTCTTATTGGGTATCATGTTGATCCAAGTTCTGCGACCGCAACATATGACTTTAGACTTGGATATGACACCACGTTCCTTCTTCAGGGAAATATGGCCGGAGGTAGTCAATGGGTCGGAACCGACTATGTTTTCCGTACTGATTATCTCGAAGAATTTACGGCAAGTGCCGGGATCACAGTTCAGGATGACATACTTGTAAACTCCACAAACAAGTTGAAGTTCTACAACTCTGCTTCCGTTTATTTCACAGCAGAGAATGATTCGGTATTCAATTTATTCCTTGGAAACCTTAAAAAATTTCAGTTCAGCCAGGCTGCATCTGCAGCATACTTAAAATTTTATCTTGATCCTGCAACCGATGTATATGGGTATATTTTAGTGACAAACACCGATTACACAGCAACATATACAGCAGGACCCAAATCTACCGGAATGGGGGTTGGTGTAAAGTTATATGGAGGGGATACTGCGGCTGCAGGAGAAAAGGGTGGAGACGTATTCATAAGAGGAGGCATTTCCGGCTCCGGAGGGGCTGCTTCGATTGTAAATATTCAAAGTCCATTAACCCTGTCAGGCATTGCCTCAGCCACGGCAAGCGAAGTGCTATACTACAATGCCGGGGTAATCACACATGGGGCGGCTCCGGCGGGAGGTTCAACTTATTGGTCTAAATCCGGCACGAATCTTAGTCCATTGACCGTAGGGGATGATGTACTTCTTCCATATAGCGATAGGATATCTTGGGGAGATGGCAATGCTTATGTTACGACAAGATTTGATGGGCTTGTGCAATGGATGGATTTTTATGTATCCTCAACACAAACATTGTGGTTAAGCCAAAATAATGTATGGGTTACTGACAACCTTAAACTAACTGACTCCGGAGCAGGTCCATGGACAATTACAAATACGGCCGGAAACGTAACGGCATCTCACAGTATAGCTACCGGAAGTACGGGATTTTCCTTAACCTGGTCCGGAGGAGGATCTTCCTAGATCGGAAGAGCACACGTCTGAACTCCAGTCACCGCTCATTAT
>CAYLRY010000124.1:0-2689 GCA_964386535.1 uncultured Dehalococcoidales bacterium | reverse complement strand
CAGAACAACTAGCCAGAGTAACGCCAACGGGTAACCGGCTAATTAATAACTTGTTTGTAGCGACCAGATGAAAAAGCAGGCACTTTAAAAAGCCAGAATGAATAACCGAAACGTATTTTTACATACTACTAGCTGTTTTTGGCAACATAGTATCCAATGCCGATCTTGGTACATATGATCGCCGGGGAACATGGATCTTTTTCTATTTTCTGCCTCAGCCTGTTGATATAGACCCTTATAGCCTGAAGGGAGCCCGGGTAACAGCTTCCCCACAGGGATTCTACAAGGCTGTTATAGGTAACCACATTCCCGGCATTCAATACCAGGTGTTGCAGGATCAGGTTTTCGGTATGAGTAAGGCTGACCTGATAATTCTTGTTATAAACCTGGGATTTCTCAGGGTTGAAACGCCATGGCCCCAAAACAGCGTCCGGCTGTTGTTTATCTGCATTCTCCATTCTGCGGGTGAATGCCTTAACTCGGGCAATTATTTCCATCTGCCCAAATGGTTTAAGAATATATTCATCCGCCCCAAGCTCAAGCGCCTGCACAATATCGGGCTCGCTATTGATTACTGTAGTCACAATAATCGGAACGCTTGAAAATTTCCGAACTCGTTTGATTACTTCAAAGCCGCTGATATCTGGCAGGCCGAGATCCAGCAGTATTACATCCGGCTTTTCGCTTTCTGCCAGCTCAACACCTTTCAAACCATTAAGCGCTGATACAACCCGGGCAGATGTCCACCCGGTGCGAAAGGCAAAGTTGATAAACCTTGAGGCATTCTGGTCATCTTCAACTATCAATAATTTCATTTTTGGCAGCCTCTCGATAGGTTGGTATCGAAATACGAAATATGCTTCCCTGGTTCGTGGAACTGTCCAGCCATATTCTTCCCTTGTGTAAACCTATTAATTTGTTGCACAATGCCAGGCCGATTCCCAGGCCATTGCGGAGATCAGTATTACTGCTGACGGCATAATTCGGTTTAAACAGTTCCGCTCTTTTTTCCTCCGGAATTCCCGGGCCATCATCCTGAATTTCAACTATTATATCACTTCCCTGCCTGGCAGCTTTAACTAATATATGGCTTCCGTAGGGAGAGTATTTGTAGGAATTGTTTATCAGGTTCAGAATCACCTGTGACAGGCGTTCTTTATCTCCCATGATAAATGGCAAGTCATGAGTGACGGTAAGTGATATTGTCTGTTCCTTTTCAGATAACTGCGGTTTAACATAATCATGTAGCCGCCTTAACAATTCAGCAATATCAACAAGTTCAAGGTCCAGGTGCAGCGAACCGCTATCTGCTTTCTCCAGGTCAAGCAGTTCATCTATTCTGTGGGACAATGCAATTGCGCCACCCTGGATGTTTTCCAGCATACTGCGCGTTGGTTCGGCTTCAATCTCTCGCGAAAGAATGCTGATTGTGCCCAGGATGGGCACCAGCGGAGTCTTCAACTCATGCACCAGCATCCGGTTGAACTCGACCCTCTGCTTCATCAATCTTTCCAGCTCTTTCCTCGTACTGCATTCTATAATGTATAACTCTTTGATTTTTTCCCTGGATTCTTTTAATTGGGCAGTGCGCTCAGCAACTTTTCTTTTCAATTCGCTCTGGTGCTTTTTCATCAATTCTTCGGATTTTTTTCTATCTGTAATATCTACAAAACTCAGATAAACTATCGCCAGAGATTCTTCACATCCAGGCGCCACGGAAACCGAGGTGAAAAGATAACGGTAATCTCCATCTTTGATTTCGACATAGGCTTCATAATCAAACTGGGTTTTTCCCTCCGCCAAACCGATATGGCACTCCTTGGGGCCTTCATTCTTATGCAGGTTTCTGTTGTGCCTTTTTTCCATATCGTGTTTGTGTTCTTCCGGAGAATCCAAACCAAAGAAATGGGCGGCATGTTTATTGAGCCTGACCGGGCGCAGCAAGGACTCGCATTTCAACAACTCCTGCGGGGCGGTTTTATAAAAATGCTTCCTGAAATTGGTAACGCCCTGCGATCGTAGCTTGTCATAATGTTTTTTTACAAGGGAAAAATCATATTCAATAATGGGAACAGGTACATTGTTAAACAATTCGGAGTACAGAACTTCATTCTGTGCCGCTTTTTGTTCCAGTTTTCTGGTATCGGTAACATCCAGGAAGTATTCTATAATTCCAAACAGGGTACCATCTTCGGTATTGAGAGGCAGGGCAGAAAGTACATAAGTTCTGCGGTTGCTGTCCTCATCCCAATTGATTTCTGCCTGAACAGCCTTCTCTCCATTCTTCATCCTTTCCAATATACATGTTGGGCTGTGGCAATAAGAACCAGGAAAGTTCTGATAGCACTTCTTGCCAACAAGCTGTTCGGGAGAACAACCGGCAAGAACAGAAAAAGCCTGGTTAATATAAATAACGTTATTGTGAATATCAATTATGCGAATGCCCTGAGGTAGAAGTTCAGAAATATTTACAGTAGTCAGGCAGCGTGATTTAACATCATCAAGGTTAAGAGAGTCGGTTTCTGATCTTTGATTGTCTTGTCTGCCACTATGTAGTACGGACACAGCGTCTTGTTTTAAAGGTTTTTTATCGGTCAATTATTCACTTCTTGCAATATTTTACTGTATTAAATAGCACCATTATCCTAATCATGGTATGTATGTTTTGTCAAAGGTCAATATCCGTACG
>CAYLRY010000123.1:0-2702 GCA_964386535.1 uncultured Dehalococcoidales bacterium | reverse complement strand
GGGCTCTTCCGGGTTTATCCCGGATACAAGCTATACAACCTACTCTGCCTCCTGGACGAACAATCCCCAATCGGGAGCGCCATGGACCTGGGATGATATAAACACCTTACAGATAGGTATAGCTTTAAGGCGCGCCGCCTCCTCCGGCATCGGGATTTATACCTACTGCAGTCAGATGTATGCTGAAGTTAATTACGTTAGTGGAATCATCCCCGAACCAACTTCTCTTTTACTTTTAGGATTTGGGGTCGTGGGGATAGCGGTGTTTAAAAGGAGGGTGATGTAGATGTATAAAAAAATCTTTCTATCGTTGTTATGCGGATTACTGTTAAGCTTCTCCGTTCCGGCTGAAGCCCTCTGGCTTTCGGGCTATGAATACCGTAAAGAAATCACCATTGACCACACCAAGATAGGCTCTGACCTTTCTAATTTTCCTCTGGCGGTAATACTCTCCGACACCACCAACATCATGGACGGCAACGACGTCAAGTTTACCCTCTCCGACGGGGAAACCTTACTTAGCTACGAAAAGGAAAAATACGCCGTTAATGACGCTGTTTACTGGGTGAACATTCCCACCGTTTCTTCCGGCACCGATACCACTTTTTATCTGTACTACGGAAAAACCGGGGATACGGATGAATCCACTACTGCCGTCTGGGACAGTAATTATAAAATGGTTCAGCATTTAGAGGAAACCTCGGGGACAGATTATGACTCTACCTCTAACGCTAATAACGGCACCCCTTACGGCGGGGTCACTCAGAATGCCACCGGCCAGATAGACGGGGGCGATTATTTTGACGGAAGTAATGACTATTTGGATTTTGGTAATGATGCAGATTTTAATTTTTCGGCTGGAAGTTTTTCTATAGATTTCTGGTTTAAAACCAATACAACGGCTACTTATTCGGCGATATTACAGAAATACAGCACCACGCAGTATGGCTACCTTGTAGAATTCTACGGTGGAAATGGGTACATCGAGTTAGAAACACATGGCGGCAGTGGTAATTATCGAATAAGAGGCGCGACTAAAACCGGTTTAAACGACGGCAATTGGCATTATTTTGCCGCTATAACAAAAATAGGCAGTTGTCCCGAAATTTATATTGATGGGATTAACTATAGTGGTGGGTATGTAAGCAGTGGAACTGTTTCCACTTTGTCAAATACCGCTAACTTCTTAATCAGTAAATCTTCTACAAATTATTTTAAGGGGACGCTTGATGAAGTTCGCATTTCAAATACTGCCAGAAGCGAGGATTGGATAGCCACTTCATATTATTCAGGAAGCAATAATTTAATCACCTTTGGAAACGAAGAAGGCGACGTCATCCCCGAACCAACCTCTCTTTTACTTTTAGGATTTGGGGGGTTGGGAATAGCGCTATTTAGGAGGGCAATACAATCTTAAAGAAATATTTATCGCTTATCTGGATATGTAGTTTTGCTTTTATAATATTTTTACTCCAAATTCAGACTGCTCATGCTATCTCTTATACTATAACCGACCTTGGGGTGGGAACTGAAGGTTATGCCGTTAATTATTCCGGAAAGGTCGTTGGAGGAGTTGAAGCCGGAGAAGAAGAATTGCTCTCTTTCTACTGGGATAATTACACAAGGACAGATTTTGGTAGTTTTGAAAGTGGGGCTTTTGAAATTAATGATTCCAATCAGGTGGCTGGAGTGACTATAAATGAGGGCTTCCAAGAACGCGCCTATATCTGGCAGAGCGGAGCAATGACTTTACTGGACACCCTTGGAGGAACCAGGTCATTGGGGTATGGCATTAATTCCAGCGGAAAGGTCGTTGGTAAATCTTCAACCGCAGAAAGTCATCCCGATACCCATGCCTGTCTCTGGGTTGGAGACAGCATTACGGACATAGGATCTGTTGTTGGTGGAGATACCAGCGAAGCTCAAGCTATCAACGATTCCGGTCAGGTGGTTGGTTATTGGTTTGAATTTGAAGATAATATGAATCATGCTTTTATCTGGGACAGTGTCACTGGAGTTAGTAACAACATAGATACCGGCACCGGTTGGTATGATACCAGGGCTAAAAGTATCAATGCCAGCGGTCAAGTAGTTGGTGATGGTTCTCATAACGAAGGAGATATAGATGCTTTCTTGTGGGAAGAGGGAGTGGGTATGACGGCTCTTGGTAACCTTGGTGGTTTATCTATCGAGGCCTTTGATATCAACGATTCTGCTCAGATTGTTGGTTATTCAGGAACAACAGATGATTATATACACGCCTTTCTCTGGGAAGATGGAACCATGTATGACCTTAACGACTTTTTACCCCCTGATTCCGGCTGGCTTGTTCTAGAAAGAGCTTACGGAATAAATAATAAAGGTCAGATTGTTGGTTATGGTTTCTACGGAACCGGCTGGGATGACGCAGAAAAACACGGGTTTCTTTTATCTCCCGAATCTAATGGCGATGGTGACGAAGGCGACGATGGGAATGGTGATGGGAATGGAGAACCAATCCCCGAACCAACCTCTCTTTTACTTCTGGGCTTTGGGGTCGTGGGGATAGCGGTGTTTAGAAAATTTCGGTTTTAATTGTAATTTCTTTTTCAAAATTTTTCTTCTTCCGCTTCAATATTTATTTTACCCCGCATTTAATTCCGCTCACTAATGATTACTCCCTTGACTCTCTCAGGTTATAGTTATAAAATTGTTATTACCAA
>CAYLRY010000122.1:0-2712 GCA_964386535.1 uncultured Dehalococcoidales bacterium | reverse complement strand
CCAGGAGGCAGAGTAGGTTGTATAGCTTGTATCCGGGATAAACCCGGAAGAGCCCAGAAGATAATTAAATACCCCGCTTTTATCATAGACATCGCCTCCTGTGCCGATAAGGATGTCAGCTGAGGGTCGGGGCGTATAAGAGGAACCGTATTTGTCTTTTGCCACCCGGCGATTACGAGAGTAAACGGTTATTCCCGATATCGTACCACCCGGGACACTGAAGTCTGAGATGTTATATAGCTCATACTGATAACCCGGGGTTGACTCTGCCCAGACCTGGGTAGTGTCGCTGTCATCTGCCAGACATTGGTAATGATCAGCGGGGTAGGAACCGCCGCTGGGCCAAGGGAAGCAAGAACTATCCCCGGGTGCATTCGGTCTTAAAATTTCTATAATAATACCGGGGGAGGCTTCGGTTAGTCCGGTAAAGCCGGCCAACAAAACAATTAACGTTATTATCCCACACAGGTATTTCATTTGCCTGGATTATAAATATTTTTTCTAAACACTGCTATTCCGGTCAAGCTAAAACCCAGAAGCAAAAGAGAGGTTGGCTCGGGAATGGCGCCACCTTCTTCGTTTCCGAAGGTTAATAAATTATTACTCCCGGAGTGATAAGAAGCTTTGAGCCAATCGGCAGACCTAATTGAATTTGATATACGCACTTCATCTAATGTAACTCCAGCGTAAAGAGAACTCCACCGCCCCATCCAAAAAGGATAATTAAGTCCCTGCAATGGTCCCGGCGAAGTATCTTCTCCTATATAATCTCCATTTACATAAAGCTTTAAATAATTATTTGAAGAGAAGATTAATGTAACATAATCCCATTGATTTTCGATTATGGTTCCTCCCGCCACAACTCCATGCCCACCATAACTTGCAACCTGCCAGCTTTCTCCTGTAGAAGACAGCCAATAATCACCGCATCCGTCAGGGGGAGGGGTAGAAAATTTTATTAAAAAAATAGAAGGTGTTATCGTAGCGAATTTCACCCATGTCTCTACTGTTACTGAATTTGTAAGGTTCATATCTGTTATTTCAACATAATCATTCACCCCATCAAAATTATTAGCCCCATCTAACTTGCCGATAACAGCTTCATCTCCGTCGTAATTTTGAGGACTTCCATCATTATTATTTGCGGTGGAATCATACCGAGTTCCGGTTCCACTCTCTTCCATATGCTGGACCATCTTGTAGTTACTGTCCCAGACAGCCGTGGTGGATTCATCCGTATCACCTTCTTTACCGTAATACATATAAAAGGTGGTATTCGTTCCGGAAGAAACGGTCGGAATATTAACCCAGTAAACGGCGTCATCGGTAGCATAGCTTTCCATCTCGTAATCAAGTTTGGTTTCCCCGTCGGAGAGGGTAAATTTGACGTCGTTTCCGTCAATGATATTAGTGGTATCGGAAAGCATCACCGCCAGAGGAAAATTGGCGAGGGCAGAGCCTATCTTGGTGTGGTCAATGGTGATTTCTTTGCGGTATTCATAGCCCGAAAGCCAGAGGGCTTCAGCCGGTACGGAAAAGCTTAACGCTAATCCGCATAGTAATATTAGCAAGATTTTTTTATACACCTACGTCAGCTTCCTTTTAAATACCGCTATCCCTACGACCCCAAAGCCCAGAAGTAATAAAGAAACCGGTTCGGGGATTGGTTCTTCCTGATATTCTTCCTGGCTGCCCCAGCTCTCAAAAGTCGGCGCAGCTGAGACATATTTGCGCACAATTATATCGTCATAATAAGTTGTAGTAGTGTTATCCACACCGGAATTATCAAAAGCGAACCCAACGTTTACCACCTCATTGGTTGTGGGCGAAATCCGAAAGGCAACGTTACTAGCTCTTAATACATTATTTATATAAATATCAAGTACCCCCGTGCTTTTGGTCACCGCTTTAACCGTATACCAGGTGCCGTAAGTCCAATTAGTTCCTAAAGACACCCAGGAGCTTCCATTGTGATAGCGCCAGGTTCCGCCGATATACATATCTAAAAGCAAAATATTACCGGCATTTCCGTTGAGGATAAAATATCTGTGCCAGGTGGATGTGGAAGTTTCAAGGGCCCGCATTTTACCTTCGGCCAGTAAAGTTCTGGTCGCTTCAGAACCTGATTTATACGCGCTGGCACCGCCTGAACCGGCAACGCGGCGGAGTTGTAATGACTGCGGCGCACTTACATATGGACTGGTAACCACCGTAACACTGCTTGAACCAGAACTACCCGCGCTCCATCCATCCTGACCATTAAGATCGCCAGTACTTAAGTCATCAAAATTTTCATATAGCCACATGGTATCATCTGCGTTTGAAGCGGAAAGAGCGGCTGGATTATTGTAATACATATAAAAAGCGGTTGAAGTTGACTGCGGCAAGGAATCAGATTCCAACCAGACCTTGGCGTTATTACCAGAGCTATAACTTTCTACCCAGTAATCAAGCTCGTCCCCCGCGGCATTGGTAAATCTTAAATCAGAGAAATCATCTTTAATATCGGTCAAATAAACATTGTTGCCGGAGTCCGTGCCGGTTCCTTTATAAACGTTCAGCATTAACTGGTAATTAGTCAGGTCTGCCGCAGTTGAACCATCTATAGTAAATTCTTTCCGGTACTCATAGCCGGAAAGCCATAAGGCATGGGCAGGTGAGGGAAGAATTATTACTAAAGCGGCGGCTATCAATAATATCTTTTTATTATTA
>CAYLRY010000121.1:0-2740 GCA_964386535.1 uncultured Dehalococcoidales bacterium | reverse complement strand
TGTTTCTTAAAAAATCCGGGTATCCTTATAAATCCGTTTTTACCATCCACAACCTTGCTCATCAGGGCCGCTTTGATGATAACTACCTTTATCAAAGCCGTCTTATAAAATATTTTAAGGATCTTCCTCACGATGCACCTAAACCTCCTCCTTGTTTCATGAGCCAGGCTATTCTCTGTGCTGAGAAGCTCACCACAGTAAGTGAAACCTATGCTCGTGAGATAACTACACCCCAAATGGGCATGGGATTGGATGCTCTTTTACGCTACCGGCAGGACTCTCTGACCGGCATCCTCAATGGCCTGGATTACCTGTATTGGGACCCTCAAACCGATTCAAACTTAGCGGTTAATTTCAACTCCGGTTGTGTTGAAAAACGGTCTCAGAATAAGGCTGTTTTACAGAGTTCTTCCGGATTGTCCGTTGAGGAAAACGCTCCCCTGATCGGTATGGTGCAGCGCCTGGATGCACAAAAGGGTATGGATATCCTCCTTCAGTCTATTGAGCCGGTTATACAGGAAACCGGAGCGCAATTTATTATTCTTGGCCATGGCTGGGAAATTTATGAAACCAAACTCCTCCAGTTGGCTTCACGCTTTCCTAAAAATCTGGCTGTTTTTACTGCCTTTGAGGAGCCGCTGGCTCACCGTATTTATGGGGGCTGTGATATCTTTCTCATGCCTTCCCGGTTTGAACCCTGCGGTCTAGGACAAATGATCGCCATGCGGTACGGAGCAGTGCCGGTTGTCCGCCATACCGGGGGCCTGGTGGATACTGTGCCCGGCTTTAGTCCTGATCTGAAAAAAGGGCATGGATTTATTTTTCATGAATACTCTTCTGCAGCTTTAATGAGGACAGTGGTAACTGCTGTCCAGGCTTTTAAAGCCCGGGATAACTGGTTCCAGGCGGTACGCCGCCTTATGGAGCTGGATTTCTCATGGCAGTCTTCTACCCGTGTCTATGAATCCCTTTACCGGCAATTGTTGTAAAAACGTACTTATCAGTTCTATACTAAAATCCGCCGTTAGATAGTCTTAAAGGTTTTTGTATTTTTGCGCCAATCCGGTTATAGCATTCAGGAAAATCCGGCTGTTAAAGATTTATTTTGGGTCTATGATCAGTTCAATTTTTGCATCTTTGTCCATTCCCAGGGTCTACCCATTTGAATAACATGGTATTTTTCTTTTCATATTGATCGTCCATTCTTAATCGTTTGGACTGAACCCAGAGATACAAAAATAAGCGCTGATATTAAGGCCGCCTCCTTGTGCTCCTTTTTCCTTAAATAAGTGGCAGCTTTGCAGATAAAAAGCTGGCATCAATGCAAATAACCGTTAGCCTTCACCGCCTATATTTTTCAATTATAGCTTCAAGGCCCCGTGTATGATATCATAGTTTTAACAGGGTATGCCCTGTCTATACCCTGAATAAAAAGGAGACACGCATGGAGAATCCTGCATCTTATTCAATATCAGAAGCTGCTGAAGCTTTAAAATTGAGCGCAAAAACCATCAGGCGTTACATAAAATCCGGCAAACTGCCTTCTGTAAAAGTCCCGACCAAGTTTGGCGAGGAGTACCGCATTACTGCCATACCTGAAGAGCTAAAACAGGAAGCTGCTGCCCAGTTGCAATCCCAGGCCGGAATGGATGTGGTGCCGGCTGCTGATGCCAGGTCCAGCCTGGACGCTCAGTTGCTTTATCAGGAAAATATCCGTCTGGCAGCTCAGCTTGGAGCCGCTACCGAACGTATTCGCATATTGGAAGAGCAATTGAAGCTCCAGGAAAGCCAGTTGGGGCCCGCCCGGGAAAGAATCAGACAGTTGGAGGAAAAAATACTCCTGCTGGCAGAGCCCAGGGTATTACAGCAAAAACCCTGGTGGAAACGCCTGTTTCGTTTTAAATCATCCACCGTCTCTAACCCCGATTGATTAAAGGAATTGCTCAGCAGATCAACTTCAATGGTAATTGTCTGAATGAAGGACTTGTTCAAGTTCGGCCAAGGTTTGAAATTGTTAGTGATAAAAAAGCCTTGTATAGAACTGATTGTTTTTTGGCTACATCGTCGGATTTCGTCTTTAAAATCGAGGTTGGTGGCAACGAGTGGATTTGGACCACTGACCAAGGGCTTATGAGTCCCCTGCTCTACCACTGAGCTACGTTGCCATCCAATAACTTTATACCATATCGGCCTTTTGGCGTCAATTCCCCCTGTAGAAACCAAACCGGAACTAATCTTTATTACCTTATTCAATACAATTCGACGTTGATTTGTTTCTTTCTTTGTTAAACACCAACAAATTTTCCGGCCTCTAAAATTCACCATAGTATAGTTTTTAATAAACGTTAATTTTATGTATCTTTTTAATGAAAATTGTCCATTCTGGCTAGTAGCCGGTACCAGGAAAAAGCAAAATGAGTGCTGGCTGCAAGTCCGCTTTCTTGTGTCCCTCTAACCTTATACAAGAAGGCGGCCTAGCGGATAACAACGTAATTTTCTGCGTAATATTTATTATTGTTAAGAGGCATTTGGAGGCGGATTTGCAGTCTCATTTTTTATTGACAGTCATAAGAGACGGACTTATAATATGGGCTTAAGCCATACCGTTGAAATTTGTATTCTTATATTTTTTTCCTTTGAGGAGAAACCAGGGAGCTCAATATCCAATTCTAACGAAGCAATTGGAATCTGAATTAGCTCCCTTTTATATAATTAATATAAGGAGGAATTGTTAAGTGAA
>CAYLRY010000120.1:0-2784 GCA_964386535.1 uncultured Dehalococcoidales bacterium | reverse complement strand
GCACACCGGAAGCACCGGTCAGGCGACCTGACACTAACAGCCAATACTATGGCTAATTGCTAAATGCAATTTGTTTATAGCAAGCTGATGAGTTCAGGTCGCTATTCTTTTAAAAGGGGTGAAAATATAAAAGCTTTTTATTGTTTTTTGATTATTGCAACAGCGGCAATGCTCTGGATGTTGCCGATAACAGATGGTATTTATTCATTCCGTACTGATGTTAAAACGGACGAATTCTTTATTCAATGTGGTGCCGGGGTAACTGGTTCAAACAATACTTTAACCAAAGCTCTTTATGATGACGATGTTTCAACTATAACTTTATACAGTGATTGCAATACCGATCTTCCAACTGTCTACTCTTACAATACTTCCAACCGTGTTCTGTGGGTCAATGGTTTAACCGAGTCTCAAAACCGAACGTTAGAAATCTCTTATGATTTCGATGCCTTGAACGCATCGGATGCTATAAGCAATTTTTTGGATAAACTTTCCTGGATATGGATGATCTGTATAGCCGTATTCCCGGTGGCGGCAATCGTAGCGTTATTTGTGATTAAGAGAGATTAAAAAAGGACAAACGTTTCGGGGCGTTGAGACGTCGGCGGCTTGGAACTTAAAGTCAAAACAAAAAATAAAATAGGAGGTACTCTGAGGTGTTTAAAATCTTGGCGAAATTCCTGGGAAGTAATAAAGGGGAAGTCAACCTGGGGGGAATCATTATGCTGGGCTTGTCTATGGTATTCGTGGCTGTAGGCTTTATCATGCTGCCTATCGCTACCGATGCCTGTAGCGACATTCTGGACTATGCGTACTCAGCCAATGCCGGCATCACGGATGCCAGCTATACCGGCCTGACAGCCATTACCGGGATTACTCCGTTGCTGATCTTACTCGGCTTCTTGGCTGAAGCGGTCATCACCGGTTTTCTGGGCATAAAGATTATGAAAACTGGCGGTTCAACCAGGATCGGTCCAGGAGGACTTATCTTACTCGGTTTATCAATCGTCTTTATCGCAGTTGGCCTGATTATGTTCCCTGTGGCCCTGGATGGTATTTCTAGCGTCTATCATGGTGGCGGCTCTGGTATTGCGACAACCTTTACCGGGTTCCAGTCGTTACTGTTAATTTCACCTATGTTGCTGGAACTGGGCTATATCGTTGCTAGTGTTATCACCGGGTTTTTCGGAATCAAATCTCTCGGCTCCGCGGGATAACAACAAAAAAGTATCTGATAGGGGAAAGGTAAACAAACCTTTCCCCTTGAAGGTAAGGAGTAAAGATTGGGATTATTCGATTTTCTCACAAGTACCTCAAAGGAATCTAAGACACAACTGATGTTTTACGATGATGGCTCATTTGAATTTAAACGGCGGTTGTTCCAAGATACCTGCCTGATTGAAAAAAAAGATGAAACTATCGTCAAGGCATGGAAGCATTTTTATGGTACTGATTTGCGATTTGACGGATATAGGGGATGCTTCAAGGCCGATATGGTAGCCCTGGGGTTTGATCGGGATTTTATTCTTGACCCATTTGATAAGGTCCCAGTCAGTATTACGCCCAATGCTGGTAAACCTGACAACAGGGATGAAGCTAAGATTAAGGCATGGACAGCGCAGGTTGCCGAAGCACAGCGGTATAAAGTAATGAATAAGCCAACCACCTTATTGTTATGGGACAAAATCACCATGTGGTTAGGCATCGGGTTGGTATTGGAATTAATAGCTTTGGGTATATCAAAAGCGACAGGAGGGGGTTAGTGGCAGAAGAAGAAGTAAAGAAGAAACGTACACGGCGTAAAAGAGTAGTTTCAACCGTTAAAACACCTGTGGCTGATACCGTTGTTGCTTCAACTACTCAAACACAACCGCCTATAAATAATTCGGCTCCGGTTCAACCGCCGGTACAGACGCCTTTGCCGCCGATAGTACCGGCAGAGGTAGTACAAAATATTCAAAAACCGCCAACAAAGAAATCAGGTTTTGATTTAATGGATTTCTTAGGATTGAAAACACAGGCTAAAAATCCTGCGGCAATCAAAAGTAATAAACCGGTGATTGTAACGGAACGAGTAGGCGGGCGTAAATGGTGGCTGATAGCTATTGGGGTCGTCGTTGTCGTTCTGGGGTTTGTAGGAATGTTCTCGTACATCCAGAACATGAGTACGATGGTTGGCTTCATATCTATAGTGGCACTAATAGGCGGCGGCGCTTGCATGTATTTCGGCTGGAAATCCAATAATGAGTACATTACATTTAGCAGCAATAATCCCCTGGACAAGAGTCGGGACAAAACATTTGTAGCTAATTCAATGGTTATTTATCCGAATCAACTTAAGTTCGAAAATTTACCGGAGCCAGCCTTACTGGGGCAACCAAGGCGGTGCCGGAATGATAATAAATTTTACTATGTATTAATTGAGGGGTCAGCCTTCAAAGGTAAGAAACCCGGGGAACTGGTAGAATTTACGCTTCCTGATACTCAGTATAGAGACCCCAGAGAATTTGCCAATAATTTGAATATACCGGCACACCGGCGACTGGCGCAACGGAAAGCGAATGTGTTAGAGAAGTTTTCTCCGCTAATCATTATAGGCGCCATGATTATTATAGGTATTGTGTGGGTTGCTACCAATCCGGCCCCGGCAGCACCTGGAACAATACCGGAATCAGCACCTATTACTCCAATATCACAACAGGTAGGTAAATAATGGCAGATACAGTAGAAAATACCGTTGAATCAAATCAATTTCATTTAAACGGGCAAAAGGATGTAGAGGAT
>CAYLRY010000119.1:0-2789 GCA_964386535.1 uncultured Dehalococcoidales bacterium | reverse complement strand
GGAAAGGTGGTAAATGAATGCATTGTGAATCCGGGAAAGGTGGTAAATGAATGCATTGTGAATCCGGGAAAGGTGGTAAATGAATGCAGTGTGAATCCGGGAAAGGGGAGTTAATTAATTAAAGGATAAAACAATGGCTATCAAAGTTATAAGATTATTAGTATAATCATAGCAATCTCTTTTTAATGATTTCCGACATTTATTTTCCCTTTCTCCTCCGTGGTTAAATTTATTGGCAACAGATTCTAAAGTCAATAAACTGTAAAAATATTTTACAATAAATTGTAAAAATAATTAACATATTGCATAATGCTGAAAAATGGAATAGCTTAAAATTCAATGGCATATAAAAATGGCATTATTTTGGCGCACATTTTTTTAAAATAGAATGTCATGGTAATGCAAGAGTTGACAGCGGCCTTTAGAAGCATCCGACGAAAAAAGGTTATTTCATTAATCAGCATTCTGGGTCTTGGAATAGGACTCGGGTGCATTATTGTTCTGATGGCTCTGGTAATCCATGAAAAATCGTTTGATACCTTCATTCCAGGCTACAGGAATGTGTATCGGATAATTTTAGGCAAGAATTCACGTGTACACTATCCTCTGGCCGAAACGATGAAAAATGAATTTCCTGAAGTAAAGGATTATTTCAGGTATTACCAGTCCGGTTCCGTTCAGATCAAGGTTCAGGGAACCGAAACCGTGAGGGAAGAGAATTTCGGGTTTGCCGATCCATCGGTTTTCAGGATCATGGGTATAGATTTTATCTCGGGTACACCGGCCGGTTCGATGAGAGAGGTGGCAATCTCGGAAAATTCCGCCATCAGGTATTTCGGAAACCTCTCCGTTTCCGGAGAAGTGATTGAGCTGCGATTTCCGGAGGGCTTTTTAAAGCTTTCCATTTCCGGAGTATACAGGGAATTTCCTTCAAATTCAACTCTTCACCCGGAATTTATTGCCGATATTCAACTTAGCCGTAAGATGCTGGGACAGTTTCAGAGAGACCTGGGGGATTACGGGTCATCGGAAATCCAACCCCTGGGATGGAGGAATTCAGAATTCCTTTCTCTCCTGGTACTTGATGAAAATGCAGCTCCAACCGAGCTGTCTGCAAAAATGGAAAAATACAAGGAATTGATTGCCAATCCCGAGCAGGACACACTCCGCTTTAAATTACAAGCTGTTGCTGATATTTACCTCGGTTCGGAAGAAATAACCGGGAGCTTTTTTCTGCGGAAAGGAAATGCAGAGGAACTAAAATACTATGAAATCATTTCACTTATGATTCTTCTGATCTCGCTTGCAAATTTTGTTCTGCTTTCACGGGCAGGAGTGTCTGAACGAACCAGGGAACTGGGTACAAGGAAAGTGTATGGCGCTTCTCAGGCCAGGATCAGGAGAATGGTAATCCTGGAATCCTTTATTATAGTTTTGCTTAGCCTCATCCCGGCAATCTTCGTTATTGAATTCGGAATTCCATTTATAAACAACACTCTTGGAAAAACACTGTACGGTCAGATATTTCTGACTCCCCGGTTGTGGGTATGGCTTGTAATGCTTATTCTCCTGACCGGACTGCTGTCGGGCTGGATTATCGGGATGAGCTATTCGCGGATATCTGCTTATAAACTGATCTCGGGAAAGATTCCGGGACAGAACGGGTCGAAAAGATGGAATTACTCATTTCTTTTGCTTCATTTCACAATCTATATGATGCTTGTGACCGGACTTATCGCGGTATCAAAACAACTAGAATATACAAGGAGCGGTTACACGGGCATTAATCCTGAAAATGTAATTGTGGCTGATCTGAGTTCCGACGAGCTGAGAAACAATTTCCCTGCTTTGCGCGATGAGATCAGGAATATACCCGGAGTGATCAGTGTGGCGGGGGGATCATTCATTCCTCCGTTTGAACATTTCCTGCCGATAAGTCTTGCAGATATATCGGGAGAAATAATCAGGTTTGATGGTCTGATAATGGGTGAAGGAATGACCGAACTGCTGGGCATTGAGGTAATTGACGGATCTCCTTTCGGCCCATACAAGGAGGGTACGCCGGAAGTGCTTATAAATGAATCGGCTGCCAAATTGCATAATGTAAAAGCCGGAGATAACCTGCTTGCCTTCAGGGTGAGAGGGGTGCTAAGGGATTTTCACGCCCATTCAATGCATTCCTCCATTCAGCCCATGGTCATCCTGCCTCAGAATCCTGCCAGGATGGGACTCCTTGCAATCAAAACGGACGGGGTGAATGATGAGAAAATTATCGGGCAATTCAGAAATCTCTATTCCAGGATTTCTCCTGATGAAATCTTTGAAGTACGCTATTTAACTGAACATATTGATAAATTCTACCAGCGCGAAAGAAACCAAAGCCGTATTATAAAGGCATTTTCACTTCTGGCAATGGTGCTGTCAGTGATGGGATTATTCGGGATCTCGCTGATAAGCATATCCAAAAGAGAAAAGGAGATTGGAA
The DNA here is from genome assembly GCA_964386535.1 of uncultured Dehalococcoidales bacterium. Lineage (GTDB taxonomy): Bacteria > Chloroflexota > Dehalococcoidia > Dehalococcoidales > UBA3254 > CAYLRY01. The sequence continues at coordinate 304 of CAYLRY010000119.1, read as the reverse complement.
TAAGGAAAGTTAACGGAGCTTTGGAATCTGAGGTTCTGGTGATGCTGAATACTGCTTATATCAAATGGGTTCTGGGTGCAATCGTTATTTCGGTCCCGGTTTCATACTGGCTGATTTCAAAGTGGATGGAACGATTTGCTTACAAAACAGAAATAAGCTGGTGGATCTTTGTCCTGGCAGCTTTATCGGCAATCATAATTTCCATACTTACCGTGAGCTGGCAGAGCTGGTGGGCGGCAACAATGAATCCGGTGGAGGCGCTAGATCGGAAGAGCACACGTCTGAACTCCAGTCACCGCTCATT
>CAYLRY010000118.1:0-2795 GCA_964386535.1 uncultured Dehalococcoidales bacterium | reverse complement strand
TGTTATAAATATTATATACAGCCCCTGATGCTTCGGTGTCAGGGTCGAGACCGCCCTAGGGCGGTCTCTGTTTATAATAGCCGTGAAAACGAATGTTTACATAGACGGATTCAATCTTTATTACCGTGCCGTCAGGGAAACCAGTTACAAATGGCTAGATCTTGCCGCGTTGTGTCAAGCACTTCTCCCGAAGCATTTAATTAACCGGATTCGCTATTTTACGGCTGATGCTCAACCAAGGCCGAATGATCCAGCAATTCCCGCAAGGCAACAAGCTTATCTGCGTGCACTTCAGACAATTGCCAATCTGACGATTCATAAAGGGCAGTTCAAAAACCGGGAAATAGAACGGCCGTTAGTTAACCCCTTGCCTGGAATGCCAAGAACCGTTCGGGTTCATCATATGGAGGAAAAAGGTTCTGATGTTAATCTGGCCACCTACTTACTAGTAGATGGCTACGAAGATGATTATGAACAGGCATTGATTATTTCCAACGATTCTGATCTTGCTTTACCGATTAATATGATACGCGAAAAATTACAAAAGCCAGTGGGTATAGTAAACCCTAATATTGACTGCAAAGAACATACTCCAATTGAGCTTAAAAATTCAGCAACATTCATGAGGCAAATTCGATTGGCTACTTTAAAAAAGTGCCAGTTCCCTGCAATACTCCATGATAACAAGGGAATAATAAGCAAGCCCCCTGGTTGGTAGGCCACTCTTCACAAAACCTGGCCTCAAATTCCCTTAGTAAAAATCAACCCGAAGACAACCTTCACAAAAGAACTCTTTAATAAAACAGGCAATGTTGGGAAACGTTAGCTTATGACGTTTGGGGTAATACAAATCTTAGCTCACACCTTCCTGGAATAGATATACCGCTGCCTGCGTTGTTCGATCTTTAAGATCCAACTGTTTATTTCCATTGTCTTCTTCTAACTGGTAACTTAAAGTAAAATTATTTAGATGGAACTTTTTTAATTTTTTTCACTATATATATTTAGAAGGCGAAAATGGAAAAGTGGCAATCGGGCAATAAACGGGACTTCGAGCAGGTGTATAACCGTTACAACACCATGGTTTCCAAGCACGCATATCTAATTACGGGATCAAGAGATATAGCTGAGGATATTGTCCAGGAAGTGTTCGTGGCTGCCTGGAAGTTCCGGGCAAGCTACGATAGTCGTAAGGGCAGCCTGGCTACGTGGTTGCACCGCATTACGGTGAACGAGTGTTATAAAAAAATACGTGCAATTTCTGTTTACGACTGCCTGGAAGATTTCGATTTTCCGGAGGCAACAAGCAGACAGCCCGAAGAGTTGCTGGTAACGAAACAGGAATATGACGAGATGCTAAAAGCCCTGGGCGCAATGGATGAAAAGCACCGTACGATCCTGGTGCTGAAGTATCTCGACGACCTGTCGTATGCCGAGATTGCCGATATCATGCAGCTTCCCATGGGAACGGTAAGGTCAAGGTTAAGCCGTGCGACCAAGGCCTTGAGAGAGCAGGTAAACCATTCCAATGTTTAACTGTCAGGGAGAGTGAATGAAATGAACTGCCGGGATACGAATGAACTGTTAAATTCTTATCTGGATAATGAACTGGCACCCAATGAGGTTGAGGAAATCCAGGAGCATCTCGAAAAATGCCCTGCCTGCTGTCAGGAGCTCGAGCGATTATCAAGGTTCAAGATAAAATTCCGCCAGACCCTGGTCTCCTCAACCCTAACCTCAGAGAGAAATAAAAGTACCTGGAATAGAATTCTTGCTAGAATACAGGATGGTGAAACTGGACGAACAACCCCCGGCTATTTTAAAGAGCGAATTTTTTCAGTATTTTCCTCAAATACGGTTAAACTGGCCACCGCTTTTATAATTGTCATGTCTGTAGTCGCTACAATAATAATGTCTCTTCCCGGCGAAACAGTAGTTGTCATAGCCGAATCAGCTCTTACAAAACCGCCAGCCGTGACGCAGGAAGCCGCAGATGACCTCGTTCCAACACCCGGCGGTTATGCTTACAGGGGCAATGGCCACCAGGCAGGAGAACCCGATATTTGGCCTGAAATTGACACAACCGAAATAACCATTGGAGATGACGATTCCATCGATGTACATTACAGGGACTGGATAACAACCAGGGCCGGGGAAACAAGGAACAACATGATCGTTATCATTGCCCCTTATACCCTGGATCAATTGAAACTCGGGGTAGCAAATATGCCCGGAAACGCCAATATTTCCGTTGAAGAACTATGCCGGTGGTCAGGCCCTGTAAACGTTATTGCTCCGGTGCTTGCATTTTCGATAGATGAGAATGTTAAACCCGGAATTTATACTTTCGACATAGGAATTGCGGTGAAAGGAAAGGATTACGAGTTTATCCCCTGTGCAATAGAAGTCTTGCCGGCACTACTGACTGAATAGGAAAAGGCTGAAGTGGCCGAAATAACGCTCGGCGACTAAAGATCCTGCGAATGGCTACAGGGAAGAAACGATTATAGAATAGAACTGGTGAACTGGTACGCTATGGTATTGAATTCGGAGGCTATAGTATCTAACTGAAGAGGTCAATGGTAACTACCTTCACAAAAGAACTCTTGAATAACTATTGCCGCCAGGCTGCAGTTATGACATTGCCGTGGGTTATTGTGGTGGCGCGCCATGATATTTGTCTCTTGCGCCAACCTCATGGCGACCGAAAAGACTCGCTTACGCCTAGCTGAACTCGTTTTTGGATAGTATCACCAGTACAATGGCTACTATGCCCAGCGGCAGGGGGTTGATGG
>CAYLRY010000117.1:0-2814 GCA_964386535.1 uncultured Dehalococcoidales bacterium | reverse complement strand
CTCCTGTTCTATACAAGTCTCCAGCAATAAGCCCGCCAGCTACTGCCGCCGCATTATTGGCAAAGATTGATAAATCTGATAAGTGAACTGTCCCACCCTCGGTAAACAAAGCATAGGCTGTTTCTCCCCCTACCGGTGTAGCTATATAGATAGCGTAGTTGACGGACCCTACTCCATTCCACACGCTGCCGGAACTTATTTTTAATCCATACTTATCTTTCCCTGCCGTCCCTGATGTGGCGTAATTATCAATATTAATTCCATAAGCATCATCAGATTTTGCCCCAATAGTGCTGACGTATAATACGGTAGACCCGTTCGTAGCAGTATTATCGGAAACAGTCAAAACCGGTTTACTTTTGCTGCCATTATTGGAATATATATTCACCAGGGATGTAGCGATAGACGGTGTATTGATTCCAACAGACCCAGAACTGTAGTTAATTCCATTAGCGTCATCCGTCCACTGGGATCCGGTTACCGCGGTAACAGGCACGCCGCCGACTGTCAGAGCATCAGCATCTATATTGGTAACATCAATAATTTTGGAGTATATATTATTAATGTAGCCGTTCTGGTACGGCGTAGTGCGTTTGCCAATATCATACTGGCCAGCTCCCGGGAACAAGTCTTGAGTATAGAGCGTCTCTATCGGATCGCTGGCGGTGCATCCCGTTACGACCAAGGCAATCACTAATAATAAGGTAACTAAGATGTACTTCAATTACTGAAACTCCTATCTATCCCAATCAGATTCAGATTCATATTTTAATAAGTAATAATTAATACTCTTATACTCTATATATTTATACGGCTGCGAGCGCCGACTCTCTATCTAACTTAAAGTTATCCAGGTCGAACTGTTCTATTTTGTAAACCCACTGGCCGCCACGAGTTTGATACTTTTTGGTGATTCCATATCTGTCTAACACACCGGCTTTAGCAACATCGGCTGGCATAATTTTTCGTTTTTGCAATAAAAAAGCCCATAACTGAGAGGACTCCAAATATTCAATGTTGGATTTTTTAAGTAACATTATTCGCTCTTCCAGCCACCCCCATTTGCTGGCTTGCTCTACGTTTTCGGGATCATCCTGAGTAGCTATCTGCATCTTCATAGCCTTTTCTTGTTCCCTCTTATTCATGGAGTAGACGCCTTTCCGCTGAAACAAATCAGTATTATATGTCCCTCTCCATGGCGCAAAGTGAAAAAATACAGGCGGCAAAGGCTTCTTAGTAACATAGTATGAGTTTTCCCGTCCTGCTAGGTATCCAGACATCGGGTAAATAGTCCACTTAAAATCAACGCCCGTAGGCTTCCGATTAGTCAATCCCTCGACTGATAGGGCCGTATCCTCACACTTAATGAACACATCCGTAAGCGTTCTGAGCTGCGGATCAATAAACATTTCGTCAATAACGCTGTACCCCATAGAGGTATGAAATTTACGAAGTTCCTGAACTACAGTGTTGAAGTCTACATTGGTATTACTCATAAAACGCCGGATATTTGAATACTGAACATTAATTTCATCTATCCAGATAAATGAGTCCATATATTGCTCATCCAGTTTAAGTAGTGCGTCCTTATCCAGTTCCTTTGATTCGTAATGCGCTACGCCACCCTTCTTAAGCCCGTAATTCCTGGCTGTAATATCATCAACTTCAATATCACAGGATATCGCCATGTTGGACCAGATAGGTACACCACGCAGTCCATAGTCTACCAGGCTTATAGTGCTGCCTGATCCGCTTTTACCATCACCCCTGAGCCCGATAAGCCCAATGATAAGTTCACGCTTGAGGTGTGGCCGGATAAAAAACGGCTTTATTTCTTGGCCCGGTATGAGGTTAAGGATTTTCTGCCTTATCTCTTTTACCGGGTCAGCTAGTTCCTGCTTAACTGAGAGGGCTTCTGGGGTTCGAACTACCACGGTCTCCTCCCTTCGGTTGATTACTGGTATACTTGGTATGGCTTAAGGCATCCAGCAAGGCCGCCACACGGCTGCTATGATGCGCCCCACGGCGGTTAATAGAGGCACAGGATAAGGCATGAGCAATATTGAACGATGTATCCATGCCCAACCGGACTGCCTCATAGAAAGCATCCAGCTCTTTATTGCGCTCATCTTCATCTATAAAGTCGCATATCTGGACAATCTTGATAAAATCATCCCCACCATCTGGGGCGTGAAGCATTTGCTTGAGAAGCGAAAGATCCTGTTTCGTTAAAGATACCAGTACGCCATCCTGCCCCTTGAGGTCGGAAAGCCGTTTATATGACTTCTGTAATTCCTCTAAAGTTTCGGTTTCGCCGTCCTCAGCTCCGTTTTGTCCGTTCAAATGAAATTCTTTTACTTCTGTTTCTGCCATTATTTCACCACCACTTCCTGACCTATCTGTACCGGCTGTTGCTGTTGGACTACCGGCGCTGATTCCGGGGGAACCGGCGCTGGATTAGTGGCTATCCAGACAATACCTATAATCATCATTGCGCCCACAATGACAAACGGACTGACTTTTTCCAGTAGATTCGCTTTACGAGTAGCCAGCCGCCTGTGCGCCGGGATATTCAAATTGTTGGCAAATTCCCGGGGATCCCTGTACTGGGTATCCGGTAAGATAAACTCAACTAACTTTCCAGCCTCCTTACCCTTAAAGGCTGCCCCATCAATATGGATATAGTAAAATTTGTTATCATTCCGGCAACGGCGTGGCTGACCCTTCAGTTCCGTTTCCGGCAAATATTCGAATTTAAGAATGCCTGGATAAGATCGGAAGAGCGTCGTGTAGGGAAAGAGTGTAGGATAGGGT
>CAYLRY010000116.1:0-2844 GCA_964386535.1 uncultured Dehalococcoidales bacterium | reverse complement strand
TGATGTCTGTAATCCATAAAAACGGAGAATTAAAATAGATGATGACTTTAGCAGAAAAAATAATGGCAGCCCATTGCGGTAAAAAACAGGTAAGCGCCGGCGATTTTATTAATTGCCGGGTTGATATGGTCCTTTCCAACGACGTAACGGCTCCCATAGCCATCCGCGAATTCAAGAAATTGGGAGTTAAAGTCTTTGATCCCAAGAAAATCGTAATGGTACCGGACCATTTTGTACCTAATAAGGATATCAACTCGGCTGAGCAGGCCAAACAGGTACGTGACTTTGCCCGTGAAACCGGTATTAACTATTTTGAGTGCGGTCAAATGGGTATCGAACATGTATTGCTGCCTGAGCAGGGACTGGTGCTGCCCGGTGATGTGGTGGTGGGTGCTGATTCGCATACCTGTACCTACGGTGCCGTGGGCGCTTTTTCTACCGGCATGGGTTCAACTGATATAGCGGCAGCCATGGCCACCGGCGATATCTGGATGAAAGTTCCACCAAGTATTAAATTTATTTTCCACGGTAAGCTGGGTAAATGGGTAGGAGGAAAAGACCTGATTCTTTTCATCATCGGCCAGATCGGAGTTGATGGGGCTTTATACGCCTCTATGGAATTTTCCGGCGAAGCTATTTCAGAACTGTCCATGAGCGGGCGTTTCACCATGGCCAACATGGCGGTTGAGGCAGGAGCTAAGGCCGGAGTCTTTCTGGTTGATTCCAAAACGCTGGATTATATAAAACCGCGGGCCAAGAGAAAATATATCATATATGAACCGGATCCGGATGCACATTATGAACAGGTATTGGAGTATGAGGCCTCTAAAATCGAACCCCTGGTTGCCGTACCTCACTTACCATCCAATGTGAAACCTGTTAGCCAGATTGGCAATATTTCAATTGATCAGTCTGTAATCGGTAGCTGTACTAACGGACGGCTGGAAGATCTCCAGATAGCCGCCAGGGTATTAAAAGGAAAGAAAGTCAATCCCCGTGTACGCTGCATAATTCTGCCTGGAACTCAGCAGGTTTACATGGATGCCCTTAAAGAAGGCCTGATAGAAACCTTCATCACTGCCGGAGCAGCCGTCAGCACGCCCACTTGCGGGCCTTGTTTAGGAGGTCATATGGGTGTTCTGGCAGCCGGCGAACGGGCTATCTCTACGACTAACCGAAATTTTATCGGCAGGATGGGAAGTCCTAAATCTGAGGTCTATCTTTCTAATCCGGCGGTAGCCGCAGCCAGCGCTGTTGCCGGGAATATCGTGTCCCCTGATAGTTTATAGTTACAGGTTTCGGAATGCCGGTAATTTTACCGGGAGGAGATAAATATATGCCTAGAATCCGCAAGTCCTGGACTGAGAAACTTAACGAGGACAAAGACCTACCCCGCGTTCAACCTATTACTGAGAATATGAGCCAGCGGTGGGGTACCGGCACGGTGGTTATTCCCGCACCCAGGGAGGTGGATGCTTTGATGCGTTCCGTTCCTTTCGGGAAACTTACTACCATAAATGACATCCGTGCAGCCCTGGCTAAAAAACACGGGGCTTCCATCGGATGTCCCATTACCACAGGTATCTTTGCCTGGGTGGCGGCCCATGCCGCAGACGAGGCAGCTTTAAAAGGAGAAAAGGATATTACTCCCTACTGGCGCACTTTGAAGACTGGAGGAGAACTGAATCCCAAATATCCCGGTGGGATTGAGGCACAGGCTGCCCGGTTAAAAGAAGAAGGACATTCTGTTGAAGCCGGCAGTGGAAAAGGGAAAGCAAAGGTCAAAGACTACCAGAAAAAGCTGGCGGAACTTAAGACCTCTTAAATATCTTAATGATAATAAACCGGAACGGATAAGGTCTGTAAGAAATGAAGAATCAATATTTCGGGGACAACCGGGATCTATTAAAATTAGACCTGGTTTTCCAGATTATGAAGAACGGTTTAGTTGACCGTTTTACTTATATACCCATGTTGACTGCTGATTCAGATCAAACTGAAGAGCCGCATATTTGCCGCTACGAGGCTGCCGGCGGTACACAGAATAAGGCTTTGATGGACTTTCTGGACAAGTCCATCATTAATGAAAAACGAAATATCGGAGAACTGGAACTGTTCTTCCGACAAAACGGGATGCAAATAGATATCTACGGCCAAAATGAAATTTTTAAACATGCCGGCAGGGAAGCCTATTTTGATGGCATCGATACCTCGCTATTAAAAGGAGCCGTCATCCTGGTTGATCCGGATGAAGGGCTGGCAGAAGATACTGAGGAAGCCGGGAACCTGCTGTTTTCAGAAATTAAAATGCTGTATGATCGCATGGATGATAATTCCTATCTGATGTTTACACAGCGTATTCCTGAGGATAACTTTGAAGAATACCTGGAGTTGCGCTGCGGTGATATACAGGATTGGATACCGGAGTCACAACCTATCAGTCTGGATGATCTTGATACAATTATTTTCTTCATGACAAAAAGTCAAATATTACAAAATAATTTACTGGATTTATTAAAAGATTATACCCAACAATATAAACAATAGATTAAAACATATAAAATTTTAAAGTAAAATGTGATAAAAAGGTACTTAAGGAGAATATAATAATGATACTGAAAGGTCAAGTACACAAATACGGAGCTAATGTTGATACGGACGTAATAATTCCAGCCCGTTACCTGAATGTATCCGAACCGGCTGAACTGGCCAAACACTGTATGGAGGATATAGACATCACATTCGTTAAAAAGATGAAACCAGGGGATATAATCATGGCGGACACCAACTTCGGTTGTGGATCATCGCGTGAACATGCCCCGCTGGCCATAAAATCGGCAGGAG
>CAYLRY010000115.1:0-2874 GCA_964386535.1 uncultured Dehalococcoidales bacterium | reverse complement strand
AAAGAAATTTGAGCCAGGGCAAAGTTGGCTCCTTCACGGGCAGCAACTGTTATCGGGCCGCCCGCTTTCCCTTTAAAAACATTTCCGTTATTTCTTGCAATGTAGCCAGTTCTATCAATAACCGCTTTAAGTGGCGGAGTAGCCGCGCAAAAATACACCGGGCTGGCCATGATTATGCCCTCAACTGCTTTCATTTTCTCATAGATGCTCAACAAGTCATCATCAATCGGGCAATATTCTCTGTATTTGCACTGATTACAACCAAGGCAGGGTTCAATTTTGTAATCAAACAGATCCAATATCTCTGTTTCTATACCATTTTCTGCAATTGCCTCGAGCGTATGGCGTAAAACTATTTTGGTATTTCCCTCTCTTCTGGGGCTACCGTTCAATGCCAGTACCTTCATATTATCCTCGCTTGCTTGCTAACCTGCACCAAAGTATAAATTACCTGATATTCTATCACAATAATCTGCCATCCTTTTCTGTTCTGAATACAAAAATAGAGAAAACCTTTCCAGCTTGAACTGTCACAAATCTGATAAAACGGCCTGCAACATAGGATCATTTCACTTCATCCGTAGATGCCCAATCATTTACAGGCTAATTTGAATTGTTGCTTGCCCAGTTGGTTAAATTATATTAATATTTACAAAGGATCTATAGAAATTATAGTATAATATCTGAAGCAATCTCCCGAAACCGAGGAATAAAATTTGGCTAAAACAGTATTATCAGGTCAAAACAACCTTACAAAAAAGCAGTTAAATGATAACAACCCGGCAGAATTTTCCCTTGATGAGCTTGGGCTGATGCTCGAAAACACCCTGGACAATCTGCCTCAGAGTATCCTCATTATTGACGTTGATCATACAGTCCGGTACATCAACCGGGAATATAGCCAGATTGCCGGTATATCTGCACAGGAAGCCAAGGGTAAAAAATGCCATGATTTGTTTCCGAACCAGTATTGTCATACTCCCCAATGCCAGCTAGACAGAATAAGAGGTAGCGAAAAATCAGTTCATTCAAAAATAACAACGGTAAATCCCGGCGGCGGCAGAACATCTTACTTTGTTTCTGCTTTCCCTCTTTTTGATTCCGACAAAAAAATAATTGGTATAATTGAGTCTTTCAGAGAAGATAACCAGGTTTCTGACACTGAAGCCAGATTAAGAGAAACCGAAGAACAATGCAAGACATTAATTGCCCTCGGGGACAGCACAGGAGAAGCAGTGGTAATACTGCAGGATTTAAATGGCATGAAAGCAAGGCATGTATTCGTTAGCAGCCGCTGGCCCGAAATAACCGGCTATTCAAGAAAAGATCTTTCAGAGATGAGCTTTCTGGACCTTGTCCCTGATGATTTAAAACCAATGGCAAACGAGAAATATAAAAATATTAAATCAAAAAAAGTCAAACCCGTATTGACTGAATCGACCATTATGAACAAGAAAGGCTGCCTGGTTCCAATTGAATACACTGCAGCAACTACCACCTTCCAGGGTAAAAGGGCGGTGATAGCCTGTATAAAAGATATCAGCCGGAAAAAGCAGCTGGAAAAGGAAGTGTCGGATCACAATAACCGCCTTGAAACACTGGTTGCAGAACGCACCAACCAGCTTCAGCAAGCCATAAACAAGTCAGACATCGAAGCAAAAAAGCGCAAGGCAGCTGAAAAAAGAGCAAGCCAGGACAAAAAAGCCTTGCAGGAGCTGCTGGATGCTACACCTGCCGGTATTTATTTAGTGGACCGTCAAGGACAGTTAGTATACACAAACAAAGCCGGTGTTAAGTCGATAGGCAAACCAATAGAAGAAATTCTGGGCAAAACAGCTTACGAGAACCATCCGGAGAGGGAAAATGCACGCAGTGCCACTCTTGCAGATTTTCGAGTGATGAAAACCGGCATTCCGGAGAGGTCAATTTTTACCAATTACGAACCTCTGCACGAAAGGTGGTTCACCCTTGACCGTTATCCTTACCGGGATTCCAAAGGAAATATCCTGGGCGTTATAATTGTTGAGGTCGAAATAACCGACAGGATCAACATCGAAAACCGCCTCAAGAAACTTCTCAAGCAGGAACAGGCTCTGCAGTCAGAGCTAAAAGAACAATCTGAACAGAGAATTGAGTTTACCCGGGCACTGGTTCACGAACTTAAAACACCCCTGACTCCTTTGCTGGTCTCCAGTGATTATCTGGCTGAGAACCTCACAGAGGAACCTTATATCAGTTTTGCCAGAAATATCCAGTTGGGAGCCAACAATCTTTCCAAAAGAATCGGTGAGCTTCTTGATATTGCCCGTGGAGAAGTTGGCATACTCAAGCTGGAACGAAAATATTTATACCCGCGGGCTTTCTTAAAAAAGATATACTCCTTTATGCTTCCGGAAGCAGAACGTAACGGACTGCATTTTAACCTTTCAATAAACGGCAAATTGCCTATGGTATTCGTTGATGCAGGACGCATTCAACAGGTACTTCTGAATTTGTTGAATAACTCCTTTAAATTTACCCGACGTAATGGTACAGTAAACTTGAAGGCTGAAGCCCAAAACAGCAACATTGTTTTCGAGATTGAGGATACCGGTTGCGGAATAAGTCAGGAAGCCCAAAGGACGCTGTTCAGACCCTACAACCGGCAAAAGAATATGGGCGATGCATTGGGTGGACTGGGTCTGGGATTGTTTCTCTCCAAAATGCTTGTTGAGCTGCATGGTGGTAAAATATGGCTGGAAAGCACCAGGGGAAAAGGCAGCAGATTTTTCTTTTCAATACCCACAGATAACCAGGGCAACGACAATAAATGAAGGGTCAACCATGAAGGTATTATTAATTGAAGACGACCGGGCAATAATCGAAACGATAACG
>CAYLRY010000114.1:0-2926 GCA_964386535.1 uncultured Dehalococcoidales bacterium | reverse complement strand
TATTTTCTCACATAAGGTCTTTCGTAATTTATTGGTTGAATCAAGTGTAAAGTTCGTACCCTCTTTAGTAAGCATAAAATACTGGCTCGCGCAAAAGAGCACAAAAACGCACAAAGAGAGCGACGATTTAATACCAAAACCGGATCGTCGCTCTCTTTGTGCGAAAAAAATGTTGCTCCTTGTTAGGGCTGCCCTTCCCTTCGATATGCTTGTATCCGACAGCAAACCATGCTCAGGGGGGGCTCGGTTGGCTACCAGGTAGCTTAACGCTCGACATGAGCCTGTGGATCCTTATCATCTCAGTTTTATCAAGACCAGCCACCAGTCTACTGCGAAGCGTCCCTGTGTGAATGCATGGTTCATTGGAACCGTGCTTATCTGGCCTTTGGGCTACGTATCTTTTCTTTTTTATGTTCGTTTGTACCCTTTACGCTCTCCGCTCAAAACATCGGCACCTCCCTGGGAGGGTACCCTCCGAACTTTTGAGCGGCTCGCTTGTTTCTTAATTACTATTCCGTTTAAAATATTAAAGATAAAAGTTAAAAGATTAAGCGCAAAGAATGCCTAGCCTGGAAAACCACCAGCTCGGCATACTTTTGCGTCCAAAGATTTGCGCTTCATGCCAGGACTGCCCTTCCACTTCGCTTCGCTTGCCGATCAGGGGCGAACCGTGCTCACTGGGTGGCTTGCCAGGTCCAGGGGTGTTTAACGCTCGCTGAGAGATTTAATTTTGTTCTGTGGTTCCCTTTGTTTTTGTGCGAACTCTCGGCCACGCTGCGCCCCAGCCCTGGACTGCACTATCGCCCACGAACCGCCCCTGTCGGAACTGCGCTCCGACTTCGGTCGGTTGCCTGTCATCAAGCGCTACTTCGCCTTAGCGCTCTGATCTGGCCAAAACCACGCGCCAACATTACAAGCCTCATCCACGGCCATAAAAGATAAAACCAGGTTTATTTGATTCCAAGGCCTGGATGTCCGCACAAATCATTACGCTCGCGCCAACCCGCCCCCTCCCCCCGCCGCACAGGCAACCCCCCAACCCCTAACCGCCGGCCGCTTTAACGCAACTACTGTCGCCCGCCGCCCTAATCCGCCCCTTTTTTTCTATACCCGGGGACTGTTCGAAGGGGCGGAATCCGGACCGGGACTGGCGGTCTCGGAGATTGCTTAGCGGCTCGGCGGAATAATGATGGTTGGTAGTGCTCTTGGGGGGATAGGGGGCTCGGCTCGTGGCCCTTCGGGGTTCGCGGTGCCTGGGGCAATAAACCAAATGCTGCCCCCTGCCCGCTCCCGCCGCTTCGCCAGCCCCTGTTGGCGCTCGCGTTTGTGCATTTCCAGGGCTGCTTCGGATATCGCTCCGTTCGGGCTGATTCGTTCGCTCCTGGCTTGCCCCTACGCAAAAAAGGCTTTTGGGGCTTCCCGCCGAATGTCGCTTCGCGAACACCCTCATTGCGCTTGTAACTACACCGCTCCGTGCTTGCTGTCGTTATGGTGCCTGACCCCGCCCCTATCCAGGCTTCTTCGCTTTTGCGTGCCTCTTCCCATAATCGGGTCGGGGTTTTCCTCTTGGTCATCAAGCTAAGCTATTTCAAGCTTAACTTTTAGCATTTTTAGCATCCCTCCCCTTTTTATAATAAATTCATCCTTGATAAACTTTTTCGTATAGGTTAATTGCTTTCAGCGTTCTTCTGTTAAGTGTCCATACCTTTTTTATTCTTTTATGAGGAACATGAAAGAATTTATTTTTTATAAAAAAGAAAACTAATCTAAACTGATGACTTTTTATTAATACCTATTCTAAATATCTCAAAAAAGCTAATTAGACTTGCTATCTATCCATGATCTTCACTGTTTTTTCACTGTATAAGTGCCTTGTAAGAATTCCAACACAATAAAAATCAATTTATAATTGTCATAATATATTATTAATTTTTTTACTTATATTACCTTTATAACCATTGTCCGAAATCAGCAAGTGGCCTAGACAGGTAAGACTCACCTGTGTTATGCTTTTTACATAGAACGCATAATCTATAGGATGTTCTAATACAAAGCTTGCAAGCTAAAAAGGACTTTAATAAAAGAAAGAGTTTATTTTACAAGGATCGACAAATGACAGACACAACCGCGCAGCCAATTGAAGAACGCAAAAAACATCAGACGAACCAGGAGCTGATAAATTATCACATCGAGCAGATCACCGGTCGTGCAAACCTGACTTCTCAGATCAAGGTATTTAAAGAGCTAACTGGTAATGCCACCCTTGCCCAGATGCTCATCCAACTTATCTACTGGTCCGATCGTGCCACTCGTGCAGATGGCTTTGTCTACAAATCAGCTTCCGATTGGATTAATGAAGTGGACGCTTCCCGTTACCTGGTTCGCATCTTCAATGATCTCCCCTTTATCATTACCAAGGTCCATAAAGCCAACCGCTATCCCACCACCCACTATAAAGTTGATTTTGCCAAACTCATCCCAGCCCTATATAACCGTAATTCCCAAACCAATTCAAAAAATGCCATGAAACCACAATCCGTTCCAACCCCTCCTGCAGTTACAATGCCCATTGAAGCTCCTTCCATTCCCAATCCTGCTGACCCAACCCCAATCCAAGATAGTTCAACACCGTCTCCCAAACCCAAATACCGCTATCCGAAAATGCGTAACAGGGACAAAATTACCCCTATTAAAGAAGCACACAACGCTGATAGTGGGGTAAAAATGCCCCCCATAGAACCCTCATCAGCGACAGGTGGGGGCAAAATTACCCCTATTAATGACTCTCACATCACTGATAATGGGGAAAAAATGCCCCCCATAAAACCCTCATTAGCGCCAGATGGGGGCAAAATTGCCTCTATTGATGATCTTCAAACACCAGAAATGGGGGCAAAATTACCCCTAAATGATCCCTCACAGACCC
>CAYLRY010000113.1:0-3070 GCA_964386535.1 uncultured Dehalococcoidales bacterium | reverse complement strand
TCCTCCTTGGCAAGGAGGCATTCTACCACTGAACTACTTCCGCTCAGAAAAGTGCCGAGGCCCAGAATCGGACTGGGGACACGCGGATTTTCAGTCCGCTGCTCTACCTGCTGAGCTACCTCGGCATCACGCATAGCATTATAGCAATTCTGCAGACTAAAAGCAACCGCAGGTCTTAATTTTCGACTTTTACTTTTGCTCAGGGGATTTTTCAGTCTATTGACAAGGCTGATATTAATTTGTAGTATGGGCTATGTCTGTTTAAGGGGTATAACGCTTGATCCTGGAGGATTCTAAACCGTATGAAAACCGCAGACCCGCTTGAAGTACTGGTCAGTAAAAAGAAAATCGCGGCCACTGTCAGGAGACTGGCTGAAGAAATACGCCGGGATTACCTGGATAAAAACCCCATTCTCATAGGCATTCTGAAAGGCTCTTTTATATTTATGGCTGATCTTTCACGCTGCCTGGATATTCCTCTGGAAGTGGATTTCGTCCGCCTTTCCAGCTACGGCAGTGCCACAGAAAGCAGCGGGACCGTTAAAATGGTGCATGATCTGACCTCTGATGTTCGGGGACGTCACGTAATTGTCATTGAAGATGTGGTTGATACGGGTTTGACCACGGCTTTTTTGATCGATTATTTGAAGCAAAAAAATCCGGCCTCATTAAAGCTGTGCGCGCTGGCTGACAAACCTTCAAGACGCAAAAACGAGGTCAGGATAGACTACCTGGGTTTTACTCTGCCGGATAAATTTATCGTGGGTTACGGTCCGGATTGGAATGAAAAATACCGCAATCTCCCTGATATTTGCTGCTTGACGGAGAAATAATTATGACTGATACAACAAGTCAACTCATCGGTGCCGCTATGGGGGAAAGAATCCTTGATTTGCTCTTTAAAAACGCCCGCATCGTCAATGTTTTTTCCGGTGAGGTTGAATCCGGAAATGTAGCTGTTTCCGGCGGGCATATTGCTGGAATTGGAGACTATTCAGAAGCCCGTCAAATTATAGATCTGGAAGGCCGTTTTCTGGCTCCGGGATTCATAGATGGCCACACACATCCCGAAAGCTCCAACCTTAATATGGAAGAATATGCCAGGGCTGTGGTGCCACATGGAACTTCAGCCCTGATCACTGATTTGCATGAAATAGCCAATGTTTGCGGGTTGCCAGGAATTCGCTATTACCTGGATAGCGCCAGCCGTTTGCCGCTGGATCTCTTTTTAATGGCCCCCTCCTGCGTTCCGGCCACCCATATGGAAACTTCAGGTGCGATAATCGGTCAAAATGAGATACGCGAGCTGCTCGGCTGGGAAAAATGTCTGGGTCTAGGTGAAGTAATGAATTATCCCGGCGTCGTTCACGCGGACTCGTCAGTACTGGGTAAAATCAGTCTGGCTGAAGGCAGGATTATTGATGGCCATGCTCCCGGTGTAAAAGGCCGTGATTTAAATGCCTACATATCCGCTGGAATAATGTCTGATCATGAAAGCGTCTCTTTGGATGAGGCGCGTGAAAAGCTGAAGCGCGGTTTACGTATTATGATCCGAGAAGGCTCTACGGAAAAAAATTTAGAAGCCCTTTTACCCCTGGTTACTGATCAGACCTACAAAAGATGCTGCTTTGTGGTGGATGACCGCAGTTGTGCTGACCTGCTCAGAGACGGCGATATAGATGCTGTAGTTCGCAAAGCCGTCCGGCTTGGACTGGACCCGGTAAGAGCAATTCAAATGGCCACTATCAATACCGCAGAATATTTCAAGATTCCTCACCTGGGCGCTGTAGCCCCGGGTTACCTGGCCAACCTGGTGGTTCTTAACAGCCTTTCTGAGTTAAAAGTCGACCAGGTCTATTTTAAAGGTAAACTGGTAGCTGAGGGGGGCAAGCCGCTTTTTACTCCCGAAGGATGCAATGGCAGCCATCTTTCCCATACAGTTAACCTTAAACCGCTGGATGCCGGTTCTTTACGCATTAAAGCTGCAGGTGAAACCTTCCCGGTTATTGAGGTGGTACCAGGACAGATTGTAACCCGCAACAGGATAGAAAAAATAAAAGCTGAAGCCGGATTTATTCAGCCCTGGGTTGAAAGAGATATCCTTAAGCTGGTGGTAGCGGAGAGACATCATGCTACCGGTAATATTGGATGCGGACTGATTACAGGGTTCGGCTTAAAACGGGGCGCTCTGGCTACTTCTATTGCTCATGATTCTCACAACATCGTAGTTGTAGGGACCAACGATGAGGATATCCTGGCCGCCATAGGCTGTATAGAACAAATGCAGGGAGGCCTGGCTGCGGTCGCCCAGGGACAGGTCCTGGCTAGTCTGGCATTGCCTGTAGCAGGATTGCTTTCCCTGGAGTCAGCCGAAGTTGTTGCTGCCGGGCTGGAAAGGCTGGAAAAACATGCCCGCGAGTTAGGGTCCCGCTTACCCGCGCCCATGGCCGCCCTTTCCTTCCTGGCGCTGGCGGTTATTCCTGAGCTGAGGGTGACGGACAAAGGGATAGTAGACGTACTGGCCTTCAAACTGATTCAAAATATGTAAATCAAAAATAAGAGAAAATATTTTTTGATATAACACTCAAGAGAAAACCGGAGCGCTGTCAATGAAATCATCCCGGTATCTGTGAAAGTCCGGATAAATAACATCAGAAATACCGGAGCATTTAAAAACAACCTGCCCCGGATCCATTATGGAGATTGTAATTTTAGTAAAAATTTATCCAATAGTATGGTGGTATTTTGCAGGATAGCGGATATCTCTTCCTGGGTTATTTCATCCAGATGGACTCCAGCCGTTACACAGACTGTTTTGCGGGTATTTTTGCTGATCAGGTAAGCTGCTTTCTGGGCCAGGGCATCATCTTTATGTCCCAGGCGGGTTATAACTGATACTGAAGCCCTTCCATGTTCAAAATCAAATTCGCCTAAAGCCACCGCCCCGATATGAGCGGCATGATTAAAGATGCAGACTACCAGATCACTTCCCAGATCAGTAGCTTTTAGAATGACCTGTATTCGTCCCTCTCCCTGAGTTAAACTGTATTCCATTTTTATTCCGGAAAAT
>CAYLRY010000112.1:0-3080 GCA_964386535.1 uncultured Dehalococcoidales bacterium | reverse complement strand
CATATATTGTGCGCCCTTAAATTTATACCACTGTTTTCTGTTAATAATATCTGATAGACCGTTTAATGACCTTGCCAGCTTTAAGACAGTTTTCCTCCTAATCAGGTTCTGTATTAAAAACTGCGTAAGAAGGTTTTTCATTTAGCAAACGGCTAATCGTCGCCAGTAATGTACTAAACCCCCATTTTTTAAAGGCAGATACCAATACTGTATTGGGACCCGGAACTCCGCATATATCGGCCAGGTGATTCAAAGCCTTTTGCTCATCCCATTTCTGTTCGTTATCCAGAAGTAAATCAATTTTATTTAAGGCAGTTATTCGCGGTTTGTCCAAAAGGTCCAGCTTTTTTAAAATATTTACCACAATATCACACTGTTCGGCTGCCCTTTGAGAGTTCACATCCACGACATGCACCAGAATATCGGCTTCATTGAGCTCTTCTAAAGTAGCCCTGAAAGCTGCTATCAGCATGGGGGGAAGTTTACGAATAAATCCAACTGTATCACTTAACAACACAATTTTCTTATCCGGTAAAACCAGGCGCCGCGTGGTTGTATCGAGTGTGCTGAATAGTTCATTTTTAGCCAAAACACCGGCCTTACTGATAGAATTCAATAAAGTGCTCTTTCCAGTATTAGTATATCCAACCAGGGCTACTACAGGTATGCCCTGACGCTGCCTTTTTTGCCGGTATAATGAACGCTGCTTACGGACATCTTCCAATTGCTTTTTCAAATGGGTTATTTTTTGACGGATAAGACGTTTGTCAGTCTCCAACTGAGATTCTCCGGGACCTCTGGTACCGATGCCTGCGCCCAGCCTTTCCAGATGGTGCCATTTTCCTGTTAAACGTGGCAGATTGTATTCGTACTGGGCCAGTTCTACCTGGAGTTTACCTTCGTGAGTTCTGGCCCGCCTGGCAAATATATCAAGTATCAGGGCTATACGGTCAATTACTCTGGTATTAAGTAAATTCTCAAGGTTTTCTTGTTGTTGAGGAGAAAGTTCATCGTCAGCAATTACAGTATCAAATCCAAGTTTCTCTTTTTGATCCAGAAGTTGCTCAATTTTACCTTTTCCTAAATAATGGGTTTGAGATGGTCTGGATAATTTTTGGATAAATTCACCCGCCACATCTGCTCCGGCTGAGATTGCCAGAGCGGACAATTCTTTTATTGAATCTTCCACCGGCCATTGATCAGATAAATTTTTACTTTCTACGGCAATTAAGATCGCCTTTTCTGGCTTCTTTATAGTTGGAATAAGATTTTTTGTAATATAGACCTCCATTATGTAAAGTAATTGGCTGGAAATGATTTATTTTACGTTTCGTCTTTTCCATTCATTAAGCCTGATAAGGCCTTTTTCAAGTAAATCATCTGGGATAGTCAACGAAAGCCGGATATACCCTTCTCCGCTGGGACCGTATCCGGTTCCTGGTGTAACCACCACATTGACCTGCTCCAGCAATTCATCCGCTAATTCCAGGGAAGAATAACCTTCCGGTACTTTAGCCCAGATATAAAGACCCGCTTTGGGTAGACCCGCTTTAAAACCAAGCTGGTTTAATAGCTTAACTAACTTATCCCGGCGTTTCTGATATATTTTGTTATGAGCAATTATGCAGTCTTGCGGCCCTGTCAGGGCAGTAATTCCAGCCTGCTGAATTGAAAGTGGAATGCCTGAATCCAGATTGGATTTCATACGGCGCAGGGCATCAATAAGCGAAGCATTTCCTACGGCCATACCGATACGCCAGCCGGTCATATTAAAGCTTTTTGAAAGTGAATGGAACTCGATCCCTATATCTTTAGCCCCTGAAGCCTGCATAAAGCTGACAGGCCGGTATCCATCAAAGGCAATTTCGCTGTAAGGTCCATCATGACAGATAGCAATATCATTTTTTCTGGCAAACGCCACAGCTTTTTGAAAAAAATTGAGATCTGCCACTGCTCCTGTTGGGTTATTTGGATAATTAAGCCATAGTACCCTGGCTTTCTTTAAAATATCCAGCGGAATAGATTCCAGGTCTGGTAAAAAACGGTTTTTTTCATTTAAAGGTAGATAATATATTTGGCCACCGCAAAGTTTTGTGCCAATAGTGTAAACAGGATAACCCGGATCCGGGACCAGAGCTATATCGTCAGTATCAATCAGACATAAAGCGATGTGCGCGATTCCTTCTTTGGCGCCAATCAAAGAAACCACCTCTTTCTCCGGATCCAGGGTGACGCCAAAGCGTTTATGGTACCATTCAGCCACCGAACGGCGGAACTCCAATAACCCTTCAGACTCAGGGTAGTGATGGTTTACCGGGTCTTTGGCAGCCAGGTTAAGAGCCCTGATAATATGATCTGGAGTTGGTAAATCAGGGTCACCGATAGCAAAGCTGATTACCTCTTCGCCCCTGGCTTTTTTAGCTGCTATTTTGCGACTAATCCCTACAAATAAATAGGGAAGAAGATTATCCATGCGGCTGGACAGTTTCATAAGTTCTTACCTTTATCATTCTGTATTGACTAACGGTCACTTAAAAATCCTGAAAGCAATTGATATATTCCGGTCTCTAGCTGACTTTCAATGTCAAACCAGTGTATGCGGCTGTCCTCAAGCTTAAACCAGGCATATTGATGACGGATGAACCGATGATTATCTATCTTAATCTGCTGAACGGCCTCGTCCAGGCTTATTTCATGTCTTAAAAACCTGGCAATTTGCTTGTAACCTATACTATTAAGTGCAGGTAAGTTCTGGCTATAACCCATGTGGTAAAGTTTTTCTACTTCAGAAACCAGGCCCTGTTGAATCATGTTATCAACCCTGGAATCCACTCTTTGGTATAAGTAAGCCCTCCTGGCTGTTAATCCAATAATTAAAAATGTAAAATCGGGCGGTTGTTTCGATAGGCGCTGATTAACAGGGACGGAAGCATGTTGTGCTACTTCAATGGCCCGGATTACCCTCCTGATATTACGTTTATCAATCTTTTTTGCCGAGACAGGGTCTACAACTAATAGTTGATCATATAGAATATCTGCTCCTTTTTCCAGGGCAATTGCTTCAAGTTGTTTTCTTAATT
>CAYLRY010000111.1:0-3083 GCA_964386535.1 uncultured Dehalococcoidales bacterium | reverse complement strand
CTCACATTCCCTGCCCAGAATTGCTTTTATTGCTTCTACTTTGTTGTTCATTTCCCAGCCCTCAACTTAGCCAGCACTCTGGTTAAATCCATTGAGGCTCTTTTACAGGCGGCAGTATGTGGTGATCCTGTGATATTGGCATACTCATTAGTTTTTAATTCAGCTTTAGCGAGTATCGCTCTGGTTATAAATCGCCTTGCTTCAAAGATGGCTTCTTCAATCGTGTTTTCGTTCATTTCCCCTTCAGTCCTTCAATCTCTTTTTCCAATCGACAGATGTTATCCTTTTGATCTACCAAAGCCTGACAATAACCTAAACAGAAAGCTATTTGTATTGAGTATTTCGGATTATTTTTTATAAGTTCGTCAAAAATCTCTTTCAGCGTCATAATTCCCTTACCCCTTTAATAAGTGTGCATAAGTGTGCAGGCTCATGTGTGCAGTATGTGTGCAATACTTTACATATGTAATTATTTAGCTTCATATTTCCAAGTGTGCAGATGTGTGCAATAAGTGTGTGTGTTTTAACACACTTATATATGCACACTTACACTTCACCTTTGAACATATTTTTATCAATAGACGTCTTTACCCCGTAATAAACTGAGTGTTTTTCCTTTCGTGTTTCAACGAACCGCCCTGATGAATTAAATATCCTGGATACAGCTGATCTTTCAATTCCCAAGGCGTCAGCTACTTCAGTTGCCGTGGCATCTGCACTTTCCCGGTTACTAACAAATTCAACTATCATAGTCATAATGTCTGTCTTTCGTTTCCCTTCTACCTCTGGGAATTCATAGGATTTTGCCAGCCTTATAGTTGATAACCCATACTCGTTAAATTCAAGCGCATAGATAGATTGTGGCTTTTTACCAACATCATTCTGTTTTGTGATTTCCCACCCGATGCCTAATGTACCATCATCCAGAATTTGAGACGCTAATTGCACACAGATGTCGGCTCCAGCATCCAGCATGATTGAACCAAAGGCATGATCTTCATTCGCCCTAGAAGTATGGGATAAAGCCATCCATGAAGGACACATAGCGGAAAGTGAGTCTATTATTTTATTCATCGGCTGGTTATCGTTTAAATCACCGTACCCGGCCCGACTGATAGAATCCAGCACAATTAATTTGATACCCAGGCGTTTAATGTATTTTTGGCAGGCTGGCATGACTTCAGCCAGTGTTTTACCTCTAGCGTTAAGACAATGCAGCGGAGTATTGCCGGGAATACCCAGAGATTTATTGACGGTTGCTATACGCCTCTGAAGTGACTCTTTAGAGCGTTCGAGATTGATGAATAATACAGGGCATTTAGTAACCCGCCAGAATTTATCCACACCTGAATTAACAGAGATAGCCCAGAGTAAAGCGGTGTAGCTTTTACCCCGGCCCGGAGGAGCATAAACAATAGTTCCACCATTCTCAAGGATGTAAGGGTAAACTAAGAATGTTAAAGGCGTTTCTGTTTCGTCACCCTGCAATAACTCTGGTATAAAAGAGGATACATGATAGTCCCATAGCCCGGCACAGAAGCTATCCAGATCCCTTCGCATATCCTCTTTCCCGTAGGTTTTTGATATATCACCCTTTAATTGCTTATGCGCTGAGTAGGCTAATCTTGTCCTGTCCTCTGACCGTTCAATGTTGAAGTAGCTCCAGTCTAGCAAGTTGTAGTCATACTTAATTGTCACTCTGGCATGAGTACCGGTCTTCTCTTGGCTAAGACGTTCAGCGTTAAAGATTAATGACAAATTATTTTCCAGCGGTTTGCGCCAGGTTATAACTTCATCAATCGTCTGGTAAAGCGGTCTACTAGCATCTAGTAATACAGCCGGGTCTTGCTCATAAGAGGTAAGCAGGTCTTCTATTTGTGACATATCAGACTGAGTTAATAACCAGTCTGAAACATCCTTTATTCCGGCGCCGGGAAGGATAACCACTTTAATATCTAACGCCTTACCTTCTATCGAATGAATAACGTCTTTAGCGTAGTCGTAACCTGCGGTATCCTTATCCGGTATCACCACTACCTTTTTACCAGTGAGAAAAGTAGAATACTCAGGCTTCCAGTTCTGTGAACCACCGGGGCTAGTGGTAGCTATTAAGGCGCATTGGTTTATAAGGTTATCGGCGTCTTTCTCACCTTCGACTATGTATACCTTATGCGACTGCATTACCTCTGGAAGATGGTACAGGACACGCCTGACGCCCTCCATTTCCCAATGCCAGTCACCTGATCCATTCCTGTGTCTTTGCCTAAAATCCTTTGGCTGATAGCGGACTACCTGGTAAAGTTCTTTACCTTGTTCATCCTGATAGGTATACTCAGCTATAATCCGGGGTGTTTCTGATTTCACAGGTATTACAGCATCAGGTTTGATAAATAAATCTGATATTTCATACCCCAATGTTTGACAAATAGATTCCGGTGAGCATCCAGCAAAACAGTTGATTAATATTTTGTCATCTTTTTGAGTGATAGTAAGATTCTGATGATTCTTTACTTGAGGCACATGAGCAGGGCAACAGGCTATAAATTCGCCATCCTTTAATCGTTTAACATTATGAAGTTTATTAAGAAGATCACCTATCCCACGCATAAACACCTCTCAGCTTTTAACTCTTGAATTTGATTGTAGTAGTATTCAACCTCGGCATCCGATTGGGAATGGTACATATTCTGGTAGGCACCCATTAAAGTTGTGTAATAATCTATATCATCCTGTGAGGATTCTAAAGCATGGCATAACTCACACAGGGTAATAAGATGCTCTTCTAAATAGTCCCACGGTTCGCAATAGAAGTATGCTAAATGGTGAATGTGTAATGTCTCTTTATCTTCACCGCATATCTGGCATTTCCAGTTATCCCTCTGG
Source organism: uncultured Dehalococcoidales bacterium (assembly GCA_964386535.1). GTDB lineage: Bacteria > Chloroflexota > Dehalococcoidia > Dehalococcoidales > UBA3254 > CAYLRY01. The sequence continues at coordinate 200 of CAYLRY010000111.1, read as the reverse complement.
AAAATCTCCAGCCTCTTTTTCTGCCATCGTGGGTCTTTTAATTTATCCGCATACGTTAACGTCATTTTCTTATTCTCTTTTCAGGGGAGTGGCTCGGTTGATTACGCCCAGACACCGATGGTTAATACTCGGACACCACTCCCCAGTTTGCCCAGATAGTAGACAATTCATAAGGTTTAGAACTTCCCTACTTGCATACT
>CAYLRY010000110.1:1485-3084 GCA_964386535.1 uncultured Dehalococcoidales bacterium | reverse complement strand
GTAGCCAAGGTTGCGGATAAAATAGTTGCCATCGGAATAGCTAAAATATCCAGATTTTACCTGGCTGATTTCTACAGGCACTGGCAGGATATTGCAGATGAGGCTGTTGTCCATTATCTGGAGCAATGGCACCGGCGAAGTGAAAAATATTCTAATAATGAACTTAATAAATAAAATAATTTATTTAGCAACTTGATCAGAGCAAAAGGGGGAGGTTTACAGAGTGTTTTCAGACCTGATTGGAAATAAGGTCTTAATTATTTCTGCCTGTACCTGGGGTATAACTCAAATACTAAAAGTACTCATTATCCTGGTTCAGGAAAGAAGGTTAGCCTGGAATTATTTCACAACCAGCGGCGGCATGCCCAGCTCCCACTCTGCAACCGTCTGCGCTTTGTGCACCTCTATCGCTATGATTGAGGGTACCGGATCAGTTTTTTTTAGTATAGCCACCGTACTAGCCATTATTGTCATGTATGATGCAGCCGGAATAAGGCAATCTGTAGGTCAACAATCGGTGATAATTAACCGCATAGTAAAATCGCATAAATATGACGTAGAGCGTGAGTTAAGAGAATTGATAGGTCATACCCCCATTCAGGTTATCGTGGGCGGAATTTTGGGCATTTTAATCGCCTGGACCTGGCTTAAACTCAGTTTGCCAGGTTAGCATATTATAATGGAAACTAAACGCCTTAATTTGTTAGATCTGTCCCATGATCAGTTAAAAGATCTGGTGATATCTTCAGGTGATCCGGAATACCGGGCTGATCAATTGTGGAGATGGATTTATCAGAAACTGGCTTCTTCTTATTCCGAAATGAGTGATCTTCCCCTCTCCTGGCGTGAAAAGCTGTTTGAAAAAACAACGCTTTTTACCCTCATTCCTTTAGAGCAAAAAATATCCGCTGACGGATTGACACAGAAGATACTTTTTCAACTTGCCGATGGTAAAACGATAGAATCTACACTAATGTCGTATGATCGTAGAGAATCCAGTCGCGAAAGAAGGACGGTCTGCATTTCCACTCAAGTTGGTTGTGCCTTAGGCTGTACTTTTTGTGCAACAGGACAGCAAGGTTTCGAGAGAAATCTGCGCACAGGAGAAATCCTGGAACAGGTCCTGTTTTTAGCCCGGTTGAAAAAAGGGGGAAACATGCAACAGGAGGTCAATTTATCGCGGCGTCCTGTTACCAATGTAGTCTTTATGGGTATGGGAGAACCCCTGGCCAATTATGAAAATGTCTGGCAAGCTATTAAGGTACTCAACACGAAAACAGCGATGGAACTGGGAGCGCGCCAGATTACTATTTCGACTGCTGGACTGGTGCCGCAGATAAGGCGTTTGGCCGGCGAAAGCCTGCATGTAGAACTGGCAGTATCGCTACATGCGCCCAACGACCAGCTAAGAGAAAAACTGATGCCGGTCAATAAAAAATACCCGCTGCAGGAATTAATCCCAGCTTGCCGGGATTTTTTTACCAAAACCGGCCGCCGTCCTACCTTTGAGTATGCTTTGTTTCAAGATATCAACGATTCTCTGGAAAACGCCTCCGCACTCGCCCAGCTATTGAACGGACTTAATTGTTCAGTTAATCT
>CAYLRY010000110.1:0-1385 GCA_964386535.1 uncultured Dehalococcoidales bacterium | reverse complement strand
AATCGAAGAGCAGCCGGAACCCATGGGGGTAATCACACCATTCGGATCAGATACATCAAAGTTAGCCAGGGTAAAAAGCCCGGACAACACATCCGGTTTAGCAAAGCAAATCACTACCTCTGGATTATCCGGAGTTTCAAGTTTATCCCAGCGTTTAAAAACTAGATACCTGGCAGGGGCTTTAAACTTCGGCCAGCGTTCAAGGATGGCAGCAACCAGCTCGGGCGTCTTTTTGTATCTCTCCCCTTCTACCTTGCCCGGAATTCCGCAGGATAAGAAATGGGTGAAATTGGGTGCCAGATGGTCTGAAAAACCAAGGTACCTTTTACCGCCAGCACATCCCACAGATTCGGCGTCTAATGCCAGTGACTTCCCTTTCCTGACTCCGGCAATAGCCCCCATTATACAAGGGCTCCGGGGGTCTTTTTTAGCATTTTCGGCACAACCCTCTTCGTCTGTATAATAAAAGCTTATAGGTAATTCTGTATTATTAAAATACTTATTCCATAGCCGAATAAACTCATCCCTGAATTGTAGATCCATAAGCGTTACCTCTTTTTAAATGTGAGCTCATTATAACGCATTTGGGTTTACTTTTCACAATGACAAAAAATTTGTTTCGTATGAACAGATCTTTAAGTTATACAAGGTTATACAGCTTGCCTTATAATAGGTAACAAGAGGTTGAATTTGTCTGATAACCCGAATCTTAAAAAAAAGACCAGTCTGGAGCCAGTGATATGGAGCTGCCTGATATATATTTTATCACTGGCGCTCATTTTTTATTACTTCCCGAAAGAACAGGCTTATATCCAGGAGGTGATTTCTCAGGGCGGAGCCATTCCGGAGTATTCCATCCTGCCGATATTGGGCTATTTTTTTGGAGTGGTAATAGTTTTTGGCGCCATCCTGTTCTTCATTCCGGTCTCCAAATTAAGACTGGTACTTAAAATCATGTTCGGTTTTTTTTATGGATGGGGAGTATTTATTATTCTGGCCTTAATTTTACCCTGGCACCTGGCAACTCCACTAGCCGGCGGGATCGCCGGTATACTTGGCTTACTATGGTTCTTCTTCCCCCTGATCTGGTTACAGAATCTACTGTTAATGGTAACACTGGTGAGTGTTGGGGCGGTGTTCGGAGCTCTGGTATCTCCCTGGACTGTATTATATGTGCTTCTGGCCATTTCTGTATATGACATTATAGCCGTCCGGTTCGGCTATATGATGTGGATGGCAAAAAAACTTTCACAAACGGATACGTTACCAGCCTTTATCCTGCCCAAAAAAATGACTGATTGGAAAATGAACTTGCGAGGTGCTACTGTTCAAAAAATATTTGAAGATGAAGCTGCTGAACGAGAATTTTCCCTTCTGGGTGGAGG
>CAYLRY010000109.1:0-3085 GCA_964386535.1 uncultured Dehalococcoidales bacterium | reverse complement strand
GATATAAGAAATAATAAAATTAAATAATATTACTAACATATAAAATATAATATTACAAATCATTATCAAATGTCAACCGCCAAAAGACTGGTTTTTTTAGTTTAGATATTGGTAATAAAAAAAGGTGAAGTACAGGAACAGCGGTAAAAAAATTAGGGTAAATCACTCACCGGTTGAGGCTCTGCCGTATTGAAAAATTCATCTGAAACCATATTAATCAATAAGGTCTCCATAAGTGCCGAGGAACTCTTCCTTTTTAACCATTCATGGCGCCGGCAGCCAGCCGGAATGGAAAAACGTACGGATAACCGTCTTCATGACCGGTAATTAGAGCCGACCTCCTGAATCTGGTATAATATGGAGAGAAAAAGAGAAATGACCGCTCTTTAATTAAAAATACAGAAGAACGATCTCGAATTATAGTTCATCAAGAAGGGCTCTCCCCGACCTGGCGTTTTTCCTTTAAAATAATTTCGAATTTGGGAATTTTATTAAGATGCGTGTGATAGCCGGTGAAGCCAAAGGTTTCCAGCTCAAAGGACCTGAGCGGCGGACTACGCGTCCTGCCACAGACCTGGTGCGGGGCGCTACCTTCGCCATGCTGGAATCCCTGGCCGGAGACTGGTCCCTGGTGCTGGACCTTTTTTCCGGTACCGGCGCTATGGGTATTGAAGCTTTAAGCCGTGGAGCCGGTTGGGTTGATTTTGTTGACCGGCAGAGACGGTGTTGTGATATAATAAAACAAAATTTGGCAAAGACCAGGTTGGCGGAAAGGGCTCATGTCTATTGCCTGGAAGTGGAAAAAGCCATTTCCATCCTGGATAAGGAATATGACATAATCATCATGGATCCACCCTACGCAAACAGGGCCATTGGTGGGATTATTTCCAAAATAGCCGGGTCAAGGCTGGTGGGAATGGAGACTATCCTGGTAGTAACCCATTCTCCCCATCTCACCCTGGAAACCCGGTATCCGCCTTTAGGCTTACTCAAAGAGCGCCGGCATGGAGATAGCTGTATTGCGATATATAAGAGGGAGGCAGTTACTTGACCATTGCTTTATACCCGGGCACGTTTGATCCGATTACTAACGGACATCTGGATATAGCTATAAGAGCAGCCAGGCTTTTTGAAAAACTGATTATAGGGGTATATAATAACCCTGCCGAAAAAAGCCCGCTTTTTACCGTTGAGGAACGCGTGGCTCTGGCGAAGGCTGCTGTTTCCTCTGTTTCCAATATAGAGGTCATGGCCTACGCCGAGCTCACAGGTTCTTTTGCCCGTAAGATCAACGCCGCGACTATGGTGCGGGGTCTGCGCATGGGAGGCGATTTCGAACACGAGTTTAATCTGGGCATGATGAGCAAGAAGTTCTTCCCCGAGCTGGAAAACGTGTGCTTGATGGCCTCAGCTGAATACCAGTTTATCAGCTCCAGCATGTTGAAGGAAGCCGCCAGCCTGGGGGCAAAAATCGAAACCCTGGTGCCCCCTAATGTAGCAATAGCTCTAAAACAGAAATTCAAGATAATAAATTAAAAAATCAGGAGGGTTTTGCATGGCTTACAAAATTACCGAAGATTGTATCAGTTGCGGTGCTTGCGAATCTGAATGTCCCAACAGTGCAATTAAGGAAGGCGATTCCACCTTTGTGATTGACCCCGAAAAATGCACCGAGTGTGTGGGTTCAGCCGCTTCATCCAAGTGCGCCGAGGTTTGCCCCGTGGGCGCTCCGCAGCCCGATCCCGCCCGGAAAGAGTCAAAAGATGACCTGCTGGCTAAATGGAAAAAGCTGCATCCGGGCGAAACGCCGAAAGCTTAAGACAAAAAACCAGATTAACATCAGCGGTAAATACAATGAAAAAAATGCCGGGCTTTAATCCCCGGCATTTTTTCATTTTACCCCAAAACTACCTTTTGATCATTCCTGACGGCATAAAGGCATACAGCAAGCTCCGTTAAAACAATGCATTAACGTTTTACCGGAAATAGTTGCTTACCGGATCAAATTCAGCGGGCAGCAGTCCAAGGACGATAGGGAATTTATCCAGCAGGAACTGGGCGACAAAGGACCCGGCGATTATCTCGTTGTCTCCCAAAAAATGCGCACAAAGGGCCAGTATAGCGGCCATGAAAAAAGCCGCGGAAATCAGGCCAGCTATTCCTCCCAGCAGGTGGTCCAGCCAGCCCAGCATAACGGCCTGAATCAGTTTGGAGAGAATAAGCCCTGCCAGTGTAACAATAATAATCACTGCCAGGAAGATAATGATAAAAGCCACTATATGGGCGGCGTTTTCGTTTGAAATAAAGGATAAGACACTGGCGAAAGCTTCATAAAAACGTCCCGCAATAAAGATACCCAGAACCAGACCGATCAGTGCGGCTGCGGTCTTGACCAGTCCTTTGACTATGCCGCTGATGACGGAAATTATCAGGATCACAATGAGGACAATATCCAGCCAGTTCATTTCGCCACCATCCACATGTTAGTGTTTATATTCTATTACAATTCAGGTGGATATTAAAGATGGATTTTCGAGATCTTTTATGTGATAAAAGGGGATTACTGGAGTTTTTCCGTCCCCTTATTCCTCTCCGGATTAAACCGCCGTATGGGTAATTCTTTCATAAAAAAAGAGGCTATAAAGGCCAGTATCACCACCACCATGGAAATCAGGAAGACCCGGGCGATGGATGAAGCCAGCGCCTGGCGCAGGCCGCTTAACAACTGGTCCAAAAGTCCTGTACCCCGAAGTCCCACTTGAGTCAGGCTTTCCTGTAAACGGACCTGTGCTTCTGCGCTGACCAGCGCCTGGGGATTATCGGTCAGAGAGGTCAAAATTTCAGTCCCTAGGGCGGATTTAATACTATCAGGTAAAGTGCTGTAAAGCTCGCTGGAAAAGCGGTTATTCAGAGCTGATCCCAGTATAGCCAGGCCGATGGATCCGCCGATGGAACGGAAAAAGGTGGTGGTAGAGGTAGCCACTCCCAGCATATTCTGGGGCACGGCATTTTGTACGGCTATAGTAAACAAAGGAAAAGTAGTTCCCAATCCCACCCCGGAAATCACAGAGCTTAACACCACCAT
>CAYLRY010000108.1:0-3126 GCA_964386535.1 uncultured Dehalococcoidales bacterium | reverse complement strand
GTGAATTTCATATGATGCTTTTTAAAATATCATATGGTTTTGTGGCAATGAAATAGACAGATGTGGATAGAAAGTGGATAAATAGTGATATCTGGTAGAAGTTTTACAGATGTGTAAATAACAAGTTAAAAGACTGGTAAATGTAAATAATAATAGCCCCTGCTAATCGAAGAGCATAGCTAATCATATTTTGCCAGGTAGTACCCCTCACCCGGCGCAGTCAGTATCAATTTGGGATTCCCGGGATCTTCTTCCAGTTTTTTACGCAGCCGGTAAATGTAGGTTTTAATGTCATGAACTATTTCCTGGTAGTCCTTACCCCAGATTTCTTTAACCAGATCAGTAGAAGAAACCACCGCTCCCTTGCCTGCCATCAACTCAAAGAGGATAGAGCCTTCAGTCTTTGTCAGGGTTACGACCTTATCTCCATAAAAAACCTGTCTCAGAGACGACTTGAAGCTCAAGGGACCGTAACTGAGCGAAGCCTGTTTCGCGGGGGACTCTGATCTCCTGAGCACTGCTTTAACCCTGGCTACCAGTTCAAGCAGTTTAAACGGCTTGAGGACGTAGTCATCTGCCCCCATGCTCAATCCCTTGATTATGTCTTTTTCTTCCCCCCTGACGGTAACAATAATCACCGGCACTTTTGAAAAAACGCGGATTTCCTTAAGCACATCAAAGCCATCTATATCAGGAAGCCCGAGATCCAGCAGGATGATATCGGGTGTTTCCCTGATACACGCTTCAATTCCTTTTCTGCCGTTATCCATCGTGGTCAATTGTGCTTTCGGCCACGCAATTTGAAAGATATTAACAATATATTCGGTAATATCCTTATCATCTTCGATTATTAGCAGCTTCATAATGCATTTCCCTCATTTATATTCATTCTGCTATCGGAACAGAAAAGCCAAAGGTGCTTCCCGCTCCCGGTTTGCTTTTCACCCATATTTTTCCTTTATGGAGTTCAACCAGAGTTTTTGAGAGTGCCAGCCCTAAACCAAGGCCGCCATAATTATCGTGGTTGATTTTTATCCTCTGGTACGGCCTGAACAAATATTTCTGGTTGGTTTTATTAATACCACAACCCGTATCGGTTATTTCAACAATAATGTTACCATCATCAATATCGGCGTTTAACGAAATACTTCCTTCTTCGGGTGTAAATTTCGAAGCATTGTTTAACAAGTTCAAAACAACCTGTTCTATCCTGCCCTTATCTATTGAAACGATGGGAATTTCAGGATTAATACTTGACGTAAATTGCTGCCTTTTTCTATCAAATTCAGGCTTCATTTCAGCTGAAACCTCATGGAGGATTTTTTTAATATCTGCCCGGCTGCGCGTAATACCAAGAGATCCCATTTCTCCTTTGGCCAGGTCCATAAGCTCATCAACCCTTTTGTTCAATCTTTCCGCCCCGGAATAAACATTCCTGGTAAGACCCTGATACTCTTTCCCGACAGGCAAGCTGCAAAGAGCTTCACTCGCACCCAGCAAAGGCGTAAGCGGTGTTTTCATCTCGTGCACCAGAAGCTTGGTAAACTCCAATCTGCGGTCAATTTCTTCCCTGAGGGCCTTGGTTCGCTTTTCAACCATGCTTTCCAGATGATTCTGGTATTCCTGCAATTCACGTTCCTTGTTTTTCAGTTCGGTTATATCTATATCAGCTATAATAACCTTCCCCCAGGTGTCTTCATAGCCCGGCATAATAGATACTTTTTGAAGAATGTATTTTACGGAGCCGGAGAGCGTGGTGATAGGCAATACGTCACTCAAATGCTTTTGCCCCATGGACAGTCTGTGAATAAAATCCACAAAAACAGTTTGGTCCGTCCCCTTATGCACGTTTTCGGATTCACTAACCACCTGGTTTATCTTTTGGGTTATCTTAAACATCTCGCCGCCCATCATGGCTTCTGCGTATTTGTTCATCTTGGTTATGCGCTCTTTCCCCAGAGCAAGCAGTGCTTTTTCGGGGTGTTCCAGGAAATATCTTCTAAAATCCTTGATGCCTTGCGATTTCAATTCATCAACATACTTTTTTAACTCCGAATTGTCCATTTCCCATAAAGCTATGGGGGCATTTTCGAACAGTTTTTGATACTGCCTGGCAGATAAAACAAGCCTGGCTTCAGCTTGCTTTCTTTCGGAAATATTTCTTAGATACATTACATTAGTTGGCTTGCCTTTATACAGGGTAACTGCACTGGTCAGTTCTACAGGCAGCAGGCTGCCGTTCTTGTGAATTATTGATACTTCATACAAACCGGGCAGGGATTCCCCCTTCATCTTGCGGCGGTGCCTTAAAAGGGCAGCCCCTCCGTCTTCAGGGTTCATCATTTCGAAAACACTTTTACCAGACAGTTCTTCTTTGGTAAACCCGGTTAACCAGCTACACTGGTCACTGGCATAAATAATAGCCCCTTCCCTGTCATCCGTATCCTGCAGCATCAAGATGCCTTCTCCGACTTCCCCGGTAAGTTCCACTATTGCTTTGTAACGGTCTTCCGCTTCCCTGGCCTGGTCTTCCAGCTTCTTTTTTTCAATCATATCCTGGTAGGATTCCAGAATACCTATCAGCTTCTTGTTCTTGTAAAGTGGAAGGGCAGACACCATGCAGGGAATCCGCGAACCGCAGTCATTTTCCCTTTCTATCTCGGTATGTACCGATCTTTCACCGTTCAATATTCTGACCAGGCGGCACTCGTGAGTATGGCACAAGGGTGAAGTAAAGATCTCATAGCATTTCCGGCCGATTGCGGCTTTGGCTTCAACTCCTGATAATTCAGCAAAGGATGGATTTATGTATTTTATGGTGTAGTTGGTATTGATGATACGAATACCCTGGGGAAGAAACTCTATGGCATTGCCAAACTCAATGCCTGCTTCATCTAGATCAGAGGAATAATTCGAATTTTCGCTTCGGGAATTTTCCTCAATTTCCATATCCCGGATTTCGGATGATTTTTGTTCAGGGGAGCCATCAACAGTCAATACGATTCTCCTTGCCGCAATTTAACAACGGCATGAAAGGTGCCAGCTTAATGTTAATATGTAAAATATTTGCTGTCAAAGATAGTAGCAGGTAAACGAAACATAAGATTTTTAACTTCGCCAGCCCTT
>CAYLRY010000107.1:0-3212 GCA_964386535.1 uncultured Dehalococcoidales bacterium | reverse complement strand
CTTTGTTCGTAAGCATCCGGGATAATATTACCCTGGTAAGTGAAGTTCTTTGAGCTGTCGAGATACTTGACCAGATTCTTGCTCAGATTAATGAACCGTCCTTTATCAAATGGACTTTCAAAGGTGTCCTTAATGATTTTGACGGCTGTCTGTCTATCCAATTTTCAGCCTCCGGCACTTGACATACTGTAATACTGTATGATAATATTACAAACAGAATCACGATGAGAGGCCAATCTATGGGGTTAGTCCCATAGCAATGCCTCTCTTTTTATTTGGCATTTTTATACCCTAGCATCCCTTGCAAATTATTCATGAATACAATATGCGGCATTATTTTCCTGAACAAAGAAGAAAACCTGTTTTTGTTCGGCACCATCAGTTTAAGTAACTTATCCTTCTTAAGCAGATAATCTACCAGACAATAGAAGTCACCATCTCCAGTAACAATTAAAGCTTTATCGTAATTCGGGTATTCAATCATCGAGTGGAGGACCAATTCCGCATCGACATTCCCTTTGACGCCGCCGTTCGGTAAATTCAGGGTTGGTTTGAAGATAAGGATATAGCCGTCTTTTTGGAGATTGGTGTATAGGTCCTGATTCTGAGGCACATACCCGATGAAGATGAAGGTTTTAGTTATGACATATTTTTCCTTCAGATAAATCCTGAATCTCCGGAAATCCAGTACCCACCCTTGCTCCCGAATGGAGAGGTTAAGATTCTGGCTATCGATGAAGGCATAGTTGTTTTCGGTTTTTATCATCCTATTTGCTCACCAGATATTCAGAAAGAATCACCTCGCGAGGTCCGGAGGTCTGCGCGGCGCTCTCAGCGACTGGCTCTTTGAAAAACTCCGGTGCGATATTCATTTTAAGCTTCGCCAGGATTTTTAATGGATTAGCTTCGTTACCGATTTCTTTGCTGAGCTCTTTGACCAGAGTCTTGGCGGTCTGCCTGGGTAACCCGCCCTCCTCAATGAGGGTAATCACCTCCCTGAGGTAAAGCTCATCTTCATCAGTGAATCCCTTGAAGTGCTTAATCAGGTTAGACTTCAGGAGTTTTAGCAAGAAAGTAGAGCTGTCCCGTCCGCCCTGCGTCTTGGCTTCCGGCATCTCCTCAACTGTGGCCTCGGCAAAGGCTTTCTTGTTAATGTCAAGGAGTTCATAGTAGTCATCTCCTGGGTCTTGGCGGGGAGTGTTCCTGTCCACTTCGAGGCACCTGACAGCAGCCATGAAATCCAATTCTTTGGAATTCATATCTTCACAAATGTAAAACTTCTGAAGCTTCCCTTTGCGGAAGTAGGTCACCAGAGAAGTGGCCGGACCAGTAAGGTAAAGCCTGGCAGTCCTGGCCTTCTTGGGTAACCGCTTCACTTTTTCAAAGAGGTCAGGCTCGTTATCACGAATATTCCGGATAACCTGCAAATACTTCAGTTCACTCTCTTCCTCTCCGTCTTCACCAGTGATGGTCTTCTTCGAAGTCAGGCGGCTGAATAGGTCGTGTGATTTTATCTCCTCACCCTCAGTCAATAGCCTGGCATCAGCCCCCAGCATCTCGATGAAAGCACGAATCTTGTATTCCGCCGCTTCCTTGAGCTTAATCTGGTCGTTGGACTGAACGGTAGGGAAGAAATTGAAAGTGAATATTTTATCGAATTTGGTGTCAACTCGGTTAATGCGGCCAACCCTTTGCATCAGGCGGGTTGGATTCCAGGGAATATCGTAGTTGATGACGACATTGGACCGGTGTAAGTTGACGCCCTCCGAGAGGACTTCGGTGGTAATCAGTATGCGGTAGTCGTCCTTTGGGAACTTAGCCCGGGCATCAAAGTTAGCGATTACCTTATCCCGGATTGGAGCACCGGACGAACCGGAAAAAAAGAGTACTTTGTGGGGGAATACCTCATTTAGCTTTTCAGCCAGATAATCAGCCGTCTCTTTTGATTCAGTGAAAATAATCAGCTTATTCTTTTTTAAGGTCTCGTTGTTTTTCAAAATACTGAGAAAGGTAAGAATTTTCGGGTCTCTGTCTATATCTTTCCACAGCTCAGTAATTTGCTTCAGAACCGCAAGGTCATTTTCGAGGTCTTTTTTGAACTTGGCATTGAAATCCGAAGCATCATACCGGCGGGCTTTATCTTCATCAACAAGGCGCTGGATAGCCTCGTCATCATCGTTCTCCAGCAGTTCAAAGAGCTTGTTGGTGTATTTCTTGCTGACGTACACGTTCCCCTTTTCAAATTCCCGGAGAAACTGTTCATAAGACGCTAAGAATCTTTCCAGGCTCTTCTTAAAGGCATAGAAACTGCTTTCCAGCCGCTTCACCAGCAGAATCTTCATGAACTTCCGCATGTTCTTCTGTGCCAGCTCTTCCGGTTGAGTTATCTTTCCTTCGTAGTAGAGAATGGGAGTATAGCGTGAATAAGAAAATTTGGTAGCTACCAGCTCAATTGTTTTATTAAAGACATGGTCCTCTTTATCATTCAATTGATACAGCACAGGCTCCGGGTCAGGAACCTCGGGGAATTTAAGCTTCTGCTGCTTAAGGTCTTCAGCAAAGTACTTGATAATTTCCCCGCGTGTCCGCCGGACAATTAAGTATTTAAGGACTTTTTCTCTTATTTCCCTGGCGTTTTCTTTCACCGTCTGGAGGTATTCATCATAATCCTTCTGCCTATCAAGCTCCTTGAGCCTGTTATCAAGTTTATTGAAAAAACCTTCCAGATTGGCCAGATTGGGAATAGTGCTCCTTTTACCTTTCTGAAATAGCTTGACCTGGCTAAGAATATCTTTCGGGAAGTTGTTTAGAGGAGTGGCAGTGACCAGGATAACTCTTTTACCACGACAGATTTGTGCCAGCATTTCATAGGTAATATTCATCTCGGTACGGAAACGGTGGGCCTCATCGATGAAAATGTTCTTGTACTTATCGGTACCCTGCTCAACGAGATGGTCGAGCTTTCCGATAGATTCAAAATCAGCGGGAACCCGGAAGTCCGAGAATACATTCGGCCAGGAGCCCGGATTGTCTTTCAACAGCAGGTTGGGCGGAGCAATAACCAGGTGCCGGCCGTCGAGCTGGCTGGCGAGCATAGCAGCGATATAGGTCTTACCGAGACCAACAACATCAGATAGAAACACACCTCCGTATTCATCGAGCTTATTTTTGGCATCCTTCACAGCCTCATTCTGGTAAGCCAGGTCCATAAA
>CAYLRY010000106.1:0-3227 GCA_964386535.1 uncultured Dehalococcoidales bacterium | reverse complement strand
CCGAAGGGCGTGTAGGTCATGGTACCGGTGGAGGCGCCGCTGGTATCGGCCATCACAGAGGTAGAGCCCAAATGGTCCTGGATCAAGAAGCTGACGGTGGAGCCTTTCCTGACCGCCATATGCCTGCTGCCCAGGTAATAGTGGGTGGTGATTTCACCGGCGGTGATATTTTTTTCATAATACCGGTTGATATAGACGTAAGTGGTGCTGCCTGCATCAACCTCCTTGACCCGGCTGCCGTCACCGTCATAGTAATATTCGCTGCCGCCTGTCACAGTTAAAGGCCGGTTCTCCACATCCCAGGTGATGGTCTGGCTGTCCCTGGTGGTCATGTTGCCGTTATTGTCATAGGCATAGTTGGCGGCGCCTGCGGAAGTAACGGCATGAGGTTTAGAGCCGTAGGAATAAGCCTTTCCGAGCAGGCTGGTGATATTGCCTATGGAATCATAGGTAGTGTAATTTGAAGAAAGCATAATTTCTATGTAAGTCACATCGGCAATGGAGATCGAGCCGTTCTGGTTGGCATCACAGCCGGCGGTAGGCGGAAGCAGGCCCAATATTACTTTCTGTACATATTGAGGATCCAGGCTGTCAATCACGCCGCTTCAATATTTGGGAAGGTTTACATGCGGTCTTCATTTTCAATTATCCTGGGTATCTGTAAATTCCCAGTAAGCATGCATAATCATTTTTGAGAAATATTTTGAAGATGCCTTTGAACTTAACGTAGTTGTATCCAGATCATTAGATTTTAAGGATATTAACACCGGATTATACCATTCCGGCACAGGGAGATCATTGGCTAAAAATAATTTTAGCCATTTCTTGTGTTTCCTTAATTTAATGGCATAAGGTAAATATTCATTCCAGTGATTGATGTCATTAGTATCGATATTTCCATTTTTAAGCACTTGATCCAGATGATTAAAAAAAGCTTTCCATAAAGCTGCTTCTTTGTAACCTTTATCTGTTAATTTTAGAAAATATCGATCAAACTTAAAAATGATTAAACCTCCGATAATGATTAGCGCCAGAATTGGTATCCAGCCTAATGTCGTATATTCCACATTTGCCGCCCAAAAACAAAGCCCAATTACGGGTGTCAGCCACAGACCAAATACTACCATGAGAACGCATCTGCCTTGGGTTTTCGAAGGCCTTACGGTAAACAGGTTTTGATCCATAGCCTCCTGTTCAACCATGATTCTAAATTTTTCTTTGACTAATATATATTTCCATCCAATCCTGAAAGCTTTACCTGAATTGATGCAGTATACGTCCGCAATATATTTTTCAAATACATATTTCTCAGTATCTTTAAGTTTAATATAAGTAATTTTTGCCCCGGCGCCAGACACTATTTTCTGTTCTATTCGAAGTATTCCCCGGTTTGCCAAATAGAATATGGTTGCCAGTACAGTCCTGCCCAGGCCGGGTATATTTAAAAGGAGACCTACCAGTGCCGGCGGCATATCATCCGGAGGAGAAAGCAAAATATCAGGAAAGGATTTGTTTTTATCATTTATTATTTGCCTGTTAATCAGCCTTCTTATCCAGAGAAAACTCAAACCAGGGATAATAACTATTCCCAATATCAACATCCCCAGATCAACCCATGGTTTTATGTCCCGGTCATAGATTTCTTTCTGAGCTACAATAAGCTGTTTATTACATGGAACAGGGTTTTGTTGTGTAACCATTTGCATATATTGGACGCCAGGAAAACCGTTACAGGGGACTTCTTTGGCCGAAGTCACAATATTACCTTCTGGTACACATATGACCATAATGCCAATTAAAATAATAAATGAATATATCTTTTTCATAATTAATTTAAACAGCCATATTGATGACTAAGCAATCAAATAGATAATCAGGGGACATATAAATTTATGGTTTTTGCCCCCTGATATTACTTCACGCATTAAATTATAACATGCTATCAGTCCCAAAAATTATACCAATAGTCCATACATAAATATAATTCAGGGGGAGTAACATAATCCCAGCCATAAGAGGAAGTGGCGGTACCGAAAACAGAATAATCAAAACTGCTGGGCTCCGGCGCTGAATATACAATTGAATCAGATGCAATTGCGCTAACAATATTCCCAGATGCCGTTGCAGCACAATATTATAATAAAATAGATTAATTAGATAATATAATAAATACAAATACTATAGACACTATCAAAATAACTATGGCAAGGAGAGTAATTGTTCGATAATATACTCTGAAAACAGGCCAACTTTTAGGAAAGCTCCAGGTTAGATATGATGGCAAATTATCCAATTTCTCGTAATATTGTCTCGCCAGGTCACCGAACCAAGCTCTGCAAAATATGATTAGCATGAAAATCAATGCAGCTATCAATACAAATAATATAAACATATTATTCTTTTAATTAAAAATATTAATGAATTTATTTGATTGAATTATAACTATCATATCCTAACTGAACAGCCGAAAAATATATCCCTATACCAGGAATAAATCCCATCGTGGTATTAATTAAAGAAACACAAAAATCTATCCCATTTGCTTCACCAATCATCCACATATAACCTGTATTAAGTGTGCTATACGAACTAGCAATGGCAGACATTGCATATCCAGGAACAAACGTTACAGGATTATATTCAAGAGCATTGCCCACCAGGGCAATTGAGTCGGCAGCTGTATCATGGTTAATCAGATCTGGAAATGAAGGAAAATTCACTTCATATGAAGCTTCCAGTATTGCACCGCTAGGCATATATTGAGGGTCCGCACCACGTAAATCGTAATTTAAGTTAATATTTACCTCATTGCCATTCGCCTTGACTTCGCTGTTGATGCCATACGGCAGGTTATTTTCCGGACTGGTAAATTGAATATTAAAAACGGTTGAGCTTGATTCCAGCGCATATGCTTGATCAGGATTTTGATTTTGAAACGCACTATATCCTGCGTATTCGGGTGAACATACAGCTTCCGTAATGGCATCTATATACCATGTGGCAACATCATAGCAATAATATTGAAAATAATCCAAATAATCACCTAGATAGTTTACATTGAAGTCATAAACCTCTACTATTTTCCCGCTCGGGTCTACATATTTCAACGGGTTATTCAGGCAATATGAGTGTCTGTTAAAGGACTGCGGATTCATCGGATCAGGGACAATAGTATCCGGGCTGATAAACCTGCCAATCTCTGGGTCATAATACCTTGCTCCATAGTA
>CAYLRY010000105.1:0-3256 GCA_964386535.1 uncultured Dehalococcoidales bacterium | reverse complement strand
TCATTTTCGCGGTTTTTCTTGATTTCCTTGTTGTGTCTAACTGTTAAACTCGGGTTATACCATATACTGGCAACCGGCGCTTTTATGTTCCCACTCTTCTTTTAGCATGCCGAACTCGATCAGGTCATGATATTGCCCGTTCTTATAAATGGCCTGCCTGCGCCGGCCTTCCTCTTTAAAACCCACTTTTTTGTGCATGCGAAAGCTGCGCTCATTGAAGTCAAATACCGATGAGCTGATCCGGTGCAGGTTCATTTGCTCAAAACCGTATTTGATCAGTATCCGGGCTGCATCTGTACCCAGGCCCTGGCTCCAGAAGTCTTTTTCGCCGATGGCTATGCCGAAGGTGCCAGACCTGTCCTTCTGGTTGATCCGGTGTAATCCGAGGGTGCCGATGGCCCGCCCGGCCTCTAAGGTTTGTGCCTCCATAACCAGTATGACATCATTGCCGGCCCTGGCAGTGCCGACCTCTTCAATCCATTTTTCTTCCGCCATTTCAGTCATGGGCAAATACATGGACAGGTACTGGGTTACCTCCGGGTCGTTAAACCATCTCAGGAATAATGAGATATCCGTTCTTTTAACGGGACGCAGCAAAACCTTTTCTCCTTTCAGCATGCTTTTTTCTCCTATTTTTTCCAATTAAAAAGCCCGGGATTAGTATTTTCCCGGGCCTGGTATGCTTATTAGCTAAATTGTATAAGTTCATATGAAAACCATTACACGCCGGGCCCGCCGTTCAATCTTACAGAGCGGAGTGTGAAGGAAATGCTTCATATTCTTATTCATTACGGACATGGCCTTTATATATTCTTTCCTTGAAAAAGTGATTTTATTATATTATGCCTAAAAATAATTTGTCAATAGTTTTTTTAGCGCCTCCAGGCTTTCCCTGGCTTTTTTACGGGCTCTGACTTTAATTCAATAATCCGGCCTTTCTGTTTTTCTCAGATATTTAAGTCAGATGCGGGGCATTCATATGCGGCGGGTTATCTTATGCAGTTAATGATAAAATGGCCTGGTTTGACAGGTCAGGTGCGATTGTATTTCACCAGCCAGTATTCCAGGCTGTCCGCCAGGGCAAACCAGCTAGCTTCAATAATATTGGTGGAGCTGCCTACTGTATGCCACTCATTAATGCCGTCTGTAGATTCTATCAGTACTCTGACCTGTGAGCCGGTACCCACGCTTTCTTCAAGGATGCGGACCTTGTAATCTACCAGTTTGATCTGAGCCAGACTGGGATATGATTGGAGCAAAGCCTTTCGCAAAGCGGCATCCAGGGCATTAACCGGGCCGTTTCCTTCAGCCACACAGTGCATCAACTGGTCGCCCACGGTTACCTTGACCATAGCCTCGGCCAGCATATCATCCGCACTGCGTCCGGACGGCAGACGGCGGCGTTTCTCCACAACCAGCATATAGTCTACCAGCTTAAATGGGGGTTGATAATCAGCCTGGGCCCGGCGGATAAGCAGCTCAAAAGAAGCTTCCGCCTGTTCATATTGAAAACCCAGGCTCTCCAGGTTTTTAATCTGAGTTAAAAGGCTGCGGACCTCTTTATCGTCCGGAGATAAATTCAAACCCAGTTCCCTGGCTTTGAGAATAATGTTATGTTTGCCTGAAAGCTCGGAGACGGTTACCCTGAACTGGTTGCCCACCCTGGCAGGGTCCACATGCTGATAACTGCCTGACCATTTGCTCATGGCATCTACATGGATTCCCCCTTTATGGCTGAAAGCGCTGGCTCCGACATACGGCATAAAGGGGTCCGGTATGAGGTTGGCTACTTCACTGATGTAACGGGAGACTTCAGTTAATTTCATCAATTGCTCATCCGTGATGCAGTTGATGCCTAGCTTGAGCTTCAGGTTAGGAATAATTACAGTGAGATTGGCGTTACCGCAGCGTTCTCCGTAACCGTTAATGGTCCCCTGTACCTGGGTGGCTCCGGCTTTAACTGCCGCCAGTGAATTGGCGATGCCCAGCCCGCTGTCATTATGGGCATGTATGCCCACCGGCACACCGGAAGCTACTTCAATAGCAGCACGTACACCCTCTGAAATCTCTTCCGGCAGCGACCCTCCGTTAGTATCACAAAGTATCAAGCAATCTGCCCCGGCTTCTACTGCCACCTTAAGGCATTTCAGGGCATATTCTCTGTCAGCTTTAAACCCATCAAAAAAATGCTCCGCATCATCTAACACTCGCATTCCTTTGCTGCGTAGATAGCGGATGGAATCCGCGATCATGTTCAGGTTTTCCTCAGGCGTAGTACGCAGAACCTGGGTTACCTGTAAAATGGAGTTCTTGCAGACCAGTGTGGCGATCTGTGCTCCGGTATCCAGCAGGGCCTGTAAGTTAGGATCTTCTTCAGGTTTGACTTTTGCCCGCCGTGTACTGCCAAAAGCAGTTATTTCAGCATTCTTCAAAGGCAGTTTTTTTACCTGAGAGAAAAATTCAGCGTCCTTGGGATTAGAGCCGGGCCAGCCCCCTTCAATATAGTTCACACCCAGTTCGTCCAGCTTCTGGGTGATACGGATCTTATCCACCACCGAAAAGGAAATTCCTTCTCTTTGTGCCCCATCTCTGAGAGTGGTATCGTATATCTTTACCTGCAGCATTTTATTTACTTAACCTTAAATTTAATAGCTATCAGTAACCAACTGACCATTTTATTACCATCGTAGCTTACTGATAGCTATTAACTTAAATCTGTATTTTACGATATCCTCTTCGCAATGACATCGCCCATTTCGCGGGTCCCCAGTTTGGTACATCCTTCGCTCATAATATCATAGGTGCGGTAACCATCTTTAAGGGTTGTTGTCACCGCATTCTCAATAGATAAAGCTTCTGCTTCCAATGCCAGAGAATAGCGGAACATCATCGCCACGCTCAATATGGTGGCAATGGGATTGGCCAGATTTTGTTTGGCCCTTCTGGGAGCGCTGCCGTGTATCGGCTCAAAGAAACCCATGACCCTGGTTCCGGCTTTGGGAATACCGGCAATACTGGCTGAAGGCATCATGCCCATAGAGCCTGTCAGGGTAGAGGCCTCATCAGTTAAAATGTCTCCAAAGGTATTTTCAGTCACAATCACATCAAAATATGTAGGGCTCTGGATCAATCTCATAGAGCAGGTATCCACCAGCATATTGTCCAGCTCAATATCCGGATACTCTTTTGCAACTTCGCTGGTAACCTGGCGCCATAAACGTGAGGATTGGAGGACATTGGCTTTATCTACTGAAGT
>CAYLRY010000104.1:0-3329 GCA_964386535.1 uncultured Dehalococcoidales bacterium | reverse complement strand
TTATTAATGGCGGAAACGGAACAGGATACCATCAGGCACGAACTGAGAGGGGGCACGGTATTGACCAGAGCAGAGAGAGAGAATTTAACAGGTAAAACACCCAGAACTTTTCAGAAAATCCTTGCAGATCAGCGTCAGTGGGTTAAGGAACACGCACCATTTGATACCGTTATCAAGTTGCCACTTACGCAATTCATTACGGTGGATAGCGACGAACATAAGGCTATGGCCGGGGCGTTAGTCCCATTCAAGGATGCCAGCATTCAGAGTGTACACCCGGATCAATATGATCTCAGTGACTATGCCATGAAACAGTTATTAGCACGGTTGGGATATGACACCAGATTATATCAGAAACTTGCAGGCGCCGGGAAATTGAATCTCTGGAACATTAATTATTTGATCCAGAATTTTTACACGGACTTTGTCAGGCTAAGATGTCAGGATCACAACCTGGTACGAGGGCTTGTAACTCAGAGTTACGAGCCGTTCGATAATCTGGAATTATTCGAGGCAGTTGAGCCTTATATGGAGAACGCAGAAACGCACTGGGATTACAGTGACCCGGTGTTAACGCACTTATCCGTAACGTGGCCGCATACAGCCACGGAAATAAGGGTTGGCGACGTGGTTAAGACTGGAATACATATCACTAACAGCGAGGTGGGAGCGAGATCGGTCACCATAGCCGCATATACATATCGGTTGAAATGCTCGAACGGTATGACTGGGCGAGAAGACGGGGGAATATATAGGTTTCGACATACCGGAGACGGTGACAATCTCAGGGATAAAATCAAGGCGGCTATTGAAAGTACCTACATGGAGACCACTAAAATGATCGGGCAATTAAAAGAAGCTCTTAATAAACAGATAAACGATCCGGCGACCTATTTGGAAAATATTGCCAAAGATAAAAATAACGGTGTGACACAGGATCAATTCAAGAACATGCTCAACAGTTTTTTGAACGAGCCTGAGAACAATTTGTACGGAGTGGTCAATGCTGTTACCAGAACGGCGCATGAGTATTACACCGGAGAGACCCGGTATGATCTGGAACGGCTGGGTCAAAAAGTCTTGAATCAGGGATTAAGCCAGTAAATATGGGGCCGGGGTAAAACCCGGCCTTAAATAAAACGGAGGTATAAGGGAATGCAAAAAAAGGAACACGGCATCAATAAGGCGGATATCATTAAGGTAGAAGCCTTGAAAATTACCCGTAACGTATTCGGGCAAATTGTTAGTCTGACGGATGAAGATGTGCCTGGGTTGATGGACAATGATCCAATTTTGATCGGTTGGATCAATTTCATAAAAGACATATTTGTCTATCAAGACCGCAATTATCATCTTGTAAAGGTGACCGGGGATAAACTATGGTTCTGGCGGGCTGAGTTAGGACGCAAGTCTGGGGAATGGGCAGCAACGAAGCCAGCGGAATACAGGGAACGGGTGACTAAGTGGGTCGATGAGCTAAAGGCAAAAAGCCCGCAAATATTTTTAGAATAACGGAGATGTCATGGAAGAGATATTGAAAATCAAAGGGAAAGCATTCCAGGTGTTCGACATTATAAAGCGTCTGGACGAGAAACACGGATCAATGACAATAGCGGAATACGATAAAAAAATAAACGCAGGCGGGAAATAAAAATCAAGGATGCATCCGGCTATACCGGATGCATCCTGGCGGGAGTGGGAACGTGAAGTATCCAAAGAAAATCGGGGGTGAGCTTGAAAGAAGATCATACCAGGGTAATGCGGTAGTGAAAATATCACTGGCTAGATACTTTTATGCGTTGCAGCGGGCGCAGAATGAGATAACAGGGCGGTTTAGCGCTGATGAGTTAAGAGTCTTACATCGTATGTACGGTTTGATGGGCAGGTCAAGGTTATTCCGAAATATGGAGTCAGGGGGTGATGCCGAGCAGATAATAACAGTAGTGGAGCGGGCAGGGGACGGTATGTTTGATGGGGTCGATAAATATAACCTGGTACTGAAATTGAGGATACTGACGCCTATCCAGCACATAGCACTATTAGACAGAATAGAGCGGGAGAACGGGGGCATAAATTGAGAACTATGACATTATTTATAGATCACCTACCAGATCGCAAACTATCTCCCAATGCCAGGACACATTGGGGAACTAAGAGCGGGGCAGTGAATGTGGCTAAGAAGGAAACAGCAATATTAGCCAGGAAATATTGGGTTGGCGAACCTACGCAAAAAGCCAGAATAGATTATGTTTTCAAGGCCAGAACCCGGCGGAAACGGGACTATGACAATCTATTAGCTATGTGCAAACCATGGCAAGACGGGCTGATAATTGGTGGTGCGATCATGGAAGATGACACAGATCACTTAGAGATCGGATCAATGAGATTGATTTATGCTAAACATGACGGGGTGGAGATAACAGTAACGGAAATAAATTGAAAGGGGAAAACATGTACAAGGACGGACTGGTAAACACAAGGGGATACTACTTCGAAGATTCGGTGGTGGCCTATTCACTGGGCGAAATATGCGCTCGTACTAAACACGAGAAAAAACCTAACGAGCATTTACCAACGGCATCGTTTGAACCGTGTATGATGGCATTGGGGAAATGTACCTCATGCCTGGATTGCCCTGATGAGTTAGCAAGTAAATGCAAAGGGGAATTGCCTGTTAACGATCCAGTGGAATACAGAGCGAAACAGGCGGAAAAAAGTCGCAGACAGAATGACCGCAGGAAAGCGGCAAAAATAAATCCACCGGCAGATTGGTTGGCACCATCGGCAGAGTGGGGAATGATGGTGAATAGGGCGAGAAGACATTAAATAAAGCTGTAAGCATGGGGTAATGGTAGAGTATAATTCTATCATTACCCCAGAGTTTTTTTGTTATGGAGGGAATTATATGCCAACGAGACCGAGACCAGGATGTGCGTATATGCGGTGTAGTAAGCTGGCGGAACCCGGCAGCGCATATTGTGCCGAACATACCAGGAAGGTAGACAGACAGCGAGGGACAGCACAGGAACGGGGATACGATTACCGATGGTTGAAAATCAGGAATAACTTTTTGATGCGTCATCCGCTATGTTATGATTGTATCAAGGCCGGACGGGTGACGGCAGCGACCGAGGTACATCATATCATACCATTGGATAGAAACGGAACTAATGACGAGGGCAATTTGATGAGTCTGTGCCATTCGTGCCATGTGAAGCGGACAGAAAAAAATTAATGTAGGGGTAGGGGGGGCAAAAAGCTACGAACGTTTTATACCAAAACAGATCGGAAGAGCACACGTCTGAACTCCAGTCACCGCTCATTATCTC
>CAYLRY010000103.1:0-3345 GCA_964386535.1 uncultured Dehalococcoidales bacterium | reverse complement strand
GGCAAAGGCAACTAAAATAGGTTTTTTAACCGAATATGAAAAAGGTATCATAAAAAGTCCCAGTAAAATGGAGCCGAGGTATCAATAGGTAGTACTGGCAAGGACTTCGATCTAATTTTCAACTTGAGCATTTAGGAAGAAATGATTGAGTTCCACAGGCGGGTCACTCGGAAGAGTCCCCGAACTCATGTTTGAGAAGAAATGGCTGTTACTAGCTGTGGTGCATTTGCTCGTTGAAACAAATGCGAATCCGCAGTCCGAAAGTTGAGAGTTACTAGCGGCCAAGTCGTCTGACGTTATTTGCTTCGAAAGGTCGTATACTACCGACGCCGCCAGTCTGAAGGTCAACAGGGAGTCTTATATTATGCATCATTTCACCTCGACAATGGGCGGTACTCGATACTGTCTGTTCAGAATGGCCGAGCCAGGCTCGTAGACGCGCAGCCAGAGTATGAAATTGCCTGCAGGTGCTGGCAACCAGTTGGATTCGTGGCCTGCCGGGGCGGCGTTCTGAATATAAATGTCGATGGAGCCGTCGGCGTTTGGCAGAAGTCCCGACCGGTCGTTCACGATGTACCGGTTGATTGGGTTCGGCACAAAGCGCTGGCGGTCGTCAGCCATAGTCAGCGACCAGAATGCATTGTTCGGCGGGAGTTGTCCTGCCGCGAAGTGCATGGTGTAGTCATGCTTTCCTGAGAGCGTATGACCCGCACTATTTGTGGACGTCGTCCAGTACATCGCCACCTCTGGTGTGTTTACCGGGCCAGGAAATATCTGAACGCACGCGGCTCTGAACAAAAAGTTATTGCCAGGCTTGCCGCATCCGAAAACAGTGGTCCACCCGTTGACCTTCGTGACATAAGACCTCGCAATAATCGGGAGAGTGGCAAACGCCATCCCGGCGCCGAGGAGGATACCTTGTATCACGTCATTACGCACCGTTCTTGAATCTGGATTTAATAAGAACGAATTGATGATGACAAAGACGAATGCCGCGACGATCAGTACCCTTAGAAAGTTGTAGGTTCTGGCGGTCATTTTAATCCCTCCCTGTTTAGCGGCGTGAGCTGTATCTGCTTTGCAAGTTGATAAGCAGTCGGCAGGTCGCTGTCGCTCTTCACGAAAACACGGCCGATAACGATCACCGAGTTGCTCGGCGATAATATCTGTTTCATGCCGCCCGGCGACTGACCTTTCCATTTCGGCCCCGTGATGAGGTAGTCGCCGGCTTCGGTCCCCGTGGTACGTTTGCCGACGTAGGCAAAATTAGTGTTATTCGCCGGGTCGGTAAACTGCACGCTGTAATATCAGCCAGCCATGTCCGGGACCCGCAATACTAACGGCCCTTTGCTTAAGTCGAGCCAACCGGCAACGTAGAGGGTATCAAGGTTCGTACCATAACTCATCAGATTCGAGCTTCCAGGCGGCAGCGATACGTGGAGGGGGTCTGCAAGGAGTGCCTGGGGTTGTGTATATAGCGTATTGACCGGGACGGGGCCGTCGCCGAACCCTTTAACGAGGAGTCCTCTCTTGTACACGTACAGAATTATGCGCGGCCAAAAATATATAACAAGTAACCATGTCACGACTATGAGCGAACCGAATATAAACACATGTTCGAGTATCATAATAAATTCACCTCGACAACGGGCGGCTTCTCTTGCATAACGTTTTCCCCAGCAAGTAAAAATCTGTTGTCTTCTATTCTACCACCTTATACTAGTAAAAGACTCTCCCCTTCGGAAGAGTTCTCGATATCGTCTCCAATGTTGGAATTTTAACAAAATGTGCTGAAAAGTAGCACATCTATAGTGTTAAAATATCACAAAGTGTTAACAAAAATGGAGCCGGGGTATCAATAGGTAGTACTGGAAAAGACTTCAACCTGATTTTTAACCTGAGCATTTAGACTGAAACCTATAAAGACTCGCGTCTCCTAAGAATGTAAGTCATCAGAACTTAAGACTCCGACATTCGATTCAATATTTTTTGAGCTTGCAAGGTCAACCAAAGAGAGGGGGATTTCTTTTGCCCGAATTCCCAATGTGACCAGGCTTTCCACACCGATTCAGCCGTAAACCGTCCTTCACTGTCTGATTTTGCCGCCAAGATATTGACCATTTCAAGAAGGCGTTTGTCTTTTCTCAAACTTCTAAATTGCGTAAGTACTTCGAGAACATGGAGAATGTCATACCAAACCATTGGTGCTTTCAGTTTTGCAAAGTCTGTGCCCATGGCAAAAAGATACGGACGTCGTTCTTTACGCTGCTCCCAGAGCTGTAATAGGGAATTGGCCCCTCTCAAGCAGACCTCACTATCTCTCCATTCAGGAACCTGGGATAACGCCTTTAAAGAGATCAGTGTGGCATATGGGCATGGGTCGGTTTTGCGACCTGGCCCCCTGAACTTACCTAAATTCGGTGAGACGGTACATGGCCAACCATTATCCATACATAAACTCGCCAGATGTTGTGCAATAAACTGGATTACTGCATCATCTTGTATACCCAGCTTTATAGTGCAATATAAAATAGATGGTGAATCGCACAACATCCAGGCTAATTCATCTTTACCACTGCCTCCATATTGAGGAGAAACATTGGCAACAACCTGGAATAGCCCCTCTTTAGACCTGTGCTCAATGATATTTTTAGCGATTTGGCTAATACCGGAATCATCTACTCTAAAGCCAATATCAGCTATAAAGACCAATTTATGCAGCAAGTGCCCGGCATCGTTGTGCCGTTTTAAAGGTGGGCCAGGCCATCCTGACAATTCAGACAATAATGCCTGCATATCTGGATCTGCTAACATCTTCTTTCGGATGGCGGCTAACTCTGAGGTACTCTCTGATTGCCCTAAAAGATCAATACGAGTGCGATACTGCACCCAAGGTGGCCCTTCCAACAACCAATCAACTATTTTCTTCATAACTACCAGTATAATCCGTGGGCCGGTTAAGAACAAAATATACAGTTATCGGAATAGCTGGTTCCTGGGTCTAGTTGAAGTCTCTGAAGATGGGTGTTATCAATGTTTGAAAATAGCACATTTATAGCTCAAAAGTATCACTAAAATAGCAGAAAAATGGAGCCGGCGGGATTCGAACCCGCTACCTTTTGACTGCCAGTCAAACGTTCTCCCGAGTGAACTACGGCCCCGTGGTACCTATATAATTTACCAGAAATCGGCCGGGAAGGCAAGCGTAATTTGTGTTACGAAATCCACCAACAAATAGACTTAAATAAACCTGAGGTTTCTGCACCATTGTTGTGAAAATATAAAGTCCTGTCTAGTACTAACTTGACTTATTAAGCGTAATGTTATAGACTCTGTTTATGAGTT
>CAYLRY010000102.1:0-3476 GCA_964386535.1 uncultured Dehalococcoidales bacterium | reverse complement strand
CCTCATTTGCACAAGCGGTAAAAACAGCTAAACCAAAGCCCATAAGCATCACTTCGCTGAAGCACTGGTTTCAGAACACCTTGACGAAAGTATGGAATTGAGTGTTAATATTATTATTGAGCATTACATTTCATAGTATTGTAACAGGCTTTATGTTACAAAATGGTTACTTATCATATAGAATGAGTATTACGATTATTTAATATCCACATTGCGATTTTTTAATATCTAATAATGCGAGATTTATAAGTTTCATGGGAGAAAGGTATTAATCTATTACAATTAGTGTGGTATGCTGTTATTAATATAACAATAACAACAGCACGCACAGCGAATTGACAGCCATTCTAAATACACATGACAAACAAGCACTGCAGTAAAATAGAATATGGGGACCATGCTTGCCTGGTTTATGAAAAGGCGGATCAGTGGCGGTTAAATATCATACCCTTGCTCAAACAAGCGGCTGATTCATTGGACAAAGTTCTCTACATTTGCAGTGAACACAAGAAGAACGAGATTACAAAATGTTTGACATCAGCCGGCATCGATATAAGCTTGAGTGATGGTGTCGAACGTTTCACAATCATCAATTGGGGTAAGTTCTTTATGGGGAACGGAGTATTTCAACCGGACAAAAGCATTACAGCTATAACCAAAGAAATAGAAGCTGCGGGAAAGAAAGGTTACCCCGGTATTTGGATAATTGGGGAAATGAGCTGGATATTCAGCCAGGAAAATGGAACCCGGATGCTTAAAGAATACGAAGCTGGGATTAACTCTGCCAGTTTTAACAATCTGCCGCTTGTACTGGTCTGTCAGTATGACGTTTCAGGTTGCAGCACAGAGTCAGTCCTTGCTGTATTGCAAAACCATCCCAAGGTTATTTACAAAAACAATACCCTCGACAATGCATTCTTTTACGGTAACGCCTTATCTGTCAATAATATCAAAAATGATACAGGGGTTAGGGTATGGCTGAAATGCCTTGAAGAACAGCAAAACAGGCACATGGAACTTGAAGAAAGTGAAGCTGCCTGCAAAGCTGTATTTGAAGCAACCGGAACAGCAACCGCTATACTTGATGATGTTGGAACCGTATTGACAATAAACCAGCGATTCGAAAAAACACTGGGGTACAGCAAAGAAGAATCGGAAGGATTATTAAAGTATACCCATTTTGTTCACCCGGAAGAACTTGTAAAATTTGAAAATTTTTTTACTGCACTGCCGGATGCCCCTCCCCACTCCCCCGAAGAACAGACAACCAGAATTATTGATAAGCAAGGCAACATCAAATACGCCGTCATTACCATACGCATTATCCACAACAGTTTTGGAGAGGATGCTGGCAAAAGAGTGTTATCTGTACTGGATATCACACAGAATGTGCAAACGATTGAAAAACTCGAGCAGGAGAGAAACAGGTTCCGCACATTGTTCCAAAACGTGCCCATAGCAATAACCGAGGAAAACCACTCTGCAACCAAGAAATACTTCGACGAATTACGAAACCAGGGGGTTAAGGACTTCAGGGAGTATTTCAATGCACATCCGGAGAAGTTATACCTGTGTTGTACACTGGGCAAGGTAACCGGTTTCAACCAGGCTTTACTTGATCTCTGGGAGGCTTGCCACCCGGAAGATGTCATCAAATCGATGGCGCTCTCTTTTAAAAATAACACGGCTTCAGCCCGCGCGCATAGTGATACTATAATTAAACTGGCAGAAGGAAAAACCAGTTTCTGCAAGGAAGAAGATGTTGTTACTGCAAAAGGTAACACCAAAACCGTCAGAAGCAGTGTTACCGTAGCCCCGGGCTGCGAAGAGACTCTTTCCAAAATATACATAAGCACCATAGATATTACCGATTTAAAAAACAAAACGGCTGAGTTAAAACGTTATCAGGCAAACCTGGAAAATCTGGTGCGTGAACGGACGAAAAAACTGGAAGAGGAAACCGAAAAAAGCAAGCGGCTGGCCAGCGAGATACAGCAATGCCTGATAACTGAAACTGAATTGAGCGCCAAGCTCCAGGACAGAATTGATAAAAGCTCAAAGTTCAGCCGGTTCCTGGTACACGAACTGAAAACACCCCTGACCCCTATGCTGGGCTCGATTGAAATCCTTTTCCAAAGAACAAAGGGTTCTGAGTTTGAGCGGCTTGTTAATAATGTACGTCGCGGGGCATACAGCCTCAATCACAGGGTAAATGATTTACTCGATTTGGCCAGGGGGGAAATGGGCCTGCTGAACCTTGCCTTCAGCTTGACCGATATAGCAGAGCTCATTAAGGAAGTTGTATGTTACATGGACGTTGAATTTACTCATCGTAAACAATCGGTGATTATAGATTTAAACGAACCTTTGCCCATGGTCTGGGCTGATAGTGAACGCCTGAGGCAAGTCCTGCTGAACCTGCTGGGCAATGCTTCCAAGTTTACACCGGTCGAAGGCAGCATCTCAATAAATACATATGTCGAAGATCATCATATGATTGTCAGCATTCAGGATACAGGCTGCGGAATCAAGAAAGAACTGCAGGAGAATATTTTTATTGATTTTTCCAAATCATACAATCCGCTGTCTGATATGGGAATAGGATTGCCATTATGTAAACTGTTGATTGAACTTCACAACGGAAAAATATGGGTTGAAAGTGAAGAAGGAAAAGGAAGCAGATTCTTATTCTCGCTTCCACTCAAAAATAGTTATCTCGGGAGTAGCGTAAATGCGGATATTGATAGTCGAAGATGACAGCGAAGTTAGCGAGTTTACCTCAATTGCTCTTGAAATGGGTTGGCCTGGTGCGAAGATCAATCAAACCCACCTGGGCAAACAGGCGATCGAACTTGTTGAAAAGAAAAACTACAATTTGATTATTCTGGATTTAAATTTACCAGATATCGACGGATACCTGGTATTGCAAAAAATCCGCAACATTAGTTCAACACCGGTAATAATCACATCTGTTCGATGCAGTGAAGCCGAAATTGTAAAGGGCCTGGAATACGGAGCAGATGATTATATAGTAAAGCCCTTCGGCCAGATGGAGCTTGTAGCACGAGGCAGAGCGGTGCTGCGCCGATTGCAGGAATCAAACATATACGCTCCCATTACCCGGGGGCCGATAAGCCTGGATCCCGGGAGAGGCGAATTGGTATATGGTTCAAGAAAAAGCCACATCACCAGAACTGAAAGCCTGATTTTGAGTTTGCTGCTGCAGAACCCGGGCCAGCTTGTAACCTATTACCAGCTTGAGGAAGCCATCTGGGGTGAGGCAGGAACATGTCCCAACTCTGCCGACAGTATAAGAGTATACATCAGCCGGCTGCGCTCAAAACTGTCTTACGACCACGATTGTAAAATCAGCATCCAGGCACATGCCGGTGCCGGTTATCTTCTGAATATTTTGCAGTAGATAAATCAATATTATTGTGCTTTTGACCGGGTGAAAAAGGCGGCTACAGCTTTTA
>CAYLRY010000101.1:0-3638 GCA_964386535.1 uncultured Dehalococcoidales bacterium | reverse complement strand
CTACACCCTTCTCAATCCAGGCAGTAGATGGAGACCAATATGAATGATGGGTGGTGAAGAATCCGGCATCATGAAGGCCCTTGGAGAAAAACCAGGCCACCGGCTGGACTTGTACGGGGATTACCATGGATTCGTCATATATCATTCGAGTGACTTTCTGGACTTTATCCTTTTCCATGTATTCGGTAGAAAGAGCAGCCTGAACTTCGGTCTGGAATCCCTCAGGCAATTTCACGCTGGGGAATTGGTTCCCCAACCAGTAAAAACTATAGTATTTGGTATAGGTGGCGAAGTTGGATAGCAACTGACAAAGCATGCCGTTTCTCCACCCGTTATACCTGTACTCGGTATATTTGGCGTTCTCCGGAAATTCCAGATCGGTTTGTATGCCGGCGGCGTTCAGGTTGCTCTGTATGGCGACAATAATATCTCTGGTGGTGGTTCGGGGGTCGGCGATGATTTTAGTCTTGATGCCGTTGGGATAGCCCGCTTCTGCCAGCAATTGTTTAGCCTTGGCAATATTAAATTTTCGTTCCGGCAGGTCTGGAATGTAGGCT
This sequence comes from uncultured Dehalococcoidales bacterium, assembly GCA_964386535.1. Taxonomy (GTDB): domain Bacteria; phylum Chloroflexota; class Dehalococcoidia; order Dehalococcoidales; family UBA3254; genus CAYLRY01. Next base: position 3,081 of record CAYLRY010000101.1, on the reverse strand, counting down.
ATTGTAGCCTGTGGAGGAGCCACCTGGTACAGTGGTGTAGAAAAGCCGTAGCCAAGACCTTTGGAGAGCGTTTCTCTATCGATGGCGTATTCAATTGCCTGACGGACTAACTTATTGGCCAGTGGTGAATTTGCATTTCCGCTGTCCGGGATTAGAGTCAACGTTCCGGCACATTGTGGAAGCTGTGTACCATAAATATAGCCTTCATTTTTTAAATCATATGACATCTTGGAGTTTTCCGAAGCGAAAACGTCCAAATATCCCGCCTTAAAAGCTATTTGGGCAGTTAAAAAGTCGGCAATATATACTACTTCTATCCCGTCCAGATAGGGTTTACCTTTCTGCCAGTAATCAGTGAACTTTTCAACTTTCAACGAAACATCACGCTGGTAACGGATAAATTTGAAGGGACCTGTACCAACAGGGTTCCATCTAATCCATTCGAGACCATTCTTTTGGTATGCGGTGGGTGAAACCTGAAGGATACCGCCTAAATCGCCCAGTGTGGTATTTCGATACTCCTTAAGATTTATCCGCACAGTATAGTTATCCACCACATCTATGGAAGTCCAACTGGCGGCAGTGGCGGATTTAGCGGCGATGTAAGCGTCCAAATTAAACTTTACTGCCTTTGCATCAAAATCTGTACCATCATGGAACTTGACTCCTTGCTGAAGGGTCAGCGTGACGGACTTTTTATCTGGTGCCACCTGATATCCCTTTGCCAGCCAGGGGGCAATAGATCCATCCCCCTGCTCGATGAGAAGACGTTCAAGGACAACCTGGTTTACTGCATCGGTGCCCGTTGTGGCAGCCTCTACCGGCCAGCCTATAGGCGTCGAGGGTGACGCTGCTGCGTGTCTCCTTAGAATACCTCCATATTGGGCTGTAACCGAAGTTGGAAGCAGGGAAACTGGAGGCTTTGAAGCGGTTAAGGTAGATCCTGCTGGGGCTGAAGTGCTTGTTGGGACTGAAGATATGGTTGGGCTTGAAGGTGCATTAGGGGTTAAAGAGGTGGCCTTGACTGTGGCTGTATTAGTTGGCGAAGCAGTCGATGCACAGGCTGTCATAAAAATGGCGATCATTATTACCGTGACCAGAGCAAAGGCAATTTTTCGTGAAGACATGTTTTACTCCTTTCTTTTTTTATATCCATAATATCTGACTTAGCCTTAACAGCGGCAACCATGGCGCTGTTTGAGATTAACAATCGTCTCCGGTTTTCAGGGAGCATCTCGTTGTCTTGGATTGAATATGTCCTTCATGTACGATATACATGTATGACATCTAATATGATTTAACCGGCATTATAGGAAATACGCCTGTGTTTGTCAATACCGTTGACTCAATCAATATTTAATGTAAAAAGGACAATTTCTTGAAATTAATAAATTAAAAATATTTTAAAAAAATTAACTCCTTTTTATTAGAAAGTAATCACCTTGAATGAACGTATTTGGTAATATATTGACAGTCAGGGATCAATAGTTTACACTATTGTCATATATGTCGTCATATATGTTAAGTCAGTTTTTCCCGTAAATTATTTAGATGTATAAATTGGTTAATAATCTGGCCGCTTTTAACATTGCTTCCTACCAATGAGTTTCTGTCTAACCATGAAGCTAAGTGGTCTATAAGGCTTTCCCAGTCAGGAACAAAGAATTAAAGAAGTAAAAAAGAGGATTATGCAATGTCAGACGGAAAGTATGAAGTTCTCAGTCCCTGGGCAGAAGCCGATCCTGTTCCCCTAAAAGGTTTGGCTCCTCGCATTAACGACTTGACCGGCAAGAAAATTGGCCTGTTGCGTAACGGCAAGCGGGCGGCAGAGCCGATATTAACAGTAACCGAAAAGATACTGCGGAGGAAATATTCCACCACCGACTTCATCTGGTTCAGAGGCAGTACCTTCTCCGTTTCGGAACTGGAAAAAGACCGGCTTCATGAGTTTGAAGACTGGATAAAGAGCGTGGATGCAGTCATCGCCGCGGTAGGTGACTGAGGCGCCTGTACTAAGTACCTTGTGTACGACAGCATTTTTATAGAATCCAGAGGAAAACCTGCGGTTCCACTGGTTTTCCAGTATTTTGCTAATGATGCCCATTCTGGAGCCTCTTCACATGGCATGCCTCAGATCAGGCTGGTCCCGGAGACCATAGTTTCCGAGTGTACTATAATGGAAGAAATTGAACCGGCAATCGAAAAAGTAATCGATACAATTATTACTGGCTTGACCAGGCCTTTAACTTCAGAAGAAGCGTCTCCCAAGCTTAAAGATATTGGAACGCCTCAGAGGATCGTTTTTAAAGGAAAACTGGACGAGGTACATCAATTCTTTTATAAAAGAGGTTGGACGGACGGGTTGCCGATTGTTCCGCCTACTGAAGAAGCCGTCGCTGAGATGCTTACCGGGACCGATCTGCCTCCAGATTACCTGGTAAATAAATTAGAACCGCGATTGGGTAAAGCTACTGTAGAGAGAATTGCCATAAATGCCGTGATGGCTGGCGCTTTGCCGACCCATCTGCCGGTATTGATCGCCGGAACCAGAGCCCTGGTTTCCAACCGGAGTGCGGTCATGATGGCAGCCAGCACTGGCTCATTTTCACCTTTCTGGATTATTAACGGTCCTATCCGGCGGGAAATTAATGTAAATTGCAGCTATGGAGCAATGAATCCAGGAGATATCGCCAATGCGGCTATTGGTCGCGCTATGGGACTGATTACCAAGAACATCCGGGGTGTGCGGAAGCAGATGGAGGATATGGGAGTTCTGGGTAATCCCGGGAAATATACCTGGGTGATTGGAGAGAATGAAGAGAACAGCCCCTGGGAGCCTCTGCACGTTGAGCGAGGGTTAAATAAGGAGGATAATGCAGTCACTCTGACCTTCCCTCAAACCTACCAGCAAATTATGCCTTACGTGATCGATGACATGGGTATACTCAAGAGCATCTGCTATAATACGGCGCCCCTGCATATGGGGATGTTCGGGGTACTTTTAACCCCAACCAATGCGAAAGCCCTGGCCAGCCGGGGCTGGACCAAGAAAGCCATTAAGGAATACATTATTCAGAATGC
>CAYLRY010000100.1:0-3690 GCA_964386535.1 uncultured Dehalococcoidales bacterium | reverse complement strand
GATCAGTATACTTCAGCGGGTTATTCAGGCAATACGTATACCTGTTCAGGCTCTGCGGGTTGGCAGGATCAGGCACAAGGGTATCCGGGCTGATAAACCTGCCAATGGAAGGGTCATAATACCGTGCACCATAGTAGTAAAGGCCGGTGGAATCCAGCCTTTGGCCGGTAAATTTTTTATCGGTAGAGACCGAACCTGACCTGGACAGGCCGTACGGCAGGTACCTAATGCTTTCCGCAGAGCCTCCCTGATCATTTGAGATTACCATTGTGCTGCCCAGGCTGTCCTGGTAGATGTACTTGAGAGTCCCCGCCGTTCGCTGGGCTATCAGTTTGCTCCCATGGTAATAATAAGTGGTGACCACAGAGGTGGTCAGGTCCTTCTCGTAATACCGGTTGACATAGAGAGTATTATAGTCGTTTTCAGCTTCAGTTGGAGTAATGCTTGAGCCAATTACCAGAGAAGCGCCATCAAAATAGGCGGGCACTGAATTCTGTACATGAAATCCAACGTCTATATATGAGGTATCTGACCCCTGTAAGGTTAAACTTAACCAGTGCCATTGACTGTCTCCCGGATGAAACGAAGAGTGGTTCCAATCACAGTCATCTTCCAGATACAAACAGGCTGTTGTTGCTGTGCTGCACCAGACCCAGGCTCCGAAAGTAACTGTTTTCCCTTTCAATAAGTGAATAAGTAAAGGACTAACACGTTGTATTACCTCTGAACCCCCTGCCACTACTTTCATAGACTGGGTACCGATTTTCACTATAGATGACTCCGAAGATATTGTGACCCCAGAGCCAGTCCATTCTGCAGGCGGGCTGCCGTATTCAAAACTACCGTTTCTGATCAATGTGCTGCCGGTTAAACGGTTTCCGTCTCCATCATAGATAAAAGCTGTGGTAGTATTACCGTCACTGACGGTGACCGGCCTGTTCTCCTCATCCCAGGTGATGGTCTGGTTTCCGCGGGCGGTCATATTGCCGTTGGCGTCATAGGTATAGCTGGTGTTTTTCACCTGGGTCACCGCGTGGGGCTTGCCTGAGGTATAGCTGTAAGAGGCTCCGTTTACCGAAATAATATTACCTGAGCTGTCATAACGATAGCCCTGGGCGTCAATCATATTATAAATATAAATAACGTCCCCCATGTTGATGCTGCTGTCCTGGTTGGCGTCACAGCCGGGAGTGGCGCTGTAAATGCCCAGGATGACATATTGCACATAAGTGGCATCGGCGCTGGTAATTTTCCCGTCTCTATTGGCATCACCGGGTGAATCCACCACTACCTCTCCTCCGTCTGTAAGGAGCCTGTCCAGAAAATCATAAGTGAAGGTCTCGGTCTCAGTGGGACTTATCAAGTTCTGCCTCTGGGTCAGATTGCCGGCCGGGTCCCAGGTATAAGTCATCTCCTGGAGGCTGCCGGTCTTAATCTTCCATAAGCGCCCGTAATATCCTCCGTTATTATTGTCATATTGGCCGCTGTAGCCCCAGTAGCCGTAAAAAGTAGATAGACCGCTTCCCAGATTTTAAACCAGATTGAAAAAAGTTTAATGTTCAATTGTTAATGTGCCGTAATACTTCCGGCCACTTATTGTATGTATCTGAGAGGGCAGCCGGCTGGTTAAATTTTGTCATAAAGATAGGAGCCGTAAAATGAGGCTTTAGGTAGGTTGGATTTGAGTATAGGAGTGCCTACTAAAAATTAGATTGCTTAGCCTCATTATCTCAAAAAGTAATTTTACAACAATATTTATAGATGATACACCTTTATTTAATCATAGATTCAATAATCTTTCTGGACTCAATTTGATCATATCCATAAATACCGCAAGAGAAATTAAGATTATTATTTTCCCATATGTAGTAATATGTAGAAACCTCAATATTTTTTGTATTGCGAAGCACTGTGCCATATACTTGTTTTTCAAGTACTTCAATCCCTGCTAATTCTATCGAATTATAGCCCGGGTGTATTTTGGCGAAAAGGCCGGGGGGTAAGGGACGAGGGTATCCATCTTGCGGCGGGCCTTCCATTATGTTTATTTCATTGGGATTGATTTGATAATATTCAATCTTTAATGTGGGAAACTCACCAATTTTATGATATAGCATATTGAATTTATATGATTCAAATTTATCAGGTAAATATTCAGGTAAAATCATGGCAAAGGGAAGTTCTTTTTGTAATCGTGCTATATCATTCGTTTCAATTAAATCTCCGGAACCTTCCCAATAAATATTGGGTGTAGGTGAAGTCTGGGATGATACTGCACAAGCAGCAAACAGGACTAAATTTATTATAATAAATACTATAATTAACTTTATTAGCATTCTCATTGATTAAATCCTATTTTTATATTCAAAATAGTTAATCAAACAACCATTATTTATTATAGGTAAAATAACCTCCCCCTACAAATGGAATAAGGATTCCTGTGGGTGATCCGTTTGAAGTACCTCGATAAACTATTGTTAAATCTATTGTTGCTCTTGAAATATAGCTATTGCGCGGATCGGAAATCAATCCCATTGCCTCTCCACTGGGAACATAAGCGGAATATATGTACAAATTGCCTGGATTTGTAGCTGGGGACATTGAGGGAACTGTATCCATACGAAAACCAGCTACTTTAGGATCATAACCAAATAATTGCGGATAGGTGCTGGTGATGCTCATGTTATACTGCGCAACACCAGTGCTTGAACTAAATGACAACGTAGCTATAAAAGAAATTTTTTGAGTTGCTTTATATGTGTTAATTGCATACGACCAGTAATACAAGTCAAGGAGAATAGCTGCTAAAGCGCCTGCACCACCTGTGACTTTGCCAGGGATACCACTTCCCGCCACCATCTCATCCCCTTCGGGAATTTCGGTAGGACTAAGAGTTGTATCACCTACAATGGACCTATTCCCAGATAAGTCTACGGTACCTCTTACGGTTTTAACAGTTGTGTCTGATCCACCACTTAATCCTGTGCCTGAAGTGTCTATAGGCAGCGTGCTTTGAAAAATGTAGTGGGTGTCTGATCTTCCAAGTTCTAATGCAAGGTCTGGATTTTCCTGGCAGAATTGTATCCAGTCCAGTAAAGCGCCTTCCCCAATTTCAACAAAATTTCCACTTGGATCCACATACTTCAGCGGATTATTCAGACAATACGTGTACCTGTTCAGGCTCTGCGGGTTGGCCGGATCAGGCACAAGGGTATCCGGGCTGATAAACCTGCCAATCTGCGGATCATAGTACCTGGCGTTGTAGTAGTACAGACCAGTGGAATCCAGCCTCTGGCCGGTATACTTCTTATCCGTGGGGATAGCGCCAGTGGTAAAGCGGGTCGAGCCGAAAGGAAAATATAGCATGGTGCCGGAAGAGGTCCCGGAAGCATCGGAGATAACGGAGGTGCTGCCCAGGGAATCCTGCAAAAGGTAGCTGAGGGCGGCGCCCTTTCGGACGGCTATCTCTTTGTTGCCCAAATAATAATGAGTGGTCACTTCGGAGGTGGTCAAGTTCTTCTCATAGTATTTATTGATATAGAGGGTAGTCTGATCCCCTTCGGTCTTCTTCACCCGGTTGCCGTCACCATCATACACGAAAACAGTATTCACACCGCCTGTGGTAATGGAGGCCAGCCTGTTCTCCTCATCCCAGGTCATGTTTTGATTGCCACGGGCGGTCATATTGCC
>CAYLRY010000099.1:3306-3704 GCA_964386535.1 uncultured Dehalococcoidales bacterium | reverse complement strand
CACTCCGACAGTGATCCCACCTTCCCATCCGTCCCACAGGAAAACAGTATCCGCCACATAAATATATCCGTCATTACCGTAAGATATTGCCTTAGGGTTGGCGCTGATATAGTTAGGCCCATTGTAGCCGGTGCAACCAAAAGATCCTGTATAGCTTCCCTGGCTATTAAATACCACCACAGCTCCGACGGTTATTCCTCCTCCCCAGCCGTCAGAAAGAAAAACCGTATCAAGGACATAGACATTCCCATCATTATCCACTGTTATGCCTTTAGGATTGGCGGAGATATAGTTAGGCCCATTATAGCCAGTATAACCAAAAGCGCCTGTATAACTTCCCTGGCTGTTAAAGACCACCACAGCTCCAGCGTTTATTCCTCCTCCCCAGCCATCAGGAA
>CAYLRY010000099.1:0-3206 GCA_964386535.1 uncultured Dehalococcoidales bacterium | reverse complement strand
GAAAAACCGTATCCAGGACATAAACCTTGCCATCTTTATCCACTGTTATGCCTTTGGGATTGGCGCTGATATAGTTAGGCCCATTGTAGCCGGTATAACCAAAAGCGCCTGTATAGCTGCCCTGGCTATTAAATACCACCACAGCTCCGACGGTTATTCCTCCATACCATCCGTCAGAAAGAAAAACCGTATCCAGGACATAAACCTTGCCATCTTTATCCACTGTTATGCCTTTAGGATTGGCGGAGATATAGTTAGGCCCGCTATAGGAAGTATATCCAAACTCCTTAACTATACTCCCTTTAGCATTAAAAGCTACTACCCTTCCAACCGTAATGCCTCCATACCAGCCGTCAGAAAGAAAAATCGTATCTAAGGTATAGATATTTCCCTCCCGGTCTGTGGCAGCGCCGGTAATTGAAGCAGTCAGGTAATTAGGCCCATAATAACCGCTTGAGCCAAAGCTTTTAAGGAATCTCCCTTCATAGGCCTCACCGGTTTTTGTCCAGGACCAGTCATTGTCAACCGTACGTAGCAAGTTGTTGCTGCTATTATACCATTCTGTCTTATATTCTTTACCTGTTAATTTATCCGCATCCTTACCGCCGATAGTCCCTTTGGTGTAAAAATAATGTTTGACATAATTTTGCGCCGCATGCTCTTTTTCCTGGACAATTTCAAATCCCCGGTATTTTTGGTCCCAGCCGCTCCCGTAATATTGAGGACAGCCGGTATAAGCATAATCATATATCTGGGAGGGTGAGACTCCATCATTGATAGTTTTTGTTTTTACCACTTCTCGAGTCCAGTTATTGACAATTTCAGTAGTCCAGGGATTCGGGTTCTCTGCACTGGGGGTTTCAGTATTGGGAATTTGTGTATAATCAAAAAGGATGTTCCCACCGTACCCGCTGGTTATTTGATGAAGATGAGGCCAGCTAAAATTAGCCGGGTTGCCTGGATTGCCATAATAATCCCCACCGGTATCATGACGGTAGGTCTGTAAGTCCTGGTAATCAAATGAAGTGGCAGGTAAAAATAAGCTGTCATTGGAGTCTTTCTGGGTGATGGAATAAAGCCTGTATTTACCGGAATAATAAATGCCGCCATATTCAGCGGAATAAACCCGGTCTGCGGAGCTATCATCAAAATAGCTAAAATAGTATTTTCTTATCAAATTGCCATTTACCCTGATATCAATCCATTCTAATTTTCGGGTTTCCATTATTTTAGGTGCAGGGTTATAAACGGTGCTTTTAGGAGAGTCTCTGCGTAATTCGCCATCGGTAGGGTCCAAATTCCCATCCCTTGAAGAAAAGAAATGGATCTGTATGTTATTGCTACTGTATCTGAGGTATTCCGGATAGGCTGAACGTACGTTAATCTCGTCCGGTTTGATTTGTACGTAGCTTATGGTGGCCTCATTTTCATTGGCATCTTTAAAGAGGCTCAGGTCCCACCGGTAATAGCCGCCGGCATAGTAGTTGTACTGTTTGGCGTCATTATTGTATCCAAAACGATAATAGTTCCCAGATTTATCCCACATTTCCCATTTGTTGTTATCCCTGGTGATTTTATAGTAAAGGTCCGGATTGGTACGGTAGCTGGTATTATCGGCGTTGGTACAGATAAGCTCATAAGAGCCTTCATTTAACTCCAGAAAATACTGCCCTGTGGCCGAATCATAGGTTATTTTCCCCAGTTCGAGACTCCAGCCGGCGCCGACCCAGGAGCCCATTGAGCGTTTATTTTTCATTTCATCGACTGACCCGCTATTGTAGTTTAGCTGTAATTTTGGCTGAAATCCGCCCGGGCCTGGAGGCAGCTCAAAGGGATAGCTGAAGGTGGCCGCACCGGAATGCAGATCCACCTGCGAAGCCATCACCCGGCCTGGGCCGGATACCAGAGGGTTTGCCATTTCACCAAAATTGGTAAAGTGGGTTAAAGTGGCCGTCAGGTTTCCTGATACAGGATCATATTTGCTGTCAGTTACCGGCGCCCACTGTAAAGTTTTTTCTTCCAGGAAGTAAAGCCTCAAAGACTCCGGGTCCAGTCCTTTCAAATCATCCGGAGTATTCTGGATAGTTATGAGCAGTCCTTTGTTAAATTGACTAACTTTTTGTCTGGTATCCGGCTCAACGGCATTCAGCTCGAAATGTTTCACCATGATCATGCCGGTGGATGCCTGCGGAGTGTGCTGGATAAGCTTAATATCCACGGTTTTTAAGACTGCCCCTTCAGGGATGTTCAGCTTGATCTTTGCATCAGGGGACTTGATTTCCGAGTCTTTATCCGGATCAACTTGCACTGTGACATTACCAGAAAAGGACGCCAGTGAGGCTGGCGGCGTTATTACAGGAGTGAGAGCAGGAGCAGGTGTTGGCGTGGGGCTGGGTGATGGAACAGGGGTTTCAGTTGGTTCAGGGTCGGAAGCAGCCTCCGGGGTGGGTGTGGGTGTTGGATCTGGAGTCTTTGAAGGCTCATTAGCCCGCGCACCGGAAGGCTGCGGGTTCATGGCAGCCTCCGCTAGCGTCATAAACTCCGCATCCTGGCCGTAAACCTCTCCGGCTGGGCTGACTGCTTTCGCCCTGTAGTGATACCGGGTGCCGGGTTTCAGGTCCTGGATCAGCATGCTCACGCTTCCGGCAGTGACCATTTCCTGGAGCTCTGTTGTATGATCGTAAAGGGTATCTTCCCCGTATTCAAAGCCCACCTAGACTCTTTCTTCATCTCCCAGGCCGTTTAGCTCGCACTTCAGCATGGCGGCATTGGTGTTGATTTCCAGGGGCGGCGAAAGGGTAATTACAATTACAGGCGCTGTCAAATTTCCTTTTTCTGCCTGGGATTGAACCGATGCAGATTGCACAAGGCGCAGCTCCTGCGCCAGCACTTCATGAGGCAGCAGGCTGGAGACCATTATTAAGGATAATAAAATACTGAAAAACAACCCCCATGTGCTAAATGCCAGTCTTTTCATTTCCCTCACCCTTTATCGTTTAACTATTTTATATTTTTCCATCCTTCGTGACCTTGGCAGATACCCTGGATTCTTATATTCACCCTGAATTTTTTAAGAAATTATTTAGTCGCGAGCTTGTTTGAGAATCAAGTTTAAGAAATTGAAAAGGATGATATATATATTGCTCATTTAATACATCAGTAATAGTACTAAATAGCTATTATTTATGTAAACAAATATTAGTGAG
>CAYLRY010000098.1:0-3767 GCA_964386535.1 uncultured Dehalococcoidales bacterium | reverse complement strand
CCGCCATCACTTAAAGGCTGCCAGGATGTTTGTGTATCCCAGAAGGAATTGACGATTGTTCCCCAATTGGAACCACAGGCCCCCCCTTCCTGGACACTATTGGCAGTTGAAAAATTTATCTCGGTATCCTGTCCCAATTCGTGGTTTCCGGTTGGTGGGATACCAGCGATATCGTCTGAGCTTCGGATACCAAATACAGCAATTTCACCAGCTTTTGATTCCAGGAAAGCTATCCCGGCATCATTAAGAGTAATTTCAAACCTATTTGATTCGGCGATGGTAGAAACCGCTACAGAACCCAGAGAAATAATCTCATCAAGCAAATCTCCATAATCCGCCGCCACTAATGGGTCAGTGCAATCCGAACCATCAACAAGCGTAAAGTTCCAATCAGTGTAGTGATAAACCTGACTCCCGGCCAGGATAGACATCACCGCTGCTGATATATCTAAACCTGATAACTCGGTTAAATCAAACCTGATGACGGATCTGAATATCTGATATTTCCCCATATTATAAAGATTGTACCTCTGTCCCACGGCTGCATACTGGTTGTAGTTGGTGCAGAAATAACCACTAGAATCGTGGACAATATTGTAGTTGGTATCATTATAAGCTGATAGGTAACCTTCCCCATGAAAGTTGTCACGGCTATCTGAGGTTGCCACCAGAGTCCCTTCGCTTGTGGTAATAGTCAAGCGAGGCACGCCGGAAATAACCAGTCCGGTGGAATAACTATTATTGATAGTCGTGCTGTCATTGTAACCGACAAAGCCACCGACCTCGCTACCGGCAGTAACGTCTCCTCTGGCATAACAGTCATTAATTGTTCCGGCCATGGCGTACCCGACGAAACCCCCGGCACCGCCGCCAGCGCCGGTTACATCGCCGGTAGCATAGCATTGGTCAACATCGCCACTATCCATCCAGCCAATTAAACCACCAGCCGTATACCTGGTCGCCGTAACGGTGCAGGAGGAGTAGCAATTTAAGATGGTGCCACCCTCTACGTAACCGACCAGACCACCGACTTCATACATTCCAGTCATAGAGCCAGCCGTACGGCAATTTGAGATAGAGGAAGAGTTGCCATTAACGTAGCCTACCAGCCCACCCATATAATCCCAACCGCCGGTTATGTCTACGCCCGTCATATTGACATTCTGGATAACCGCACTACCACCAATTTGACCAAATAAAGCTTGATAGTCATCCTCCCTATTTATAAATAGGTTATTGATAGTATAATTTTTGCCGTCAAACTGACCGGTAAAGGAATCAACCTGTCCTATTGGCAGGAAGCCGGTACCCCCATTCCAGCCGGATGTAGCCGAGGCGTCGATATTTCCACCCAGTTCATAGTAAGCGGTCAAGTCTGACTGCATATTTTGAAGGTCATTCACATTTTCAATGATATATGGATTATCGGCGGTGCCGTCCCCACTCCAGGCCTCCACCTTGTTAATTGCAGGGAAGAACATCATAATAACCGTTAGTATGAGGATGATTCCTTTTTTCATTTAACCCCTATAGTCTTTATTGAACCTCAGCTAAGTTTTTTTCTAAAGAACATTACTCCAAACGCCCCAAAACCTAACAGCAAAAGAGAAGCGGGTTCAGGGACAGGTTCTCCACCGCCGCCGTCATCACCATCACCGCCATCACCACCATCACCATCATCACCGCCGCCGTCGCCGGAAGAAGACCCAAAGCGGGGGTAATCACCGCCGCCCAGCTCCCAGATATTTTCTCCATCCCAGCCGGCCGCCAGAAAAACATCATCATCAATCATTTCAAGGGTGGTTAACCCGGTCCCGCCAGCACTGGTGACCCACCCCGAGGTTTGGATGTCCCAAAAGGAGTCAGTTATATCCCCCCAACTCCCTCCGGCAAAACCGCCGACATAGGGAAAACCGTCAGTTACCGCTATGCTTCCGGTAGAATAGCAGTTATCAATGTATATGTCGGGATAATGGGCTCCAATAAATCCGCCCGCATAACCCCCATAAAACCAGGTCAGATTACCGACGGCCACAATTATATCTCCCCGGGCATAACAATCAGAATAATAGGATGAATCCTCACCCACAAATCCCCCGATAGCTCCAGCTCCACCGCCGGCCGTGACCACTATCTCACCGGTAGCGTAACACCTGGATATCAATGTCTCATAAGAAGTCTCCAACCCGGCAAACCCTCCGACCTGGTCAATATTAAGATTACTGGTCGCCGTCACATTCCCGGTCGCGTAACTCTCGGTTACGGCGGCGACGACAGTTCCAATCAACCCTCCCACTTCCGAAACACTATAGGTTCCACCAATAGAGCTTACATCGCAGGTGGAATAACAAAGGGTTACCGGTGCATAGCTATAGCCCAATAAACCACCGACAGAACCTTTAATTGCCGATACCGTTCCGGTAGAATAGGCGTTTAAAAAACCGGCACCATCACCGCCTCCGGCCAAGGCACCCACAAACTGGTTGGCACTTATACTACAATTTTCAAGACCGACGTTCTTAATTTCTCCCCCGTATGTATATGAAAATAGACCCACCCATTTTTGGGTGGGTCTATTGATGGTCAGTCCCGTTATCGTGTGTCCCTGGCCGTCAAAACTTCCGGTAAACTCATTAGAAGTGGAGCCAATTGGGGCAAAGCCTAATCCGCCGTTCCAGCCGGATGTAGCCGAGGCGTCAATGTCCTGGCCCAACTCATAGTAAGCGGTCAGGTCTGACTGCATATTCTGAAGGTCATCAACATCCCAGATGACATAGGGATTGTCTACGGTGCCAGCCCCGGTCATCCCCTCGGCCCTGGGACTTAAAGGGATTATTAATATACCTATAGTTAATAATAAACTCAATAATAGCGTCTTCATTCTTTACCCTCCGAATTATTCCTGGATGGTTTAAAACAGGTTTGAATTTTCTTGGGAATGTTTTTTATATCGTGAATTTATACCTTAATTAAATAGGTTTAGATATATTTAAATATACCATAATCATTAGCTCAAAAGCAAATTTTTCTACCCGGTATTTCCCGATTTTTCCCTGGATTATCCGTTGATTTCTATCTATCCTAATGATATAATGGTGCCTTTAAAATACAGGTCTTAAAGATTAAATAAAACCAGAGGTGTTTCTACAAAATGAAAATAGCTTATATGGGATTAAATCTACCGCCGGGCAAGATAAAGTATAAAGATGGTATCTTTGAAGCTTTTGTGGAGAAGTTTCAGCCGGTTAAGGTGTCGCCGTACTACTTTGAGCTTTTACCAGACGACTACGAGTCGGCTGAGGTCATCGCCATAGCGGATGAGTCTCTCTTTGATTTGCTCATTCTTGACCTGGAAAAAATTGAAAACAGACTCTCCAGGACAGAGGACCCGTCTGAAAAAATGGTGCTTGAAAAATGCCTGAGGCAAGTTGAGGGGCATAAACCAATTTGTGATTTATCCTTTACCAACACCGAACGGGCGACAGTTAAAGCGCTCAGACTATTAAGTTTCACACCGACGGTGGTTTATAAGAACCTTTCCACCGATGTAAATATTATCTGCCGTGACGGAATGGAAAAAGCCGGTATGATGTTTTTCTACACCGTGGGCAAGCAGGAAGTTCACGCCTGGTTGGTGGAGAAGAACGCCGATGCCGTAACCTGTGCCGGAAAGATTCATTCGGACCTGGCCCGGGGATTTATCAAGGCAGAAATCATAAGCTGTGCGGATATGATGACCGCCCACAATATGCAGGATGCCCGCGTCA
>CAYLRY010000097.1:0-3797 GCA_964386535.1 uncultured Dehalococcoidales bacterium | reverse complement strand
TTTATCTTTTGACCCAGGGTGTTGTAATTTATTGTTGTAACATTACCTGCTGCATCTGTAACTGATATAAGATCACCTGCCGCATTGTATCCGTAATATGTTGTGCCGCCCCCTGTGTCCTCCTGCACCCGGATTATTCTGCCAAGGTAATCTGTCTCTTCTACCCTGATATTACCCTTTGCGTCTGTTATGGTTGTATTAAACCCGTTATAACTTACAGCAGTTGTATTAAACTGATTCATTGTGCCACCATAAGGCGGTGTGAATATTCCTATTATCCTGCCCATAGAATCATATGTTCTTGAGGCAGTCGGGAATGTTGCAGGTGCAGTATGATTGTATGCAGAGGTAGTGGAAAAATATGGCCCTGCAGAATAATAGTTTCTGCCCATTTTATCAAAAAACTGTCTTGAAACTACATAGTTGCTGCCAGTGCCCTTTGATACCCCCATAATTGTCCTGCTGAAGCCATCCACATACTGCCATGATTCTACATAAACAGGATATCCATTTTCATACTTTTCAAGTACACTTGTTTTTACAAAAACGGGATCAGCAGTATCATTATATTCATATAAAGTCTGCCCACCATCAGGGTAACCAGGGTAATCTACCCGATTAGCCCTTCCGTACGCATCATAATAGTAATGTGTTTCGTTTCCATTTTCATCTGTCTCCTGGTCCAGCTTACCTAATAAATTATATTGCCTGCTTACAGAGTGGGAGACTCCTGTTGAAGGATAATTGATGAAAGTTGCAAAGGTATAGGTTGCGGTATCATATGTATAACTGGTTGTATAATTCTTAGGGTCTATAGAGGTTGCGATATTTCCGTAAGAGTCATAGGTATAGGTCTCTACTGGGTCAGCGCCTGTCGCGTTATCGTATGTTTTTGTAAGCAGGTTACCGAAGCTGTTGTATGTATAAATTATCATTCTAACCTGCCCTGTGCTGCTGCCTGTTAATGTTTCACTGGCTTTTCTCCATAGCCAATTGCCCTTATTGATATAAGTATTTGTTAATGTAACGCTCTCCGCCCCCCCTGATCCTGAACTTACAGTGGTAAGTACTCCGCCGTGTGTGCTGTTATAGGTATATGCCTCATTGGTATAAACATTTGTGGTGCCGTAAATATCTGTCCGCTTATTAGTCAGTTTTACAAACTTGGCTGTTGTACCCGATATAGCATCTGCCGCCCATGTGAAGGTTACTCTCTTTAAAAGAGTGCCGCCCGCGTTTTTCATATCTACCTGAGTGGGCCTTCCTTTCTTATAATCATCAAGTTGTTCATAGGTGGTCTCGACAGTAGATTCGATAATTTCCTGATTATTTTGATCAAGTATATAATTGGTCTGTTTTACCTTGCTGTATGCCCTGAAATCCCTTTCGTCATATTCATAATATGCGCCTGTATAATTATATGCGGTATGGGCAGGTGTAGGATTAATCCCATCATAGGCATTTATGTGTGTAACAGGGTGTATGGCAAAGGGAATATTACTGTTTAGAATATCTGTATTGTTTCCATATTCTATGTCTGTCTGCCCGTTAAGAGGATTTAATATTGTATCTATCTGATCCCCTGCATCCTGCCCATTAGCCATTGAATAACTTATACTGTTTCCTGTACTGTTATGCTTGATCATGTCAGGTCGGCCATCGCCATCAATATCCGCCAGAAGAGCGTTGTAGTAGCCTGTTCCGGTCGGCCCTCCCGCATTTACTGGTGATGCAAATGTGCCATTCCCATTGGATTTATAAAAATAATTGTTTGTTGAACTACTTGTTACCAGGTCAGCCATACCATCATCATTTATATCTGCAAACTGAAAATTGGAGAGACTAGTAATATTAGTGTTTCCAACAGTCATTCCGGTTCCGGTTGAAAGTGAAATCCATAAATTAGCAGTGCCAGTGTAATAAATGCTTGCCAGGTCTGCAAGTCCATCACCGTTTATATCACTGAGTGTTTCTTTTTCTATCCAATTTTGCGGTTGACCAGGAATAGTAGGTAAAGTATATTCATAATAATTTGTGCCAAACGTGCCATTACCATTTCCAAGTTTTATTATTTGAGTATATCCTTCAGAAGGTGGATTGCTTGGAACACCCCAATGGAACCTGTTGTATAAATCAGCCTTGCCATCTCCATTTACGTCAGCCATCAGAAAATATGTGTTATCCTGAATATCATAGTATTTTAGGTTGATTGTATTTTGTGTGCCGAACAAACCGTTCCCGCTTGAGAGGGCGGTATATACAATGCATGTGTTCGAATTATATTTTACCAGATCAGCCTTGCCATCTCCATTAAGTTCTGCAAGATAAATGCTGGTGATACCAGTTGCTCCGGTGGTAGTATACTTGCTGGAAAAGGTGCCATTACCGTTTGACAAATATGCATGAACAGCGCCACTCAGGCCATTACTCACAATATCTGCCTTTCCGTCCCCGTTTATATCTCCTAATTTTACACTCATAGCGCCGGTCGGGCACTTTTCAAGGGTTATTGACGTCTGGGCGGTAAACCCAGTGCTGTTTGCAAGATATGGGTATACATAAACAAAAGGATTGGTGCCTGTTGAATAGGCCTTGATAAAATCTTCTCTTCCATCACCATTAATATCACCAAATACAATGGACCCTCCTGCTGAACCATTAAGACTGAGGGTGCTAGATGAACCAAAGGTGCCATCACCACCATTAATATATGAAAAATCTGTGGCAGGAAGATTGTAATTTTCGTTAGTTGGGTCTACCCTTTTAATCTGTGTAAGTCTCGATGTGCCATTGGGGCCTATATTTTCATAATTAATTATATATTTATATACTGAGGTATCGTCTACCTTCACGGTAATGGTTTTAAGACGCCTGGTTGTGGTAACAAGATATTTTGTCTTATAGGAGTATATGTTATCTGTTCTGGTTTCAAGGCCAAATTCCACTATTTTATTAGGAGAAAGACCGCCTGTTTTACCAGTATAGGATATCTGATATGGGTATATCTGGCTACTGTCAGTTGTATAGCTTATTGTCATATAGTTACCATTGGTATCCTCAACCCTGTCAAGGTGCCAGCTGTATGTATTGGTTCCATTTGCCATACGGGAGGAAGTTGAATAGCCGTAACGATACTTTGTCCCATCTTTTGCCGTGGCAAGCCAGTAATTGGATGATGAATTATAATAGTATTTGGTAAATCCTCCTTCAATCTTTTCACAATAATAATTGCTGCCCCAGTTGGTGTTTGCTACAAGATCAGACCCATTTACCATAAAATCAGTTCCACTGTAATTAAGCCCGTTTCTTCTGGACCGGTTAATAGAACCAAAGTCAAGGTTCCAGCCAACTCCAAGCCATCCATTTTCACTATAACTGTTATATTGAAGCGTTATATTGGGCTGAAGGCCGTTTCTACCCGGTGGCACAGTAATAGGGTAACTGAATGAGGCAGCCCCTGTCTGGCTGACGTTTATAGCCTCGGGATTTGAATATACTCCGCCTCCGGCTAATGCTGATGTTCCACCTCCTGCCAGACTCATTACAGCAGACTCAGGTGCGGTTATTTTGTCGGCTTCAGTTGTTGTTTTTTTACTGTTGCTGTTGGACTTTTCAGTTGTTACTTCTTCGGGGGGGGGGGGGGGGGGTAGCTTCTTCATCGGTTGATTCCAAATATGTCACATCAGATGAGCTTGCATTTGCAGGAGAAACTTTTTTTTCATTACTGGAAGAGCTGATTTCCTGTGCAAAACCCAAAGTTGTTTGGAAAAGGACAAATAGAAGAGAAAGGACAACAA
>CAYLRY010000096.1:0-3817 GCA_964386535.1 uncultured Dehalococcoidales bacterium | reverse complement strand
TGGTCTTGGCCAGGGCGGTGGCGATGCGAATGTAGTGGCGGGGATCATCCATTTTTCTCCCCTTGCGGTCTTTGAGGTATTTATCCATAACCTGATAACCACCGATCTGGTATTCCCACACCTCAGGCTCGACACCTTCGAAGTAATGGGTTGGGTTGATGTAGACACGATTTTCCTCTAGATTGTATTTTGGCCTTTCAATGGTGTGATCATCACCTTGGCCCTGGTATTTGACAGCGGGATGGTCCAACTCTGGACTTTTGAGGAGGTGAAGATCGATCAGTCTATGCCCTAAAGCAGCCATGGATTGGAAGACTTCATAATTGGCTGAAAAGGGAATACGGGGAAAGTCCATTCTCAAAAACTCTAAGTATTTGGCCCGATAATTGGTTGAGAAAAGAATCGCGTAAATATACAAAAACACGCTTTCAGAGGGGAAAGTATTGTAACAATTAGTTAGTGCAACGAGACAATCGTTTGAAATATTTATATCTTTTTCCTTATTAAGCCAATCTATCTGTTTATGAATTGGATGAGAATATAAAGGAAAATGATAGTCGGTAGTTTTTAATGAAACTGAAACATGCTCTGATATTTTGTCAGTAACAAATACATGCCGCCAACCGTCCAAGTATTCAACACGCTTAGGAGTAATTATCGCTAGGTTATCTCTATCAGTCATATGAGACATAATATCTTTTCTGGGTCGAAAAACAATATTGTGATGATAGAAAATATATCTAATATCAAAAGGCCTATACAAAACTTGGTCAACATAACTCTCAAGATTTTCAACTGAGTTAAACTCTAACCTCTGTTGATGAACCTTCCAAGCATAATTTTCTTTTAGGTGAAGCGCTTCTTTGACAATTTCGTCAGAAATAGTCAGATCTTTAAATAGTTGAATTTTTCTTAGTAATTCAACCTTGCTAATATTTATTGAGAAAGAATCACGAGCAGTTACAATGCCTGATCCAGAAATTTTAAAAATTCTTTCTAATGATGGCCAATTCAAATAATAATTAATATTAAAGGTATCTCTTTGATAAAAAAAGTACGTTGGGGATTTTGGTACTAACGGTGAAAACTTATCGATGGATAAATCATTATTATTAAGATAAAAATATTTTTCTTCTCGAAGACCAAAAATATCTTTTTTGAATATTTTGTTACTCTTATTATTTGTTTTAACAAAAAGTGCAATAGCTACACCTTGGCGAATATCAAATACATTTTCGTCCTTACTGCCATCAGGAGTTGTTTCTTTCTTCAGACTGTTGCCGTGCAAGTCCAGGATAAAAATCTCATCAAAAGTTTTCATTAATGATTGTCGCATACCGCGAAATGTGGGATTATCTAAATAGGCATGGTTGGTGATCATGGCAAGGATGCCTTTGCCGGCTTTGTGGATCTTCCATTGAGCAAAGCGTAGGAATTTCACATAATCGTCCTGAAGCCAGACTTTCTTTTCACCTAAAGGTTTTTCATCGACTTTATAGTAACTTTGGGCACCATGAAGATTTTCCTTTAACAGCTTTTCTGTCCATTCACTTGTATTCGAGGAAATGCCAGAATAAGGCGGATTGCCCATTATAACGAGTACAGGCTCTTTTTTTACCTTGCCCGCCAGGCGGCTTTCAACACTCAGGGAACTGATGCCAGGAATCTCGATCTGGGCAATATCCTCCATCTCAAGCGTGTTGGTGAGATAGAGTTGAAAGCTGTCATCGCCTTCGAGCCTGTAGCCCAAAGACTCCAGTAAAAAGCTGATCTTCATATGCCCGATGGCGTAAGGCGCCATCATCAGTTCAAGCGCATAGAAATTCTTCAGGACCTGATTGCGGATGAATTCCTTTTTCCCGCCTTCGCCGTACTTATCGACATACTCCTTAACTGCCAGTTTGATAGCTTCAGCTGGGAAGGTGAGGGTGCCGGCAGCTGGATCCAGCACTGTGACAGAAGGATCTGCCAGCCCGTCGGGCAGGTTAAAGCGGGTTTTAAGCAGATGATGCACTGATTTGACAATGTATTTAACGACCGGCTCAGGCGTATAGTAGACCCCACGACGTTCACGCGTCTGTGGATCATACTGGTTGAGGAAAGTTTCATAGAAATGAACAATGGGATCTTCACCCTTGCCTTCCCGGTAATACTTATCAAGAATGCTATTAATATCAGCCGCATTCAGGATGGAGGCAATATCATCAACGATAACTTCCATATGGGGAGATGGGTCGCCGAGAGAAATAAATTTGAACACATCGCGCAAGACACCGATAGAATGAGGAATATTTTCGTATGCCAGACGACGGGTAAAATCACCTTCGGTGCGGGTGCGGGCGGCAAAAAGACCATATGTTATTGTTTGCGAATAAAGGTCTGCAAATTGCTCAGGGGTCAGGCTGGGGATAAGGTATTTTTGGAATGCCCTGTAAAAACCGAGCGTATCACCCTTGCCCTGTTCTTCTTCATTCATTTCTTCCTTGACCACCTGGTCGCGCAGGAAGCGGGTGCGTTTGGCAAGCTCGATGGCCAGGCTTTCAGCCGTGAAGGTTTTAGGAAGTTTAAAGGCGAAGAATTGGCTTACTAGTTTTTCGAAAGCCTCAATGTTTTCAAGCTGGGGTGTTGTTTTGAGTTTCTGGGCAGTAAAATAGCGAGCAATGGTTGCCCTGTCCATTTCCTGACCGTTACGGTAAAGGCGAAACTCATAAAAGTCGGTCAGGATCAAGTTGGGAAATGTATTGAGGTAGCGCTGTAATTGTTCAGATGTTTCTACCTGATCCAGATTGGTGCCCGGTGACTTAGCCTCGATATAACCAACGATAAAATGGTCACCATCCCAAACGCGAAAATCGGGGTTACCGGCTTCGGTCTGCTTGGGGAGGATCGTTACACTGGTCTTTCTGCCTTTTTCGAGGGGATAATCTGCAAAAAGCGCTTTAAGTGAATCATAATAAGATTCTTCACGAGCATCGCCCTGCTTTGAGGTTGCCGCAATGGCTTTTAAGTAGTCTGACAATAGTTTTTTCATGTAATCGACCCCGAGTAATGTTAAATGATGTGGTAATTATAAACCAGGAAGATGATATGAATTATTAGTTAAGATTTTTTGACAATATTGAAATAGAAAAGAAAACGTGCTCCATTAAATAATTAACTGGAGCACGCAAACTTCAACTGGGCGTTACATCAACATAAAAGTTGACAGCTTCAGCCAGGGCGGTTAGCAGTTAGATAGAAATACCAAGTTCTAAGTAGCTTTTACGCACAATTTCTTTGACTTCTTCTGGCGTGAGCGCTTGTAAGGCTTTTTGCGCAATAGCCTTGCAGGTTTCACCATCCAATTTACGAATAATCTGCTTGATGACCGGTATGCGGGCGGGGGACATGCTGAATTCGTCTAACCCTAAACCCAGCAAAATCGGCACGGCCAGGGGTTCGCCAGCAAATTCGCCGCACAAGCCCACCCATTTGCCCTTTTCATGGGCACATTTGATGGTGCGGTCTATCAGGTATAGGACAGCCGGGTTGAATGCGCTGGCAAGATGCGCGACCTGGCTGTTGGTTCGGTCCACCGCCAGGGTATACTGCGTGAGGTCGTTTGTGCCAATGCTGAAGAAATCAACCGATTCAGCCAAGCGGTCTGCCATAATGGCAGCAGAGGGCACTTCGACCATAATGCCAAACTGCACTTTTTCGGCGTAAGGCCGTCCTTCGGCAATTAATTTTTCCCTTTCCTGGTTGAGAATAGCACGTACAGCGTGCACTTCGGCGTCCACGGCGATCATCGGTACCATAATGCGCAAATCAACGCCTA
>CAYLRY010000095.1:0-4179 GCA_964386535.1 uncultured Dehalococcoidales bacterium | reverse complement strand
TTGATTTAAGGTTGGAAATCAAATATCACATTTAATATGAAGTTGACCTGAATATTTGACGTTCAGTCCATGTTATTTGATATTTCTGGCACCGGCTTCCCCCGCCCTGTCAAAAAGATGAAGAAGCCCCGGAGGCCACCGCAAATGAACAGGTATTAGTGGTTATGTCTTTATAGTGATGCCGGTTTATCTATTTGTGAATTGCAGGGGGGAAAAGTATCTTCGATATGATGGACTTTCTTTTTCCGGTAACGGTAAGCGGTATATGGTCGACGAATTCAACTGATATCATCATATTGCCCAGCACAGGTTTATAATTGTCTCTTATCTCTGATATAAGCCTATCAGGAGAGATGGGAGGGTATTGGCGATCAAGTACCAGTTTAAATATCAATAGTTCATAGCTTTCCTGCACGATCTGCCACTGCACAACCCCCTCCATCCTGTCAAGGAAATACTGATTTATAGATAAACCCGGGATGGTCATCCCGTCCTGAGTTATTATAAAATCGGATATCCTGCCGTCCAGCTTCATCAATATTGGAAGCCCCCTGCCGCAGGCGCAAACATGGTCGGATAGCGCTCCTATATCGCCAATGTCATACCTGAGGAAAGGCATAGTATGATTAAATAAATTGGTTACCAGTATCCTGCCGCTTTCGCCTATAGGGACTGGAGCATTCTGGTTATCTACGATTTCAACGATGATGTTTTCCGCTGTGATATGGTAGCCACAATGACTTGAGCATTCGGAAGCGATGTTGGGAGCTTCCGTCGCGCTGTATAAGCTATAGGTCTCGCAGCTAAAAACCTTCCGGAAAAGGTCCCGTTGATAGTCCTCCACTTTTTCTGCAATGGTAGTAATCCCCTTTAATCTCAGCTTACGTGTTCCTTCTTTTTCAATAAATTTAGCCAGCAAATAAATGGCAGATGGATAACCCCTTATAAATTCCGGCTGAAAATCCTGAATTCCCCTTGCTATAAGCGGTATCTCCCGCGCAGATATATCCTGCACAGCAAACAGCTTAATCCTCTCAAAGTAGTCCTTGGCCGCTTCTTTGGCCTTTTCCAGAATAGAATAATATTCCTTCCTCTGTCCTACAAACACAGTTTTATCGCCTATCTGATAACCCGACCATTCATATGCCCTCTGCGATGAGGCATAAGACCGTGTGATGTCTTCCTTTCTTTCAATATAGAACATAAATGGTTCTCCGGTAGAACCGCTGGTGAATTTTTTTCTTATTTTACCGGGAGAAACATCTTTGGCCACCAGAGAACAAAAATTCTCCCTGACAAGCTGTTTGGTAAGCACAGGAAGCTTGATCAGGTCTGCGCTGCATCCTATGTCACAGGGTTTCAAATTCCTTTCTTCAAATATCCGGCGGTAATACGGTACATTATCATACGCATGTTTTAACAGATGCTGTAGCCGTTGATCCTGTAATTCCAGAACCTTATAACGCGGCCACCACTGGCTTTCTTCAAGCTCTTTTAGGCACCTTATTACCTTTGTGCCCATAGAGAAATCGAATAAGGGCGCCATTATTTGCCTTACTATTGAATTATACATAGGACTTTTCCTTTATCCGGCCTTGGAGCACTGCCTGCAGGCACTAATCTGATGGTATTTTTTCCTCAATATCAGTCTCCGGATACGGTTCATGAAAGTGGAATTCCAAACATATTTTACCGGTTTATCTCCTACATTACCGATTACGGTAGATCTGTTCCAGTCATCACAACACAAAATAACATCACCATTAAAAAGTATGTTCATGTGAAAAAAGGGGTCTATACAGCCTGTGATACCCAGAATGCGCGCTATCAGGTATTTACCGGCTCTCTCCGCAGCGCTGAACCCGCCACTGAGGGACCGGAGAGTCATTAAATCATAGTTGGCCAGGGTGCCGGCCCTGTTTTCCAGCTTGATAATTCTGGTCTTTACGCCCAAGTTTTTCCAATATTCCACAGCTTGAGGAATTTCTTCGGCAGCTTCCCGGGTTTGAACAAAACTGATAGTGATTTTACGTTTCACACTTTCTTCAGCCAGTAAAAGGTGAATATTTTTGATTACCTTATCATAGTCAATCCCGCAATTGAGTTTCCGGTACATTTCCGGGGAGAGGGCATTAAGGCTGATGATGAGTTTATCGACCCCGGATCCGCTGATATCCTGGAGAATGAATTTATGGATCAGGTGCCCGTTAGAAACCAGATGGACTTTTACCTTTTTAAGGCTGGTTTTAACGTATCTGATCAGTTCAAATACCCTCTCATCCAGCAGGGGCTCGTTATGCAATTCGAATAAAAGATTACCGCCGTATTTTATCAAAAGCAGCTCATCGATTATTTTCTTAAACAGCTCGCCGGTCATGGTACCCTGTGGTAAGCGTTGACTCACCACCGGATAGGGGCAAAATGTGCAGCGGCCATTGCACAGCGATTGCGTCTGGATCTGTATCAACAGCGGATAGGCCGGTGTCTTTCCGGTCAGAATAAACTTTAAATAACTGCGAGCCAGATATAAATATTTATTCAGTCTGGCAGTCAGTTCCTGATCCATTATTTTGCTCCGAGCTATTCCGTTGATAGCAGGTGAATTATAATCTGAATTCGTGGATAGAACAAATAAAAATCAAACCGGCAGCCTGACGTCCGGCTGCCCTCTTGCCAATGCGCCGGAATTCCGGCTATCTGCGAAATCTTAAGATTTCCTGAATATCAGTCTCATCAATTTCAGACCTGCATACAGGCTGATAACTCCCTGTACTGCCAGGTATATATACCCGATGCCAATCATCCCGGTTACCGGCAATAAGAGATAGCTGCCGGTTATAAGGGCGGCCATTTGAATAGCAAAAATGATCAATAATTCCCGTATTTTGTTGTCAACCCGCAGGGTGGCGCCGTAAATCCCTGTAATACCGCCGAACAGACTGGAGAGGGCCATTACCCTTAACAGTCCCAGGCCGTGGGTGGCATAAGCCGGGCCGAAAAGGGAAAGAAAAAAGGCGCCGAAAACCAGGATAACTATGACTGACGGGATCAGCAGGCTATAAGCAAATTTCAGGGCCTTTCTGATATCGGTTCCCATGTTTTCCATGGAATGAGAGCCTTCCACAAAGAGAGATTGGGAGGCAGCATATGAAATTCCACTTAAAAGACTGGATATAGTCCAGACGATATAAAAATAAGCATTCTGTTTCGAACCCAACACATTTACCACCATAATGGGCATGATCCATCCGGGTACAGTTACCAACATGGAGGCAAAATAGCTCCCCAGGGAATAGCGCCTGAGATTGCATAAAACACCCAGATTAAAGGCCGGCCGGGGTTTATAATTCATATAACACTCGGGCAGAAAAAAAAACAGTCCCAGACCAACCACTGCGCAGGCGGCCACACCGAAGGCAGCTGCAATACCAAAACTGTGAAAAAACATTGCCAGAATAACAGCCAGTGGGACTTTCAGTAATGATTGAATTATATCCAGCTTTAAAACTATGCCTGATGCCCTGCCGGCTATACAAACATTTTGTATCAAAGTAATCAGGGTATATGCCATTACAAATACGGTAAAAGCAGCGCCGAATACTGCATTGGTCCGAATAAAGATCAGGGCAGGCGACCAGATACCCAGACCTGCAATAAATATCACTGCCAGTATAAAGGAGAGTAAGCCGCTGATTGTCAGGCAGGTATTAATCATGTCAGCCGGTTTATCCGCCCCGGGTAAGAACCTTATCAGGGTATAATTGAAACCCACCAGGCTCAACATGCTCAGAAGAGTCACGGCGGAAATAGCGGCTGAGCCATAGCCCACGTCCGTAGGAGAGTAAAATCTGGCTACCATAATCCAGAAGAAAAAGCCGATGACGGCCATTACCGCATAATCCGAAAACAACAACAGGGAATTCCGGTAGAAAGGACTGTGGAGATAAGCCCGCCATTGCGTCAGATCCAGCCGGTGTCTGTCATCCGGAAGCTGCTTTTTCATCTCTTCAGGTAACCGCATATAAATCCGAGACCCACACTGGAGACGGCAGCCAGCAGAAAGACTGTTTTTTTCAATTCCGCCAGACGGTAAAGCTTGCTCGCTCTCCGGGGGAAACAGCGGAACAGTAAATAACCCAGGTAGGACTTCTCGCTGGCCATAGCTCCGGCGGATGCAAA
>CAYLRY010000094.1:0-4217 GCA_964386535.1 uncultured Dehalococcoidales bacterium | reverse complement strand
CTGTCTAAGTTGTTAAAAGAAACCAGAGAAGCCCAGGCAGAATGGGGCAAACTTAACTCCAATGTAAAACTCTCAGATACCCAAATGAGAGAGATTTACAAAGATTCAGAACGGACTATCAGCGTCGATGGCGAAGGTCATTTTATTATTGATAACACATCAAAAAATACACATAGTAGCGTTGCCCCCGGTGTAACAGCCGGGGGCTTATCCAAGCCTGTTGAGATTAAACAACTCTCATCTGCAAAACCCGTCTTAGCACTACCTCAACCTAATGCCAGCCGGATTGAATCACAGAGAAGTAAGCGGGCGCAAGGGGCTGATGAATCCAGGACGAACTCCCTTATAATAGATCAATCTGACCCACGGCTAGAAAAATGGGTGAGAAATCCCGGCAGTATGGATGTGCTCGGCATAGACACACCACCAAACATTAGCCAAACAACCGAAAGGATTAGCAAACGGGAATCTCATATCACAAGACGCTCTGGTAGTCTTGGAAGCAAAATGCCACGAATATCGCAACGGACACCGAGGATAAAATGAGAAGGATATTATTAGTTCTGGGGATATTAGCAGTATTTATTTTGTCGGCTGTACCGGCATATGCCGCTATGCCTAATCCGGACTCAGCGCCGACTATCCACAGGATGAACGTCTACCGGAACTTACTGGAAACAGGCGATATGCTGTACGTCTGGGAAGCGAATATACCTTACGCCGTCACGCCTGACTATAAAGTATCTGATGCTTATTTATGGCAACTATTAGACGGGGGTACCTTGCTTGGTTCAAACACAGGCTTTGCTTATCAGGGAGATGGCTACAATTTCAACGTCTACTCAATGTATTTCTCTGCCGCAGACGTAACAGCTAAAGGCATGGTTTGGAACACAGCTTATACATTACGATTATCAGGCAATCCGTCAGTATTTGTCACGCCACCAAACTATAGCTTCACAGCATCAGGTTATACCTCTTACACTACTCAGGCGAATAACCAGGAGGCCCTGGCTGACGAAATAATATATTTGGCGTCTGATTTAAATATCAGATGGTCACTGACAATAGATTATTTACTAACCTCAGAAATAGAAACCGGAACTGTACTATCATACTACGGTGAAACCGTTTTCCGCGGCTGTATCTACGGTGTACAGGCTATGGCGCCGGTTGCGTTTATGTTTGTTCTCAACGAACTGGATGTAACGGATAGAACGTGGGGAACGAATTATACCGCCAATTTAACCAATCAGTACAACGGCACCTGGGTAGAAACAGCCAGAAATGCTAGCCGGGATTTTCTTGGAACTTCTTATGATTTGACCAGCTTGATTATACTTTTAGGCGCTTGCGTTGCCGTGGTAGTTTGTAATCTAGCTATAACCAGCGATCACTGGAATGCCTTGATAGATGTGGCATTCCTACTTATAATAGCGTCAAGAATAGACGTTCTACCTTTAATTTATCTCGCATTATTGGCAGCTCTGGCGTTTATTTATCTGGGAATACGTCTCTGGAACATGATACCTAGAGGATAAAATATGAAAGCATTTATTAAAAACATCAACTGGCGACTGTTAATAATCATGGTCTATGTGGCATCGTTTATCGTATTACTAATACCAAGCCCTGTTATGGCAACATCAAACTATACAGGCGCTACGTGGGTCGGCATCCTGACGGTGGGCAATAACGGCACAGCAACAACGATAGTATCCTCTAACAGCAACGTTACATCCGCATTACTGACCGGATCAGGATATATAGCCGCTGATGCCTCAGACACAGCCGTAGTAAACTCTATCGGTACGGATGTGGCTTATATGCCTTCATCGACTGATTCGTGGATATTTTGGGAACCAACAATAGGTGCGGATACTTACGACACATATTTACTGTATTCGGGAGGTACCACCAGTGGGGGTA
The DNA here is from genome assembly GCA_964386535.1 of uncultured Dehalococcoidales bacterium. GTDB lineage: Bacteria > Chloroflexota > Dehalococcoidia > Dehalococcoidales > UBA3254 > CAYLRY01. The sequence continues at coordinate 2,288 of CAYLRY010000094.1, read as the reverse complement.
AGCAACGTTGGTTTCCGGGAGCTTCCGGAGGAACTACTGTGGATAGTCCCAGCCTGGAATTAGGCAATAACTTCACTATTATTCAGAATGGCTACGTTGATGCGTCTAAAAATGGTGAGTATCTACTTCAAAAAACCAACTCGATTGACATTTATCTACCAGCAGCGAACAATATTACCGCTAGTCTTAATGGTGGTGCTTTAACAGTATCAGATACAATAACCAGTGGTGAAAGAGAAGTTAGAGTACGAGCGCATAATAATGCATTTCAAATTGATGTAGACAAAGTAAATTTGCTTTGCAATGGCAGTTTTGAGGCTGGTGATCCGCCTGTTGGTTGGTTGTTAGTTGGCGGTGCTTTTTCAACTTTTACCCGCAGCAATACCTGGCCAGTGACAGACACTTACCATGGCATACTCAACCGAAATGGAACTGATGCCAGTATAATACAGTACATAGATAACTATACCGAATATATAGGCGAAACAATAACGGTAGGAGCGTGGATTAAATCTAGTTTTGCCGGTTGTGCAGGAATATTAGTCGCTGATGGCGTAAGTTCACCTACGAGTATACACCCAGGCGATGGCACTTATCATTGGCTGACAGCATCATTAACAGTGAATGCTGCTGCAAGTTATTTGCGTATCGTTATATTTAACAGTGGTGTAGATGATAATGTTTTTATAGATGGGGCATCCCTGGTTACAGGGTCCACTATCACACAAACAACATCAGGCGAAGTGAAGTGCGTTGATGCGACTGGCGTTAGTGTGGCTAATACAGCCAATAACTATACCACTTTTACAAATTATGTTGTGCCTTATGCCGGAGAAAACTCTTTTCAGAAAATATATATAAACGGAGTGCTTCAACAAGAAGTAGAATGGTCATACGGCGTCGCTACTTTTACGGACTTATCTGGTAATGGCCACGATATGATACCTACTTTTCGCACTGATTCTAGTGATACAGACGTATTTACCACGCTGACTTTATTTAGCCCGATAGAGGAAGCTAAGGCACCAAGTTACGCTCTGACCACTGGCACTAGCTCATTCATAACAGGCGGTACTATGTCTGGGTGTTTTTCAACTACAGTATCACCAACATTCCCGGGGGCTGATATATTTGTCGATATCGCTACTGCCGGAAGTGTGCCAGTTCAACTACCACTGATGATCGTATCCTGTGTCGGCATATTGATTATCTCATTATTATCTTCCTGGATTACCAGACGCTTCGGTAATGGCAACGTATTCGTTAAGGTAATACTGATCGGCTGCCTGATGGGTATTTTGGTAGGGGTAAAGGTCTATGACTTCTGGATGATAATGGCTTTTGGAATACTGGCTGTAGCTCTAGCAATGGCGAGTCAACAGAGAGGATTAGCATAAAATGAAGTCGATTATATTGAAGATGATTATTAGCTTATTAATAATACTTCCGTTGACAATCATAATACACGAAACAGGTCACTGGCTAGTAGGAAATTTTATGTATCACGCAGATGTCCAAGTAACATTCCCATTGACCGCGGGTAGCCTGGTACAGATGACGGGATACACCATAGCCACAACGGGACCACTATGTGGATATGCCGGGGGTTTGTTTGCAGCCCTGATACTATTTATTTTTTACCTTGGTTTGAAACAAAAGCTTTGGTACGAATTTAAAATAATATTACTCATACTCGCAGCAGCAAATGTAACTTACGGAATCTACGAAGGATTCATGTTCTCTGGATATTATTTATTTGGAATCTGGATGTTAGGGCTAGCATTACTCACGCTTGTTTTATGCAATGTCATACAATATTATGATAAACAGCCGGATACAAGGGAGGCAATCTAAATGAGTTTTACCATGATAGGCTTTTTAGCTTTTATCTTCGTAGGCATGACAGCCATTAACCGGATACTGGAAGGAGCATTCCTTAACTCATCTGATGTAGGAATGCTTAATCAGTTGACTATTTTCAGGACTTTGGATATAGGTATATTTTCAATTCCTGTGCCGAATTTTGAATGGATTACAGGGTTGGGGCATTTAATCAAAATGGACTACTCGTTTTTCGGTGGCAATGCGGCTTTTTTACAATATATGCTGTACTCAATAACAGGCGCCGCCGCCATCGTATTAAGCCTTGTCATTATAGGATTATTGTATAATTACTTTTCCAGGGTAAGGTAAACAGTGGCATTTGTTTTGATGTTAACAGCAGCACTACTAGTAGGAGATAAACCTTATGAGCCAACCAACTTATACCTTAAACAATCTGACTGAAA
>CAYLRY010000093.1:0-4460 GCA_964386535.1 uncultured Dehalococcoidales bacterium | reverse complement strand
AAACCTCCTTTTATTGTATTGATATGTATTTTCTGTTTTCAGGGTAGCGCCTGAAAAGAACTTTTCTGCTAATATTCGAAATGCAAGGCAATAGGAAGGAGAATGCATCCCGGTATGCATTGAAGTTTTTCCACTCCTTTTAGGGTATGGCTTTGATCACTGTTTTGACCGCCCCATCTTGGCCCGCTGTAATGCTGAATGGTATCTTGTCACGGGTTTTGTATCCTAAAACAATGGTTCACCACTTCCGCCTGATAAGAAGCGCTTTCGGCTTGATAATAGGCTATCCTTATTTCCTTTAGGCATTCGTTGCTCACAACTTTCATCAGTTTGCTAAATACAATCTTTCCCTTTAGATCTCTAAGGTCTTCGAGCCTATTACCGTCACCTTGCAATATCAATATTAATATAGGCATCACGAACCGGGAGAGGGCATTGCTGCGCCCGCTTCCGGCCGCGGGCATTTTATAGGGGAAAACAAACCTCCTCGTAATATCAGCGCCAAGGCTCAGGAGAATTACCATTACTGGTTAACTTTTTTATCTTGTTCCTCTTTGTAGAACTATAGTTCACGAGACAATATTTTAATATAATTATACCACTCCATGTCAACTGGACAGTATTTGCCTGGATAAAACTGCATAACTTATCCAGCTTCCCGTGTGCTTATATTCCTTTGAACCGGTTGCTGATTTTTGCTGTATAAGTGTGGTCTTAAAGTCCCATTACCGAATACCTGTTAAGATAACCAAAGCTGCGGTTTTCGTACACCGTATATGACAGGCGGTGTTAACACAGGTTGATGCTGGAAAACGTCATCCTGGCAGAAGCAGGCTTAAGCTTCCTGGGTATTGGTATTAAACCTCCCGGAGCAGCCTGGGGTTCAATGGTGGCTGACGGTTATCAGTATATGCTGACAAACCCAATACTTTCGATAGCGCCCGGACTGGCAATTATGCTGGTAGTGTTCGCTTTCAATATTGTGGGCGATGGTTTACGGGATGCCCTGGACCCCAGGCTTAGAGGGACATTGTAACCGGCAGTACTGATGGTTCATTTTTTCCACCGGCAACTAAAAATTGCGGTTGCCTGTCTTGAGATATAACAAGAGAAATATTTTTTCATTTTTTAAAAATTTGCTCAATATTATATGAGATCCGTTTGGCGCTATTAAGTAAAGCTTCTATAAATTCCGACGTTCTGGGCTTAAGCCGGCTTTCCGGACCTAAGATATACAGTGTAGCCGGCAACGTATAATGTTTAACCGGGACGGCTATACTCATAGCCCCAACAGTTATCTCATTAGAGCTGATAGCGTACCCTTTTTGCCGGACTAATTTTATCTGTTCGATTAAGTCATCTTTATCAATATTGGTAAATTCAGTTATAGGTTCCAGCTTAAGGCATTCGATCGCCCTTTTAAGGTCCTTATTATTAAGCTGTGATAATAAAGCTCTGCCTGAAGCGGTAGCATAGATAGTGCCAACTTTCTTGGGCGTTTCAATAACTCTCAAATCGTACTTGCTAGGATATGACTGCAAATTAACATACCTGAGAGCAACCATCAGCCCGAAGCTGACCGTCTCCCCGGTAAAATCGGCTAAGCGGTTTATCTCTTCGTCTGCACAGATGGTCAAATAAGCATGGTTGATATTTGGCTTTAAATTCAGGCTGGTAATCAGATATCCTAAATAATACTGGCGGCTAACCGGGTCGCGCGTAACCAGGTTTTTTTCCGCCAGCGCCTGTAGCATCCTGTGGGCTGTCGATTTGCCAAAATTGCATTGCCTGGCTATCTCGGTTAAAGAGTTGTATCCATTACTAATGCAAACCAGAACATCAGCCGCCCGCGAGATAGATTGAACTATAGCCTGTTTATCATCATACTTTTCCATACCGTGATACAATACTCCTATTTTCGCCATATTATAGCACACTACGTCAACAGTGCACTAAGATTAATTTTGCGATTTATATCTCACTATTCATTCTGAAAAGCCAAAATCCGCCATCAAATAGCTTCAAACAGGAACAAGGTTTCTGCACTAATTTGGTGAAAAAATCCACGCTCGTTTAGCCTTGTTTGATGGTGAATCAAGGAAAAGGGGCACGCCTTGACATATATGTTATAATATTATATACCAAATATACTGGAATTCTTGTTCTATATATTAGAACAAACTGACAACTTCGAACCACTGGTAATCTGGCTTGTAGACAAAATAAAGTCCAGCATTTGTCTTTAAATAGATATAGATAAAGTACGAAAGGAGCAGAGAAAATGGCCTCCAACACCTCCGTATCAAATATCTCCAGAGATGAAAAAGTATACCGGAACATTTTAAACCCCCTGGCGCAGCAGAAGCCAGAATGGGATATAGTGCCCCTTTTGGAGCGCCCGGCGACGCTCGAAGGTAAGACCCTGTACCTCATCAACCAGCGCTGGGGGGGCGCCAAAGCTCATGAACCCCTGCTCCTGGGGATGAAAAAATGGTTTGAGGATAACATCCGGGGCATTAAGGTGGAATACCGGGTTAAGCTGGGCAGCTACGGCACGAACGACCCGGATCTGTTCAAGGAGATCAGTGAGAAAGGAGATGCCGCCATCATCGGCATTCCACATTGAAGCACCTGCGGACCGGCGAACGTCCGTTGGGCGTTGGAAATCGAAAAGCTGGGGAAGCCAGCTATACCCCTGATGAGTCCAGTTCTGGTGGAAGCCGGAAAAGATAATGCCTATGAGCTGGGATGGCCCCATCCGCGGCTGGTGGCGGTAAGCGAGCCCAATGCCTTAAGGGGTGAAAAAGCCATCCGCCGGATTTTAAACGGCCAGGACCCGGTCAGCGGCCAGCCTTTAATGACAGCCCTGGTAAATGCTTTGACTCAAAAGCTAACGGCAGAAGAGAAGCAAGCAGGCAAGCTGACCCATCCGGTTGAGCCGAGGATCCTGCCTTTTACCGGTACTTTCGATGAGGTGCAGGAATATTTCCTGAAGAATCGAATGACTGATGGATTGCCGGTAGTTATTCCCACAGAAGACAAAGTAAAAGAGATGCTTAAGGGGACCGGCCATTCCCCTGAGGAAATCGTATCCCCGGCCTTTAAAATGGGCAATACGGATAACGGCCAGAGGGAAGGACAGAACATCACTGTGGAGAAAGTGGCTGTCATCGGGGTGATGGCGGGATGCCGGCCGGAATATTTGCCGGTGCTGCTGGCGCTGGCGACCAAAGGGCCTCCTTATTTCAGTTCAGCGCAGTCCTTCTCCGGTGGAGCGGTAGTACATGGGCCGATGGCTAAAGAAATTGGCATGGAGTCCGGTTTTGGCTGCATGGGACCTTACAATCACGCCAATGCCACAATCGGGCGCGCCTGGCAATTGATGGGCCGCTGCCTCTGCTATGCCATACCCGGCATTTCCATTATGGGAGACTGGGGGAATAATTTACAGTACAACAGCCTCACGTTTGCCGAGCAGGTGGACAACCCGATGATACCCTGGGAGCCTTTCCATGTAGAGAAGGGCTTTGACCGTAATGAAAGCGTGGTCAGCGTTTGGGAGGGAAGGGGCCTGCGCCAGCGCTGCGGTTACAACATACCTGATGAAGCTATAAAGGTGCTGGACAACATAGAGCCGGAAAACGGCGCTCTGATTCTGCTGACCCCGGTTTCAGCCAAAATGCTCCAGGAAGATTTTGGTTTTGAGACCAAAAAGCAATTCCGCCAGTATCTTTATGATAACAGTCATATGACCATTCAGGAATGGTTAGACAGTGATATGGTGGAGACCTTTACCATCCCTGGTCTGGAGCTGCCGGCTCCGCCAGAAAGGCAGGCAATGCAGAGAATTGTACGGGAAAGACTTTCCCAACCGGTCGATACGATAATCCCGCGTTTCCGTTCGCCGGACCAGATAAATATCCTGATAGCGGGAGAGGGGATGATTTATTTTGTGGCCGGAGCGGATTTTACCTTAAAGGCCATGATTAAAATTGACCCCTGGCGGTAAGGAATCCTTTTTTGATTTTAAATTTGGAAGATAATGATCGTAGGAGAATACTTTACATGATAAAATATCTGTGAACATACAGCTTCCGTAATGGCATCTATATACCATGTGGCAACATCATAGCAATAATATTGAAAATAATCCAAATAATCACCTAGATAGTTTACATTGAAGTCATAAACCTCTACTATTTTCCCGCTCGGGTTTACATATTTCAACGGGTTATTCAGGCAATATGAGTATCTGTTAAAGGACTGCGGGTTCAACGGATCAGGCACAATAGTATCAGGGCTGATAAACCTGCCAATCTGCGGATCATAGTACCTGGCGTTGTAGTAATACAGGCCGGTGGAATCCAGCCTCTGGCCGGTATACTTTTTATCAGTGGGTATCGTACCGGTAACAGCACGGGTAAGGCCGAAGGGTGTATAGGTCATGGTGCCGGTGGAGG
>CAYLRY010000092.1:0-4572 GCA_964386535.1 uncultured Dehalococcoidales bacterium | reverse complement strand
CTCAATCAGCCAGGGTGCCTGGCGGCAGCGCTTAATATCAAATTTTCCCCCTGTCAGATATTAATAGCCTGGCCCGGGCGCATGACACTGCCGGTAAAAATGCAATAGAGGCTCAGGCTGTTTAATAAATGCTCTCAGAATAAGGTTATATATCCGGTAAACCGTCTTGATGATTGAGGTTGCTTACGGAGGTGTCCTGATGACTGCACATCGAAGTCTCTCATTAAGAAAATTTATCACGGCTTTAAACGACAGCGATACTGCCCTGCTGCAGCGGTATTTCCAGCGCGTCATGGCCGAAGAGCAAATACCCCCGCAGCTATCGGTCATGGACTATGACAGTATCAGTAATTTCCTGGAAACCTTGAACGATAAGCGGGTCAAGGAAATGATTTGCGAGGATTTCCGTCGCATCAATGATGTTTGCGAACAGAAAGCCTCGACCCTGGTCTGGGCCAGCAAAATATTTCAGATCCAAACTTCTCCTGATGAAGCGTTGCAAAGCCTGGCGATGCGGCTCTTCCTGGACTACCCCGAAACTTTTGAGTATGCCTGGTTGCGCTACTGCGTGTATGCTTCTCCCGCCAAAGTCAGCCGTCACAACCTTCCCTGCCAGAACCTCCAAATTGATCCGGAAACACTGGCCGTCTTTGAAAAGGAGATTAAAAAGTATTTTGCCGGCTCCGCCAAAGGAGGAGAGTGTCATCTTCACTTTTACGATGAAATCGAGCAGGTAATGCTGCTGGTGGAACGCGGCTCTTATTTACGGACCCTGGCCCACTGGGAGGGTAGAGAAGTCAAGGTAAAGTCCATCCGGCCAGCCGCGGAGGATGTGCTGATTTATGACCGGAAGGCCGGTCAGCTCTGCATCCAAACCCCCTATACTGACGATATGGAACAATACATTCACTTGTTTGCCGGGATTTTTATTGGGAATTTGTCCCTGGCCGACCATCCAGACCGCGATCGGGTTTATATCCTGGACCCGATCCTGAAAAATAGCTTCAGCTGGGCGGGCAATGAGTACATCAAGAGCATTGTCCCGGTGGAAGCCAAATTGAAAACCCGGGGGGCTCCGGAAATCGTGCTGGATATCCGGTCCAGTGATCTCAGGCAGACCCTGGAACAGGACCTGGCCGGCTGCGATCTATCCGTTATGGAACTGATCAATATGAAATTCCGTTCGATTATCGAGACCCAGGGCAGAGAAGAAAAAGTCACCTTTGAAATCGCACCTCCCTATACCACCGATCTGACCAAGAAGAAGCATGCCCGTATCATCGCGGCTTATCTGAAAGAGAATGGAGTTCAGCTAAAGTGATCGAATGGATCCTCCACGAACTCGAAATGCAACCCGGCCGCTTATTCTACGTCCGGGAACTGGCGGGCTCGGATGAGAACGAGTTCAGCCGGTTGAAGCGGGAGCAAGTCCTGGCCTATGTGCAACCGGATGAACGCAATGAGACTTATGGGTTTCAGCGCTCCGAGCCGCTTACGGTTACCCGCATCGGCGCGCAGTACTGGGGCATCTCCGAAGATGATCCGGAAGCCGACCCGGTGCCGCTGAGTCGGGCTGATCTGGGCCGCTACAAGTTCCTGGTGGACCATTTTGCCGCCAGGCTCCAGGTTGCCAATGATCTCTCCGGGAGTCTGTGCCAGTTGGACCCGCGCCAGTTTTTTCTGGGTGAGAAATTGGTAGACCATAAGCGAATAGCCTTTATCTTCGGGCTCTTTAATTCGGACAGCCAGGCCCAGAACTTATTGCTGAGTCTCCGGGGGAGACTGGGATTGAAATTAGATTATACTGTGGTGATCACTCCGTCCTATTCGGTGAGTTCATTGCTACTGGCTTCCCAACTTGAGAGAATGCAGGTCGCTGTGGTTCCACTTAGAGCCACACAGAATTTCAGAGTGGATATCGCGGCTATAGTTAAGATTGAAACTAATCTGACCGCCGACCAAGAAAAAGATTATGAAACCTATCGGTATAAGTGCCGGTTGCCTATCCATGTAACGGGAGAAGTCACCAGTGCCGGCAATTATTTGGTTCGGGTTGGAGAAAACATGGTAGAAATCGGTGAGGTTCCTTTTCGTCTTTTCCTGCGGCTTATCCTTGAGCTTAAAAACAACAAAATCGGCACCATCTCCAAGGTTAAACTGAAAGTTGAAGGTTATCTCAGCGAAGATGCCGAATTCCAATCTGTTGGACGCCTGCGCAATTGCTTTGTTCGCGCCCTGGGTGATATAGATCCCAAAGAATTCGTTGAAGCCTATCAACCCAAGACTCTCAGGCTATCAGTGCATCCGGACCTGGTTGGCGGGAATTTTGAAAAGTTGCTGGCTCAGGGTGATTCTAGGTTTAGAGAGGTTGTTCAGAAACTGCATCAGTCAACTTAATCTTTGTATCACGATATCGCTTCAGAGGTAGAAAGAAAACGCGTAGTTTATAGTATTTGACTATTAATGAGGGTAGTTTATTATAAGAGCATTAGTCCGACTATACCCAGAGAAACATGAAAAATAATACCGTTTCCCTGAAAATTATCGCCATGCTTGAAAAAGCTATGCAACAAGGCGGTGCCGATTAAGGCTGAAAATTGTTTTACTTTACCGTTGCTGGTACAGCAATACCCAGGAAATCCATGACAACATTTCGTAGTTCAGGTAGCGATTGAGTCGTAAAAATTACAAACCGTAGGCAGATATTGACAAATGCCAACATATTGTAACATAATATTGAATATGGCGAACAATCGTATTGAATATATTGCGGATATTGTTAAGAATACAGGAGTCTTTCGTGCTCGTGATCTTGATCAGAAGCATATTCCTAGAGCATACCTTCAAAGACTGCGACAAGAAGGACTAATCGACCGGATTGGGCGTGGGCTCTACTCAGTTAGAGGCGCTAATATCACAGAACACCATACAATTGTTGAAGCATCCACACGTGTACCGCACGGCATAATCTGCTTGCTCTCAGCTCTCCGATTTCATAATTTGACTACTCAATCTCCTTCTCAAATATGGATGGCTATTAATCGAAAAGCTCGTCTTCCTAAAGTAGATTATCCCTTGATGAAATTTGTTCGCTTTTCGGGTTACTCTTTGACAGAAGGGATCGAAGAGCATCAAATCGAGGGCGTTCAAGTAAGAATCTATAATCCTGCTAAGACTGTTGTGGATTGTTTCAAATATCGAAACAAAATCGGTCTTGATGTTGCATTGGAGGCACTTCGTGATTGCCTGCGGCAGAGGAAGTGCACGGTAGACGAAATATGGGGTTATGCAAAAATATGTCGTGTAGCGCAAGTTATTAAGCCATATATTGAGGCGATGGTGTGAGTAAGAGTGTCTCCCGCAACTTACCAGCCTCAGTTCGTCAAAAGCTTCTGAACATCAGCAAGTCGACTGGCGATCCATTTGATCTTATTCTGATACGCTATGCCCTGGAGAGATTCCTCTATAGGCTAAGCATATCCCCGTATGCAAATCAATTTATTCTTAAGGGAGCTATGCTAATGGCAGTATGGGGAGGAGGTCTACATCGTCCGACACGGGATTTGGATTTGCTGGGCTATGGGAATATGTCTATAGATCTAATAGCCGATGTCTTTAAGAAAATATGCCGGGTCGAAGCGGAACCGGATGGTCTCACTTTCGACATGGGTACCCTTCGCGTAGAGGAAATCCGAGAACAAGAAGAATACCAGGGTCACCGAGTCCAATTTACTGCAAACCTGGCTGAAGCGCGCATCTATTTACAAGTCGACATCGGTTATGGGGATCTAATCACACCTGAAGCAAGTTACATCGACTATCCAACCTTGCTTGAATATCCTGCTCCTAAAATCAGGGCATATCCAAAAGAGAGTGTAGTTTCTGAAAAAGTTCAGGCAATGGTAGCACTGGGAATGGTAAATAGCCGATTGAAGGACTTTTACGATATCTGGATCATTTCAAAAGAGTTTGGTTTTGAAGGTCAGACTCTTGTCGAATCAATCATAGGCACTTTCAATCGCCGTTCGACTGATATTCCAATATCGTTACCCACGGCACTTACAGAAGAATTTGCTAATGATGCTGAAAAAATGAAGCAATGGCGAGCATTTCTTCAGCGGTCTGGACTAGTTGGAGTGACAACTACATTACCTCAGGTCATAGATGATCTTAAAGAATTTTTATTTGAACCCTTCTTTGCTGCTGCTCATAAGACCATCTATAACAAAACCTGGTGTGCTGGTGGACCCTGGTCCATAGTTACCAGGAGATAATTGGAAAATCTTAAATAAACTTATAGCGTTGATCTTGGTCTAAAAACATGCCTGTTCCCTGTTGAAAAACTCTTGAAATCACTGATATTTACCCTGGTTACCATTGATTAATCCTTTCCCTAAAAATGTAAATCCATATAAATAGGTTAGTGAAGTATTTGACATAAATAATTGAAGGAGTTAATTTAAGGTTGGAGCTATATCTATGCAGCAGTGGCAACTGGAGTATTTTCACGGAGGAAGGGCAAAGCGAAATATCGTAGTGCAGGGAGAGACAGGGCCTCCCCCGTCTCCACCA
>CAYLRY010000091.1:3518-4634 GCA_964386535.1 uncultured Dehalococcoidales bacterium | reverse complement strand
CGGTGGCGCAGTAGGGCGATCCCGGATAGGTGATAGTAGCGGCAGGCAGGGGATATATGTAAATCTGTGCAGTGGTTGAGTTGGAACAGTTACCGTCAGAGAAATTGTAAGTTACGGTATGCATTACACCGGTTGTACTCGCACCCAGGTCAATCGCCCCGGTAGAAGAGTTAATGATAAGCCCGGAAGTCCCGGAGAATGTGCCTCCTGCCTGTCCGGTAAGTGTTACTGGAGCAGTTCCTGTTGCACAGTAAGGCTGAGCCGGATATGAGATAGTGGCAGATGGCAGAGGGATTACGGTAACAGTGGTTGAAGCTATATTGGAGCATCCCGTTACAGGATTTGTAAAGGAATAAATTACTGTATATGTCCCGGGTGTACTGGTCGCGAGATTGATGGTGCCGGTTGCTGCTACAAGATCTAGTCCGGGGGTAGATGAATAACTTCCCCCGACCTGACCGGTTCTTGTAACTGTTGCTGTTCCGGTAGCGCAGTATGGAGATGCCGGGTAAGAAATTGTTGCAGTCGGTAGGTCATTAACGATTATTGTATTTGAAGTCGAATTGACACACCCATTTATATCGGTGTAGGTATAGGTAAGTATGTGTGTTCCTATACCTGCTATTGATGCATTGAAAGTGGTTCCTGTTACTCCGGGTCCGCTATAAACTCCTCCGGCCGGAAGCCCTCCCGAGAGGGAATATGTAGTATTGTTAACGCATTGATTAGAGAGCAGGCTCGTCCAGGTCACAATCGGTAGAGGATTGACTATAATCGTACCGGTAGCATTAACGGTACCGCAACCACCAGTGAGTGGTATCGAATAGTTGAAAGTTCCTGATTGTATTGGGGTACCGTTGATAGTTATAGTATTAGAGACCCAGCTTGCAGTTACCCCTGCAGGCAATCCAGTGGAAGTACTGATACCAGTTGCGCCTGTAGTAGTGTGAGTGATTGCAGTCAGCGCAGTGTTGATACATATGGAGGGAGAAGCAGAAGCGGCACTTGCCGTGTTGTTAGGTGTTACAGCTATTGTTCCTGTAGTTAACACGGTACCGCATCCGCCAGTCAGCGACACGGTGTAAGTAAGAGCGGCTCCGGCAACTGTAGGAGTAC
>CAYLRY010000091.1:0-3418 GCA_964386535.1 uncultured Dehalococcoidales bacterium | reverse complement strand
GGCATATGTTATAGGTGTAATCGGGGTGTTGATACACACCGTCTGTGCATCAGTGTCTGTCCCTGAGGTCAGGTTCAGAGTGTTGTTGGCAGTTACGGCTATTGTCCCGGTTGTTGAAATTGTTCCGCACCCGCCAGTCAGCGACACGGTGTAAGTAAGAGCGGCTCCGGCAACTGTAGGAGTACCGCTGATCGTCACCACATTGCTGGCCCATGCGCCTGTCACACCTGTAGGAAGACCGGTTATTGTAGCTCCTGTAGCACCGGTAGTGGCATATGTTATAGGTGTAATCGGGGTGTTGATACACACCGTCTGTGCATCAGTGGTGGGAGCGGAGTTTAGTGTGATAGTATTGTTAGGTGAAATATCGACAAGTATCACATCCGATGTTGCATTATCGCAGGATGGAACATCAGGTGATATGACAAGCCTGTAATAGTGTGTCCCTGATGTTACTTCGGATAATGTATAGGTTGGAATACGACTTATTCCGATTTCATCCCACGAATCAATTCCGGTTGGACTTGACTCCCATCGATATGTATACTCCTCTGTTCCATCAATGACTTGAGCGGATAAATCAAAGTTTGTATTAACACACGCACTTACTGGTCCAGTAATAGATACCGAAGGATCATCGAATATTGTTATTACTTTTGGTTCAGTAACTAATGAGTTTCCGCAAGCATCTTCAATTACACAGCGATACCGATAGATATCTGGAGACATCAATACTGGAGGAGTAAATGTCGGATTTACCTCTCCGATAATGTCCACTTCATTTAACTGCCATTGATATGTGTAGGGAGCCAGTCCTCCACTTAGCACAGGATCATTAATACTTAAAACAATGCTCGGATTATATCCAACACAGGCATCTACAGAGTCAACATCATGCCCACCAAATAAAAGTGTTGGAGTGATTACTGAAATAGTTATAGGATATGTATTACTTAAGCAAGGAGGTACGCTACTTAAGATGGTTAGCATTGCATTATAGGTTCCAGAAGCTGCTCCTGGAGGAACAATTATTTCTATTGGACTAGCTGGAAGGGTAGTAATAGGAACGTCAGTGAATAATTGGGCCTGTGCAAAAGGATCAAATTCAATCCTGTATCGATCGCCAGTTGTTGATGAGTAAGTAAGGTTCGCTACTGTTGTTCCTTGACAAACTGAAGGATTTGGACCTAAGTCAATTGTGCAGGAGGGCTGGCCATAAATGGCGGAAAAACCAACTAGGCATATTCCCGCCACCATCAGGACCTTCCTGAATACGGGACGTAGCTTGAGGCTGGTTAATATGGGTAGAAATGAGCTAATAATATGGTCCGCTACTAATGACAATGCTATTTATACGTTAGGACTAAACAATTGTTGCTTACGTGATCGGGAATATTTTTTTGTTTTAAATATTTGCAATTATCTGCTTTAGGAATACAATAATTGACAATAACAGTCGTTAAATCGGGCCTGCCATATGAGCAGGAGTAGCTAAATGCCATTAAATCAAATTGATGTGGCCGGGCAGAAAGGTCTGTTACAGATTGTGACAAAACCCGCGATCCTGGCAGACTCAAGGACAGGGTAAATGCCAGGCAAGCTACATTTTGATCCTCCCTGTGCTTTTTGTTACGCTGAAGGAATAATTTAGGAGGAGCTAAACACAATTCTGACTTAGCATTCCTTGAACTCTGATATTCAGCGATTAATATTGATGATTCTTTAATATCGTCTTCGACTTTTCTCAACTATTGTATCTTAATGCAGACAAATAGAGCACACGGGCTCGTCTCTTCTTTTTTTTTGAGCCTGTTCTGTTAAATCCTCTTACTCTCTGGTCCTTTACGCTATGTTAGTCTCGGGTTCTCTGGCTTCGGAATTTTTGTCGGACAGATTACCACGATATAAATGTACCAATGATTCTGGAAGGGAAATATTTTTTTTGACAAGTGAACAAAAATGAAAGATAAATGTATCATTTTGATAATTTAACCTGAAAAGGAGGGCTGATACATATTTAATAAATGGAATTCAGACAGGATCGGCATGCTTAAAAGAGATGCACATTCTTGTAAAGTATCCAATGTTTTTTTATTTTTGCCCCGCTGCTGAAAACTGCCAGAGATATCTGCCGGTCAATTCAGCAACAGACGACTGAACGTTTTTTGGAGCGATGGGTGAGAGGCTTAAACCAGCAGTTTGCTAAACTGCCGTACGGGTAACCGTACCGGGGGTTCGAATCCCCCTCTCTCCGCAGAAGACAAAGCAGGCCGGATCACTGAAAGTGGTCCGGCTTCTGCATTAAAGGGTGGATCGAGTGAGTTTACTCACGAGATTCAACCATGAATGCAGAAGGGGGTACGCAATAACGTATCCCTGCTTTGTCTTTTGCAGGTCCACCTCAAGGGGATCACCGCAGATAATCCCCTTGTTACCTCTGGTGGCTTGAACTATTAGCGAAATCATCGCAAATACCCCCCCGAAATTCCTCCTGATCCGGCAACAAACATTTGCCTGCCTGTTGATTGTTTTTCGAACATTTATTAATTTTATCAATCATTAATCTAAACCAAGGAGGAATAATTATGTCAAATGAAGACATTTCTACAGATCAGAGTCAGACCATGACTCAAATGTCGACCAACCTGTCCAACCTGTCGAAGTATATGAAGTTCGTCGGGTTGCTTATGATGATTGGTGGTGTCATCTACTGCATCACAATTATCGGGGCTATCATTGGAGTACCTTATTACCTGATGGGGAAGAGACTCAGGGAGTCGGCCGATGCATTTACCGACTACAATTCATCCAGCTCTGTTTCGGACCTGCAAACGGCCATCGGGCAGCAAACCAAGGCGTTCTTTATCATGTACATACTGGCTATAATTGGTCTCGTGCTGATAGCAATATATATTGTTGTTCTGCTTGCCATGCTGGCCTCAGGAGCTTTCTAGTCTTTCTCTTCCGGTACAGTCAGGCTACTAAAAAACGGACACGCCAGGCTGCCGCACCTTACGGTCATCCCAGGCTGCCGCAGTAGCGGGCATCCCTGGCTGCCGCAATAACGCACATCCATGGCAGCCGCATTAACAGATATCCCCGGCTGCCGCACCTTACGGTCATCCCAAGCTGCCGCAGTAGCGGGCATCCATGGCTGCGTCAGATACGCACGGCACCGCCCGCTGTTATCACTTCGCCATTATTTATGTAGTAGCTATATTCAGTACAGGCATACCTGCCATACAACATGAAACCCGCCTCGTCAGAACAGCTCCGATCTCAAAAAAAACCGAGGTAACAGGTCGTAACAAGCACAACAAGAGCTTCGCCGTACAGGCGGAAACCCGCAGAGAAAGTCATACAGGGAAATTTTATCAACAAACATTAAAATTCCATTAAAAAAATCACAACAGATTAA
>CAYLRY010000090.1:0-4838 GCA_964386535.1 uncultured Dehalococcoidales bacterium | reverse complement strand
CCTCTCTTTTTGTTTTAGTGTACCTTACCCACTCAGTTTGAGAAAGAGCCCTATTTATGTATAGTACTACTCCCACCACAATAAGCACTATCAACAGCAAAATCACCCACCACCACCCAAACCCTGATCCTGACGCAGTTGCTGAAACAGATGCATTTACGGTTTGAGATTGCCCCCCTCTTTCTATTAGAAGCTGTAACTCAGCCAGCCCCTCAATTGTACCTCCGGCATAATCACCCTGTTTGAAAAGCGGGTCCATGATATCGGCCTGAATCCTCATCCACTCGTCCCTGATGATATCCACCCAGTAATCGCCGAAATACAAACCGGTCTGGCGTTCTTGCAATGAAATCAAAATAACCATCAGATTATTTTTCATATTGCCGTCCACCCCCAGCCATGACGGACTTTGTTGTTCAAGCTGGGCTTCATATTGGTCCAAATTGGGAGCCGGAGAATAGGTTGATATAGTCCTCACGCGCACATCAGCACCACGACTTTTCAAATTGTCTGCAGCCGCGCTTACCTGATCCAGTTTATTGCCGAAAATACCGACTCCATCTATTACCTGGATCTGGTCGGTACTCTGGGCCAGCAGCATTACCGGGAGAAAGTTTATCAAAATGAGATTGGTAATGCATAACAGAATTGATATGATCTTCCGCATACTTACCCTCTTCAACCGAATTAAACTTCAAAAACCTTGGTTTTCCCCTTCAATCTTTGCTTTGCCACCCTGTTCAGTAGATAAACATGCTTTGCCTGGTTTTTATTCAGGACAGGCTCTTTTAAAAACAGTCTCAATTTTGATAATTATATCAAGAGAATGATCACTTTACCGTAATAACGGTAAAGGCTTGTTGCTGGTTGCCATCCAGATCTTCAATGATAAATCCTACCACATAGTCACCGGCAACCGCATCCAAAGGCTTCCAGATAAACATCCGGTTTCCAAATGTCAAGATGTTTCCATCCTGATAAACGGTTTTTTTGACGTGCCCGCTGCTGTTGAGATCAAGCCACGTTTCTTGCACTGTAAACCTATCACCAGTAGCAGGAGTTATCTCCCGTGGCGCACTGGCTTCATTCTCGCCAGTAAATCCGAATACCTGACGCAGCAGGCCATTGATAAAATAGAGTCGCGCTCTTATTTCCTCACCGCTGCTGGCGAAAGTATATGTCCCGTCTACGGTATAGACAGCCTCTTCAAAAGTATATTCCAGTATAGGGCTAATTCCCATCCTGTGAATAGCTGTGTGAACTGTTTGTTAGTATTCATATTATCTACCGCATTTTAAGGTAATTTTTTGATTTAGTGACTATTATGTATTTAGATCATCTATTTTCCAGAAAAACGGAGGTTGTTATGGAGCTAATTGACCAGTTGACTAAAAACCTGGGAGTTAATGAAAGTCAGGCTAAAGGGGGCGCTGGATTGCTCTTTAAATTAGCCAAAAACAAACTGGGAGACGCAGATTTCTCTAAAGTCTCTTCGGCGGTTCCGGATGTGAATAGCCTGATCAGCGCGGCGCCCGCCAGTAGTGGAGGTTTATTAAGTGGTGTGGGAAAACTCTTCGGTGGAGGGGGTGGTTTGGCCGGCCTGGCGGGAGGATTTACCAAACTGGGACTGGACAGCAGTATGATTGGTAAATTTGTGCCCATCATCCTCTCCTTTGTCAAAAATAAGGGCGGTGACGCCGTAAGCGGCCTCCTGGAAAAAGTCTTCAAATAAAAATTACTACTTGCAGAAGATATTCCTGGTACTCAGGGAATATCTTCTGCAAGCGCATCCAGGTGCAGCAATTTTCGCCGCTGGCTCAGTCCGATTAGCTTTTCTCTTCAATTTCTGCAACAGGAGCATTTTTCTTCACAGATTCAATACCGGCTTTTGCGCTGTCTTTTGACTTGTACCCCTCCCCGCTGGTGGCAATAGATTGCCCATTTGAAGCCACCAGTCTCCACCTGAATTCACCTTTAGCGTCCGTATAAAGCTGGAATTTGGCTGCCATGTTTAAGATCCTCCTTTTTCTTTTTCTATTTTTAACAGCATTGCTGTTAATATCAGATTAATACTTCAACCATCGTGGACAATGCTGAACTAACTGCTCATACATTTTCGCGATAAACCTTTCAATTAAATTACAACATAATAAATATCCCCATAAGAATCATTATAATTGATAACTTGAAATATTAATGCCACCTACCAGTCAATTGTTAGCATTGTTGATGAATTAAGAAATTGTTGATATTTTGGTCTGATTATCTACATAGTTAATATTGACGAAAAAGTTAAAGGGTACATACGATAAAGATTATAATGATTATTGTGGATTAAAAAGATAACGTAGTTGTAAGGAGGAGAATAATGGTCAATCAATCTAATGGTTCCGAAAGAGGAATGAGCAGCCCGATAACCACCCTCCCTTACCCCGAAGAAGCTCCGGATTATAGTTTAAACTTAAGCGGCGAAGATCTACTAAAAAAATTCTTTTCGGCCTATTTCATACCTCCGGCATACTGGGATTTCTGGCGCACCGTAACCATAGTGGTGGATAAAACCCTTTCCTATCCTGCCGGCATGTCTTCGGAAACCAAAACACTATATATCAAACCGGAATATGCCAACCCCGGTGTGCTGGCTCACGAATTCTCCCATCTTAGCTGGGCCCAGTTAACCGAAGCACAAAAAAGCTACTACCCGCAGGAATATGTTACGGTGATGCAGACAGACGAATTGCTAAGGTTTCTTTATTTTCAAAAACCTTATATGAATGCCTCCATAATCGAAGCGCATGCTGAAATCTTCCGCTATTTGGGCCTTAAAATGCCGGAGAATTTAACAAAATATTATCCTAAACTGATCTGATAAAAATTCATCAACGAAGAAATCCGGCAGGAATGATTTTTTTCAGGCTTTTTATGATCCTGAGGCGCCTCCGTCCATTAAGCCATATAAAGGATCATAGCACTTTGCCATGATTGAAAACCTCAGGAATCACCCTTGAATCATTACCCGTCACTTAATGAACAGCAATCTAATTTAATTGATCTTGCCTGGAACAACCGGTTATTGAGGCCTATATTGCCTGGCTAAAGCCAGGGTATCCTCCAGTATCTTTTGGGCGCTGGTAAGACCGGCTTTTTGTTGGCTGCGAACCCAGTGGTCCCATACCGGTTGTCCAACTTTGTCTATCCACTTCTGCGCCTCATTCGGAGGCACCGAATATTCTTGAATTTTAGCTCCAGCTCTGACCAGTTCTTGATGCATATTAAGGCGGGCCTTATCAAATACATCCCTGCTCATCATTACTGAGGCTGTTTCACCGGAAACGCTCATTATCTGCTCCTGAATCTCTTTCGGGAAACTGTTCCAGGTATTCAGATTCATTATTATGGAATGGCACATAGCAATGGTTGGGATATACGTAACATACGGGGCCACTTCAAAAAGCTTGAAGCCGAAATAAGCCTCTGCGGGTGTCAGTAGAGCATCAAAAACGCCTCTTTGAAGATTGAGATAGCAGTCAGGCATCGTCAATACCATTGGGCTGGCATCCAGAGCCTTTATGAAGTCAATAGGCGGTCCCCCGGGAACCCTGATCTTCTGACCGTGGAAATCATCCAGGGTCTTATAGAATTTGCTGCGGCTGGCAATAAAATAAGGCTCAGTGGACCAGGCTGCCAGAACCTTAACACCATTAAATCCGGCCTGGATTTCAGGGTATTTGCTGAAGATCTGCCAGGTTACTTTGCCGCCTATTTCGGCATTGGGAAATAAAAAGGGTAATACGCCTGATTCTGCAAAGGAGAACTGGCCGGGATAAAGACCGGTGAAAAGCCAGCCCATTTCGGCGATACCATCCCTGACCCCTTCAAAGACCTGGGTGCTTTTTATAAGAGTCTGAGAATTATAAATAGTTAATTTTACCCTGCCGTAAGTAGCCTGTTCTATTGCTCTGGCATAAGGAATGTGGCCATAGATATGGTAATATGAGTTGGGTGACTGCTCAGTGGCGTATTTCAGGTTCCAGGTCTTTTCTTCCGTCCTGCTGATGGAGCCATATATACCAGGCTTGTTAACGCAACCGCAAACCATAATTAATAGTAAACTGTAACATATTAGCAAAAGAAACCCATATTTCATCCGAAAATCCTTTTTTAACAAGCTGCCTTACGCAGGTAAATTGACCTTAACCGGCAGGCCCCAAGTTGTTGAATGCTGATTGCATATCTTTTTATTGAGAGCTATATTGCCTGGATAAATTCAGCGTATCCTCCAGTATTTGACGGGCACAGGGCAACCCAGCCCTTTCCTGAGCACGTACCCATTCTTCCCATACCGGTTTTCCACCCTTTTCTATCCATTTCTGAACTTCTTCCGGAGGAACCGTATATTCTTTGATATGGGCCCCAGCTTTTTCTAGACGATCTTTCATATCATGATGAGCCTTATCAAAAACATCTTTGCTCATCGTTACAGATGCTGTTTCACCTGAAACATTCATAATCTGTTTCTGAATGTCCTCAGAGAAACTGTTCCAAACATCCAAATTCATCATTATTACTGTATACATGGCTACTGTGGAGACGTAAGTAACATATGGAGCAGGTTCATAAAGGTGAAAACTGACATAAGCTTCAGAGGGGATAGGCATGGCATCAAAGACGCCTCTTTGTAAATTAAGATAGCAATCAGGCATACTTAACAGTATAGGACTGGCGCCCATAGCTTTAATAAAGTCGGTGGGAGGCCCTCCGCCGACTCTCATCTTCTGCCCCTTGAAATCTTCCAGGGTCTTATAAAACTTACTCCGGCTTACAATAAAATAAGGTTC
>CAYLRY010000089.1:0-4848 GCA_964386535.1 uncultured Dehalococcoidales bacterium | reverse complement strand
AAATTTTTAATGGAGTATCGTTCGGTATACATTACCGCTGGGGATGAATCTGAAGCCAGGCGCATAGGACAACATCTGGTACTGGAAAAACTGGCTGCCTGTGTAAATTACTTTCCGGTAAAATCAATATACCGGTGGCAGGGAAATATAGAAGAATCCACGGAGTCTGCCCTAATCGTTAAGACCCGGGCGGAGCTTGTTGATAGCTTGATTCAAAGGGTGAAAGAATTACATTCTTATAAGGTGCCCTGTATAGTCTCCTGGGTGATTGAAAAGGGCGATGCGGATTTCCTGGAGTGGATTGTAAAGTCAACGGAGTAAACATTTAACAAAATGACTCTGGATATTACTAAAGTGGCCTCCCAGGTGGGAGATATGATAGAAAAGATCAGATCCGGCCGCAGTGAACGACTGGAGCATTTAACATTCGCTGTGGATAAGCTGAACGATAAGAGTATTAATCTGGAGTCCCTGAAATATAAGATCATGCAGGCCAAGACTCCAAACTGGTCTCCGGCGCGGCTGGTGGACGGTTTAAGCCTGCATTATGCTTCTCCACCAGTGCCGCCGGAATATACTGTTCTGGCTACAGACGGCTCGCATATTGATATTGACCGGCATAAAGCCGCTGCTTGTTACCTTATTAATACCGGTTTAGTAATCCTGCGTTACGGTCAAAATCCATCTGCCTCACTGGAGAGTTTCCCCCGGCTTTATTCCGAAGAATGTGATTTGGTAATTGCCAACGAGAATAATATACACCAGCAGCAACAAATCAAGGGCCAGTTACTGGATGCCAAACGTTCGGTTGAAGAAATCCATAAACTGGCTGAAGCAGTCCTTTCCTTACCTCCTCCTGCGTTTACGCTGGCTTTAATGGACGGCTCGCTGGTGATGTATGGTATGCAAAATTACCCTGAATTTGTGGTAGAGGCGCTAATCGATAGGGGACTGATTAAGGGATTGGATGAGCTGAAGAAAATAAGCGAAAGCCGCCATTTGTCCGTAGCCAGCTATATCAGTCTACCTCAGAGTGATGACGTGATAAATGCTCTGCGGATAGCCGTTTGTCCTCAGAATATAGTGGATTGCGAGCGCTATTGCCAGGCAGGAACAGCTCCCTGTGATGTGATTTCAGACATCAGTGACCGCATGCTGTTCGGCTCCTTTCTGGGACCGGATGAGCGCTCAGCAGTCTTTATCAATCCATCCTTAATTGTTGAAAAACGCTATGGAAAACACCAGGTTTATTTTTTTTATCTGCGGGTTGAAGATGAAATAGCCCGGGTGGAAGTCCCGGAATGGGTGGCAATGAATAATGAGCTTTTGTCATTGACTCATACCCTGGTTCTGGACCAATGCAAAAAAGGGCAGGGTTATCCAGTAGCATTAAGTGAGGCACATGAGCAGGCAGTAGTAACTGGAGCGGATAGAGAAGAATTTTGGAGATTGGTAGAAGAATCCCTGGAAGAATTGAAACTACCGGCTTACACTTCAAATAAAAGCCGCAGCAAACGTACCCGGTGGATCTAGCTATAGAAAATGGTATAATTCAGATTATTTATTGATAAAGATGTTTCTCTCAAGATAAAAACAAGAAAATACCTAAAAAATAACAAAGGAAAATAAAATGGGCACAAAAGGTAGACATAATATTAAAAAACCCAAAATGACCGAAACCCAAAAGGCCGAAAAAGGGAACAAGAAAGCTGAAAAGAAAAAATAGTTGAGGCAGCTAAATGACAGGTGAGACGCGAGTCGGTGAGGTAATTGAAGCCTGCACTAAAGATTTTTATGTCCAATGTTATGAGCTATACCGGTTGCCGCCTCTCGGCAGTCTGGTAAAAACGCGTGGTGAGAAGCAACCAGAATCCAGTATGGACATATATGGTGTGGTTTACAATGCCCGTACCTCAAGTATTGATCCGGGGCGCAGGCCAATTGCGCGCGGTAAAGATGAGCTGAATGAAGATGAAATTTACCGCTCCAGCCCGCAGCTTTTAAAATTATTAAGAAGTGAATTCAACGTCCTGGTAATTGGTTACTGCCAGGACAACAGGGTATTTCAATACCTGCCTCCTTTACCCGCCCGTATCCACAGTTTTGTCCATCTGTGTACAGCGGAAGAAATAAAGCAGTTCAGCCGTACATACGATTTTCTAAATATCTTGTTAAACACCCGTATGGATATCCCGGCGGCAGAATTGATAAGCGCCTGTTTGCGCCAGATGGGCCAGGTATACGGGGCGGAACGCCACGCCTTTCTGGTTTCAGCGGGTAAGGAACTGGCTGCTTTACTGTGTGATGACTATACTCAGTTGAAAGCCATCCTGAAAGGAATGAAGTATGATGCAATCCAGTGAAAATACCAGATCAATAAGCCGCCTGGGGGTAGTAATTTCCGGATCATTAACCCATGGTATAGAAGTTAAGCTGGATGGATCAGCTTCAGTGGAGGACATGGCGGTAGGGCGCTATGTAACCATTAGGGGTCAGAAGAACCGCTTTTTCGGTATGATCACGGATGTTACGCTGGCCGTAGCGGACGAAAAGATCAATATTTCCCCCGCAGACGCTTCAGACCCTTTCCTGGCAGAAGTACTTTCAGGCACCGGTACTTTTGGTACGCTGCATGTTTTACCCATGTTAACCATCGGGGGTGATGTGGCCGGCCTAATGGACGGACCCCGGCCTGTTAAAACAGTGCCCAGCCATTTTTCTACTGTTAATGTGGCATCCCAGGCGGATGTCGAAACGGTCTTTGGCGGTGAAGATGGTAATAAATTTTTTATTGGCACACCTCTGGATATGGAGACAAAAATATGTCTGGATCTGCTGGAATTTGTCAAACGTTCGAATGGAATATTCGGCAAAAGCGGCACCGGCAAGACCTTCCTGACCAGAATGCTGCTAATAGGAATGCTTCAGAAAAGCAAAACCGTTAACCTGGTTTTTGATATGCACAGTGAATACGGCTGGGAAGGCCCCAGTGAGAGCGGGCACAAAGTTAAAGCCCTAAAACAGCTATTTCCGGATAAGGTAGCGGTCTTTACCCTGGATGAAGAAAGCAGCCGGCGGCGTAAAGTCAGCACTGACGCCGTGATACGGTTGGGCTATGATGAAATCGAGCCGGAAGACATCGTTCTGCTGCGGCAGACTCTCAATCTAACTGACCTGGCGGTACAAGCTGCTTACCAGTTAGCCCGCCGCTTCGGAGACAAACGCTGGATTCAAACTGTATTGACCATGGAAAATACCGAAGAGACCAGCCAATTACTGGAAAGCCTTCATATTCATGAGGCATCTTTCGGTAATCTCAGGCGCGGTCTGGAGTCCATAAAACGCCTGCCTTTTTTGTCAGCGGATGCCCACGAGAATTCTGTTGACCGTATCCTGAAATACCTGGACAGAGGTATGAATGTAGTTCTGGAGTTCGGTCGTTTTACGGACCTGACAGCTTATATACTGGTGGCAAATTTATTGAGCCGCCGTATTTACAATCAATACCGGGAGAGGACGGAGAAAGCCATGGGAGAAGACGGCAAGCCGCCTACGCACCTGGTGATCACCATCGAAGAGGCGCATAAGTTCCTGAATCCGGAGGTGGCTAACCAGACTATCTTCGGCACCATTGCCAGGGAGATGCGCAAATACAACGTTACGCTGCTGATCATAGATCAGCGGCCGAGCGGCATTGACGAAGAAGTAATGTCACAAATTGGGACCAAGATAACCTGTCTACTGGATAATGAGAAGGATATCGATGCTGTTCTGACCGGAGTCTCAGGGAAAAATGAGCTGCGTTCTGTTCTGGCTCGTCTGGAGAGCAAACAACAGGTATTGATATTTGGCCATGCCGTACCTATGCCGGTAGTGGTACGCACCCGTGAATACGGCTCCGCCGAGTCTTATAAGGGATTCGGCCAAAATCAATCCGGAGACATCAATAAACAGGTTGAAAAGGATATTGAAGACCTATGGAAGTAAAATTATGAGGACTGTGCTGGGCAAAGGGGATATTATAGATTTAATAAGAAAGACACCGCCACTGATTGACAACTATATTGATCTCCAGGAGCAGCTTCAGCCCAATGGGTTTGACCTGACATTGAAGGAAGTATCATCAATACAATCTGCCGGGCAGATCGGCGCCGCCAATACCCAGAGGGTTACCTCTCAACTATTTCCTCTGCAATTTGATGCTGAAGGGTTCATAAACCTGACGCCAGGAGCTTATGTAGTCACATTTAACGAAATCGTCAGCCTGCCGAAAAGGGTGATGGCGCTGGGGGCTCCCCGGTCCAGCCTGTTGCGTTGCGGAGTAACGGTACAAAATGCCATTTGGGATGCAGGCTATCACGGCCGTTCTCAGGCTTTAATGGTGGTGCACAACCCTCTGGGGTTCAGGATAAAAAAAAATGCACGCATAGACCAATTGGTTTTCATCGAGCTGGCTGGAGAAACGGAGGGATATACCGGCATTTACCAGGGTGAGAATGAATAATGAAATACAAACGAAGGAAGATTTGCCGTTCGTTTTTCGCCGGTCAAGTAGAATTTAAGTTTACCGGGGGTAGGTTTCCCAATTCAGCAATGTTAATATAAACAAACCGCTCTATTTATGATTTTAACGTATTTCGGGCAAAAATGAGGATTATAATAAAAGGATTATTTTCCCCGGAAAATGGAGTTATTATTATAGTACCATCCGAGTATTGACTTTACATTCGCCGATGATATAATTGTATTATTCCAAAAAAACAGGAATTTATATCAACCTGAGCTTTTTTACTGCGCTGAAAAGTCAGAACGGATATTTGTTAAATAATCCGGGATATAACGAATAGG
>CAYLRY010000088.1:0-5088 GCA_964386535.1 uncultured Dehalococcoidales bacterium | reverse complement strand
TGGCCAGCCGGGGCTGGACCAAGAAAGCCATTAAGGAATACATTATTCAGAATGCTCTGGCGCCCCGTGATCATTTGCAATCCTACTATTCTTTGCCTCCGGACCAAAAAATGAAACAGAATCCACAGGATATGCTGCCGTTATTCCAGGTTAGCTCCAGGGAACCTGACCCAATTCAGATCTATGTGGTCGGCGGTTTTGGATCCTGGATGGGAATGATTTCCGGCGGAAGTATTGCCACGGAAAAAATAGAACTCCCGGCCGGATGGGATAAACTGGTGGCTAAATACAAGGATATGGTGCCTCGCTACATTAGATATTGAAACTTGATGAGGATAAAAATGAAATGAAGCTGAAAAATAAAGTTGCCGTTATTGTTGGGGGGGCCGGCGGTATTGGTAAATCCACCTCCCTTCTTCTCGCAAGAGAAGGCGCTAAAGTAATGGTAGCTGATATTGATTTGGTCGCTGCCGGGGAGGTAGTAAAGGAAATCAATTCTTCTGGTTTTGAAGCCAGTGCAATAGCCGTAGACATGACCAAAGAGGAGGATACCGTGGCTTTAACTAAAGCCACGCTGCAAAAATACGGACAAATTGACATCCTGGTTAACGTCGCCGGCGGCGCCATGGGAAAAAATATCAGGGAAAAAATGGGGCCCTTTGCTGAGTCAACTAAAGAGATGTGGGACAGGATTCTAGATATCAACTTAAATGGAGCTCGTAATTGCACCCGAGCGGTTATCAATCATATGATGGAGAGACGCAGCGGTAAAATTGTCAGTATGTCATCCATGGCAGGAGTACAGGGGGTCCGCAACGGCGTGGATTATTCCGCTGCCAAAGCTGCAATCATTGGCTTTACCAGAGCACTGGCCCTGGAAATGGCGCCTTACGGCATTCAGGTTAATTGTATCAGTCCAAGCGGAGTCTTCACACCCAGAATGGAAGCTATAGCTAAAGCCAAAAAAGCCAGGGACCCAAACGCAAAGACTGCCGACCTGAGCGGCTTTATCATGCCAGACGAGATCGCCAACCTGATTTTATTCTTGGTGTCCGATGATATCAGTCATTTGAGCGGAGAAAACATAATCGTAAATTCGTTAAAGACATAAATTTCCCTTATGGCGTAATAATAAGATATATGATTCAGAATCCCTGGAATTGTACCTTTTACAGAACATTGGGAGGATAATAGTAATGGCTGCTTTAAAAGTAGGTTTTATTGGAATTGGTAATATGGGTATGCCTATGGCTAAAAGCCTTATTAAAAACGGTTTCCATGTGACCGTGTTTGATATAAATCAAAAAGCCGTGACAGAGATCAAGTCTCTGGGAGCTTCTGCTGCCGGCTCACCTGGAGAATTAACCGGATTATGCGATCCGATTATTTGTATGGTGCGGGATGAATCTCAAATTGATCAGGTACTCTTCAGTCAGAATGGGATATGGGAGAGTATTACGGAAGGAAAAACCATAATCATCTCAAGCACAGTCAGCCCCGGATATTGCCGGCAGTTGTATGCCAGAGCCGCAACACGTAAAGTTAAAGTATTGGATGCCCCGGTTACCGATCCCAGCGGACAAAAACATATACTGGGAGACCTGACCATTATGGTTGGAGGAGACAAAGAGGTTGTAGATCAGCACTGGCCGATTTTCCAGGCTATGGGGAAAAACGTTTTTTATATGGGTCAGATCGGCAACGGACAGGTCTGTAAACTGGTGCATCAGATCAATGCCTTTAATATTTCCGCGGTTACCCGCGAGTCGTTGAATATGGGAGTAAAGGCAGGGCTGAACCTGAAAACCATGGTAGAAGCTCTCAGCCATGGTCTGGGGAGTACCCGTGGTTTGCAAACCATGGCAGAGAATTTTAAAGAACGTAAATTTTCGTCTTCACCTCAGACTCCAGGTCGTCCAGCTACTGGTGGCATGGGCATTCGGGACCGGGTATTAGCCCTGGATTTAGCCAAAGAGGTAGGGGCTGAAATGCCGGTGGCCGATTGCATTCAAAAGATAGATACCAATATAGTGTATCAGGCATATTCATCTGCCTTGAAGGAATATCAATCGTAAGTAGAATCTCTTTAAAAAAGGGATTCAATAATACAAAGAGGTGCAAGATGAGTTCAAATAATGAACAGGGCGTATATGAAGTAATGAATCCCTGGGCAGAAGCAGACCCGGTACCGCCGAAAGGTTTGAAGGCTTCCAGGTTAGACAGCCTGGAAGGTAAAACCATCGGATTGTACCGTAACGACAAACGGGCTGCTCAACCAATCTTAACCATTCTGGAAAAGAAATTGAAAGAGAGGTTCCCCACAATTGAAATTAGCTGGTATACTACCCGAAAGACCAACGTACCGGAATTTGATGATTGGCTGAAGAGTGTGGATGCAGTAGTGGCGGCAGTGGGTGACTGAGGAGGATGCACCAAGTACCTTGTGTACGATGCTATTACGATTGAAGAAAAGAATAAACCGGTGGTCGCCCTGGTTAACCGGGGGTTTACCAGTGTGGTGGAAACCACCTCTTCCAGCAGAGGTATGCCTGGAGTCAGGACCGTGGTAGAATCAATTCCCTGTGAATGTACAATAGTAGCGGATGCGGAAGCCGGATTATCTGCTGTTATGGATGACATTATTAACGCGCTTACTAGGCCGCTAACCGCAGAGGAAAAATCTCCCAGAGCTAGAGAGGTTGAAAAACCTGCCAGGATCATCTTCAAGGGCGACATTGGGGAAGTTGATCAGTTCTATTATCGCCGTGGTTGGACAGATGGCTTGCCTGTCATTCCGCCCACCGAGAAAGCTGTTTCTGAAATGCTTGCCGGCACTGATTTACCCCCTGATTACCTGGTGGCAGAGATCGTTCCCCGCAACGGGAAAGCCACTGTGGAAAAAATCGCCATTAATGCTGTTATGGCAGGCTGCTTACCGACCTACATGCCGGTTTTGATAGCCGGAGTTCAGGCGCTTACGGCTCCGGATACCACTTTCGGTATCTGGGGCGTCAGCACCGGTTCCTGGGCGCCTTTCTGGATCATCAATGGTCCGGTCAGGAACGATTTGCACCTTAACAGCGGGTCCGGGACTTTGAGTCCGGGAGATAAAGCTAATGCTGCCATCGGCAGGGCAATGGGACTGATTATCAAGAATATTGGAGGCATAAGAAAAGCCAGTGAAGATATGGGGTGTCTGGGAAATCCCGGTAAATATACATTGGTCATGGCGGAAAATGAAGAAGAAAGTCCCTGGGAACCGCTGCATGTTGAATACGGGTTTAAAAAAGAAGACAGCACTATCGGCGTGGCGTTCCCCAATACCTATACCCAGATGCAACCCTACGGCAATGATGATCAGGGCATAATGCGGACCCTGATGTATAATTTAATGCCGGCTGTCAGAGGTGGATATTCTCTGATCCTCCCTCCTATGATTGCTAAAACCCTGGCTGCCAGCGGCTGGAAAAAGCAAGATATTAAGGCTTTCATTGCACAAAACGGCCGGGTAGCCGCTCACGAACTGGGAGCCTTCTGGGCGCCTCGTCCCGGCGGACTTTTCGCGGAAAAAGTTCCCTTGATAGCCCCGGATTCCGTGCCAGTTTTAAGACCGGAGCTTATGAGAATCGTGGTAGCCGGCGGGGCAGGCGTTTTCATGGGCCAGTTAATGGGCTCGTGGGCAGTCCCCAGCCAGAAAACCATTAAAAAGATAGAATTCCCGAAAAATTGGGACAGCTTAGTCAGGAAATACCGGAACCTGGTACCCACTTATGCAAAATATTAATTGCAGGTCTGGCCATAAAAGCCTGGACTGAAATTTGGAGGACAACGATATGGAACTACAGGGTAAAATCGCTCTGGTTACCGGAGCAGGAGGTGGTGGCAGTACTGGCAGTGCTGGCAAAGGAATTGCTTTATGCCTGGCTCAGGCAGGAGCCGATGTGGCGGTAAATGATATCGATGCTAAAGCCGCGGAAGATACTGCTGCCCAAATCAAGGCGATGGGACGGCGTTCAATGGTAGTGCTGGCTGATGTCTCGCAAGAACCGGAAGTTGTTAAGATGGTAGATGCTGTAGTTAAGGGATGGGGAGGCATCGATATCCTGGTCAATAATGTCGGTCACGGGCTGCCGATCCTGGTTGAAGACATGACTGCCGAGGAATGGCATTTTGTGATAGGTAAAAATCTGGATGCCCCGTTTTTCTGCTCCAAAGCAGTTATTCCCATAATGAAAGCGCGAGGAGGGGGTAAAATAATCACAGTGGCCTCCATGGCCGGTAAGACCGTGACTGCCCTTACTGGCGCCTCTTATACCGCCTCCAAAGCCGGAGTCATTGGTTTCACACGTCAGTTAGCCTGGGAAGTTGGGCCTTATCATATCAATGTTAATGCCATCTGCCCTGCGGGGATAACTTCATCATATCATCCGCCGGCTGCTGATGTGCTGGAAAAAATGACCCAAAGCATTCCTATTCGCCAGGCTACAACCTCTGAAGATATTGGCCAGGCGGCTGTCTTTTTGGCCTCAGACCGGGCCAGAACCATTACCGGCACTACCCTGGATGTCGATGGCGGCAGGACCAACTCCGCTGGAGATTGGGAAAAATACGTCAGGGTTCGTAAAGAATGGATAGCCAAGAACCGGAAGAAATAAAATTAGAGGACTGGCTGCTAACTTAACAGCCTTAAATGGAAACCTTTCCAGAATATAAGATAAATGGTTAAATATTAGTCCGGTGTAAGGGACATCCCTTGTACTCTTTTTTTATACCAACTGCCTTCACCGGAAATACAAACCGCCGGCAGAAACCCAGACGCCGGCGGTTTGTCATCCTTGGCTATACCAGGACAGGGGAAAGAAGAATCACCATGAATAACAATTACGATCTCGAATCTAAAGCTACTAAAGATAAGCTCACTTCCACAAACCTTTCGGAAAAACCGGCTACTGTAAACAATACCACTTTGCTTTCGTCTTTACGCATTTCTAATTTTCGTTATTTATTAACTGGGACTGTTACTACCAATGCCGCCCAATTTATTCAGCAGGTCACCCTCAACTGGCTGGTATATAACATTACCGGCTC
>CAYLRY010000087.1:0-5092 GCA_964386535.1 uncultured Dehalococcoidales bacterium | reverse complement strand
TATCATCACCCGTCCGGCCAGATTGATGAAACTGAAGCGCATAGCCTTGAGCCTCCTGGGTTACCATCCTTCTGGTAAAGCTTATCTCTTCATCAATGGAAAGAATCGGCAGGTTGAAGGAGAGACATCCGGGTATTGCTCATTTCTATCAGATAGAGGTTACACAGGAAAAGGGAAAAGTTAAAAGCATTACCTGGGGGATAGAGCGGAAAGATGAACTGGAAATGAGGTTTTCCGGCTCCTATTACCTCCGCTCTGACAGGACTGATCTGTCTGAAAAAGAGTTGTGGGAACTATATATGACTTTAACCGATGTGGAAGAAGCCTTCCGCTGTTTAAAAAGTGAGCGTGTCAAATCAAATAAAAACCTTACCGAATGGGTATTCGTTGAATCAAATTAAATGTTACCGAAGAAGGGGATTGTTTGCGCAGTGGATCGACCTGTCCGCTTCTGGTTTTCTGCTCATAGGTTCGCCAGAGTGTATCTAACCTGGCCTCAATTACCCTTTTTAGTTGGGCTGGATTCAGACTGTGATAAATGGACCTTAATTTAGCCTGGTTTTCTTCAGAAAGGCGTCCTGATTTCAAAAGTCGTTGATAGGGGGTCTGAGGGGTATCATATTTCCTTTTGACTTTTCCCCCAATTCTCTCTTTGCTGACCAGTTTCATGACTGGCTGGAAGAAGTTCTTGTATAATCTCAGTTCATTTCGGTATAGATCGTTGATCATCTTGAGTTCGGGGACAGTATCATATCTGAAGTAGCCCAGCACCTTTCTCACATGAGTCCAATTTTTCTGCTCAATGTAGGCATTGTCATTCTTGCGGCTGGGACGAGACCGGGTGAATTCCAGTTTCTCCCTCTGACAATATTTATACAGGATCTCGCTCATAAACTCTGTCCCATTATCCGTATCAATACCCAGCCAGGAGAAGGGGGTTCTGGCTCTGATACCCTTGAGAGCCCCAAAAGTGGCTTCCTGGGACTTCCCCATAATGGCTTCGCCTTCCCACCAGCCTGTAGCTATCTCAGTGGTGCTGAGGCTATACACAAACTCTCCTGAGGCGGAAGATCCACAGTGGGCTACCGTGTCCATTTCTACATTGCCTACCTGGGTAGTATCCCACTGCGTCAGACGGATGGGTATTTTAGACTTGAGTATGGAGCCGGGCTTGGGAACTCCTCTGGCTTTTTGAAGGTGAAAGATCTCTCGCTGCTTCCTTAATTTACGGTCAATAGTGGCTGGACTGATGCTGCTCAGTTTAGCCGCTATTTCATCTGTGATCTGGAGTTCACCCAGTTCTCTTAAGTGACTCACTTGGCTATCCAGCAACGGCTTCAGCCTTTGGCCGCAAGGATAATCAAAGATCTCCCATACTTTGGCTAAAGCCGCGGTAATTTCCCCATCATATGTGGCTTCTTTGGGCTTCCTTTTCCGGGGAATCAGGTCTACCCTTTGATGCATTCTGGAAACACGTACTTGCGAGATTGGCCGGTATTCTGGCAATATTCATCCAGAATCTGCGTTTTTCCTTTTTCGTCTTAGCCTGATGATACTTCTCTCTGAGTACCCCTAAGTATTCTTTTCTTGCTGTCATACTCATTCCCATTCAGCCTGATATCCGCCTTTCTATGGGTTATATTTTCATTTCGGTTGAGATCTTCGGCGTTAGCCCATGCCCGTAAATATGAATCCGTTATTATTGTGTCATCAGGCTTATTTTACTTCTTTCGGTACGATTTTATTTGATTTAACGTACCCTCCTTCGGTAATATTTTAGATGATTCAATTCGTTGTATTGCGTTTATTTGCCTATACGTGCTAGAATGATACCACATAGATAATGTTCCTTTCAAGTGGGAGGCGTACCATGGTGATTATGAAAGAGTGGTTTACGGTAGAAGAAGCTGCAGAATATTTACGGGTTTCTAAACGGACCATATATAAACTGACTAAGGAGGGAAGGTTGCCTGCATTCCGTATTGGCGAAGAGCGTCACCGCCGGTTTCGTAAAGAGGACCTTGACAAGGTGCCCAGACCAAGCGAAGGGATAAGAACTACGGAAGGACTTCTTAAACTAACAGCGAAATCTGACCCGGTGCTTGCCGAACTATGGGACAACGAAAGGGATGCAGCCTATGACCGAGTATAGGCGGGGTGATGTAGTACTTGTCAGTTTTGTCTTCACGGATGAGTCGGGAGAGAGAAGGCGCCCAGCCGTAATAGTCAGTTCAGACACATACCACTCGGGGCGTCAAGAGGCTATAATTGCAGCAATTACAAGCAGAACTGACCGGGTATTGGTGGGAGACCATCCCATCGTTGATTGGCAAGGGGCTGGACTTATCTTCCCATCCTTAGCGACGGGAATTATAAGGACAGTGAAGCAGGGTGTGATTGCGAGGAAACTCGGAACTATGCCGTATCCTGATATGCAGGCGATTGAAAATAATCTACGAGCTATATTGCAACTCAAAAATAGGAACTAAGTCGTGCCTAACCCACTATCAATAATTACCCCCGCTCTCAAATTACTCGGAGAGAATGTCAATATATTGCCGGCTACGGGGGTAGCTATAGTAAACTTGGGCTAAGATAGTAAATGGAAGATTAAGGAAACCCAAGCTATATTGAGGTGATATTCAAATCTATATGAACTTATCAAGAAACGCTCAAACCACTTGCGTTAACAGTCCCAGCGCTATCGCTGCTATCCCAAGGATGATTCTTAACCGGGCGCTCCTTTGGCGTTTCATCTTTAAACCCCGGTTCCTATGTCTCCAAGCCCCGTATCACCTTTAAATTCGTAAACGGATAATGCTCCACGTTATTGGTTAATAAAGGAGCGCTAATTTGCAATGCTGTCGCCGCGATGATAGCGTCGCCAACGCCGACAGTTATTCCTTTTGAGCGAAACTCCCCGATTATCCTACCGGCTTGCCGGGCAATAGGCACATCAACGGCAACCGAGACAAGACCAAAAAGAAAGACGTTAGTTGCTTTTTCTTCACCACTTTTCATACCCTGGTATATCTCAAGCTGGGTAAGGGTGCTTATTGCCAGAAGTCCTTCCCCACCCCAGTTTTCAAGCAGCTTACGAGCGTAGTTGCGCCGCCTCAAAAAATCAATAATAATATCCGTATCCAGAAGACAAGAAATACCCTTTACCCGGCTACTTTGCAACGATACCTCCTGGCCGTTCCAGGCGTTTCTTATCAGCTTCTCTGATATTGTGAACATATGCAGTAGAATCCTGGGGAGTAGCTAGGTCGGGGTGGCCTTCGTCTTTCCAAGCGCCAAACCCTTTCTCCAGGGCGACCTTCTGTTTTCGGTAAGCAAGATAGTGCTCAAGCGCCTCGGTGAAAAAGGAGCTTACCTCTCCCTGAGATACGATAGACCGAATCTCCCCTGCCAATTCCCTGGGAAGCGTGACCGATACCTTTTCTGTTTTTCCTCTTCTACCCATTCATTTCCTCCGGTTGAGAATATGTAATCATACCAATAATACTACCGAATATCTTACAATATCAAGCCGAATAATTATTGAATTATATATCTGGGTTGAGATGCTTGGTTTGGAATGATTCTTACCCTCACGTAATAGAGAAAACCCGTTGATTTCAAAATATTCAACCAAATCCCGGCGTTTAACTGACATCCTAAACCTCGATAGGTATTTGTTCCAGCAAGCTACCGCCCAACGGGATTTCTTTACCCTGCTGCCTATAGGCCAGCAACATCTCCTTAAGGGCATCTTTAAGCATTTCTCGACATTCATCCAGAGTTTTACCTTAAGTGATAACCTCTGGCCATTCAACCAGTTGTCCCATATAACCGGAGTTGATTCTTGTGTATTTGGCAGTATAATTCGTTGCCATACCAGATTTTACCCCCTCCCTAACTGATGAGAATATTATAGCAGGTAAATCCAGTATTTACTTCAGACGTTCTATCGTTCAATGATGAGTGCAATATTCGAAAGTTATGTTTCTGCATTAGCTATAGCACCGCCAACGTAAAAACGCTCGAACTTGAAACACTAATTGACTAACTTGAATCTGCTTTCAAAGGTTACGGTTGTTTTTTTGCAAGAAGGAATTCCCCGAAAATGCTAAATATTTTCCCCAGCGCCGGTGGGGAATTTTAAAGGTTAATTTCTGTTTTACACCTCCTTGAACAGTTCTGCAAAAATAGCACTGATATTAATTTGTTGATGCAGCACCGCCTGGCCGCATGTGACCCATATTTAGTAGCCGCAATTTAGACCGTATATAATTGTGCCGTTTCCATAACCGCAATGATAACAAAACCAGGCACGCCGGATAAAGTGCCTGTTTCCGGTCTGAGGATCGATTTCTCGAAAGTAAACCGGCAGCAATGTGCGTTCCTTACCATCCTTACATCTATGTTTAACCGCTTTAGCGTCACTTTTAGGCATGCCTGTAATTCTCCCCGGCATAGGCCTGTCTCATCATGATATACCAGGATACGGAAATTGCTAAAATACTTCATGTTAAGCCGGATTCCCGCATGCGGTTGCTTTGCCCAGGGAATAGTAGCTGCGCCCCGGTTCTATCCACGGGGATATAGCCCCATTCGTCGCAAACAATTAGTGCGGCTTTATCCAGCTTTTTCATAAAAGTGGATAGCATGCCGCTCTTTTTAGCTTCTGAAAGCTGGTTGACCAGGGCGGCTGTACGGAAGAATTTGGTTTCTATGCCTTGTTTACAGGCCTCGATGCCTAAGGCAATGGATAAAAAAGTTTTACCCGTGCCCACATTACCGTACATCACCAGGTTGGTTTTAGTCTGGATAAACTCACAGTCATGGAGGTACTGGGGAGAGACTCCAGCAGGCAACTTAACTTCATCAAAACGAAAGCTCGCAAAGTCCTTAAGAGCATAGAAACCGGCATGCTTAAGCAATTTGTCCTTCCTCTGCCTATCCCTGTGTTCCAGTTCGGACTGGAGTATTTTCAGGAGATACTCCTGGTGGCTTCCTTGCGGTAATGCTCTCTTAAAGCGTCCTGGTCACACTTCTTAAGGAGATCTTGATTGTATTCTTCCAACCTGTTAAAGCTGGGTACCGGTAC
>CAYLRY010000086.1:0-5184 GCA_964386535.1 uncultured Dehalococcoidales bacterium | reverse complement strand
TACGTCTGGGGGCGATTTCCCGGGCAGAACTTGAGACTGTGGTAAAATTTGAATAGTATTTTATAAAACGATAAATCATCGGGATCAGAGGCTGGTTATGAATATTGCAGTAGGATCAGATCATAGAGGATTGGATTATAAGCAGTATGTAATTAAAGCTCTTACAGGGATGGGTCATAATGTGGAAGATCTTGGCACCTATACTACCGATTCTTTTGATTATCCAGACATCGCAAAAACAGTTGGCCAGGCTGTTGCTAGTTCGCAGTTTGACTTCGGAGTCTTAATATGCGGCACTGGTATTGGCGTCAGTATTGCTGCCAATAAAGTTAAGGGAATTCGAGCTGCCTTATGCTGTGATACCTTCAGCGCAGGAAGGGCCCGGCAACACAATAATGCCAATATTCTGTGTTTAGGAGCTGATAGGGGAACCGAGGGAGTAGAAGCCATACTAAAAGTATTTTTTACTACTCAATTCGAAGGTGGGCGGCATCAGCGCCGAGTGGATAAAATAGCCGGCATGGAACGATGATACAAAAGCTTTAAAAAAATCATATTGACAGGTATTATACAAATATAGTACAATCATTTCGAATTAGTGAAGGGGTAGTATAATTTAGATATGGTTATCACCGTATCCAACACCAGCCTGGTAGTTACCGTACTTATTGCACTCCATTGCGGAGGGCTTGGTGTATTATCGTGCAGAAGATAACCTGAATAAAAACCCCAGAGACCACCAAGCCCAGGAGGCGAACTCCTGGGCTTTTTAGTTAATTACCAAGAAAATTTATTAGGGCATAGAAAATAGGGTCATTTGGAATTCGGTTATTGTAATCTCTTAATAGGCCGAGGGAAATTGATTGACAAGCAGTGAATGCTATGTTATGTTTTGTGTTAAGTGAAAAAGCCCATTTTTGAAGGATCATGCATCCTTTAAAGGGCGTTATTTTTTTTAGTAGGCTTTATTTCACTAAGATTTAGAAACAGGTCTATTATCTAAGACTGAAAACAGGAAAGAAGATGGCTCTATGGTTTCATTCAAAGGAAAATAAATTAAAAATAAGTACTATAAATTACAGATAAAATTTAGTGAAGAAGAAATAGCGCGGTGCTTGGCGTAATAGTTGGATTCAATGTCCAAAATCAAATCCGGCTGATTGAAATGCTATTAAGAAAGGGTCACTTCTGCCAGCACAGGTGCTGTGTTCAAATAAGAGGGAGCTGCTAACCATATGAAATTAACTGGCGCGCAGATATTATGTGAATGCTTGATCAAAGAGGGAGTCGAGGTCATCTTTGAATTTCCCGGCGGAACAGTCTTGCCTCTATTTGATACCTTTCCGCAATATCCGGCATTACGACATATCCTGGTGCGGCATGAGCAGGATGCAGCGCATGCCGCAGATGGCTACGCCAGAGCCACAGGCAAAGTGGGTGTTTGTCTGGCGACATCCGGTCCGGGAGCTACTAACCTGGTAACCGGGATAGCCAATGCTCATCTCGATTCGGTACCCATAGTAGCCATTACAGGGCAGGTGTCCAGGCCTTTTATCGGCAAGGATGCTTTTCAGGAAGTTGATATTACCGGTATTACCCTGCCCATCACCAAACACAATTATCTGGTATTGAATACCAGTGACCTGGCTAAAACAGTTAAAGAGGCTTTTTACCTGGCCAGGACCGGACGTCCCGGGCCAATACTGATCGATATTCCAAAAGACGTTTTCATTGAAGAAGCGGAATTCCAGTATCCTGAAAAGATTGAATTACCAGGATACAAGCCGGTATTGCAGGGACATCCCGCCCAGATAAAAAAGGCGGCTGAAATGATTAACAATGCTTCACAGAAGCCTTTGATCATCGCAGGAAGGGGGGTTATCATATCCGGCGCTTTTAATGAATTGCGGCAACTGGCTGAAACAGCCCAGATACCAGTGGTCACCACTTTACTGGGAATAGGCTCTTTCCCGGAATCGCATGCTTTAAGCTATGGTATGCTGGGCATGCACGGCATGGTCTATGCAAACTGGGCTGTAGATGCATCCGATTTGATTATTGCTATCGGCATGCGATTCGATGACCGGGCTACTTCCAAAGTAAGTGAATTTGCGCCCAGAGCCCGTATTATTCATATCGATATAGACCCGGCGGAGATAGGTAAAAACGTCAGGGTAGATGTACCCATCGTAGGGGATGTTAAACATGTCTTAAAACCTTTACTGAAATTGCTGACTCCTAACAATCATGTAGAATGGCTACAGCAGTTGGATACCTGGCGTAAAGAACACCCCATGGTATCCGAAAGGATAAAAAACACCAAATTACTCTTGCCGCAATTCGTGGTGCGAAAAATCTATGAAGTGACCAAAGGGGAAGCCATCGTGGTAACGGGAGTAGGGCAGCACCAGATGTGGGCGGCCCAGCATTACTGGTATGATAAACCTAATTCCTTTATCTCTTCCGGCGGCCTGGGTACCATGGGTTTCGAAACCCCGGCGGCTATGGGAGCTAAAGTTGGCAGACCAGGAGAGGTAGTCTGGTGTATCGCCGGGGACGGCAGTTTCCAGATGACTATGCATGAACTAGCTACACTGGTGCAGGACCGAATAGAGGTTAAATTCGCCATTTTTAACAACGGGTATCTGGGCATGGTCAGGCAGTGGCAGGACCTATTTTACAGCAAACGTTATGTAGGTACACCTTTAAGCGGGCCTGATTTCGTTAAACTGGCTGAGGCTTATGGCATCCCGGCTTTAAGGGTTAAACACAAGGAAGATGCCATACCGGCTATAGAAAAAGCAATGGCAACTCCGGGTAGTTTTTTGATCGAATTCATAATTGAGCCGGAAGAAAACGTTTATCCTATGGTGCCCTCAGGAGAGGCTTTGTCTAAAGTAATTGAAGAACCGCAGAAAGAGGCGAAAGTATGGTCTCAACAAAACACACCTTAGTTGCTCTAGTAGAAGATAAACCCGGGGTGCTGAACCGTATGGTCAGCCTCTTCCGGAGACGCGGTTTTAACATATCCAGTATTGCGGTGGGCAGCAGTGAGTCGCCTGGCCTGGCTCGCGTGACCTTTGTGGTAGATGGCCCGTTGACCATGGTAGAGCAGGTCCGTAAACAATTGCTGGCTAAAATCGTAGAAATTGTAAAAGTCGCCGATATCACGGAAGAGGATATTGTAGTTCGCGAACTGGCCCTGATTAAGGTAAAAGCAGTGGCCGGGAGCAGCCGTAGCGAAATCATCCAGATTGTGGATATTTTTAAGGCGGATATTGTGGATGTGTCACAGGATTCGCTGACTATAGAGGTGACCGGAACGGAAAATAAGGTCAACTCTTTACTGGACCTGATACGGCCTTTTGGCCTCAAGGAAATTGCGCGGACCGGCAGGATTGCCATGACCCGGGGTAGTCCTCTCTTTGGTGAGGAAAAGTCAGGTTAGGGATGAAGCACAGCGGACATCCAGATTATCCGGAATGTTGAGTTATTCTATTTTAATAAAATGAAGACCGGGTAGATAACAATATGAAGAAGGTTTAACTAAATTTATATATTTAAATTAAAAAAGGTCAATAAATGGATAAAATAATAATTTTTGATACTACCTTAAGAGATGGTGAACAGGCAGCCGGT
Organism: uncultured Dehalococcoidales bacterium; assembly: GCA_964386535.1. Taxonomy (GTDB): domain Bacteria; phylum Chloroflexota; class Dehalococcoidia; order Dehalococcoidales; family UBA3254; genus CAYLRY01. The sequence goes on along the minus strand of CAYLRY010000086.1, from coordinate 1,545 downwards.
GGTACCCTGAATATACAGGAAAAACTGGAAATCGCCAGACAGTTGGAAAAGTTGAAGGTTGATGTTATTGAAGCTGGCTTCCCGGCGAGTTCCCCTGGTGACTTCGAGGCTGTAAAGCAGATCTCCCAGGAGGTGCATTCAGCGGCTATCTGCGCTCTTTCTCATGCTAATCCGCAAGCTATTGACCGCGCCTGGGAAGCGGTAAAAGGAGCTTCTCATCCGCGTATTCACATCTTCCTTTCGTCTTCTGACATTCACCTTTTACATCAACTTAAGAAAAGCAGGGACGAGATCCTGCAAACTTCCCGAGATATGGTAGCCAGGGCCAAAAAATATACTGCTGATATCGAATTTTCGCCTATGGATGCCAGCCGGACTGATATTAAATATCTGTATCAGATAGTTGAAGCAGTCATCGAAGCCGGCGCCACTACGGTCAATATACCAGATACGGTCGGCTATGCTATTCCTGAAGAATGGGGACAGCGTATTAAAGGTCTTTTTCAGAATGTCCCCAATATACAGAGGGCGACGATAAGCGTACACTGCCATAACGATCTGGGTCTGGCAGTAGCGAACAGCCTGCAAGCTGTTCAATATGGGGCCCGGCAAGTAGAATGTACCATTAACGGCATTGGTGAGAGGGCTGGTAATGCTTCGCTGGAAGAAGTGGTAATGGCCATCCGTACCCGCAAAGACTTCTTTGGTTTGAGCACTGGTATTGATACCACTCAAATTTACAGCACCAGCCGTTTGGTTAGTGAGTTGACCGGTTTTCTGGTACAACCTAACAAAGCCATTGTAGGAGCTAACGCCTTCCGTCATGAGTCCGGCATTCATCAGGATGGGGTTATCAAGATGCCCATCACCTATGAAATAATGGATCCCAAGGACGTAGGAATCACCGCCAGCAGTCTGGTACTGGGCAAGCTCAGCGGACGCCATGCCTTTAAGGAGCGACTGGCTGAATTGGGTTATAACCTGAGTGACGATGATCTTAACCGGGCTTTCCAGGCTTTTAAAGACCTGGCAGATAAGAAAAAGGATGTTACAGACAAGGACATCGAGTCGGTTGTGGCCCAACAAAAACGGACTGTTTCAGAGGTATATCATCTGGAAATGGTCCAGGTATCTTGTGGAAGCGGCATGCCAACAGCCTCAGTCAGGCTCACCGGTCCGGGTGGAAAAATCCTGGAAGACGCCTCTCTGGGGACTGGCCCTGTGGATGCGGTATATAAGGCTATAAACCGCATCGTCTGCGTGCCCAACAATCTTACGGAATTCAGCGTGAACTCAGTCACCGAAGGCATCGATGCTATCGGTGAAGTTCTGATAAGAATAGAAAGTGATGGGACTTCCTATACCGGAAGAGGCGCGGATACGGATATCATTGTGGCCAGCGCCAGGGCCTATATGAATGCCTTAAACCGTTTGCTGTCTGTTAAAAAAGTACAATAATTAACTGGCGTTTCCCTGGCCTGTAAAATAACTGATGTCTGTAATCCATAAAAACGGAGAATTAAAATAGATGATGACTTTAGCAGA
>CAYLRY010000085.1:1757-5618 GCA_964386535.1 uncultured Dehalococcoidales bacterium | reverse complement strand
AAAATGGAGAGGTAGACGCTAAGGTTTATTATAAGCAATTGAACCGGGAAGCGGTGATTGACCGTGTTGAAGGGGCAGAGGGAGAACTTATTAAAGGATATAATTATGATGAAGCCGGGAATTTATCATATATAGATGAATATAAAAATAATCAGATAACCGCTAAAGTATATTATATGCAGATCGGTCGGGAAACGGTCATAGACCGGGTAGAAAATGCCGAGGGCAGCGTTCTTCAGCGGTATCATTATAATGAGAAAGGGAACGTCTCCTTTGTGGCTCAGTTTAGAAACGGGATTCTGGACAGCAAAACCTATTATGAACAGATCGGTCGGGAAATAGTCGTGGAGCGGGTAGAAGATGCTGAGGGTAATGTTCTTCAGCGGTATCATTATGATGAAAATGGAAATGTATCATATATAGCCCAGTTTAAGAACGGGGTACTTGATAGCAAAACTCACTATAGAAAAATAGGGACGGAGATGGTCGTTAGCTGGGTAGAGGGAGCTAACGGGGAACGGCTTAAAGAATATAACTATAATAAGATAGGTAACCTTACCTACATAGAAGAATTTAAAAATGGTTTATTAGATGCCAGGGTTCATTACAAAAAGTTAGGCCGGGAAACGGTCATAGACTGGGTAGAAGATACTAACGGTGAAATGCTTCAGCGGTATAGTTATGATGACAAGGGGAATGTCTCCTTCGTGGCTCAGTTTAAAAATGGGATTTTGGACAGCAGAACCTATTACAAACAGGTCGGCCGGGAAACGGTCATAGACCGGGTGGAAGACGCCGAGGGCAGCGTTCTTCAGCGGTATCATTATAATGAGAAGGGGGACGTCACCTCTGTCGCTCAGTTTAGAAACGGGATTCTGGATAGCAAAACCTATTATGAACAGATTGGCCAGGAAATAGTCGTGGAGCGGGTAGAAGATGCTAAGGGAAATGTTCTTCAGCGGTATCATTATAATGAAAAAGGAGATATATCATATACAGTTCAATTTAAGAACGGAGAACTGGACAGCAAAACCTATTATAAAAAGATAGGTTCGGAGATGGTCGTTGATTGGGTAGAAGGGGCTGACGGGAAACTGCTCAATGAATATCATTATAATGAGCAGGGTAAACTTGCTTATATAGATGTATATAGCAATAATCATTTGGTTAGTCAAAGCTATTATAAACAGGTTGGCCGGGAGACTGTCCTGAGTGAAGTAGTGGATGAAGACGGAAAGATTTTCCAGGAATACCACTACGACAAAAAAGGAAATATACTATATATAGATCAATTTAATGCGATTGGAGAACTGGATAGTAAAACTTATTACCGAATGATAGGACGGGAGAATGTCGTTGACCGGGTAGTGGATTCTGAAGGGAATCTTATTCAGTTTTATACATATAAGGAAGGCAATTTAAAATACGTAACGAATTTTACGGATGGTTTAGCAGACTCCAGAATTTATTACCGGCAGGTTGGGCAGGAAATGGTCATTGACTGGGTAGAAAGCATAGAGGGAGACCTGCTCAAAGAATATCACTATAACGAGCAGGGTAACCTTGATTATATAGACGAATACAGCAATAATCAGTTGTCCAGCCGGAGTTATTATAAGCTGGTAGGCCGGGAAATTTTGGTCAGTGAAGTAGTGGATAAGGCAGGGAAACTTCTCCAGCAGTATAACTATGGTGCTAACGGCAAGCTGTTATCGGTTCAGGGGTTTAAAGCCGGAGAATTAAACGCTACCACTTATTATAAACAATTAGGCCGGGATGACGTTATTGATAGAATAGAAGATAAAAATGGAATTAAGCTTCAGGAATATTCTTATGACGGAACAGGACACCTGTCACATATTGATGAGTTTACAAACGGTGAATTAAACATCCGGGTTCATTATAAGAGGGTAAATAGAAATGATGTCATTGATAGAGTAGAAAATAGTGAAGGGGAAATAATTCAGGAGCGTTACTACGACGCGCAGGGATATTTACAATCTGTCAACAATTATACAGACGAGGGTGCGTTAGACAGCAGGATTTATTACCGGGTGATTGAGCGGGAAAATCTCATCGATAGAGTAGAAGATGGAGCAGGGAACCTTATCCGGCAGTATGAATACAATAAGCAGGGTATGTTGCAATATGTTACCAGTTACCAGAACGGTGAATTAGAAAGTAAGGTTTACTACGACGATAATGCTATTACCATGGTAGAAAATGGTGAAGGGGAGGTTATCCAGCGGTATAGATATGACAGTAAAGGTAATTTAGAATGTATAAACTATTTTCAGGACGGAGATAGATACGCCAGGGCCTATTACCAGAACGTTAACGGTGAAGATGTAGTCAGCCGGGTAGTCTATGAAGATGGGCAAACTGAAGCGTATCATTATAAAGATAACTCTACCGAGTTGGAATATCTGGAACGTTCTGACGGTAGTAAGATTTATTATACACTTCAGGCCGGCGTGCAGGTCGTTGATAAAGAGGTAAACGCTCAGGGGGAGGTGTTTTCTTACCACTATAAAGGGAATAGCACTGAATTAGATTATGTCACCACCAGTGACGGCGATATTTATACGCTTAATGAAGACGGGCAATTAAGCCCTTATAACGGTACATTTATTACTTCTGACGGATTTGAAGTTACTCTGGAAAACGGTGAAGTTAAAAATATAAGGCAGATAACCGGGGCGGAAATTTTTGGACTCTGGGTTCAAAATTCTAAAGAAAAAATAGCCGCTTTAAGAGCGGATTATTTGCCTATAGCCCAAACCGCGGTAAGTAATATAGAAGAGTTTCTGAGTCAATTTATCCGGTCTCCGGATGCACAAAAAGACGTTTTGCTTTCAACATTGGGTTTAACCAGCGGTAATATAACTGCTCTGACGGCACTTGATGTCCAGGAAATTATTTCCTGGTTAAGAGAAAAAGGTGATTTGATAGTAAACTGTGCGGTTGATTCTTTAACCGCATTTTTAAATTTACTGGGTGTAGAAACCAGCAAAGAGGAAATTACCACCACTACGATTTTAGTTGACACCTTAATAGGCCTTCTTGAACCCGGTACCGCCGGGCCGATATATAGTTCTTTATACGCCATGATAAAGTCGGCTGAGGCCAAAGGCGTCAAGTTAGTTACCAGCCGTAAGAGCTACCAGGAGCTACAGGAGCTTCCGGGACCGGCTATCGTTCATTTACAGAAACAAACCGGTGAAGGTCATTATGTAGTGGTTACTGAGGTCAAGGACGATGAAGTAGTAATAATAGACAGCGGAATTACCAAAACCGTATCAAGGCAAGAATTCGGGGCTCTCTGGACAGGATATACCTTAACTAATCAGATAGCCGGGGTATCCAGAGGTTTAGATATTCAAGCGACACAATCAATCACCGGCGGTTGGGGTGATAGCGGTAGCAGTAGTAGTAGCAGCAGTAGTAGTAGCAGTAGTAGTAGTAGCAGTAGCAGCAGTAGTAGTAGTAGCAGTAGTAGTAGCAGCAGTAGCAGCAGCAGTAGTAGTAGCAGCAGCAGTAGTAGTAGTAGCAGCAGTAGTAGTAGTGGCGGCAGTTGGTGGGATAGCGTTACCAGTACGGTTTCCAACGTCGTCAATACGGTTACTAATACAGTTTCCAACGTCGTCAATACGGTTACTAATACGATTTCTAACGTTGCCAGTACCGTTGCCAATACGGTTTCCAACGTTGCCAGCACGGTGGCTAATACGGTTTCCAACGTTGCCAGTACCGTTGCCAATACGGTTTCCAGTGTCGCCAGCACCGTGGCCAGTACGGTTTCTAATACGGTTTCCAACGTCGTCAACGCGGTTACCAACACGGTTTCCAACGTCGTCAATG
>CAYLRY010000085.1:0-1657 GCA_964386535.1 uncultured Dehalococcoidales bacterium | reverse complement strand
ACGGTTTCCAACGTCGTCAACGCGGTTACCAACACGGTTTCCAACGTCGTCAATGCGGTTACCAGTACGGTTTCTAACGTCGTCAATGCGGTTACCAGTACGGTTTCCAATATCGTTAATACCGTTACCACTGTGGCTTCAAACGTCTGGAATACGGTTACCACCGCGGCTTCAAATGCCTGGAATACGGTTACTAATACGGTTTCCAACGTAATAAATGGTGTTAGTTCAGGGGTTGCTTCCATTGGAAATGTCGTCAGTTCAGTGGTTAATTCAGTTACAAATGTAATCGGTACAACCACAGCACCTATTACTCCAGGAACTACCAGCGTTATTGATCCCACTACCGGAATCAGGACGGTTACAGAGACTAAAACAGACATAGAGACGGGCCGGGATTATACCACGGTGGATACGTACGATAGACTGGGAAACCATCTTACCCATGAATCTACTACTAAAGGTGTTGACGGCAGTACCACCATATTTTCATATGATAACACTAAAGGCACCTCCTCACTGACAACGATGAACCCGGACGGATTACAGACCAGTTATCGGGGGACTGAACGAGGTACAGACGGTTCCTGGAATGTGACTACTGATATTACCCAGACTCACACGACGTTAAACGATTATAAAACCGGGATAACAACAGACATAACCCATAATTTAACCCCCCAACAGAGTAATACGTACATTAACGCGGTTAAAGATAACGGTATTTCTACCGTAAGGTCTGACCCGATGACTTCAGACGGAAGAATCACTACCGACCCGGCCAGAGACGCCCTTGAAGCTTCCGGACAATATAAGGGTGAGGTAACTAAAGATTCATCCGGTAATGTAGTTTCTCAAACCACCGTTTTATCTTCAGGGATAGATGAAAACGGGATGAGAACCTCTTCCACCCTGACGACTAATTTAACTACTGACGTCAATATCGTTCACACAAAAGCGTTTGAGGGTAATTCACTTCAAGCCCAGCAGGCCACCAATGTTGGCGCCACTCAATCGCTAACCATAATCGACCCGAGCGTCAGCAAATCCGGAGATGAAGTTTCAAAAACTACCAGCTACGCTGAATTAACTGAAACCCAGCAAAAAGGATACATAGAAGCGTTAGGCACTAAAGGTCTAAATCAGGGAGAATGGTACTTAAAAGGAGAACAGGCTTATATCAGTCATATTCTTACCGATTATAAAGGTAGTCTGATTGAAGAAAGTATTACGCTGGCTAACCAGAAGGTTGGAGATGAAGTTATATATGTTTGTCAGAATAAAGACGGGCAGGGAAAAGAGACTGTTACCGTAGAAAATTATCAGAATCATCTGGCCCAGAGTGAAACCGAGTTTAACCTGACAAAATCGGACGGGACCAAGAGTTACGAAACCAGCAAAGGAGTGAATTTCAGTCTTGACGGCAGAGCGATAAGCGATAGAGCCAGTGTAACTTCTTACACCCATACCGATGCCAAGGGAAATCCTTTAAATGGATACGTGCAAACGACTGTTTATTCTAACGGCGCTCAGGAAGGCCAGACCCATATGTGGACTCATTTTCAAACTACTTTCCACGGTAACGGTCAGGTAGAAACTACCAATCAAATAAATGAAGTGGGTCTAGTTTATTCGTTGAAAGATGGTGTGCCGCAGG
>CAYLRY010000084.1:0-5739 GCA_964386535.1 uncultured Dehalococcoidales bacterium | reverse complement strand
TATTTCCTGCAGCTGGGCGGGAGTCATGCCTTCGGAATGCCTGGCAATATAGCATTTGGCTGATTCTTCCAGCGGTATCTTGCCGCATATCCGGTCGATAATATCCCGGCGCTGATCAAGGTTGGGTTTGCCGAGCTTGATCACCCGGTCGAACCGGGAAGGCCGGCGGCTTATGGCCTTGTCCAGGGTTTCCAGGCAGTTGGTAGTGGCTACGGTTACGATTTCTGCTTTTTCTTCAACACCGTCCAGCACGGCAAGCAAAGAAAGCAGTGCCGCTCCATGTGGATAACCGAATACATCCCGGTCCTGGCCGATTAGATCAATGTCTTCCAGAAAAACCAGGCAAGGCGACAGGTCTTCAGCCAGCTCGTAGAGTTCGGTAAGATAATCAACTTCAGCCAAACCATAGGCATTTGCATTGATACAGGTGATGTTTTCGGCTTCACTCATTAAAGCTTTGCAAATTATGGTTTTGCCCGTACCGGGTTCACCAACCAGAAGCACTCCGCGTTTGGGCGGAATACCCAGTTTATTCCAGATTTCCATCCTGGCCAAAAACCCGGTGGTATTGGCCTTGATTTCCTGCTTGATCGACGGGTCGACAATTATCGAATCCCAGTTTTTGTCTTTACGGTTAAGAAAGTGAATCCTGCCGGTAAACTCAATCTTTGTACCCCGGTAGAAGTTGAGCTCTTTAGCCAGTGCTTCAATTCTTTTGATCATTTCCTGAACCGTGCTCTGGCTTGAAGCAGCGCCTTCCACTGTAACCGAGGCCAGCCACTTGAGGTTAATATCTACCGAAATAACGAAATGTTCATCTCCGCGGTTTACCAGAAGCTTGCCATCTATAAGGCAGTTTTTACGGCTGGTGCAGTCCAGGTTTACATCAATGTAACATGGCTCTTCGCGGTTGTTGCCTAATATACGGCTTACAGTGAGGTTTTCTATTGCCAGATATTCACACAGTACCCATGCCAGCAGCTCGCCGTAATAGCGCGGCAGTATGCAGATATCGCGGAAGCGCTTGCCTTTGCCAAGGAAATTATTGATGGTGGCGCTGTTCTTCTTTTCTAATCTTCCCTTCGTTCTGCCTGCCGTGTCATGGAATAGATCCTCCTCTTCATTGTCTTCACTATCCCAGGGCACGTTGTCATCAAAGTCTTCCAGCATGTTTAAAACTCCAAAATATCTAATTTATCTTTAATTTATCAGGCGTTTCTGACAGCATTGTGTCAAAAATATTCAACCCAAGCATTAATATTATGGGTAAAAGTATTGAAGTTGGGGGTTTTTGCTGTCATAATGCCAGAAACCTAACCTTGGGAGGTTGCCATGGACAGGAGCAAGAAAACCAGCAGGTTGATGCGCCTTTGGTTTCTAATGCTGCGTAGTCCCGAGCGGTATACAGTTGGCCAGCTGGCTAAAATATTTAACGTAACTGCCCGGACCATATACCGCGATCTTGAATGCCTGGAATATGAGTTGAGGGTTCCGGTATATAACAGCAGTGGCAAATGGGCGGTTGAACAGGATTATTATCTGCCGCCGGTAAGTTTTACCGCATCTGAAGCTGTGTGCATTTTCATGGCTGCCAGGCTGATGCTCAGCTATTCCCACCATTATGACCCGAATGTAGAATCGACCTTCCGGGTGCTCTCAAGTATTCTTAAAAGTCCGCTGAAGGACCAGGTGGAAAAAACTATTGAATGGATGCACCGTTTTCCCAAGAACGAAAAGCGGTTGGAGAACCTGGCCAAGCTGGCTGAAGGCTGGCTTACCCGGAAACAACTGAAGATTACCTACCAGTCTCTCCCGGCAGAAATTGCCACCGAGCGTATTATAGAACCCTACTTCATTGAACCGGCGGCACCGGGCCATGCCAGCTATTTGATTGCATTCTGCCGGAGAACAGGCGAATTGCGCACTTTCAGGATTGAACGCATCCAGGATGTGGAGGTTACAGATCATAGCTACGTTATACCTGCAGAATTTGATGCCAACCAGCATTTTGCCGGAGCCTGGGGAGTGATTATCGGGGGTGAAGAGCAGGCGGTAAGATTGAAATTCAGAAAAGAAATCTCCCGTTTGATTGAGGAAACCATCTGGCACCCCAGCCAGAAGCTTGAGAAGCAGACGGACGGTTCGTTGATAATGAACCTTAAGGTTTACAGTACATATGAACTAACCAGCTGGATAATGGGCTGGGGGCAGAAGGTAGAGGTGCTTGAACCGGAAATCCTGCGGGAGGAAATACGGCAAACTGCCGAAGCTATGGTCAAATTATACACTGGCAAGAAAAGCGGCGTTATTACTACACAGTAAAAGATACGCCGTCCTTTTTTAGTTCTGTGTTTTTTGAGAAATCATAAAACTTCTCCGGGTACAGTGTGTGAATGGGAATTACTTTTTTGGGATTGACTTCGTTTATTATTCGCTGGATGTCATTAATCCCGGCATGACCGCTGGTATGAAGCGACTCTGTTGAAAAACCGGCTTCCTCCAGATATTTTTCGAATGACCGCTGGCGCGGATCATCTCGATAACCTTGCCACATTGAATATAAGAAAACGCCATCATGCAATTTACACCGTTTAACATCCATAAGCATTGATGGCCGGCAAGCCATTACTATTTCGCCCTGCAATATTTTTATTTGTTCTCTTGAAATATGAAAGTCTGAAAAACGGCGTGCATAAATTTGGCCAATTTTGTTAAAAATCCTCCTGGTTAAATAGTATGGATAAAACACTTTAATATTTGGATAATCCGGTGATGGAAATGGAAGTTTATTGCCAAGCTGTTTGAGCTCATACAGAACGTTGGCTGTATAGACATCGATGACAAACAGGCGTTTCAACCTTATGGCAGCTCGGTATAAACTAACCAGGCGGTCAATATTCTGGCTTGAACACTGAAACAGCAGTGGAACATTATTATCTTTCATTCGCTTTATAACCAAATTCTCCAGGTCAGCTTCGGTTATTATGTGTTCATCAAGGCGCCCGAGCATGGATCCTTCGACTAACAGGAGATCCGGACGTTTCTTCACCAGCTCGATAAAACGGTCCAGGCATTTGGCTTTTCTGCCATGAGCGCGAAAATCACCTGAATAGACTATGGTTTTATCTTCAGTGATGATTTCAAAAGCCGCTGAATCAAAAGCGGAATGGTCCATAAGATAGGGCTTTATTTTAACATCGCCTATCTGGAAAGGCTGGTACATCTCAAACAATGATGTATACAAATTAAAATCATCCGTTATTTTAAAACACCTGGAAAGCTGAATAAGCTTTTCGGTCCCGGCGGACATAAATATGGGTATCAACGGATGAACGTATTTTAACAATCCATAATGATCCAGGTGAGCGTGCGATATCAGTACGGCATCAAATCCAGGAAAGTCCCAAGCATACAGCCCGTCAACCGCGGGCAGTACACCGAGTTCAAGCAGTTTTGTATAAGGAAGCCTGGAAATATTTGATTCGATGGGCTCACTGTTTAGAAACAAGGGGTACCCGGTATCAACCAGGATTCGGGTATTGGGCGTTTTTATCTCTACAAGCGTCCCCCCGATTTCTTTTGTACCGCGATAGATGGTTATTTGCAAAGTGCCCTACTTACTTGCCAGCGACAGTGAAGTATCATCAGCCTTGATGGAAATTTTGCCATTATCTTCAGTAGTGAAGTATAAGTAATGAAGCTTGATTAAATCACCATCAATTTCCAGGGTTTCACCACGAAATGAATAGTCATTATTGATATTCGATGGCATAACACAAGCGGCATAAAGTGTCAGAGGCCGGGGAATATTCCCGCTAAAGCCAAATAATTTCCACCATACACAACCGGAGCCGCTGCGTAGCAGTTCACGTATAAAGGTTGTATAAGCCAGGGCTTGCTTCATCGCATCCTTTGGTGGTTCACTTTTGTTATTTTCGTCTTTCAATTCCATAATGCATAAATATGTAGCCCTTCCCCCAATACCGGTCCTTGCCAGAATATCTATGCCGCCGCCCTTGTTCCTGCCAAGTTTTATTTCTTTATGATCGCTTGCGGAAATGGGTGTTGGCATTGCAAAACGAGCTCCGCCAATTTTCACTGGCTGGATGTTTAACAAAGCCTTGTCTTTTCTCCTGGTTTTTGAAAACTCGGTTAATAAAAGGCTCTCAAGGCGGTGCTCATCATTTCGTTTTCTGCCTCCTGTTTTTCGTGGACCGCGCCGCCATTTAAAGAAACTTCGAAATTCCCTGGCTTTTTCACCATTCCAATCATCGTTTTCAAGTTCTATATTACATTCGAAATCTCGCTGGTTTGTTACATCGTAACCTTTTGTGCTTATTATATGTTGGTTGTTTTTATGGGCTTTAAGAATTGCTGTTGTTTGCCCCATGTATCTTAATTCAAACGTCACAGAATTTTTCGCTGATTTTGCGTTGGTTGTAGTTAAATACAGTTTCAATGGCGACCATTCTCGGAAGGTGGAGCGGATACCACTGATGAAGTCTATGTTACATAATATTTCGCATGCATATCCTGCATAAAGCTCTTTCCACTCGCTGTTCTCTCTTAGAATCGCTTGAGTTTCCTTAATTACTGTTGTTAAACTGCATGTTGACATACCTTAAACAATCCTCCCTGTATTGATACAAATTAGACTGGTGTAATAATAGCATAAGCAATTTAGCCTTCAATCCAAATTCTGTGGATGTTTGAAATTCATGGCCATGTTTTCAATGCCCGAATAGATTCGGTGTATTAAAAAATTATTGACATAAATACAGGAAGCATTTGCTTCCTCGTTATACCATTATTAGCGGAAAATGTTTCTCCTGGTTCGCCAGCTGGCGATATTGGAGATACCCTGGTCGCCCTGGCCTGGTTCGGTCTTGAAGAACGAGCAGTGAATCACCGTTCCCTCGTGGTACAGCCTTGTCGATTTCAGTAACCTCAATCGCCTCACCGAGAATTAAGTAATCCGGTCCATTGTCATCCCTGCCAAGCAATGGTATAGCAGTCATGTTTCCATGTGTCTTGGGTTCACCAAGCTTCAGATCAGCCAGGAATTTAAGAATGTTATCCATTATAAATCCTCCCCCTTTGTTTTATTAACCGGAGTATTTTAAAACGCTGTTGTGACAACGGGTTGTCATAATCTCCGTCTATATTTATTATATGGCCGTGCAAAGTGTTGACATAATGTTTATTCACGATTATTTTCTCGCCTCTGGTTTGGGTTACATCAATTAGAAAAAGTAACTATTATAAAAGGGGTAATCGAATGAAAAACGAAATGAAAAATGAGGAATTATCGAATCATCCGGAAGAAAGATTGCGTAATATTGATGATAAGGAAAAGATGATACAAGAATACATTGAAAGCCACCCCGATAATGGCGCAAACATCATGAGCCTTAGTGTATGCCGAAAATGTTTTCAGTTGACTGGAAGAACTACGCTGGACGATGGCCAGGAAGTTGAGCAGAAGTGCGGATGTGTTGGGCCAGGGCAAAAAAAGTGGCAATTGAATTTCCCCGACGGATACAGCCCTGTATTTGATTTCAATAAGGCATACGAAATGTGTTACTGCTGTGGCCTGGCTGTAATACGAAGCGGTTCAAGGTGGTCGATATTTTACTGCGATGATTGCAAAACTAAAATCTTGAAGCTGAACAAACTGTTAGGCGGAACCTTGATTCCTGTTGGCAGGCACTCCCTGATGAACGGGGTTGGACTGAGCGC
>CAYLRY010000083.1:0-5827 GCA_964386535.1 uncultured Dehalococcoidales bacterium | reverse complement strand
CTGATATCCATGACGTGGTTTTCCAGCACATTTCTTTTTGTATCCAACATCAGGATTTCGTCAGCCAGGTTAAGAATAGCCAGAGTATAGGCAGTGCATGAACCTACAATTCCTGCCGCCCCAATAATAGAAATTTTCATAAGGCGTACCCCCGTGGCGCTGATTTAAATAATATCTTTTTCCAGCTTTCCGGAGAAAATTACTCTTACTTCAACAACCTGCGGTTTAAGGTTCTTTTTACTTTTAAAATTTGTCACTCTCTTTAATAGAATCAACTCCTGAGGGATTAACAACTAATAATCGTTCAATCTGGAAGAAAGCCTCTTGTTTTTTTAAATCTGATATTTTGCCAATCTTACCAGCCGTCGCCTCTATTAAATCTCGAAATTCCTGTACCTTTGTTTGTGCGGACGAAGCGGCTTTTGCCAGGCTGGAAATATGATGTTTTACCTTTTCCGCATCTTTTTCCCCTAAAGCCAGTTCGGATCTGCCTATTATCCCGGATAGAACATTATTAAAATCATGTGCTATTTCTCTGAATACCTGTACCGTATCATCCAGAGCATAGATGTCAAGAAGTTGTTCCCGGACAATTTTCAATTGCTTCTGTATCTCCAGGAAAGTGTTCTTAAGGCGAATTCTTTCGAGGTGGAAGGCAGTCATAGCCAGCGCCAAAGATACCCACTTGATCTCTTCATGAGAAAAAGAAACGGATGTTGAACTGGGCTCTAAAATAATTAAACCGGACAGTGCCCCATCAATGGATTTGACCGCAAAACAGACTGAAGCCTTTAATTTTACCAGGCATTGTTTATCGTCCTGTGTTAACCCAGGTGATACCTCTTCCCAGCCAGTGTTCTGCAAATTTAGCGGGGTATTATGCTCCTGTAGCCATCGGATAAACAAATCAGAAGGCTTGAAATTCGCGGCGGAGAGCTGAGGCGGAAGGCTGGAACCCGAACAGAGTATCTGCCCCTTTTCTTCCTCTTCGCAAGAAAGGGGAATTAAATAGACTGGGGCCATCTGTAAAAAACCACTTATCCGGTTAATTACAGCGGCCCACAATCCATTTTTATCGTCAATCTTAAGAGCCTCAGCATTCAATTGCTCTAAGGCTGTCAGATACTCAGCTTGCCGGTGTTGAAAAGTAGCTTCCATTAAATGACATTATTTCCATAAATCTTGCGGCTGATACTTACCAGTAAAGTCAGCAATGTCATGATAAACTAAAGCTATCAGGGTTTTAAATGGCTTTTCCTTTCATCACTATATTCAATACTTCGATAATATCTTTTTCCTTAAAGGGTTTCCTGACCAGCAACAGAGGTCCAGATGACATGGCTTTCATAGCCATCGGATCATCTGCAAAGGCAGTCACAATGACCACAACCGTATCCCGGGCTTTTTCTTTAACAGATTCTAAAACATTTACTCCACTTATCCCGGGTAGTTTCAAATCCAAAAATATTAAGTCAAAATGTTGACGGCCTATCTCAGTCAGCGCCTGCTCACCACTGGCTGCGGTATATACGCTGTAGCCTTGTTTTTGGGCCATTTCTTTGAGAACTTCCCTGATCTCTTCATCATCATCTACTACCAGGATAGTTCCTTTGCCCATTGTAGTGTTTCTGAGCAACCATTCATCCAGGATTTCTTTTTTAAAGCGCCAGTTACCGCCTACCTTGGTAGCCGGTATGCGACGCTTCTGAACCATTTTATAAACTGTCATGTAGTTCACCCTTAAATACGTGGCTGCTTCCTTGACATTCATTAATTCGTCCATTCTTAAATCTCCGTAAAAAAATCTCCCTTATAATTAGTTAGTTGTATTTTTCTATTTTTATGATATAGTACCTGTTGCGCCGAAAAAAGTCAAATTCTACTTAAATAAATATTTAGCTACAGTGTTAATTGGTAGTGTGGAAAAAGCTAATCCTTCTTACTAACCCTGCTTGCCATGCTTTCTGCTGACTGCTTTTATTTCATTTTATACTCCTTTTCCTCAGATCTGGTATATAGGATATTCGTAATTGTACCATCAAAGGCTGTCAATTTGCCAGTATTTTTTTTGAACCCGTAGCCGGAAATACTGGCATATCTCTTTGACAGGGTCCCTGATAACTATCTCCACCGCCAGATCAATTTTCTTGTGATTAACAATAGCTACTTCTACACCGTATTTAAGTAAAAATACTTATGTGAATTTCGCTTAAAAGCGGCAATCTCCCGCGACCAAGCTGTTTTCCGGTTAAGTAGAAATCGGTGCCCATCTTAAATCTCCTTAGTTTTAAGAATGAACCGTCAAACCGCTTAAGCGATACCTGAAGACAATCGACCATAATCTAAATAAAAATTGCATCTCCAATGGCGGACTGACTAAAATAATGCCTAACTTTATTATTTGATAAAGTATACTGTCAAACACCTAAATAATCCCGAAAGTGATTATCACATTCTTCTTTGCAGCCAGCACCCTTCTACCAGCCTCCCGATTTCGTTGGCAACCTTATACTCAGATTTTTAACTCATGAAAGCTGTCTTGATGTTTGGTATGTCTTGTACCAGGAAAAAAGCCATGGCTTTAGCCATACCGATCTGGTAACTATTATTATTACTGCCTGGCAGATTAATTTATTCGTTTTTATACCCACAGGCTGCCTACACTTATGTCTTCTTTGTTTTTTCGAACTACCGAAAAAAACCGTAAGATATCTTCTTTAAACCAGAGTAAAAATATCTTGTCAGCCTCAACTATAAAAATTTTACTAGCTTTATTATATCATATAATAGCAATATTAGTTACTTAAGTTATATTTCCGTCAAGAGAATCAGAACCTGGGGATACTATATAGAATGAAGGTGCTTCGAGATAAGAAGAGTGATAAAATAAACAGGATATGAATATCCAGTACGAAAGTAATGTTTTCAGATTTTTACTCTACTGACGCAAACGGTCTTCTATCCCCCGCTTCAGGATGTTATGTGTTAAAATATTGAATATGGACTGGCAAGACTTTCTAACTTCCTTCGCTTTAACATTCGTTCCTCTCTTTATCGTGATTGATGCCATCGGCAATATCCCTTTTGTTATCACACTCAGCGAAGGCATGAATCGAAAAGATCGCTGGAAACTGATCAATCTGGCAACAGCTACTGCGGCAATAGTAGGTTTGTTTTTTCTCTTTTTAGGTCAACTGGTTCTGCGCTTGATGGGTATCTCGGTAGGCGCCTTTGCCATTGCTGGAGGTATCATTTTACTCGTCCTTTCCATTCAATACATGAGTACAGGAAGAATGGTCGAGGCCATTAAAGAAGAAATGGTGGCGGTGGTACCCATCGGTACCCCTTTGACCGTAGGGCCAGCAACCATTACTACCCTTCTTTTACTGGCCACTCAGCATCCAATATATATTGTTTTGATTTCCTTTCTGTTGAATATCCTGATTGTGTGGGCTTCTTTTATCCTGAGCAATCAGATAGTCCGTATTCTGGGCCAGGGTGGCATAAAAGCTTTATCCAGAGTAGCCGCATTGTTACTGGCTGCTATTGCTGTTAATATGATGCTCAATGGACTGAACCTGCTGAAAATAATCCAGCTTCCCTCATAAATCCTGTATTGAGGCTGTTCGTTTATACCCTGTACAGGTTTAATCTACACATCAACCGGTACTCGGAAAACAATCAAAGACGCTAACCATAAATCCACCATTAGATAGTCTCAAATAGGCGAGAAACAACTGCATAAAGTTGGTGAAAACACACTGGATCGATTAACTATGCCTGATAATGAAACATAGCTGTTCCAGGGTTCTTGCCAGTGAACAGCCTAAATGTTAATATTCAAATGATATATGAAGAATATACGCAATTTTTGCATTATAGCTCATATCGATCACGGTAAATCAACCCTGGCTGACCGAATCCTGGAGTTGACTGGAGTTCTGCACACCACAGATAACGAACAGGTACTGGATAGTATGGATCTTGAGCGTGAACGCGGGATTACCATTAAAGCAAAATCAGTCAGGATACCATATAAAGCTAAAAACGGCGAGAGCTATATACTTAACCTGATCGATACGCCTGGACATGTGGATTTCAACTATGAAGTTTCGCGCAGCTTAAAGGCCTGTGAAGGGGCTATTCTGCTGGTGGATTCTACTCAGGGTGTAGAAGCCCAAACAATAGCCAATGCCTACCTGGCTATTGATGCTGGATTGGAGATTATCCCTGTTATTAACAAAATAGACTTACCGAACGCCATGGTTGATGATACCCGGGTACAAATAGAGGACATGCTGGGTCTGCCCGGTTCAGATGCTTTGCTGGTTTCTGGCAAATCCGGTATTGGAGTGCCCGAACTACTGGAAGCAGTAGTTTCCCGGATTCCACCTCCTAAGGCAGATAATGAGGCGCCTCTGAGCTGTCTTATCTTTGATTCTTATTATGATTCTTACCGAGGGGTAATTCCGCATGTACGGGTCTTTTCCGGTAAATTGTCTCACGGCGACAAAATCATGCTCAAATCCACCGGAAAGACTTTTGAGATCGATGAAGTTGGGTATTTTACTCCAGGATTAATACCGACAGATAAACTAGGGGCAGGAGAGGTGGGATATCTGGGCGCTGTTATCCGGGAGGTGGGTGATATCCATGTAGGTGATACCATAATTTCCCCCGACTATCCTGATACGCCTGCCATACCTGGTTTTCGACGAGCCCAACCTATGGTTTTCTGCGGCATATATCCCATCAGCACTAATGATTATCCTAAATTGACCGTCGCGTTGGAAAAATTCCAGCTTAATGATTCTTCTATTGTTTATGAAAAAGAAACTTCTGCTGCCCTTGGCCATGGCTACCGGCTGGGTTTCCTGGGTATGCTCCATATGGATATTACGCTTGAGCGCTTAAAAAGAGAATACGGGCAAGACTTGATAGCTACCATGCCTTCTGTCATTTACAAAGTAGTTTTACATAACGGCGAAGAGCAGATGATTGATAATCCATCCCGATTCCCCGAACCTCAGTATATAGACCATATCGAGGAACCCATCATCGAGGCGCGTATTATCGTACCGTCCGACCATATTGGAGCAGTAATGGAACTTTCTGAGGCTTCACGCGGTTCGCTGAAAGGGATGGACCATCCGGACAAGCGCCGGGCTTTATTGACCTATGAATTTCCTCTCTCAGAGATCATCACGGGTTATTATGATAAACTTAAGAGCGTCAGCCGTGGATATGCCAGTATGGATTATGAACTGGTAGGCTATAAACCAGGCAACCTGGTTAAAGTTGACATCCTGGTTAAGGAAAATCATGTAGATGCTCTTTCTTATATTTCCGACCGTGAAAGCGCTGTCGGTAAAGCCAGAGTACTTATCCATAAGCTGCGCAAGCTGATCCCCAGACAGTTATTCACTATTCCCTTACAGGCTGCCATCAACGGCAAGATCATCGCAAGGGAGGATATCGCCCCGGTTAGAAAAGATGTGCTGGCGAAATGCTACGGCGGTGATATTACCCGGAAAAGAAAACTTCTTGAGAAGCAAAAAGAAGGAAAAAAGCGGATGAAAATGGTTGGTTCTGTTGAGGTGCCTCAAGAAGCCTTTCTTTTATTACTTAAAATGGAGGAATAGTGCCTGGACTGTATGTTCATATTCCCTTCTGCGAGCGTAAATGCGCATACTGTGATTTCTATTCATTACCGCAACGGTTAAATCTTCTTCCCGCTTATCTAAAGGCCGTCTTAGCTGAAGCTCAACCATATCTTGGCGATTGCTTTGAGACGCTTTATCTGGGTGGTGGTACGCCCAGCCTGCTG
>CAYLRY010000082.1:0-5842 GCA_964386535.1 uncultured Dehalococcoidales bacterium | reverse complement strand
CAGGGACCGGGAACCTATACGGTGACGGTAGAGGTGTGCGACAACGGCACCCCACAGGCCTGTGACCTGGAAGTGATCATCATCACGGTTACAGAGCAAGTGCCGTTATCCATCACTGTGACTGCTGATCCTATCCTTTGCTATGGGGGGACAACCATGGTTGAAGTAACTACCGAAGGTGGCGTGGCACCCTATTCCGGTACCGGTACCTTTATGGCCGGAGCCGGAACCCATACCTACGTCGTGACAGATTCCAACGGAGGTGTGGCTTCGAAAACGATCACCTTAACCGAACCTGATCAACTCATCGCAAAAGCCACTCCAGGCACCATTCAGTGCTACGGAGAGACGACAACTGTGGTGGTTGAAGCTTCAGGCGGAACAACTCCTTACCTGGGAACAGGAACGTTCACCGTTGAAGGAGGAACCTATGAATATCAGGTTACCGATGCCAATGGATGTACGGCAACGGTTTCGGTAACGGTGCAGGCGCCTGCCGAGCCTCTCTTCTGTATGACATCTGTGATTCAGCAGGAATCTCTGCCGGCTGCGGCTGATGGTGAGGCTATGGTGATTGCTGAGGGAGGCTGGGGAGAATACACTTACCTCTGGAGCGACGGACAAACGACTGCAGTAGCTACTGGTTTAACGGCTGGTGTTTACACGGTGACAGTGACCGACGCGGAGGGTTGTACCACGGAGTGTGAGATACTGATGACCATAAAACCATCCATCTATGGAAATATCTTCCACGATTTTGACCGCATGACTGACAATACGGTGGATGGAACAGGAACCAATCCGGAGGGACTTCTTTATGTTAATCTCCTTGATGAGTCCGACCTGGTATTAGCTTCGAAGTTGGTCAACGTGAACGGTACTTACGACTTCCGGAGTGTGGATGCCGGAAACTACACCATTCAGATCTCGGTCAACAGGGGAGTCCCCGGAGAAACTAAACCGATGACCGTTCTTCCGGTCAATTGGATTCATACCGGTGAACACCAGGGGGCCGGACCGGGAAGTGACGGAACTGCCGATGGTTTACTTTCCATTCTTGTGGATGGGAGCAGCGACCTGGTGCAGGTGAACTTCGGGGTGGTGAAACTTCCGGATGTTACCGTCAATATCACTGCCAGTCCAAATATTATGACTGGGGTGACTGACTTTGACGTGGTCATTAAAGTGACTGAAACTAACGGAGTTAATACCAATGGGCCCATAACAGTATATGTGCCCAGAGATTCCCGATGGACTTTGAAAAATGGTTTCGATGGTACACTGACTTTCCTTGGCACAAGCCATTTGAACAATAATCTGTGGATTTTCAATGGATCTGATTCGGATTATCTGGAGTTTGTCTGTAATGAGGTGATCCCAGGTGCACATTACCTGACTTTTGGTTTCAGGGCTACTTTTAATCCCGGTGCCACAAAGGGGGTTTACACCATTACAAGTCAACTTAATTCTGGAAGTGGTGGCGAAAACCGTTTTTCTAATAATAATGATGCCGAGAAACTGGATTATTTCAGTAAATAGGAACTTGCTTATTAAATTGGATTAATGGCCGGGAATTGTGATGTAAAGGTTCCCGGCCATTTCGAACAACTAAGATCCTTTTCCCCTTCGGCGAAGGATCTTTTTTTTATGTTATTTCCGGAATCGCCGTTAGCAATTCATGTTTCTATCGGGCCCAGCCCATAAAACCAGAATTCCCAAGAAACAAGTTGTGGGGTCTAATGATCAGATATATAATAGGTTACAATTTTTTTTGAATTATTTAGACTAATTATTGTTTAATTATGTTATAAAACATATTTTTGTCTGAGGAGAATTGTAATAATTCTTCTTTACTTTGATATGGGATTTATAATGCATAATATTTTACTATAGCCATTAAACCAGTATACATTATGATTAATTGCCAATTCGTTGGGAAAGATTAATATGTATTTTGTATTTCCCGGAAACGGGATGAGATGATTTTAAGGGATTTAAAAGGGATTTAAAAATCAGGCAGAAAAGGATTGCAGCAAATCCTTGCTTTTCTTTTCCCCTCAAGCGAACAACTCCTCAATCATAACAATAGGGATTATGAAAAACAATTACTTCACACAAACCGGAATTCAAACCATTGAATCTTCCCCGGAATCTGGTTTTGCCATAGGGCGTGACATGATGGTCAGCTCTTTTGCACGCAGGATGGTCCGGATGACGTTACACCTTTTATTTGCCGTACTGATGATTTCAGGCCTCCATCGGCCTGCCGGTGCGGCCTCACTCAACGCAGTGGTCAAGGGTGTGGGCATTACCATTACATCGGGTGATGAGGTACTTCCTCCCGGAACCAGACTTACCGCCAGATTGTTGTCGGAGTCGGAAACAGGGGAATACCTTGCCGCTTTGAAGGCAGACCGGGGGGTCGTTTTAAGACAATCCCTGGCGTATGATATCACCCTGCGGGACAAGAAAGGGAATGAAATTCAGCCCAAAGGTGAGGTAGAGGTTGTTTTTTCTGGCATTGATCTGGGGGGCGATCCGGGCGAGATGGTCGTATTCCATGCCATCGATGGTGGCAGGAAGAGCGCAGTGGGTTGTACCTACGACAAAAAATTCCCCGGACCCCATGCATCCGGAAAACTGAAGTCTGGTACCATTCCGGAGAAAACAGAAAAGGGTAAAATCAGGTTCACGACCAACCACTTCTCTGTCTACCTGGTCGGGACGGTCAACACAGCAACCTATAACTTTTATGATGGGGCGACTCTGTGGGAAACCCAGGTGGTTCTTAATGGGGAGTCACTTCTGGAACCTCCCACGCCAGCTCAGCAGACCGGGAAAAGGTTTACCGGATGGTATATTGGAGCCACTCCGGTGGTATTCAATACACCTGTGACGGTGACTTCCACGGGTACATTTACGGTGAATGCGGTTTATGAGGATATTTATTATGTATATTTTGTTTACAGCGGTAACATCATAGCTACCAAAGAGGTCACTCCGGGGGGTACCACCAATGCAACAGGGGTTCCTTTGGTGGTCACTGAATCTGGTAAGGCTTTCTCGCACTGGTCCGCTACAATTGGCGGTCCGGCTTTTAATTTTGGAAATGCGATTAATGCCAACACTACCCTTTATGCCGTTTTGAGTGATTTGTGGACGGTCTCATTTGATACACAGGGAGGTACCACCACGCTACCAAAGTATGTTGCCAACGGGCAAACACTGGGGACAGTGGCTCCTCCGACGCGGTCAGGTTATGCATTTGCAGGCTGGAATACAGCGGCAAACGGGTCAGGGGCCACATACACCTCTTCTACCCCCATCATTTCTTCTGTTACCCTGTATGCCATCTGGACGGCCAATACGAACACCCCCTATACCGTGGTCTACTGGCAGGAAAATGCCAATGATGACGGGTACAGCTATTTTCAAACACTCAGCCGGACGGGAACGACTGGTACTGCTGCAACCTATGCAACGCAGACCTACACTGGTTTTACCCTGAATAGCACATTGACTGATGCTGCTGCCGTAAACATTGCCGGAGATGGGACGACCATCCGGAATGTCTATTACCAACGGAACAGGTGGACGTTGACCTTTCGAAGAGATGATACAAACGCCACACTTCAGACCTACACTGGTATTAAATTTGGAGAAGACACCTCCCCTGAATGGAATATTGCTGCCGCTGCTTACCCGCAATACCTCTGGGCTACAACCGACGGTGGCTCGACCTTTTATTCAGCCCCTCCGGATATGCCCAACAGCAATCTGACCGTTTGGGGCCGTGATTTGGGAAGTACGGCCTATGAGATTTATTATCGCGAAAACGGAACAACGACGGATATTAAACAGAAATTTACTTTTGAAGGAAGTTCTGGTATGTCACTCACGATTGAAGATGTCATCGCTATACCTGGGTTTACCCATAGTTATACTTCTTCTAACCTGCCCACTTTCAATAATGAAACCCCCAGGAAGGCATATCTTTATTATACCCGGAGCAGTTATGTCATCACTTTTAACAAGAATGACGGTTCCGGAGCGATATCCTCTTCCCCTATACTATATCAGGCCGATATCTCCGGACAGGCACTGGCGGGTTATGTGATGGATGATCCTTCCACTTCGGGGGTCAACGAGGCCACCGTGCGATCCGATGGCTATACCTTTGGGGGATGGTACACCACTTTACTCACATTACCTGGCAGTGAATTCTCGTTTGCCGGGAAAACAATGCCTTACAATAACATTATTCTCTATGCCAAGTGGATTCCTCCGGTTTATACGGTACGCGTTCATGAAGTTCTTGAAGACCCGGGGGCAAGTGACAATTCTTATGTATTAACGCTCGCACAAGGAGCAACCATCGTCGAAAGCAGTCTGGTTAAAGATGATGTACCCGGGGTGGACTTTATCGGATGGTTCTGGTATGTGGGCACTCAATTTGTGCCGTTTGATTTCTATCTGCCCATTACCGTGAATGGCATCGAGCTTTTCCCGGTATGGGACATCCAAACTTATAATGTTAGTTATGTTTTAAATGGCGGTACAGGAACAGCCCCTGTTGATCTCAATAATTACTATCTGGGTTCCGGAGCGACTGTTTTAGCACCGGCCGGGGTTACGCCTCCATCCGGAAAGGTATTTGTCGGGTGGGGCAGCAACGGAAATATTTATTATCCCAATGAAAAACTGCTGATCACTGGCACGATGACTCTTACTGCCCAGTGGGGGGATGTTCCGGCTGAAACGAACCTGACCTATATCGCGAATAACGGTTCCGCGGACTTCTATACGATTTCAGGCCTCGACAATAATCAAACACTGACGGTGCTTTCCAACACTGATACCAATCTGGGTTACACACTTGCGGGGTATACTTTTGCCGGTTGGAACACCAAGGCTGATGGCTCGGGAGTAGACTGGTTTAATGCCGGTAATTCCATTGTAGTCGGGAAAGCCGATGTATCGGCTCCCAACCAGCTATATGCCCAGTGGGCGAAAATTTCGATCGATAAGGAAGGTGTTTTCAACGATGAGAACCATGATGGGGTAGCCCAGGTAGGGGAGACCATCAGTTATACATTTGCCGTGACGAATGAAGGGTTTATCCCGCTGGTCAATGTTTCGGTAACTGATAACAAGGTTTCATCAATTACTCCTTCAACTGTGGCATTGTTAAGCTCAGGCTCGACTACCACCTTTACAGGGAGTTATATTCTTGTTGCAGGTGATATTTCTGCAGGGTTGGTTAATAATACTGCTTCCGTGACAGGGTATACCCCTGTTCTTGGAATCCCAATAACCGATTCGGATGATGAAACGGTTGAGTTTGAGGTGTGCGACCTGGTGATAAGTTGTCCGGCTACTCCGGTAAATGTGAATTGTCCTGCCGGTATACCTGCACCCATTGCCACAAGGGCCACAGATGTTACTGAATTGAACAGTTTGGGATTCACAGTAACGGATTATTGCGGGAGTTTGTTCCTGACCCGAACGGTTGGGACGGTGCCGGCTTGCGAAGGTTCTGTCGATGTGACCTATGTGATCACCGACGCCAGCAACAACACAGCCACTTGCACAGTTGTTTACTCGATAGAGTACGAATCGTTTGCGGCGATCACCCCGACTACGGCTACCGTAGCTTGTGTTGAAGACATCGTCGTACCGACACCTCCCGTCGTCACGGACAACTGCGGCAACGAATTAACTCCGGTAGCGGGAACAGCCCCTGTGGCCCCGGTCTGTGAAGGGGATATGGTTTACACGTGGGTTTACACGGACTGCGAGGGTAACCAGCAGACGTACACGCATACGGTGACCATCGAGCTTG
>CAYLRY010000081.1:0-6140 GCA_964386535.1 uncultured Dehalococcoidales bacterium | reverse complement strand
TTGATTTAAGGTTGGAAATCAAATATCACATTTAATATGAAGTTGACCTGAATATCTGGACGGATTTTACCGCGGATCTCTTTTTGAATGTTGCTGGTGTGGTTTGAACGGATCAGGGAGCAGGCTTAATTTTTGAAATAATAATCCTTCGCTTCCCGCTTTCATGCAAAGGTATCACATCGGTGAACTCTATGATGATCTCCATATCTTTTTCGAGCAGATCTTTACATTTGCCTGATAACATGGCAGCCAGATCATTCAGGTATTGTTGAGAATATTTCCGTTCCATTACCAGTTTAATGATTATTTTATCAAGGCTTTCCTGAACAAGTTGAAACTGGCTAATACCCGCAGGGGTGCGTAAAATATGCAGAAAAGCTGTGCCTGAGATAGCCTTACCGCTTTTGGTATAGATGACGTCCGTAATTCTGCCGCTTATTCCCGCCAGAAGGGGAAGCCCTCTTCCGCAAGGGCAGGCTTTCTCGCTGGCAGTGGCAAGGTCTTCTATGCTGTATCTGATAAAAGGCATTGCATAATTATGCAGGTTAGTTATTACTACTTTGCCTTCCCGGCCTGCCGGGACCGGATTGCCTGCGTCATCAACAAGTTCAACAATCAGGTTTTCAGCCGCAATATGATATCCACTGTGTGCTGTACATTCGGCAGCAATAGCATGGGCTTCCCAGGAAGAATAATAGGAGAATGTCCCGCATCCAAAAACAGAGGTAAATATTTCTCTCTGATAATCATATAACTGTTCCGCACCAGTAATGATGCCTGCAGGTTTCAGCCTGGTACCACCGGCCTTGTGAATGTATCTGGCTAACAGTTCAATAGAACTGGGATATCCCCCCAAAAATTTGGGTTGATATTTTTCCAATTTTCGGATATAAAGCGGGAAAGTCCGGGAAGAAAGCTTTTTAGCATCTATCACCAGAACTCGCTCAAAAAAATTCTTGCCGTTCTCACTAAGCCAGTGTATCTTGGAACTATAGGGCCGCACTGCGGATATACGGGCATTCCTGTCTCCCAACCTATAACCAGCCCATCCCAAGGCCCGGTGCGCTGCCGCGAAACCCCAGCTTAACTGATCCTCCCTAGTGCGGTAAAACTGAAGCGGCTCACCGGTCGAACCGCCGGTGGAAAGGCGCAAATAATGCATGGATTTAAAGTTGGAGGCCAGCAGTTCAGCCTGGTTTTCTCTGATAAGCTGCTTGGTTAATAAAGGCAATTTAAACAGATCTTCAGCACTTTGAATTGAACCTGGTTTTAAACTTCTTTCATCAAATATACGGCGGTAATAGGGTACATTTTCATAAGCTTGCTTTAAAAGAAGCCTTAAACGTGCGTTTTGGAGTTCCAGTATCTTATCCCGCGACCACCACTGGCTGACTTCCAGTTCCTTCAGACACCTGATGGTGTGCGTTCCCCGGCAAATATCAAAGACTGGCGCCAGGACTTGCCTGGCAAAAAAGGGATACACCGGCCGGTTATCTCCTTGCAGGAT
Organism: uncultured Dehalococcoidales bacterium; assembly: GCA_964386535.1. Taxonomy (GTDB): domain Bacteria; phylum Chloroflexota; class Dehalococcoidia; order Dehalococcoidales; family UBA3254; genus CAYLRY01. The sequence continues at coordinate 4,633 of CAYLRY010000081.1, read as the reverse complement.
ATTAAACGATCAAAGACTGGCTCATTGATAAAAAGTATATCAAGATTAGGCTTATTGATACAAATATTCCCCAGTATCTATTTTTTCCAAAGCTATTTCGCAGCCGCAATTTATGCTAATCTTTAACTGATGAAGATCATAATAGGTACTCCAATTCACCGCGGTGGGGCGTTTGTTCTGGATAAATTCCTGTCCAATCAAAAACAGATACAGAAAAATTGTACGGACTGTGAACTGATATTCAGCACCAGTGACGCCAGCTACCTGGATGAATTGAAAAACCTGCTCCTTACCTTCGAACTGAAAGGGAAGGTCATCTTGCATAAGCCGGTAAAGCCGGGCTATGCCAAAAGCAGAGTATGGGACATCGCCAGCGGCAGGGAGTCGATCCGTCAATATTTTCTATCTCAACCCGGGGCAGAGAGGCTGCTGTTTCTGGATTCTGATATGACCTTTGATCCTGCCATAGTGGAAATTTTGGAAAAAGCCCTGGGAAACGGTGATGTGGTATTCAGTGGATATAAAAATAGGGATAACCTGCTCTGTCTGCTAGCCGGCGGCTGCTTCATGCTAAAAAGAGAAGCTCTGGAGAAAATCCGGTTCAGGTGTTATGAATTTAAAAACGGCCAGATTATTTGTGAAGACTCTCTGGCAGAAATGGACTTGTTTTTAAAGGGCTGCCGTATCAGAAAAGGTATATTTCTGGAGATTGATCATTATGCCTCCGCGACGGAAGTCTTCCATCTCGGTCCTCAAAAGTTGAGTGGATATCTTCATTTTTCATCCAATGCTCTTTTCAGATTCTGCCTCATCAGAACAGGTGTGGCAGTCCATTATGATATAGCAGCAAAGGGTCAGTCTGCTCTTTTATTTTTACAGCGTTTTTACAGAAAACTGCGCAATATTAAGGCTTAATGAAGATATATTTCCTCAGCTTCCAACCTGCATACAGGCTGATAATTGCATGCACCCCCAGCCATATATAACCGATGCCAATGGCGCCGGTTACCGGTAAGATCAAATAAATGCCGGCTATTTGCGAAACCGACTGGACAGTATAAATAATATATAGCTGTTTAATTTGATTATTAATCCGGAGGGTGGAACTGTAAATTGAAATAAGGCTACCGAAAAGATGGGAGACTACCATGACCCTCAATAAAGACAGGCCATGAACAGCATAAGCCGTGCCGAAAAGAGAGAGAAAAAAGGACCCGCATACCAGAACCACTATCACAGCAGGAACAAGCAGAAGGTAAATGAATTTTAAAGCTTTCTGGACGTTTAATGCCAGATTTTCGCTTGAATGAGAACCTTCCACGAAGAGAGATTGTGAGGCCGAGCCCGCAATGGCCCCGAACAAATTGCATATAGTCCAGACAATGAAGAAATAAGCATTCTGTTCCGATCCCAATATGTTGACGACCATAATAGGGATAATCCAGGAAGGAACGGCAATAAGTAAGGAGGCTATATAGCTACCCGTAGAGTAATGCCAGAAATGGCGCAAGATAGAAAAATCAAAGGCAGGCAGGGGCCTATAGGCCTTATAAAGTCTGGGAAGGACAAAGACCAATCCAATAGCCACCACTATTGAGATGGATAAACCGCTGGCCGCAGCAATGCCGAAACTATGAAAAAACAATACGAGACTGACAGCCAGCGGGATTTTTAACAGGGATTGTACGATATCCAGAGTCAAGACCAGGTCGGCTCTCCTGCTGGTCATGTAAATATTATGTATTATGGCCATAAAGGTATAAGCCAGGGAAAATACTACGAAAGCCGCACTGTAAATTAGGCTTCGCTTGATAAAAATCAATGCCGGCGACCAGATACTCAAACCCATGATGAATACCATCGCCGCTACCATAGAGATCAGACCGCTTAAAGTCAGACAGGTATTAATCATTGCAGCCGGTTTATCCGCCCCGGGTAAAAACCTGATCAGGGTAAAGTTGAAACCCAGGAGGCTCAGCATGCTTAATAGATTAATGGCGGAAATAGTAGCCGATCCATAGCCAACATCTACAGGAGAATAAAACCTGGCTACCAGAATCCAGAAGAAAAAACCGATGACAGCCATCACTGTATAGTCCGTGATCAAGAATAGGGAATTCCTGTAAAAAGGACTGCGGAGATAGAGTAACAACTCTCGTATGTTTAAAAGATTGGCCTGTTTAGGTATTTTATTCATATATTCCCAAATTATTCGGCAGAATTGAACTGAGCATTCATGTTTAATTATTGGATTTGATCAGAAAAGTGACCGGTCTTCCATCTTGATAAAACTGATCTTTTTAGATTTCTGTATCAATCAGCACCTCAGATATTTTAACATTTAAAGCAGGTTTATCCAGACAAACACCGGAACAAGCGATCAATCTGATATCAGAAACATGCGTTTTGTCCTTGTGGCCGGCCATAAAGAGGGAAGTTGCTAAAAGGCTGTAGAAGACCGGAACATCGCCGAGTGCACCGGGAGGAAACATGCGGCTTACCAGATCGATTTTCATAAATTATTTCTGAACCTGTTGGTTATTCAGATAAACCTGAAAGGTTGGGCTGGCATATACTTTTCTATATTTCAGGTTTTGAACCTCAACCAGAAACCGGGTATACCGGTTGATTTTAAAAGATAGATCAAAACGTATGGCTGAATAATAATATGCGGTATTGCGGAAGACCGCCAGATCAACTCCGTCTGCTCCCCCGGCCAGACCCCTGATATTACCCTGGAGAGGATAATCGGGGGCAAAAAGAGCTAACTGTAATAAAAATCCTCCTGCCAGGGTTTTATCCTCCAGCGGCACGTCAGCAGCCAGGAATTTCAGACCCTCCTTCTCAGATTTTGGAAAATTGCTGTAGGCATCAATGCTGTAAGCCACAAAAGGATAGGAAAGGGTTAAAAAGATTACCCCGGCGATAAAAATAAAGAGAGCCTTTTTAAATTTCAGCATCCGCCGGCGGATCACCTGAGAGGCAATAATGCAGGAGATGGCAATAATGATCCAGGTTAATCCGGTCTCAATTAAATCATGGGCTTCCTCAGCCAGTATCAGGGTAAACAAAAACAAAAGGGGAACACTGAAAAGCCATATGAGCTGAGTTCTTTTTAAACCACCCGCTCCTGACAGCCAGATTTTGAAATTTCTCTTTTTCAGGTAATAGCAGCCTGCATGGTACGACAGCAGCAGCATAACCACGGCTCCGTATAAAATATATATTCCCTTATTAAGAGTATAGATATTAGCATAAATGAAAGGTGTGCCACCCATGAACTGACGGCTGGTTTCCAGATCAGTGGGCAATATCCGGCTGACCAGTGCTTCTCCGGTTGATTGAACCGGGAAAGCATATGGAAAGGGGTTAACCTTACCTCCATAAAAATAAAAACAAAACCACCCGGCCAGAGTAAATACCAGAACGCCTGCCAGGATCACTCTGGTCCGTTTATTGCCAGACGAAACAATCATCAGCGAAATCAGGGCTGCCGCTGAAAAAATGGCCAGCAACAGAGGGGTCATGGCATGACAATAAATAAGAAAACCGATAAGTACAAGGCTTAATAAAAGGCGTTTAATATTCGCTTTGACCAGTAAAAGCAGGGCAGCCAACATTAAAATAATGCTTATTACGTGAGGTGAAGCATGGAGCTGAAAATAGTGCAGTCCGGGAACCGCCAGCAGTAAAGCCAGGATGGCAGTCCTGGTTCCGGCCAGTTTGCTCAGTAAAATATAAGCCAGCAGAATAAACAGAAACATGGCTGCCAGAGGAAAATAATAGATGTAAGTCAGGGGTTCCACATCAGTAAGATTTATACAGGTGTAATGAAAAATAAAAGAGCCCGGATAGGTCCAGGCATAGCTTGAAAAATAAAAGGCTTCTCCTTTTAACACCTGAGGTATTTTCAAAGCCGCGCCCACATGCCAGGGAGCATCCGATAGCCTCACAAAGTCAGTAAGCCAGTAAGGGGTAAGCCAGAGCATAGCTGCCAGCAACAACAACAACGCCAGATGGAGATACCGGTTTCCTATACGGTACCATACACAAACGGGAACCAGCACCGCGGTTAAAGCTAATGCGAGGTAATACAGCGGAGATAAAGCATGTATTTCGGCCAGAGGATCAACCAACCTGGTCTCATGGAACAGAGGATAGGCGGTAATCAGCGATACCAGGTACAGGATCAGCGCCACTGCCGCCAAATTCAGGACGATTAATGTCACTGTTGTTTTACCACTTTTAAGCCGCATATGATATTTTGTCCTGTTTACTGGAAGATAAGGCATTATCTCTCTTTCGTTAAGGGAGACATGGAAGGGATGTTCCAGGCGACGTTCTAACAGTGATTGCCTTTCAGTAAGAATTATATGAGCGATTCTGTTTTTAGTTTTTGCCCTGTGTTTTTGAGATTTGACCTTTAAAACTTAATCTCTTCTCAGCTTCACCTTTATCTTTTCAGGTAGCCATAGATAAACCCGCAACCCACACTGGCTATCGAAGCTGTTAAAAAGACTGTTTTTTTCAATTCCGCCAGTCGGTAAAGCTTGCTCGCTCTCCGGGGGAGGCAGCGGGACAGTAAATAACCCAGGTAGGACTTCTCGCTGGCCATAGCTCCGGCGGATGCAAA
>CAYLRY010000080.1:0-6190 GCA_964386535.1 uncultured Dehalococcoidales bacterium | reverse complement strand
ATCTGTCCGAATTCCATAATCAGGGACAGCCACTCATCCACGCTGTGTTCTTCCCCCACAGCCCGCATCCCTTTATAAAGCCAGGCAATAACCTCAGGGCTGTCTTTGCCCAGGACATGGGCATGCCAGGCATAGGCAGCCATTCCGCGCAGACCGAAAAGCAATGTCGAACGGAGTGAGACAACATCTGTATCGCCGTGAAACAGGATATCAGGATCAAAGTCCTGAGCATTACCCAGCTTTTTCTTCTCGGTTTCAACCTGCCGCTTCAGTCCGTCGATACGTGCCGGGTCGAAGTTGACGTTTGTCAGTGTGGCAAAAAGCCCCTGCATCATTAACTCATCGGCCTCCTTCCCCGGTTTTTTCCCTTGAGCAGCCCGTGCCAGTCCAATCAGCGCACAGACCAGCTCATCATGTTTGCGGGATACCTCCGGCTTCTTACCGCAGACACCCACTCTGGTACACCCGGTCCCTCCGGCTGTTTGCTCGCATTGAAAGCAAAACATCTCAGTCATATTCTTTTCCTCCAGATTTTTATTCATGCCATATGCTCTTGAATTCATCTTAAAGCGATTCAGGTAAAAAAGCGGTAACGTATGTTACCAGTTATAAATTCCTCTTTACCCAGTAGAGGATGAAGGTAAATGGGGTATCACAGGTCTTAAACACGAACTGGATGGTGGATATTTTCCTGAGCAATACTTTTGAAAACCGCCTGATATTGTGAAGAAATTGATCAGGATCAGGCAGAGGTAACATAATCAGGTACTCCCTACCCGGATAAAACTGATAGACCTCAGGTAGAATAACCTCTTTCTGGAAGCCAGCGGGTAGCCCGAACGGACAATTACTTCGAAAATAACGTTTTTACCGGCAAGGCCGCCCCTTGCATAAGGTTAGAAGGACACAAGGGGCGGCCTTGCCTTCTGCGACCATTTTCATCTAAATCATACGTTTCAGTGCAATTTTTGCTTCTCAAAGTCACTGACCACATTCTTGTTGCGAATCAGGGCTAAACCGATGCCGAAATCCTGGCGCAGACGCAGGGGCACGCAGCAGCAAGTGCAGCAATTACAGACCGAGTAAAAATGGCCCCTGCAGCGCATAATGCTCTGGATCAGCCCGTTCGCATGAGCCTGCCGCAGAACGTTTTTGGCTTCCTCTTTGGAAACAGTCCGGAATTCCTTTACCCTGGATGCATATACTTCTTTGCCGCCGCGCCCCAGGACAATTTCACTCATCACCGGATTTTTACAATTATGGAATTCCTGACGGCAGCTACACGGTCCCAGGGAGACATCACTGGCAATATCAACTATCTGCTCCGCTTCAGAAAGTGTGAGAAAATACCCGCTGTGGCCGATTCTGGCATATATATTGGCCGCCCAGCGAACAACCTGACCTATTACTGGAACCTTTGTGAGTTTTGCCAGAGAGAAGTATAAATGAATTAACCTGTGCTGGTGCTGTCCGTAAAGATGCAGAGAATGATGCATCCGGCGTTACCTGCTTTATATCACTGCTATAGATATGGTTATTGGATATTAATCCTGAAATCCTATTTACTTATTGTAAACCGTTTGAAGCTATTATGGAAGATGCTTTTTCATTAATCAATATACATTTCTACTTTAATTCCGGCATTATCAGGATATAACACAAGTGGAAATCTGAAAAATATTGAATGAACATATTATAATTGATTATAATTTGAAGATAAAAAATTAAAGGAGGTTTGGATATGGCTTATGGTATACAACCCAAACCGGGAAAAGTGCTATTTTTGCTGCCTACCACATCAGGGACAGGGAGCGAGGTTACACCTGTGGCTGTTTTAACCGACACCAGGAAAAACAGAAAAAAGGGGGGTAATGGGTCCGGTGTGCAGGGCTACCCTGGCTATTGTTGATCCTGTTCTGACTGTGGGAATGCCGCCCTCTATAATCGCTGATAAGGGTATGGATGCCTTTTCTCATACCGCAGAAGCGATTACTTCTGTCATGGCCAATCCCATGTTAGATATGCTGGCAGAAAAAGCTCTGGCACTGGTGTGGCAGTATCTCTCCAGAGCCGTCAAGAACAGCTCTGACATGGAAGCCAGTTCAAACATGGGTTTTTCAGCTATGATTGCGGGTTATGCTTTCTCTGACGCTATACCGCATTATGGCCATGCAATAACTCACATCCTGGGCGCCATGTTCTATATTCCTCACGGAAATGCCTTCGGAACTGCCCTACCGGAGGTCATGGAATTCATTGCTGAGGTAGTGCCAGATGAAGTGAAACGTGCCGGAATGGCAATAGGACTGGAGATTGGTGGATGCTCTTCTCCAGAGGAAATTGGAAGAATGGTTGCCAGCGCCATCAGAGAGCTCAATAACAAAATCGGTTTAAAGACCCTTAAAACCTATAAAATCAATGAATCAACTTTTCCTGATGTTGCTGCGGCAGCCTTATCCGATGATACTGCCGGTTTCAGTCCTAAAAAAGCGAAGCCTGAAGATCTTCCTGTATTTTCAAGAAAGGCTTATTCACTATAATATATTTATTAGCTAATTAATATTATTTAATATATATATTTATAATTTAAATTATATTATTAAAGGAATATTGATATAATGGAAAAAATAAATAAAAATAAAATACTAATTATTTACTGGTCAGCCACCGGTAATACGGAAAAAGTAGCTAATACTATCCAGAACGTCCTGGTTGCTGAGGGTTACCATCCGGTATTGAAAAAAATTGTCGAAGCAGAGGAAGATGATTTATATTTCTATGATCTGGTCTTTCTTGGAGTTCCGTCCTACCAGTTTCAACCGCCGGAACCTGTATTGAAATTCGTCAAGAAAAAGATGAGGTTTCATATGGATCGCGGCGATATTAAACCCTGTGCTCCTCAAATACCAGGTAAAACAGCAGTGGTGTTCTGCACCTACTCCGGCCCGCATACCGGGAAAGGCGAAGTTACCCCTGTTGGCGATTATCTGGGTCAGTTCTTTGAACACCTGGGTTTCACCGTGCTGGCCAAATGGTATATCGTGGGAGAGTTCCACAATAACCTGGACCTCAGTACAAAAGGAAGGCTGGGTGACATCAGGGGACGCCCTAACCAGCAGGATCTGGCTGAGGTGGAGAAAAATCTCCATGAATTGATCAAATACGTTAAATTTATATAACAAATAATACAGATAGCGCTGGCAGAAAACGCCGGCCCGGTTATGGCATGTACAAAATTAGATATGTGAAATAAATAAGGTGAGATTACTTCATAAATTCATTCCTGGTAGTTTAGTAAGGATAAAATTAATTGGCAGAACCGATCAGGCAATTTGAAATATACAGGTTCTTTTATATAATGAAATTATAATGAAATTAACTAATAGACTTTTTCATGCATTTCAGTTATTATATAAAAGTTTTGATAATTAGATATTATATTATTAAGGGAGGTTTCATTAATGAATGAACTGATGAATGTCAAGGAAGCAGCCAAATACCTGCGGGTCAACTACATGACGGTGTACAAACTGGTGAAGAAAAAGCGTATACCTGCTACCAAGGTAGGCGGCAACTGGCGGTTTAAACAGGAAATCCTGGATGAATGGCTGCTCAGAAACACCAATGCGGGTGAAGGAAGCATTCTGGTAATAGATGATGATGTTGAGGCCAATAATACACTAAAGGAAATAACTCAGAAACAGGGCTATTCTGTATCTTCAGTGACGAGTGTTGAAGCAGCGCTTAATGAGATCAACCGCCAGCGTTTTGATCTGGTGTTAATAAATTCAGTATTATCAGGGACAAATGGCCGTAACGGTTTTAAATCTATTAAAGACAAAGCCCAGGATGCCACGGTGATCATGATTACAGATAATACTGAAGATTCCAATGCCCAAAAAGCTCTGTTACAGGGCCCAGTTTTGTTGATTCAGAAGCCTTATAAGGAAAAAGACCTGATTGAGGTATTGAATATAGTCATGAAAGGTAAAAATATTTAGAGGTAAAGGCTGTTTTTCCCTCGCAGCGCTGATATCGGGGATAAAAATTTTAATCTCCACTCACAGCGAATCTGCCGGCATAAATATATACAAATTTCCCTTCCATGTTTTCGCTTACCCGCAGTTCTGATTTAAGTTCATTATCAGAGCGCGTCTACTGGGTTGAGTCAAAGAAAAACAACTCCCTGTGTTATTCAGGGATTGAGCTTGATAATTAAAGAAACACCAAACCTTCCCATAGCTGGTCATTACGACCTTCGTATCAGTTTGACAGCATGTGATATAATAAGAAGAAATAAATCGATTTCTCATTCATTGAAAAAACATCCAAACACAGGTTACCTATACTGATCTGAAAGATTCATTTGTAAGAAAATTATTTAAAAAGGCGATCTGTAGCGGCTGTTTTCATCATATAAACAGTGCGTATATGACCGGCGTATCGGTATTATAAATAATGAGGAGGAATTAGTGAAAAAGTTCTTGGTTCCCCTGACACTTCTATTGATCTGTGCTGTTATTTTAGTCGGTTGCAGTTCCGAAAGCTCGCCTACGACCACAGCCCCGACTACCAGTGCCCAACCCGGTACCACTGCATCAGTTACTACCTCAGCACCCACTCAAGTCAAAACCACTACAGCGATACCTGTCACTTCCACTACCTCTAAGCCATCCGTCACCGCGACCACAGCCCCGCCTGTTACCACCGGAGGTAAATACGGCGGTAAAATCAGATTTATTACACCTGCCGCTCCCAGTTCTCCCATCGGCGCACCCTGGGAAGCCCCCTTCGGCAACCCCTGCCAGACTATTTGTCTGGAAGCCATGTTGACCCCTCTGGCTGATAGTACTCTCATTCCCAAACTGGCCTCATATGAAATGGGGTACGATCCAGTTAATCCCTCTCAGACCTTTAAATTGATTAAAGGCGTTAAGTTCCATGACGGCACCGACTTTAACGCCAGCGTGGTGAAATGGAGCCTTGAGAAATTGATCGACTCAAAGATGTTCGCCAGCGTCTCCTATTTTAAACGCGATCAGCTAACTATAGTAGACGAATATACTATCAAATGCCCGATGACAGAGTGGCGCAACTCCAACATGCCGGCCAGGGCCATGAATGAGGGATACATGGTTTCGCCCAAAGCCCTGGAGAAAAACGGCATTGACTGGATGCGGGTTAACATGGTAGGCACCGGTCCCTTTATCCAGACCGATTACCAGCGGGACGTCTCTTTGACAGCCAAGCGTAACCCGAATTACTGGCAGCAAGGGAAACCCTATGTGGATGAGATCCAGTACCTGTTTGTCAGCGATATGCTGACTCAGCAAGCCCTCTTCAAATCCGGCGGCGCTGAAATATATGATACCAGCGGCAGCGCCATGGTAGCCTCTCAACTGGCTGCTCTGGGATACAAGATTTTGAGCGTAATGTCCGGAGCTTATGTTCTGCTGCCTGATACTGCTAACGCCGATTCCCCCTGGTCCAATCTCAAGGTCAGGGAGGCTGTCGAATATTCAATAGATAAGGACTCCATTGCCAAGACCTTTGGCTACGGATACTGGCAGGGCGCCACCCAGGCCCCCAGCCCGCAGGCCCCGGCACACGTTAAAACGATCACCGGCCGCAAATATAATGTGGCTAAAGCCAAACAGCTTCTAACCGAAGCCGGTTATCCCAATGGCTTCAAAACCAAGATCTATGCCCAGGACAATGCTGACCGCAATGTGTTAATCGCTTTACAGTCCTATATGAAAGCCATCAACATTGAAGCCAGCCTGGAAGTGGTCCAGGCAGCCGGTATGGTAGGCATCCAGTCCAACGGATGGAACAACGGCGTCCTGTATATCCCTCTGGGCTTTGAAGGAAACATCATTCCCAGCATGGGCTTTAATTTCCCGCCTGTCCGCACCGGCAGATATAAGAATGTTGCCAATTCCCCGCGGTGGGAGGAGCTTTATAGAAAAGTGGCTACCACTCCCACCCTGGAAGTATCCATTGAGCAGGAAGTAACCCAGGATGTCTATGATTTCCTGATGTGGATCCCCATCTACTGGTATCCAAGGCTCTGGGCCACCACTGCCAATCTGGCGGATACTGGACTCGGCACCATGGCAGGAGACTTCTGGTCCATGTATGATGCCTACTTCACCAAATAGATTTTTTTAATAGCCGTATAGTTAAATCG
>CAYLRY010000079.1:0-6265 GCA_964386535.1 uncultured Dehalococcoidales bacterium | reverse complement strand
GTAGTCAGCCATTGCAATTGGCCCACCCTTGTTCAGGTTTACAATTTCGGCGAAATCCCGTCCTTCAGCCTCTAATGCAGTAAGCGGACGGTGAGAGCGCTGAGACAAACGAGCGTATCGGGTAGAAGGTGCAGAAAAAACAGCTACCACAAAGAAGCGGGAAGAGTAGTATTCTTTAAAGGAAAGGTATTCCTCCCAGGAGTACAGCCCGTCGGCCACGACATCGCTGTTTTTTAAAGCGGCATCTATACGGGGTTGATTCAATTTAGCATAAGCCGCCATTCCATGTTCTTTCCTGAGAAGCTCACGGCAAAAGCGCTCATTTTCTTCATTAATAGCCAGGTTTCTTTTTTTTAGTTCCTCGTCTGTTATATCGCCGAACCTTATACGGATGAAACCGTGTTCCTCTATGATGCCCGCTACTTCAGATTTTCCACTACCTGCCATACCGACAATAGCTACCACTTTCCTCATAATTATTTCATTATACAATATTTCCCTGGACCTCTTTAAATCTCGCTGGTCAAACGGCCAGGATAAGACCCTGCTGACGGATGGCGCAAAAGCTTATGTTAGGTGCTAGCATAAAATGGTTACATTAAAACGATTGTATTTGAATAAACGTTAGTACAATAAGATACCAATTCAGGCGGCAGGGTCTATGAGCTAAATATGTTTTAAAAAGGTAAATGATACGAATAAAAAAGAGGAGCGTAATATGAGTACTAAAGAGTTCAACTTAACGGGTTTTAACCGGATACTTGTAAAGCATGCCATGGAATTAGAGATCCTCCGGGGAGAAAAATACACAATCAGCATTACAGGCGGCGATACCCAGGTTAATACTATCCAGGTTATCCAGGAAGGCGAAGGAATCACTATAAGCTATAATCTAAATTTGGTGAGTATACTGGTAGCTCCCTTCTCACGCCTGCATGCTAAAATAACCCTTCCTGAATTACGTGAGTTAAATATCACAGGAGCCGCACGGGGCATGGTGAAGGGATTTAATTCCAACAGCGATTTTGCTCTGAATGTATCCGGCGCCAGCAGTATGGAGCTTTCAGAGATGTCCGTAAATAATTCGAAATGGGACCTGGCTGGAGCCAGCCATATCAATGGTTATATCAATGCCGCTGTACTGGACATTCACGTAGCCGGAGCCAGCCGTATTGATCTGAAGGGAGCAGCCCGGGATCTGGCTCTGGATGCTTCGGGAGCCAGCCATATCGATTTATATAATTATCAGGTACATGATGCCAAAATTAAACTGGCCGGGGCCAGCCAGTGTGTGGTCAATTTAACCGGAAAGCTGGATTCCATTTTGGAAGGAGCCTCAAGGCTGGAATACCAGGGTCAACCGGTCATGGGGGAAACCAGGGTTACTGGTGCTTCAACATTAAAACGGATTTAGATCCTTATTCTCGCCCGGGACACATCGCGCCTGCTCCAGTATGCGTTCAGGATGGGCAGCCCGCAGAGATTTTCAGTTCTACAACCAGGACAATCCGGCGGCTGAAATGATAAGACCAAAAAATAACAATTAAGGACTGCCCGGTCCAGGCTTCCAGCACCAGAAGAATAACCACAGCGAGCAGACCAAACCTGTTCAATAGAAAACCAGTAAAACGAGTTGAGATCTTTCCGGGGGATTTCACCGTTGAAGCGTTTTTATTCAATAGATTATTACATAAAGAAGAGTGGGAAAAAGTGTTTTGAACTTTATGGCAGATTCTGATATTAAGAATGCTGATGGTAAAAATATTACAGAATACCTGCACTTAGCCGGAGAAGCTATGTGCGGTCCTTTTGCTCCATATGCAGAGGAAGAATACAATTTGTAATCATTTTAGCTGTATTCCAGAAAGCCTGATTGGACAGGTTTTCTATGTTACCCCACTGTAACGCTCCGGTGGGACAGGTCTCAGAACAAACAGGGGATTGTCCCTTTTCAATACGCTCCAGGCACATATCACACTTTTGCATTTTACCTGCAGCATCAAATTGAGGAATCCTAAAAGGGCAGGCATCAAGACAGGCGCGGCACCCGTTACATTTATCCCGGTCTACCAGGACAATGCCATTATCGTTTCGCTTGCTGATAGCACCGGCGGTACAGGCAGCAACACAACGGGGCCTGGCGCAATGGCGGCAGGAGAGCGAAAAAAAAGTCCTGGTGACATCAGGAAAAGTACCCAGGGTTTTTTCTTCAACTCTCCTTAATTTTAGTCCTCCGGTTTGGATGCCATGCCATTGCTGGCAGGCGATTTCGCATGCCCAGCATTTCAGGCATCTTTTTGAATTGAAGTAAAATCCCACTCCCTGGTTCATGTTTTTAAATAGATACTATCACCGCCACTTATCCACGGAAGCACTCCCCACATATCCGTATTCGGAAGCCTTCCACAAAGGGCTGGTTTCACCACCTACTATAATAAGGTTGATGTTTTCAGGATTGTAGAACGGGGCTATCAGCGCTTCATCCGGGAGGGACCTCCATGAGGCAAAGGGTTCAATGCCTTTTATGGCTTCTGATGACACCAGCATGTTGATGTGATCGGTCTTCCAGTAATCTCCTGCTTTAATTTTTATGTTTTCGCAAAGGTGTTTGCAGTAATCCAATTTTGTTTCAAATCCCTCGTTATCTTTAAGGTTAGCAGCAACAAGCGGGTCCATCACAATGGTGGCTCTAGAACCCAGCGGAGGAATAGCTGCAAACTGGCGGCTTAGTTCTTCTGCAAGGGGCCTGTTGGCTGCACAACCGATACTATTTACCCATGCCCAGCCTCTGAATATACTGACAGCGCTTTCTTCCGGTTTGAAACCCTTATCTACATGAAAAGGCGTCCAGACGCTCCTCTCCTCGTTTTCAGCAACACACATATTATTATAGAGTTCATTGCATCCCTGGGAGCTCCAGAGGGTTCTTTTTACTCTGGCGCAGCCCCAGCATATACTCATCAGTGTCCACGCCCGTCCGATGACCGAGTTAGCCTGGTTAATCGGGCTGAAGGCAGCAATTCCTGAATTCATTTTCAATTCGTTCCGGATTGGTCCATTCACCAGCAGCATAGTCCCGGCCGCGGTAGTGGAAGGGGCAATCGATGATTGTTTTAAAGAGGCGATGGCAAGTATCACGGGCAAATATTCCGGTTTTGCACCTGCCATTACAGCCCAAACGGCGATATCATGTACCGTGAATTTTATGATTTCATGGTGGTCATGATCATAAGCTTGCCCGACTTCCTCCCCAGATGAATGGCTCGTTCCTTTAAGCATTCTCTCTACACGTTCTTCAGTAGGCAGGATAATGGGAAGACCATCTGTCCATCCCTTATCGTAGAAAAGCTGTTGTAAGGTATCCTCAGTACCGGACAGGCTTTTCTCAAGCGGTTCCGGCTCAGAAGCGAGAACTGGCCCCGGCTTCTTTTTCTCCTGCGGTTTAGTCAATATCTCTATAATTTCATTGATAACCGGTCTGTCTGTTTCCGGGTCATTACCTTCGAGTAATTTTTTATACAGCGCTTCGGAAGAAAGCCCTATGACGGGATTGGCGGTATAAATTATCGGCAAAATCCTGGCTCTGGGGTCGGTCCTGGCTACTGCCTCCATGGTATGAGCAGAGATAGGTGCTACAGGAATACCATAATTCTGTTCTAGGTTCACTCCGCTGCCAGCAACTGCTGATACACAACCCGGTCAGCCTGCCACCCCCAGGATAACAGCATCACCCTTTTCTTTGACTTCTTCCCATAATTCATTATTGTCAAAGGAAAAAACATGTCCGGGTTTGCGCCTGAGGACTGTCTTTACTGAAGGCATATGTTCAGAAAACCATCTCTGGACTTCCAGCATAAAGTTGTATCCGCCACCGAAACCTATATCTACCAGGTAAATGGTCTTGTTTTCCAGGGTGTTTAACCGTTTGGCCAGGTTTACTGAAGAGGGCTCAAATCTGAATTTACCGGCCAGTCCGGGTAATCCTGGCGGCGGCTGGTCCGGCGCCAGCTTATGTCTGTCTGCTAGTGGAACCAATACTGTGATGAGGTTTTTTTCTCCCATTCGAATACTCCTATACTAATTTTATAGTAAAAAAAGCTGAGAATAAAATGTATTTGCGGATAAGTAAATTGAATCCTATGGCTAATTATCATACTCCTTTAATGTTTGTGTCTGCAATACATATGCCTTTTTTGGGGCTTTCCCTTATTGAAATATAGAGAGCAATAATGTACAATCAAAATGTTTGGTTGCCTCTTTAAGTGAACCTGCATATATCAGCGGGAGTAACTCAGTGGCAGAGTGCCTGCCTTCCAAGTAGGACGTCGCGGGTTCGAATCCCGTCTCCCGCTCCATTATTCTCAATAAGCTTTAAATATTTTCCCTCTGTTGGTTTATCAAGCCTGCTTGCGTTTAACTTGCTGTCCTGAAATCAGGTTGACAATAACATAATAATGGATTTAGTATAATAAAAATTATTTTAATACAAAGAATATGAAGATAATTTCATCCATATTTGACCAGGGAAAAATGTTCTGGCGCTTTGCATGGGGACTGAGGGGATATCTCAAAGAACCGATTACTCTGGAGCAGAGCAGTTCAATAATCCGTGAGAGGCTTCAAAACAGGGAGAAAAATTTCCTTTTGCTGGTAAAAAGGGCCATCTATGAAAACAAGTCCAGTCCATATTTAAAGCTCCTTGGTCTTTCCGGCTGCGAGTACGGGGATTTTGAAAAAATGGTGCGCTCGGACGGAATTGAGCCGGCTCTAAAAAAACTGGCTGGTGAAGGTGTCTATTTAAGCGTTGAGGAATTTAAGGGGAGGAAGGAGATAAGACGGGGCTGCAAGATTTTTCAATTCAAAGAGGGAGATTTTGATAATCCATTTCTTTCTGGACACCTTGAAACCCGCAGCAGCGCCAGCAGGAGCGCCGGTACCAGGACCGTGTATGATTTTGATTTTTTAGTTGCTAACCGTGCAGTTTACTATATTCAGATGTTGGATGCTAATAACGCTCTGGAACTCCCCTTTGCACTCTGGGTCTCAATCATGCCCGGCGCCGGGCCGATGGTTACTCTGGGATTTACTAAAGCAGGCAAAACACCTATCAGGTGGTTTTCACCAATACAGAAGAGGAATTTCAGACCTTCTTTGAAAAATAGAATGGGTACCATTTTCATTGTATATGCAGGTAGATTTTGGGGAACCAGGTTGCCTGTACCGGAGTATGTTTCTCTTGATGAGGCGGAGAAGGTGGCGGAATGGATGGGACAAATGGTGAGGGAGAAAGGTGGCTGTAGTCTAGACTCATTTACCAGCCTGGGGGTGAGAATCTGTCAAAAGGCCAAAGATAAAGGAATAGACCTGACCGGGGTTACATTTTTCTTAGGCGGTGAGCCGACTACTGAAGCCAAGCGGAAAGAAATTTCAGCGGTTGGAGCCACTGCGTGTCCTGTATATATTTTTACAGAAGGTGGAATGGTAGGCGCCGGGTGTTACAATCCATCTTTTTCTGATGATATTCATCTATTTAAGGATTCTTTAGCCTTGATCCAGCAAAAAAGGCAGATACCACATGCCGCGACAACAGTAGAGGCTTTCCTCTTCAGTACGCTGCTGCTCTGCGCACCTAAAATTTTACTTAATATTGAAAGTGGGGATTGGGGGGTGGTGGAAACCAGAAAATGTGGATGTAAGTTAGAAAAGCTGGGATTGAGCGAGCACCTTCACTACATAAGAGGCTTTGACAAGCTGACCAGTTCCGGGATGACTTTTATCGGCACAGACCTTTTAAGGATAATAGAGGAAGTTTTACCCTCAAAATTCGGCGGCGCTTCTACCGATTACCAGATGCTGGAAGAAGAAGATTCACAGGGACATACTAATATAAGTATTATCGCCAGTCCCGACCTGGGTGAGATGGACGAGTCAGAGATGATTAAAACGGTCCTGAGTGAACTTAGTAAAGGAAATGATTCTCAGCGAATGATGGTAAATATCTGGACCCAGGCTCATGTTTTAAAAGTCAAGCGTATTTGGCCTTATACCACCGGTACGGGCAAATTGATTCCCTTACATATAAAAAAGTAGTCCCAGGTTAACAAATCCGTACATTTTGATTATTCCAATAGCGTCTTTAGATACTTTCTACCCATCTATATGGTTCAAACCTGGGTAATTTGCCTGCTACACAGCTATTTTATTCAAATGATGCTCAGTATCGCCAAAACTGAACTCATTGGTTCTGATTCTTTTAGTGTACATA
>CAYLRY010000078.1:0-6329 GCA_964386535.1 uncultured Dehalococcoidales bacterium | reverse complement strand
AGCTCATAGCGCCGGTAACAGCCGCCCACTGGAATACAGGTTTAAGAGGAACATTGGACGCGCCGGCTGCCGGTTGCAGGCTTAATCCGCCGATGCCTGCCAGTTCCAGGTTAGTGCCGCTTAACTGTACTGCGAATTTGGTAGTGGCTGACCATTTGCTGGCCATGGGACTTCCGGTGCCTACGCGGACTCTCCAGTAGTAGGTTTGACCGGCTTGCAGAATACCCGCACCCGGCACATATAAGGTCCCGCTGACCTGCCCGGTCCCGGTAGAAGTGGCGTTGATTACCAGGCTGCTGAAAGCTGCGTCATAGCCAACCTGTAAATCATATTTAATCGGTGCATAAGCTGTTGCCACTGCGCCCCACATAAAGTTGGAATTGGAGGCAACCTGAGAATCGGCTGCGGGAGAACTGATGGTGGGTGCTGCCACTACTGTATCTTTAACTCCATAGATGTAAGGACCAAGGGCTGAAGCCACCAGGCTGTAAACGGTGTTATTGGGTACCTGGGCGGTACCGGTTGAGACAGCTTTTACTATACCTGATACAGGATTATTAGTTTCGGAAACATAGCCCTGAAGACCTGTTACCGCTGCTCCAGCGGCAGTAGCCCCATAGGCTATCATAGTATCCCAGGTGGTAACCGGGGCTGTGGGAGTGGTGCATCTCTGGATTTGCGCCTGGTAAGTATGACCTGTCGGCGTAGTTGTATCATTGGCATAAATGGTGCCGTCAGAGGTCTGAGAAATGCTGGCGACATTGCCGGCTTTCAGGGTTGACCAGGAAGCAGAAGTATCGATTGTCCAGCGGTAAACACCGGTGGTGCTGGCTGCATATACTACCTTGTTGGTCGCGTAGCCGACATCAGTCTTGACAATCACGTTGGCGCCCAAAGAATTCGGGGCTCCCACGGGAATGTAGCTGGCCCCGCCGTTGGTAGAGCGGTATACGCTGCCATTGACGGTACCCACGTACATATCGGTATCGCTGATATAGGCGAAGGAGTAAGGGGTTTGTCCTGATATGGCGGTTGCAGTATAGCTTCCGCTCTTGTAAATGCCGCTGGCTGCGCCGATTAAATAGGAGTTGGCATCAATGGGCAGGAAGGCTACAATGTCAACACTGTTGGGTGAAGAATAAGTGGTATAGGTCAGTCCTTCGTTGGAGCTCTTGTAAATTTTGTAAGTGCCGCTGGTTACATAGAGGGTTTTATCAGTGGCGTAAGCCGGTGAGGGATATATGGCTTTCAGGCAATCATTTGCATTAGCTGTAAAGGCAGCCTCAGTGGTGCTCAGCACGCTCTGCCAGTTGGCTCCGCCGTCGGTGGTCTTGAACAGACGGCTGTAAATGCCGCCGGCAACCGGAGCATTGTCCACCATGATTAAGAACAGGTTGTTGGCATCTACAATATTGAGATCAACAAAGTTTACGTTGGCTGAAGCGCTGATATTGATTAGCGAAATCTGGTTAAAGGTGACTCCACCGTCAGTACTCACTGAAAGAGCGCTGCCGGCGCCGCTGACCATGGCAAAAATCTTGGTGTCAGTGGCGGACCTTAAGCATTTAACATCGGTGTTATAAATGCCGGTAGGGCTCTTGGCGTTGGGGATGAAGGTTACGGTGCTGGCGTTGGCTGAGGTGGCTCTCCAGACTTTGGGGCCCATTCCAGGGTTCTGGATGCCCACATACAGCCAGCCGTCTGCCACGTTGCCCTTAAAGGCCACGCTGTATACATTGGTATTGGTGCCCGTGCCGCCCACATTCAGCCTGGTGGTCAGCGAATTTCCGCCCAGGATGCCGGTAACGCGGTAGACATCCATGCCGTCGCCGGTGGTTTGAGCCCCGATGCCGGCAATGCCCAGACCGACAAAGACGCGGTTGTTGCTGTACATATCATAGTCTGCTGCGAAAGCAATGGAAGCGTGATTGATGGTAAGGGGAGGGGTAGTGGTGGTGAAGAGGGTAGCTCTGCCAACATCCACATTAACGTTGTTAGTGCCTGATTTGGTGTCCAGGTAAATGGCGGATGCATTACCGGTCACTGCCAGTACTTCTGCATCGCCTTTGCCATGATTGGGAGAGAAGGCGATATCCAGTACATTGCCGGTAAAGCCCAGATTTTGCCAGCCGGAGTTGTTGGTAAACCGGGAGGCGCCGTTGTCGGTAGCTACCAGGATCGCCTGTCCGCCGTCATAGCTGGGGCCTACTGCGATTGCGTTAATGGTAGTACCGCCGTTGGGTAGACTACCCACATTCACGTAATTGGTAAAAGTTGCTCCACCGTTGACGGAACGCCATAACTGGGTAGCAGTTGCTACCATAACTGTACTGTCATTGGCGTAATCCGAAGAAATGGCGATGTCAACCGGAACGCTGGCGGGCAGGTTGACTCCCAGAGCGGCAGTGGAGAAGGTAAGACCGCCGTTGGTTGACTTATATAGTGTCACGGTAGTTGTGTTGTCATAGTTGATAGCAAAAATAGTTTGGCCGTCTACAGATACGTCATATAACCAGGCGCCTGTACTCTTGGTATCAGGTAACAATACTTTAAAGGGTTCTGCGGCTGGTGCGCCCTGAGAACTCCAGGTCATATCCAGGATCGCGGCCGAAGCGGGTACAGCGCTGATCAGGAGTCCGGCCAGGACGGTGAGAGCCAGGACTACACCCAGTATCTTAGAAATTTTATTTTTCATCGACTTAAATAAATCCTCCTTAAGGATTTCTCTTTGTATTTTCTTGTCTCCTCAATTCAGAAAGAAAAACCATAACTTCCCCTTTGAGGATCCTCTTTGATATCTTTCCTTGGTTTTTATTCGGTTTTTTAAGCTTGCTCTCCCTTCCGGGTTTGAATCATGATATCACCTCCTTTTTTTGAACATTACATAGTATACCCTGAATCAGGTATATCTATAATATTATACAACATACTGTCAACAGACCTGCAATACAACTTTTACCTTTCCTTCTTGCAATTTATAACGTTAAATTGAAAGAAAGGTTAGGCCTGCTATTTCTGTTGTATTTAATTCCCAGTTTCTTCTGACAAGTTTACCTAATTATAGTAGCAAACCGCCCGGATGTAAATACCTGGTTCTTCCCCCTGAGGTTTCACATAAAAATAGTTGAATAAGCACGAGTGATTTCGCTGGACTGGCGTAGAAACCCACCTTACATTTGAAGGTATTGGATGATTTATTAAGGTGTTACCGGAAAAATAAACCTTCAAAAGATTTTAACCCATGCTTGTGTCCCTTTTTACCCGGTGATTTTCCCGGATTGCCTTTACTGCGAATATATAATAATGTAGATATAAGGCTGTTTCAAGTTTTAATAAGGAGGTCGCTGGATTTTGAAGATCCTTTTTGTAGCCGCGGAGGCCAGCCCCCTGATTAAAATAGGCGGCCTGGCGGATGTGGTTGGCTCTCTACCCCTGGTTCTCAGGGATGCCGGCCATGATGTCCGCCTCCTGCTACCGCAGTATGCCTGCCTGGATGTACGGCAATTCCCCTTAACTCCTGCAATAACCGGTATCCCCATGTCTTTCCGCGGGGAAAATATTACCTTCAACCTTAATCATACCCTGCATGCAGAAGTACCTGTTTATACACTGGAAAATCAGCGTTTTTTCGGCGGATATGAGGTATATTCCTCGAATGATTTGGACCGCTTTTTCTTCTTTTCTAAGGCTGCCTTTGAATTGCTTCCCCACCTGGACTGGCAGCCGGACATTGTGCATTGCCATGACTGGCATACTGCGCTGCTGGTGATGTTTCTTAAAAAATCCGGGTATCCTTATAAATCCGTTTTTACCATCCACAACCTGGCTCATCAGGGACGCTTTGATGATAACTACCTTTATCAAAGCCGTCTTATAAAATATTTTGAGGACATTCCTCACGATGCGCCTAAACCTCCTCCTTGTTTCCTGAGCCAGGCTATTCTCTGGGCTGAGAAGCTTACCACAGTAAGTGAAACCTATGCCCGTGAGATAAAAACACCGCAAATGGGAATGGGACTGGATGTTCTTTTACGCTACCGGCAGGACTCTGTAACCGGCATCCTCAACGGCCTGGATTACCTTTATTGGGACCCTCAAACCGATTCAAATCTAGCGGTTAATTTCAACGCAGGTTGTGTTGAAAAACGGTCTCAGAATAAGGCTGTTTTACAGAGTTCTTCCGGATTGTCCGTTGAGGAAAACGCTCCCCTGATCGGTATGGTGCAGCGCCTGGATGCACAAAAGGGTATGGATATCCTCCTTCAGTCTATTGAGCCGGTTATACAGGAAACCGGAGCGCAATTTATTATTCTTGGCCATGGCTGGGAAATTTATGAAACCAAACTCCTCCAGTTGGCTTCACGCTTTCCTAAAAATCTGGCTGTTTTTACTGCCTTTGAGGAGCCGCTGGCACACCGTATTTATGGGGGCTGTGATATCTTTCTAATGCCTTCCCGCTTTGAACCCTGCGGTCTGGGACAAATGATCGCCATGCGGTACGGAGCAGTGCCTGTTGTCCGCCATACCGGGGGCCTGGTGGATACTGTGCCCGGGTTCAGTCCTGATCTTAAAAAAGGGCATGGGTTTATTTTTCATGAATACTCTGCTGCTGCTTTAATGAGGACAGTAGCAACCGCTGTCCAGGCTTTCAAAGCCCGGGATAACTGGTTGCAGGCCGTGCGCCGCCTGATGGAGCTGGATTTCTCATGGCAGTCTTCTGCCCGTGTCTATGAATCCCTGTACCGGCAGTTGTTGTAAAAACGTGCTTATTAGTTCTATACTAAAATCCGCCGTTAAATACTTTTAAAGGTTTTTGTATTTTTGCGCCAGTCCGGCTATTGCATTCAGGAAAATTTGGCTTTTAAATATTTAAATTGGGGTCTATGATCAGTTCAATTTTTGCATTTTTGTCCATTCCCAGGGTCTACCCATTTGTATAATATGGTATTGTTTTTTTCATATTGGTCGTCCATTCTTACTCGCCGGCGGAACCCAGAGATACTAAAATAAGCGCCGAATTTAAGGCCGCCTCCTTGTGCTCCTTTTTCCTTAAACAAGGGGAAGCTTTGCAGATTAAAAGCTGGCCTTAATGCAAATAACCCTTAGCCTGCACCGCCTGTATTATTCACTTATAGCTTCAAGGCCGCATGTATGCTATTATGGTTATAATAGGGTATGCCCTGTCTATACCCTGAATAAAAAGGAGACACGCATGGATAACCCTGCATCTTATTCAATATCAGAAGCTGCTGAAGCTTTAAAATTGAGCGCTAAAACCATCAGGCGTTATATAAAATCCGGCAAACTGCCTTCTGTAAAAGTCCCCACCAAGTTTGGCGAGGAGTACCGCATTACTGCCATACCTGAAGAGCTAAAACAGGAAGCTGCTGCCCAGTTGCAATCCCAGGCCGGAATGGATGTGGTGCCGGCTGCTGATGCCAGGTCCAGCCTGGACGCTCAGTTGCTTTATCAGGAAAATATCCGTCTGGCAGCCCAGCTTGGGGCCGCCACCGAACGTATTCGCATATTGGAAGAGCAATTGAAGCTCCAGGAGAGCCAGTTGGGGCCCGCCCGGGAAAGAATCAGACAGTTGGAGGAAAAAATGCTCCTGCTGGCAGAGCCCAGAGTATTACAGCAACAACCCTGGTGGAAACGCCTGTTTCGTTTTAAATCATCTACCGTCTCTAACCCCGATTGATTAAAGGAATTGGTCAGTAAATCAACTTCAAAGGTATTTGTCTTTTTAATGAAGTTCTTGGTCAAGTTCGGACCGGGTTTGAAGTTGTTAGTGATAAAAAAGCCTTGTACAGAATTGATTGTTTTTTGGCTACATCGTCGGATTTCGTCTTTAAAATCGAGGTTGGTGGCAACGAGTGGATTTGGACCACTGACCAAGGGCTTATGAGTCCCCTGCTCTACCGCTGAGCTACGTTGCCATCCAATAACTTTATACCATAACGGCCTTTTGGCGTCAATTCCCCCTGTCGAAACCAAACCATAACTAATCTTTATTACCTTATTTAATACTATTCAACATTCGTTGGTTCCTCTCTTTATTAAACATCAACAAATTTTCCGGTCTTTAAAATTCACCATCGTATAGTTTTTAATAAACATTAGGTTTCTGTATCTTTTTGGTAAAAATCGTCCATTCTGGTTAGCCGCCGGCACCACGAAAAAGCAAAATGGTTGCTGGCTGCAAGTCCGCTTCCTTGCGTCCCTCTAACCTTAGACAAGGAGGCGGCCTTGCGGATATAAACCTAATTTTCTGCATAGTATTTAATAGATCGGAAGAGCACACGTCTGAACTCCAGTCACCGCTCATTATC
>CAYLRY010000077.1:0-6339 GCA_964386535.1 uncultured Dehalococcoidales bacterium | reverse complement strand
ACATAGAGGATATCATTGGCGGCGTAGGTAATCACCATATACTCTTTTTGACTGTTGCCCATGGTCATGTTTTTGATGCCCTTAAATTGACCAATTCCGTGTTCAATATGAACAATAAAATCCCCGGGTTTAATATCAACCGGCAACTGATGCCGCTTAACGGGTCGTTTCTTAACTAACCGGCGTTCTTTTACAAATCCAAAGATTTCCCTATCTGTCAAAAGGAACGTGTTATCCAGTTGCCAGCCCTCAGCCAGCGACCCCTGGATCAGGTTTAAGGAACCGGGGACAGGCAGGTGTTTTAGTTCTTCCACCGGAGGGGCAAAGATTTCTTCAGCCTCCAGTAATTCAGATAAACGGCTGGCTTGATTACTGACATAAATCAAACGGTATTTTTGCTGAAGCAGACTCCTGGATTTTGCTGTCAATACAGGCAATTGTCCAGCATAACACGGAGCCGGGTAAAAATTTAATTGGAGCAAACCCGGGTCGTCGGAACCTGCCCACGATAGCAATGTCAAACTTTTTTTATTGGCAATTCTGGAAAAGATATCTGTGGAGGTAAAATAAGGTCTGGGATAGTTGACAGGTAACTCGCCAGCTTCAACCTTTTGAGCCTTTAATTTTTCAGCCTGTTCTTCAACAAATTTCAGTTCGTCTTTAATCTGTACATCTTCGTCCATAATAATAAGGGTATTTTCAGGAAAATAGTCAATGAGGTTACCTGTGTTAAAAAAGGGTGCGTAAAAAGATATGTTCGGCGGACGCTGACCGCTGTTCAGCATGGATAGGTCCTGTTCAAATTGTTCTTGTACTTCCCGTGAACAGTGCGTTAGATCCAGGTTCTTGAAGCTTGTAGATATTGTTGATCCATCTCTTAAAGGTAGAATTTCGCTGGCCGGGCAGATGGTAATTCTATTGATAACCTTTCGTGAACGCTGCGTAGATGAATCATAGAGCCTCAGGCTTTCAATGGTATTACCGAAAAATTCAATCCTGCAGGGATAAGTACTGTTTGCAGGAAAGATATCAAGAATACCACCTCGCCGGCTGACTGTTCCCGGCACTTCTACCAGTGTTTCAATCTGATAACCCATGGTTTGCCACCGGTTTAACAAAACAAGGGGATCAACCTCCATGCCGGTTTCAAGGGTGTGGCAGGCTTCTATGAAATCATGGCGAGGAGTGATTTTTTGGACCAATCCCGGGACTGATGTGATAACAATAAAAGGCTTATTATTATTTTCCAGGTTACTTAACCAGGCCAGGAGTTGAAGCCTATCCTGCTCTACGGAAAAATCTGAGATAGTCCGTTGATAGGGTATAATATCAGGTTCGGGGAAAATATTCATTAAATCTGAATTACACCAGATGGACATCTGCTCATAAAGTTTTTTAGCATTCTCCGGTTGTGCCGTGATTATCAATAAAGGCTTCCTCAAGGTTTGATACAAGGCAGCCATTAAAAAAGGCCTGGCAGAGTCAATTATCAACAGCCGGTGGTTGGATAGGGCAGGTTTTTCAAGTATAGCAATCAGTTCCCGGTAAGCGGGTACTTCATCCAATAATTTTAAAAGCTGACTTAAATCCAATTATTTTACATTTCTCCAAATAGCTATAGGGCTAGCCGAAGCGGACTAGCCCTTAGATATATATTTTAACAAAATCTCAGCTCAGATTCACTTGATTTGCCCCGTTCTATTTACTCCTCTTTTCCTTTTCTCTTTCAAGTAAGCGTGCCTCTCTTCTGGCTTGAGCTTCACGGTTCCGCCGCTTTTCTTCATCACTTTCCAAAATAAGTGGAGGTAACAACATTGGCCTACCTGCTTTATCCAGGGCAACATACGTCAGGTATGCAGAAGCAGTATGTCTGACTTCTCCGGATATAAGGTTTTCTGTCTCAACTCTGACTCCTATTTCCATTGAGGTCTTCCCCACCAGATTAAGACTGGCTTTCAGTGTGACCAGGTCACCTGAAAATACCGGGTAATGAAAATTAAGACGGTCAATGGAAGCGGTTACTGCATTAGCCCTGGCATGTCTCATGGCTACTACACCTGCTGCTGTATCAATCAATTTTGTGATTACCCCGCCATGCACATTCCCAGCTATGTTAATTTCCTGCGGGCCCATAACCTGCGCCATAATGACCGCGCTGCTTTTAACTGTTTTACCTTCCATGCTGTTCTCCTTTAGAGTTGTTTAAGATATCTAGTCGGATTATAGCATAATACCGTTTCTATTGTTGACATATGGCTGGCTTGATATAATTAGGTTAATCAATGAAGATCAAGGTAAAATGATAATATGAAATCAAAAATTAATAATAAAAATATTTACAGCCGAATAGTTGCCAAATTCGGTACCAGTTTGCTAACCGGAGGCAGCGATAACCTGGACACTGTGGTAATGGCAAACCTGGTTAAGCAGATTTCTAATTTACATAACAATAACATTGAACTTGCGGTAGTCAGCTCCGGAGCTGTTGCAGCAGGCAGACACAAACTAGCGTTGCCTAAAAAAATTAAAGGTATTCCTCACAAGCAAGTATTGTCTTCAATAGGGCAGAGCCATCTTATGTATATGTATGAATGGCTTTTTGACCAGCAGAAAATTAATATTGCACAGGCTTTACTCACTCGTTCAGATTTGAGGGACCGGGCTGGATATTTAAACGCAAGAAATACACTCCTGGCACTATTAGAACTGGGTGTTATCCCTATTATCAATGAAAATGATGTGGTAGCTATAGAGGAAATAGAAGGAGCCAGATTTGGAGATAATGATAATCTTTCGGCCATGGTGGCGAATTTAATAGATGCCGATTTGCTGATTATTTTAAGTGATGTAGACGGATTATATACAGCCGATCCGGGTTTACATCCGGATGCAGAATTAATTCCGGAGGTAAAAAAAATAGATAAAAATATCCTGGCCCTGGCTGGAGGAAGTCACGGCAATCAGGGTACTGGGGGTATGCTGACCAAGCTTCAAGCAGCCGATATGGCCACAGCCTGCGGTATCACAGTGATTATTGCTAAAGGGGAAGAGCAGGATATTCTTCTTCGTCTGGCAGCCGGTGAACCTGTAGGAACTCGCTTTCTACCCGCTACCGAGAAACTGGAGAGCCGTGAGCGATGGATGCTGGCCGGCCTTTCAGTTAAAGGGAAGCTATTGGTAGATGAAGGAGCCGTTGAGGCTCTGAAGCATACCAATTGTAGCTTGCTGGGGGCTGGTGTTTTAGGTATTGAGGGTCATTTCCAGAGAGGGGATCTGATTAATATATTTGATATGACAGGGAAAAGATTAGGATCAGGTATCACTAACTACAGTTCTGAAGATATTCTGAAAATAAAGGGCGTACATTCAAAAAAAATAGCCGGCTTATTAGGTTATGATTATGGTGCGGAGATAATACACAAGAATAATCTGGTTATACTTTGATTACTAAAGAGGGTACACTCATGATGAATGCTTTTGAGAGATTGGAAGAACAGGCACGGGCGGCTAAACAAGCATCACGCCGGATGGCTTATCTTTCTACTGAAATAAAAAATAAAGCTTTACATAATATATCAGATGATTTGAAAGCCAAAAAGGATGAAATACTGGCTGCTAATAAACAGGATTATAAAGACGCCCAAGATTCAGGAATGAGCCCGGCTTTGCTTGACCGCCTTATGTTAGATAAGAGCCGGATAGAAGCAATGGCAAAAGATGTTTTAGCAGTTGAGGCGCTTCCTGACCCGGTAGGAGAGATGTCTGATTTCCGCACTTTGCCAAATGGTCTTTTGCTAGGACGCAAGAGAGTGCCCCTGGGGGTAATTGGCGCTATTTATGAAAGCCGACCAAATGTAACTATAGATATTTCAGTTTTGTGCTTGAAATCAGGGAATGCGGTGATATTAAGAGGAGGAAAAGAGACACTGCGTTCCAACAAGGCGCTGGTGAATGTAGTGCAAGATGCAGCATACAGGGCAGGAATTCCTGCTGGGGCAGTACAATTCATAGATAATATAGACCATGTACTGGTGGAAAAAATGTTGAAACTAAAACAGTACATTGATTTGATAGTCCCACGCGGCAGCGCTCCTATGATTAAATTGATATCGGAGACAGCCAGTATGCCAGTGGTCACCGGTGGTATTGGCGTGTGCCATACTTATATAGATAAAATTGTTGATATAAAAAAGGCGGTAGCCATCGTATACAATGCAAAGGTCCAGAGACCTACTGTTTGTAATGCTCTGGACACTATTCTGGTTCATAAAGCTGTAGCCAGGGATTTTTTGCCAGTTGCAGGAGCAGAATTACATAAAGGCGGTGTAGAATTACATTGTGATGCAGAGTCGCTGGATATTTTGAAATCTAATCCTGTCCTGAACCTCAAACCGGCTACCAGTGATGATTGGGGCAAAGAATTCCTGGCACTTATAGCTGCGGTGAAGGTGGTAGATTCTCTTGATGAAGCCCTTGAGCATATACAAAAGTTCGGTTCCGGTCACTCTGAAGCTATCGTAACCGAGGACTATGAAGCCGGCATGCGTTTTTTGAATGAGGTGGATGCAGCCTGTGTATATCTGAATGCCAGCACCCGTTTTACCGACGGCGGGCAATTTGGACTGGGAGCTGAGGTAGGTATTTCCACGCAAAAGTTCCATGCAAGGGGTCCTCTGGGATTAAAAGAGATGACAACCTATAAATGGATTATATTCGGCAGCGGTCAGATAAGGCCGTGATATGGGATTTTAAAAGGTTTTTATAACAGCCATTTGAACCTCAAAAAGTTGTTTAATGCCTGTTTCAGCCAGATTTAACAAGGAGTCCAGTGACTGCCTGGAAAAAGGGTTATTTTCAGCGGTACCCTGGATTTCCACGAACTGACCCTGATCAGTCATTACCACATTACAGTCTACCTCAGCTTGAGAGTCTTCATCATAGCAGAGATCGAGCATTATATTGCCGTGTACAATACCGACACTGGTAGCAGCCACGGCGTTTTTTAAGGGAATAGAGGATATCAATCCCATGGTTTTCATGTTTTTTAAAGCCTGATAAAGAGCCACATAGGCTCCTG
This sequence comes from uncultured Dehalococcoidales bacterium, assembly GCA_964386535.1. GTDB lineage: Bacteria > Chloroflexota > Dehalococcoidia > Dehalococcoidales > UBA3254 > CAYLRY01. The sequence goes on along the minus strand of CAYLRY010000077.1, from coordinate 1,262 downwards.
TGATAGCGGCGGTACGGGTACCTCCGTCGGCCTGTATAACATCGCAATCTACAATTATGTTCCTTTCACCCAGGGCAGCCAGATCAGTAACTGCTCTTAAAGAACGGCCGATAAGACGCTGGATTTCCTGGCTCCGTCCATTCACTCTACCTTGAACGGAATCACGCTGTGTACGGCTAAGTGTAGATCGTGGTAACATGGAGTATTCTGCTGTGACCCACCCACGTCCCGTACCTTTTAAAAATAGAGGAACCCGGTCTTCCAGAGTAGCTGCGCATAAGACCCTTGTCCTGCCCATTTCCATTAACACAGAGCCTTCGGCATAATTCAGATACCCAGGTGTTATAATGGCTTTTCTTAGCTGGTTAAAGGCACGCCCGTCGCCCCTTTTCACAAAATTTACTCCTTGTTCTTATTGATATTTGACCGTGATAAAACCTAAAGGCAGTATAACATCGACCTGTTTTATTTGCCAGTTTACGCTTTCGTCTGTTATATTGCTTTTACCGGGGTATGAGTTTTTCAGATGAATCAAGGCAGATCATCGATTCGCTTAGATATATTTATAAGATGAGGTAAATCCATGGCCGAAAGATATGAAATAAACCAGCTTGCAAAAGAAGAATCGTGGAGACTTTTCCGTTATCTGGGAGAACTGGTGGAGGGCTTTGACAAACTTTCCGGTATAGAGCCGGCCATAACTGTTTATGGGTCAGCCAGACTTAAACCAGGAAGTTATAATTATGAAAAAACCCGGGAAATAGCCAATTTGTTGGGTAAAGAGGGATTTAATATTATTACTGGAGGCGGACCAGGAGCCATGGAAGCGGCTAATCAGGGCGCCAGGGAAGCGGGTGTAAAATCCGCAGGACTCAATATTGAACTGCCTGAAGAACAGGTGTGCAATATTTATTCCAATATTACGCTTACTTTTAACCATTTTTTTGTGCGAAAGATCATGCTGGTCAAGTATTCTATTGCCTTTGTTATTATCCCCGGTGGATTAGGAACCTTAGATGAATTGACGGAAGTGCTAACCCTCATCCAAACAGGAAAAATCAAACCTTTCCCTGTAGTACTCTTTAACTCCAGTTACTGGCAGGGACTATTAGAATGGATGCAGAAAACACAGGTAACCGATGGATACATCTCTGAAGAGGATTTGAAGCTTCTACGTGTCAGTGATGATACCAAAGAGGTTGTAGACATAATTCGTAGCTGGTATTTGCGACAGGCTATTATAGGAAGGCAGGCCATCAGAT
>CAYLRY010000076.1:0-6778 GCA_964386535.1 uncultured Dehalococcoidales bacterium | reverse complement strand
CGCCTTCAGACACTAATGAACTGGAATTATTACACCATCCCGGTGAAAGTGTTCAGGCTCATTTAGCCTCAATAGAGGGTGAATTGGGGAGACTAAAAACCTCTTGACAGCCGTAAGAAATAGTCTAAAATGAAGTCATAACCTTTTCCCCAGTGAAAAACATTTATTGTAAAGAGGCCTGGCCGGATGGGTCGCATCAGGATCAAAATTTGGATCAGGGCCGTAGCTATCGCCCTGATAGCCTTTCCAGAGCCGGTTACTACGGCTATAGGACTGGTGATTTTATTCGCCACGCTGGTTCTCTTCCGTCCGAAAAAACTGAGCCGCTTCGGTGACATGGAAGCTCTGATCAAAAGATCCCTGCGGGATACAGAACCTTCGGGGTTTCGCCGCAATCTGGCAGCCAGAAAGGCTGTGATATACCATTCTATAAATCTGTACTTTCCTTTAACTGAACAAAAAACCGCTGAAAACGCCGCACACGGTTCCGGAACTAAAAACAGAGACACTCTATCGCCTCGCAGGCTTCGCCCTGGAACTATGCCAATGAAACACCTTGAAGGGAACCATATCACCCCTTTTAACCATCTTTATAAAGCACCGGACGGTCATGGAAAATCCAGGATGCCGGCGAATTCATGGTTTGATAACCGGAAGGTTTCGGAGACTGTTCTTCACCATACCCTTAAAACCAGCCTGCCGCAATACGAAGCTGAGCCCGGGTTAATGGCAGCGAATAACTCAAAAGTGGCCGGAGCCAGAAATATTGATCTTCCGGGTGAATATCATAAATTGAAACTGGATCCTGCTGCCGGGAGCCGTTAATCTATCTTCGCTGATACATCCTGCATCCGGCGTTCGCCGGAATCCCCTGCGGTACCAGTAGTAAACCCATTTTTACACTATGATACAATTTATAATTGACCGGCATGGAGTAACTAATGTTCCCGGTTTTTCTTTTATTAGGGATTTTTCTTTGACCCGTCATGTCAGCCAGTTCTGATACTATGCCGCAGACCAGTATCCGAACTACCCTTATGTATGATGCAGGTGGTACTGTTTCCATATAAACTGAATTGAAAAGAAAAAATCTGAACGCTATACAGGGAGGGCAGCCATGACCAGAAAATTTTATCGCAGCCGGACTAACCGGGTGTTATGGGGTGTTTGCGGCGGAATCGCTCAGTATTTCGGTATAGATCCCACCCTGGTCAGAATCATAGCTGTGGCTTCTTTGCTGGTGGGCAGCCTGGGCTTCTGGATCTATATTATCACGGCTATTGTGGTGCCTTCAGAACCCTAGACCCGGATTCATGCCGGAAACTCACCGTCACCTCAAAAATCACGCTGTGCCCCGTACAGGGTAAAAATATTGCAGGAGGTGAAACATGGTACCGGGAATCATCGTTGGAGTTCTGGTTTTCTTATTTATTATTCTATATCTTCCCTCAATACGTATTATCGGTCCTGCTGAAGTTGGATTGGTAACCAGAAGATTCGGCAAAAAGCTGCCGGAAAACAATCCCATCGCTTTTCAGGGAGAAGCCGGCTATCAGGCCGAACTATTGATGCCGGGGTGGCGGTTCAAATTCTGGATCTTTTTCAGCATTGAAAAATTCCCCTGGGTCCAGGTGCCTCCCGGTCAAATAGGTGTGGTGATTGCCCAGATTGGAGAATCACCCCCAATCGGCGCCAAATCCGCCAGATTCATCCCTGAAGCCAGAATTACAGACATCAGGGTATTTGTAGAGAAAGGAGGCGAAAAAGGAGTACAGAGACCGGTACTGGTGCCGGGCACCACCTTGCCCCTGCATCCACTGGCTTTCCTGGTGCTGACCCCTGAAAAAATCTACGGCAAACCCCTGCTGCCGGAACTGGCCAGAAAGTATGAAAGCCGGCGCGGCCTGACGCCGGAAGATTTTGGGCTCAAACCGGACGACCTGATGGTTAAAATCATTAAACCTGAGCTTATGGAAGGTGGTAAGATTATCGATATGGTGGGTGTGGTGACTACCCTGGAGGGAGATCCCCTGCCTCCCGGTGATATCGCCGGCAGGCTTGGCGGGTTCCAGGATATTGCTGACGCCATTACCGCCAATAAAACCGATTCAGAGCTGACTGAACTGATCATCGGCTCTAAAAACACACTGCATAACAACTATCAGGACTTCCAGGCTTTTCTCGACCAGGGCGGCAAAATCGGCCTTCAGCATGACCCCCTGCTGTACGGTGCCTATAACCTGAATCCTTTCCTGGTCAGGGTGGAAAAAGTACCCATGCTGGTGGTGGAACAGGGTGAAGTGGCGGTGATCAAGTCCTACGTAGGTCTGGCCGAGGAATCCGGCAGGGTGGATGTAGAAAAGAACAAATTCGGCACCATCGTACACCCCGGTCACCGGGGCATCTGGAACGAATCGCTGCGCACCGGTAAATATGCCCTTAACCCGCACATCTACCAGTCGGAAATCGTGCCGGTTTCCATTATCACACTGAACTGGGCCATGGCTTCCACCAAAGCCCATGAGTGGGATGTGCAGCTTCAGCCCATTGAAGCCAAGAGCCGTGAGGGCTTCATATTCAAGATTGACCTCCAGGTGCAGATACACGTGGCGGCTATCGAGGCGCCCACTGTAATTTCCATGGTAGCCACCATGAAAAACCTCACCACAGATGTCTTGCAGCCTGCAGTAGGCAACCATTTCAGGGACCGCCTTCAGGGCATGCAGGCCATCAGCTTCATTGAGACCAGGCAAAAAGTGCAGGAGGATGCCTATAAATACATCGAAGAGAAACTTCAGCAGTACCATGTGGAGACCCGGGGAGTTTTGATCCAGGATGTGGTCTTCCCCACCCAACTGGTGGAAGTGTTAACCAAGAGAGAGATCGCCAACCAGGAAGTGATTACCTATCAGAAGCAGAGAGACGCCCAGATCCAGAGAATTGAAATGGAACAGCAAACCGGTGTGGCCAACAAGCAGCAGGAGCTGGCTTCCGCCCGCATAGGGGTGGAAATTAAGCAGAAGAATGCTGAAGCCCGCAAGGCCGAAGCTGACGGTGAAGCAGTCTACCTGGAAAAGACCAATGCCGCAGCCGGCATTGGTAAGGCGGAAGGCTATAAGAGACAGATCGAAGCCCTGGGTCCGGAAGGCACCACCCTGGTAAACATCATTACAGCTCTGGCGGATAAAAATCTAAAATTCGTTCCGGAGGTGGTGGTGGGAGAAAGCGGCAACTCTTCCTTAAGCGGATTACTGGGCATCCTGACAGCCAGGTATTCCGGTGAAATGGCTGCTAAAAAAGGCAAAGAAGAAAAAGCATAGGACTTTATGTAGTCCGCTTCTGGCTGCATGCAGCCAGAAGCGGACTCTTGTGAGTCTAAATGAAAATCATATCCCGGATAACAGACTGGGTCTCCACGCCGTATACCATTTACCTGGTTCTCAAAGAACCGGGTATCTCCCGTTCTCTGAAAATACGCGCCGTCATCGGGCTGGGGTTGATCCTGGCTTACTTCATCAGCCCGGTTGATATAATCCCTGACTTCATCCCTTTATCCGGCTGGATTGACGATCTGGTAATAGTACCGCTGGGACTGATCTTGTTGAGAAAATTCACCCCTGGGATTGACGTTATTGAAAAGAGAAACAGGGCACAAAGAAGTATCCGGCGGATTTTACTGTGGATAGTCCTGGCTCTATTATTTTTATTTATAATGGCGTTGGTCTGGCTGGGACTATTGATTTACCTGATCATAAGACTGGTTACAGGGTAATCTTCCATTCCGGCAGGCTGCCGACACCCCGGAGTGCGGAAACAGTCGCAGCAGTCCGGGCGATTGCTGGTATGAGGAAGGCGCTTATCCCCTGGTCTCCACTGCCGGACCGGGCGATAAGACTACCTTTTTACGCGGGATGAGCCTGCCCCCTGAGTACGAACGGTATCCGGATTCCGCCGTCTGGAATGTGGGTAAAAAACAGCCGTCAGCGACTGTAAGAGCTAATGCCGGAGGGTCATTACCCTGCAACAGCCTTTTTAAGCCTGCATATCAGGACCGGAGGTATATATTTAAAGACGTTTTCATTAAGGCTCCGGCTCTCCTCAATATCCTTAAAGGCAGGCTCTTCCAGGGCATCCAGCACGAATCCGTTTTGAAAAAAATATCTCAATATGGTGGAAACCGTCCTGTGAAAGTAATATTGCGGCCTGGGCTGACCCACCATGCCGATCCCCAGCGAGCTCTTTTCTAGCAGGTAGTTGCTGGTCTTGACGCTGTACCTGTTTTTTATCTCACCGCCCTCCTCATTATATTCGTGGACCAGCACATTTTCACCCGAATTAAAGCATGGGTGCATGACGGAGAAAACGCAGACCCCTTCTTTATTCAGCATTTGAGGCAAATAGCTGATAAGCGTCTCGATATTCTCCATATCCATCAGCGCCATGGTGCAGACCGCGGCATCGAAATTGAGGCCGGTTAATGTTTGCAGGTCGGAATCGCTGGCGGCATCCAAAACCATGTAATTAATATTATCAGTGTTTTTGGACATGGCAAGAGCGATAAATTTTTCCGAGAAGTCCACGGCGGTAACCCTGGCGCCCAGCGAGGCCATTTTGCGGGCAAACTGCCCGTTGCCGCAGGCTATATCAAGGATTTTCTGCCCAACCCGGATGTCCAGCAATTGCAGCTGCACCGGCTCGATCAGGGTCTTATGAAAGGCATTCCCCTCGCCCATGCGGCTGTCCCAGAAGGCAGCATTGGCGTTCCAGATGTCTTTAACTTCTTTATTGGACACCATTCCACTCTTTGTATTAATTACGCATGCCCCTTTAATAAGTACGAGAACCTGAAGATAATTGATGAAATCATATCATCAATGGGGTTTTCATCCCAACGTCAACAAATATTATATATCATTTGGTAATCTCAGTTGGTAGTGCTGGACATTAATTACCAGTTTTTGAACTGAAAATACTGCCGGTCCCCCAAAAGTAAAAGAATAATAAATCAAAGTAAAAATTTCTACCAATCCATCTTGACACTTCCCGGCAACCGTGCTATGTTATATTTATCTAACGTTAGATTTATATAACATAGAGCGGAGGCACCTTATTGAAGACAAGATGGATAGTCCTGACAGCCTATTCTATTATCAGTATCCTGGGGCTTATGCTGCTGCTTTCAAGAGAAAATCTTTACGTGGTAATAGCGCTTGTCCTGGGTTTTCTGTTGCTGGGACATCGTGAAATCTGGTCGCTCTTAAGATACCACAGGATGCCGGTCATCGATGAACGGGTGCAGCATAATCTTACCGGTGCAATGCGGTTTACCGGTGTCTTTTTCTTTATTGCCAGTGTTGTGCTGATACTGCTCTTACACTTTGATGTATTTGAAAATACTCCACCGGGACTTATCATCGGCGGGCTTCTGGTAACCGTGGGTATCATTTATGTGGCTGGCTATTACTATTATGACCGGGTCCAGCCCAACCTGGGAAAACGGGCGATACGTTATTTAAAAATGTTTTTGGTAACCGCGGGTCTATCCCTGAGCACCATAGCACTGTCTATTACTCTGCATAATTTGCTTAGCGCCCTATTTGGTTTCGAAGATGCCTTCTTCTTTATACTTGGACTATTAGTGGCTCCGGCTGCTCTGGTAGTCAGCCTTCTGGTTAGCCTGGTCATCTTCATGATAGGCTTGTGCAGTTCAGTTAACCGGGGAGAAATCCAGTGAAAACCCGGATGAAGGAATACCGTGCCTACCTCGGCTTGACCCAGGAAAAGCTGGCCGAAATCGTAGGAGTACGCCGGGAAACCATCATCTACCTTGAGAAAGGTAAATATAACCCGTCTCTCAAGTTAGCCCATGATATTGCCCGGGTCCTTAAAGCCCGTATTGAAGACATTTTTATCCTGGACGAAGACCAGGATGGCAAATCAGATTGAGTAATCTACTTAAAACGCCTGATAAGTTGATGGAGAGAAAATGAAGAAGTTAAAACCTATATTTTTAATTATTTTCTCAATCTTATTAACACTGCTTTCTTTTGGCTGTGAACTATATGCCGTGTCTGATGAAATCAATAGCTTGATAAAGAAAAACGACCTCTCCCTAAATATGAAAGTCCTGGATAATTCCGGTGGTTTTACCATGGAAAAGATCTATGAAAAAGATGATGATTTCTGCCTGAAAATAGATGTAAAAAAAACCTTTTCGCTTCGAGGAGAAGCGGGTATTAAACCCGGGAATAAATACAGTTTATCTTTTAGACTGAAAAATATCGATGCCGACCCGGTAATAAACTATTCATTCTGGAAAAAACCGAAAACATCATTGAGGCATTTTACTTTTAAAGGTGAAAACGGCAATCCCCCTTCTTCGGAAACACAAAAATTCCATGATGATTGGGTAACATTTGAGGAAACATTTGAAACACAGGAAACTGAAGACTCCTTTATGCTGACGCTGCTCAGTGGAAAGGGAACATTCTATATCAGTGAAATAAGTATTGAGCAAGTTAAATAATAGTCCGGCTTAAAGTCAGCAACACACGAAATAGCCCGCCAGGTAGTTCAGACCACATCACTACCACCAAAATCCACCATCAGATAGTCTCAAATAGGCATGAAGTTACTGCACCAATTTGGTGAAAAAACGCAGGATCGTTTAGCTTCGTTTGAAGGCTAAAGGTGGTTCCATTTTACATATTGACCTATTATGCCTTTAATACTATACTACAACTATTAATTTAGTGATATCGTATAGGAGGATCAATAT
>CAYLRY010000075.1:0-6810 GCA_964386535.1 uncultured Dehalococcoidales bacterium | reverse complement strand
AGTGGACTCTGGATCCATGAGGGGAGGTTCGAATCCTCCTCCCCCAGCCAGTTGAGCTGCAAACCTCTGAAAAACCAGCATGTTTCCTCCGGTCTGTTTTAAACCTCAAAATTTACCTATCCGATGCATTAATTTTCTCCAGCTACATATTAAATCTGAGCCAGCGGGTGCACACCTGGTTGAAGAAATATCCAAAACCATTTTTCTAAAGAAGGCTCTTTATTAAGAACACTCCCTGTTGACTTTCACTGATAGAGCAAAGTTATTTTATCTGGTTTTATGAATAGAAGCTGAATTGACGTTACGGTAAAAATGCTTTATTGTGAATAATCGGGATAGGGCAAATATGCCATTCTGGTTTTAAATTCCAGTTACTTTATGTTGCGCTTATCAGGTTAAAAAGCCGGCAGTGAATGAATTTACATAACAAAAGGGCTGGGCAATATGATCCGGCCTTTTTGAGTTTACGAATATAGCACTTTGGGAGGAATAATATATGGTAGCTCTGAACACTCAGGCGGAGGAATTGAATCTTATTCTTAAAACACACAACCCGGCTGTGTATGAGCTATTATCAACCAGGGGGAAAGCCATCTATTATCCCCGGAAAGGTATTCTGGCTCAGGGAGCTGCAGCCAGAGATAAGGAAATTAATGCTACTATCGGTACAGCCTATGAAAATGACGGAACGCCGATGATTTTACCCAGTATAGCCAGTTCTCTTTCACTTGAAACCAGAGATGCCTTTCCATATGCCCCCAGTGAAGGCCTTAAGCCACTACGGGACAAGTGGATGGAGTTGATTCGTATAAAAAATCCTTCCCTGGGTAAAAGCGAGATCAGCTTGCCTGTGGTAACCTGTGGGGTGACTCATGGATTGAGTCTGGTGGGGTATTTATTTGCTGATGCTGGAGATGCGGTTATCATGGCTGACCTGTATTGGGAAAACTACGATCTGGTATTTACCAGCGCCTATGGAGCAGGACTACATTTTTTTAATCTTTTTAATAACCGGTCTCTGGACATTGAAGCCTTTAAGAAAGCTATCTTCGAAGAGCCCACGGGTAAAAAGATTATTTTGTTGAATTTTCCTAATAATCCGTCAGGTTATACCCCAACTAAAGAAACGGCGGTGAAGATTATACAGATTTTACAAGAAGCGGCTGAAGCTGGAAACAGGCTGGTGGTAATCCTGGATGATTCATATTTTGGGCTGGCTTTTGAAGATGATATTTACCCGGAATCGCTTTTTGCTCGATTAGCCCAGTTGCATGAGAATCTTCTGGCAATCAAAGTAGATGGCATCACCAAAGAAGAATACGCCTGGGGTTTGAGAGTAGGTTTTATTACTTTCGGTATAAAAAACGGCGCCAAAGAGTTATACCGCGCACTGGAAGATAAAACTGCAGGCGCTGTTAGGGGCAGCATTTCCAGTTCTCCACATCCATCGCAATCTCTCTTTTTAAACGCTTTAAAGACAGCGAATCATGAGGAAGAGAAGAAAAAAAATAAAGCCAAGATCCAGAACAGATATTTAAAAGTTAAAGAGGTGCTCCAGAACCATCCTGAATATAAACACTATTTTGAAGATTTGCCTTTTAATTCCGGGTACTTCATGTGTGTTAAGTTGAAAAACCTGGATGCTGATAGGGTCTGGCAAATATTGTTGAACAGGTATAGTACGGGAGTCATTTGTTATAGCGAAAAGGGTATATTGCGGATTGCTTTTGCCTCCACACCGGTAGGTAAAATAGAGAAGCTGTTCAATAATCTTTACTTAGCCTGCCAGGAATGTTAGAGGCTACCTGAAAAATAAGATCACCTCTTAAGGAACTTATATTGCTTCAAATTTCCGAACAGAATATAAACACAAATGCAACCTGAGCGCCGGGTTAATTTTTCTTAACTGTTTCTGGTGTTTTCAAATACGAAAATTGCGCCTTGATATAGTAGTTTGCGAAACCAGGGAAGAACAGGATATATGTACTAAATGGGTTTCTGCAGAGGACCTCAAAAACATACATGCAACCTTTTGAATACCAAATAAACCCCCTCGGTTATTTTCGTTATAAGTTAATACATCTATAACCGCTTAATCCGGTTTTCAATATTACCAATTTACTGAATAACCGGAAGGATAGAAAGCCAGGGTAATTTCAAGGGTTGATGAAAAAAACGCTTACAGCTAACCCTTGCCTATCCTGAACATTTTAGTCCCACAAGTGGGGCAGGTGCCCTGGGTAGCTGGTTTCTTGTTTTTCATGGTCATGGCTTTAGCGTTTTTCATTTCCTTCTTGGCGCGACATTTTACACAATATCCCTGCATCAGAGTACCTCCTTTTTGATTATCCACAATAAGACATTCCAATAAGTTTGTCAATAGAGAGAATTTCAAGTTGATTTGAGAATAAGCAAAACAGGAGTTTTTTGATTTTTTGATTAAACCGGAAACTCTAATTTTTCTTTTCTGAATAACTGACTGACAGACTTATTACGGTGGATATTTTTGATTACCTTGGCCAGAAGAGGCGCAATGGACAGGACCTTAACCTTTCCATTCAATAATTTTTCTTCTGGAACCGGCACTGTATTGGTCACTATCAGACCTTGAACTTGAGATTGACGGAGTCTTTCGATAGCAGGGCCTACCAGAACCGGATGAGTGATTGACAGATAGACTTCTCGTGCCCCGGATTTCAGGAGCATATCGGCTTCTTTAACAATACTGCCGCTGGCAATAACGTCATCTATAATAACGGCAGTTTTATCTTTGACCTCACCCATGATGTTAAAAAATTCCACATCTTTTCCACCGATGCCTTTACGGCGCTTGGTCATGATTGCTACAGGGACCTGAAGAATGTCAGTGTATTTTTCAGCCAGTTTAGTACGTCCGGCATCCGGCGCTACAATTACCACATCCGAAAATGCAGGTTTTCGGAAATACCTGGCTAAAATGGGTACAGCAGTTAAATGATCCATGGGTATATTAAAAAAACCCTGTATGGGCGAAGAGTGAAGATCTACTGATACTACCCGGTCGGCGCCGGCAATGGTGATTAAATCAGCCACCAACTTGGCGCTGATGGGTTCACGTCCAGTAGATTTGTGATCCTGGCGAGCGTAACCATAGTAAGGAATAATGGCGGTGATCTGGCGCGCTGAGGCTCTATGACAGGCATCGATGGTGATCAGCATTTCCATTATATTTTCGTTGACCGGTGGACAAGTCGATTGTACGATGTAAACATCCTGGCCACGAACGCTTTCTTCGATCTGAACATGGATTTCGGTATCAGCGAACCGGCTGGTGTGAATATCACAAAGATGAGTACCTAAAATACCCGCAATTTCTTTTCCCAGGCTCTCATTCGCCGAGCCGCAAATTAGTTTAATATCTACATTCTCATCTCTTGAAACTGCCATATCAACCTCCCATAATAAGACCCTGTGATTTACTTTGCGGCATAATGATAGCATAGAAGAAATCAAATAGCCACACAGAAGAAAGCTGAAGGGTTACTTAAATCTTCTCCAAAATTCTGCATATACACCTGACTATATCAATGAAAAAAGAATAGTTAATGTGACCCCCATTGGTTATTAAAAAGAGCCTCAACCTCTGTCAGTGATCTGACAATAAGGTGCCCCAGAGAGCGCACTTCCAAGGAAGGGGGTTTTAGGTCCGGAACCTGAATTACCCTGAGCCCTGCGCTTAATGCTGCCTGGACGCCATTATCGGAGTCCTCTAACGCCAGACCGTACGAAGGCTCAATTTTAAGCCTCCGGCATGCAGCCAGGTAAATCTCCGGGTCTGGTTTGCTCTTAGATACCTGATCTCCTCCCAGGACAAACTCAAAGTCATTGATAATCTGGCTATTGGTGAGCTTGCGCACGGCTATCGCCTGGTCGGTAGAAGTAACCACCGCTTTCCTAAGTCCCTTTATTTCCAGATAATGCAGGAGCTCTCTGGCACCGGTTTTTAAGGGTACTGGCTTATTCAGGGTTTCAGACAGATAGCGGTTTTTCCAGACCTTAGAGATGGCTTCATATTGACTGCCGTATTCACGGCTGAGAATTTCCTGTACCTTTTTGGCACTGGTTCCAATACAACTATAATATACATTGAGATCGGGTTTGAAATTAAATTCTAGACAGGCTTCTTCGAAAGTAGCCAGAGATATCCTCTCGCTGTCCAGCAAGAGCCCGTCCATATCAAAAATTACGGTAGTAATACTATGCACTAGCTGTATTATACACTTTCACCTCTGCCTGTAACAGTTTGATATCCGGTAAAATTATGTATGTTTGTGCCGAATTTCAAATGTCTCCAATTATTGGAAATATATGGATTACTTTCCTGAAAAAATAGAGGCAGGTTAAACCCTACCTCTATTTCAATACCACATATGGTCAGCTTAAATATATTTTACTACTAGCTGGGGATAATTTAGTTTGTTTGCCTGCCCGCGATGCCCCTGGCTGTATTAGCGCTCTTTTTGGCTTCTTCTTTAGGCCGCAGTTCGCGGGTGGTCTTGCCGGCCTGCCACATCTCGGAATTGCCCATTTCTGCCAGTTCTTTGCCCAGAAGCTGTTTATAATCCAATCTACCACAGGCCTCAATAACCCGCCTGGTCTCAGCACCGGAGGCTACCCTGGTATATAATTCTTTAAAAACAGGCATCACCGCTGCTTTAAACTTGGGCTTCCAGTCCAGCGCCCCGCGCTGAGCAGTAGCGGAACAATTGGCGTACATCCAGTCCATGCCGTTTTCCGCTACCAGACGGATGAGACTCTCAGTCAGCTCTTCTACCGTCTCATTAAAAGCCTCTGAAGGTGAGTGACCGTGCTCACGCAGGGTATCATACTGGGCTTCCATAATACCGGCTAAAGCTCCCATCAGGACACCGCGTTCGCCTACCAGATCACTGTAAACTTCCTTTTCAAAGGTGGTGGGGAACAAATAACCCGCCCCTATGCCTATACCCAGGGCAAGGCAGCGCTCTTTCGCTCTTCCTGTGGCGTCCTGGAATACGGCAAAGCTGGCATTAATGCCGGCGCCCGAAAGGAAATTGCGGCGCAGAGATGTTCCTGAGCCTTTGGGAGCTACCATGATAACATCTACATCCTTAGGCGGGATAATCTGAGTCTGATCTTTATAAACGATGGAAAAACCATGTGAAAAATACAGGGCATCTCCTGGTTTCAGATTATTCTTAATCTGAGGCCATACTGTCTTCTGAGCGGCATCTGAAATCAGTATTTCGATGACTGTTCCACGCTTGACCGCTTCTTCTATCTCAAACAGGTCAACGCCAGGTTTCCAGCCATCATTAACTGCCCGGTCCCAGTCCTCTTTAAACTGTTTGGACTGACCTATTATCACTTTAAATCCATTGTCTTTAAGGTTCAGTGATTGCCCCGGACCCTGAACACCGTAGCCGATAACGGCAATGGTCTCGTTCTTCAGAACCTGAAGGGCTTTCTCCATAGGGAATTCACTCCTCATAATGACCTCTTCTTTGGTTCCCCCGAAATCTATCAATGCCATATTAATATTCCTCCTTGACTTCAATACGCACATAACACTGGGATTATCAATTTATAATATGCTCATGGTGTGAGGGTTGTCAATTTACAGGCAATCGAAATCGCCCCGGGAAGTCCAGAATTATCATGCCAGGTTCGCCTGATGCTTGACAATCAGAGGTATCCGTGCTATATACTAAGTACCTAGAGACTCTAGGTATTGGATGGAAACAGGATAACTTTAAGTGCAATTTATTATCTCTCTGAATTAAACGGTTATTTAATAAAAGGAAACGGGTTTAATATGTATATTGAAACCAAAGAGGCCACCGGGATAGATGGACAGCAATTCAGGGAAATGTTCGCTTTTGCCACAGACTGGCTGGCTAAGAGTGAAAATGATATAAATGCACTTAATGTCTTTCCTGTTCCAGATGGCGATACCGGAACCAACATGGTTTTAACCATGCGTTCTCTTAATGAAGAGGCTGCGGCTTTTACCGGGAAAAGCCTCTCCGGAATCGTTCAGGCCATGGCCCGTGGAGCCCTTATGGGTGCACGTGGTAACAGCGGTGTAATCCTGTCTCAGATATGGAGCGGCATTAGTCAGGGCCTTCAGGACAAAGAAATCCTTAACGGATGCAGCCTGGCGGAAGCCCTGCACCAGGCCGCCGCAACTGCTTATGAGGCTTTAAGTCATCCCGTCGAAGGAACAATTTTAACTGTAATGCGTGATGCGGCTGAAGCTGCACGCCGGATTGTTTCTTCGGGGGTCAATACCCTGATCACCACCCTGGAAACTGCTGTTGAAGCTGCCGGAAAGTCAGTGGCCAATACGCCCAACCTACTTCCAGTCTTGAAAGAAGCCGGAGTAGTTGATTCCGGAGGTCAAGGTCTTTATATTCTTTTTGAAGGGGCCTTGCTTTATTTAAAGGGGCAGACGGCGGTGATACGTACCGGTAAGTCCCGGATCATAAACATGAATAACGAGGCCACAGCAGCTCCACGCTTGTTCGAAATGAAAGATGAAGTGCCTTTCGGTTATTGTACGGAGTTTATTATAAAGGGTAATAACCTGTCTATATCCCAAATTGAAAAGAGGCTTATGAATAAGGGGCAGTCTTTGATCGTAGTTGGTGATAGTTCTGCCGTGAAAGTCCATATTCATGCCATTGATCCCAGTCCGGTAATACATTATGCGGTTACGCTGGGAACTTTAGCCAATGTCAGTATACGTAATATGGATGAGCAGTACAGAGAACTGATTAAGTCACAGAAAGC
>CAYLRY010000074.1:0-6886 GCA_964386535.1 uncultured Dehalococcoidales bacterium | reverse complement strand
TTGCCACCTACGTATTACCGCGGCTGCTGGCACGTAGTTAGCCGTGACTTATTCCCCAGGTACCGTCATTTTTCTTCCCTGGGAAAAGAGGTTTACAACCCGAAGGCCTTCATCCCTCACGCGGCGTTGCTGCGTCAGGCTTTCGCCCATTGCGCAAAATTCCTTGCTGCTGCCTCCCGTAGGAGTCGGGGCCGTGTCTCAGTCCCCGTCTGGCTGGACATCCTCTCAAACCAGCTACCCGTCATAGGCTTGGTAGGCCATTACCCCACCAACTACCTGATAGGACGCAAGCCCCTCCTCAAGCGCCCGAGAGCTTTAGTAATGAAAAGCTAATTCCATTACCACATGCGGTATTAGTCCACCTTTCGGCGGATTATTCCCCACTTAAGGGCAGGTTACTTACGTGTTACTCAGCCGTTTGCCACTATCTATCTTTCGATAGACCGTTCGACTTGCATGCATAAGGCACGCCGCTAGCGTTTATCCTGAGCCGGGATCAAACTCTCCAAAAATTGTTAGTTTAATCGTTTGCTCAATAAAAAAGTTCTTTGAAAAACTTCCTTCCGCTATCCAGTTGTTAAGGTTCTTTTCGCTTCCCTTTTTTCAGGGACATTTTAGATATTACCACGTTCCTGATTTTTTGTCAACAATATCCTTTAGGGGGCTTAGCATTAGCGTTTTTTAAAACCCCCAACTTTTCCCGTGTCACGGGATACTCTATTGTCGAGGGACTCTTCAGAAACCTTTGTTAATATACCATTTCCCCTCAGGCCTGTCAATACCCCTGAACCGAGCCTGCTGCACTTCAGTTGACTTTTCAAACAATACTGCTAAAATCAAAAAGATGCACTTATTCGGTACTTCAGGCATTCGCCGCCTGGCTGACAGAGATCTGGTACAACTTGCTTTGCAGGTGGGACTGGCCTTAGGCTCAATTTATGGTCAAGTTATCGTAGGAAGGGATACCCGAACTTCCGGTAGTGTCTTGCGCCATGCTGTTTTAGCCGGCCTGCTGGCTTCCGGGGCGCGGAGCAGTGATGCTGGTATGATTCCCACTCCTACCCTGGCTCTGGCTGCAGCAGACTTTAAAGCTGGCGTCATGATCACGGCCTCGCATAATCCGCCGCAATACAATGGTTTGAAATTGCTCAATCCTGACGGCTCAGCCTTCTCTGAATCACAACAGAAGCAAATAGAAGAACTTGTGGCAGGTCTGACTCCTATTAATGTTCGTTGGGATTCAATGCAGCCGGGGGAAGTCGTCAGTTCGGCCGTAGATAAACATATTTCCCGTATCATGCAGGAGTTTCCGGCAGGGATTAAACTCAAAGTAGTTGTTGACGCCGGCTGCGGAGCTGCGTTTTTTATAACTCCTCATCTCCTGACCCTCCTGGGATGCGAAGTTACTGCCTTGAATTGCCACGCAGATGGTTTTTTCCCTCATGACATAGAACCGGTGGAAGCCAACCTGGGTGAACTCATGCGTGCTGTTAAAGAAACCGGGGCAGATCTGGGGATTGCCCATGATGGTGACGCGGACCGTATGATGGCTGTGGATGACCTGGGCCGGTTCATTTCCGGTGACAAACTGCTGGCTATTCTGGCCAGAGAATCCGGATCTAAAAACATAGTAACTACCATTGATGCCTCAATGTCTATCGAAAAAATGCATCTTAAAGTAAAACGTACCCGTGTCGGCGATCCGTATGTTTCAGAAGAGCTGAAAAAAGGCGGTGGGTTTGGCGGGGAGCCTTCCGGCGCCTGGGTTTTTCCCCAGATCTCACTATGTCCGGATGGAATTTTTGCCGCTGCCCGGATTGCTGATATTGCCAGCCGTAACCGCCTGTCAGACCTGGTGGATCAAATACCGGCTTTTCCGCTGATTCGCGGAAATCTCAATGGTATAGTTGCTTCCATGGGGGAGCTTAAAGAGAAAATGGTAAATAAGCTAAATCCTATTTCTGTTAATGACCTAGATGGCTTAAAACTGGTTTTTCCAGACGGATGGTTGCTGGTAAGACCTTCCGGAACAGAACCAAAAATACGCTTATCCGCCGAAGCCGCCAGCGAAGCCGCTGCCCGCCGCTATTTTGAAGCCGGAACCCTCGTTATCAAAGAATGTCTCTGATTTTGTCTTTTAGCATTTCTTAGATGATAGATCATGAATTAAGCTAATCCGGAGAAATTCGTAAGCATCGCATTCGGTCTGCTTTGAAAAATTCATATTAATAGAGGTGAGAGAATCATGAGAGTAACCAAGGCAGTTATCCTTGCCGCCGGCGAAGGCACACGCATGAGACCTCTAACTTTCACCCGTCCCAAAGTGATGCTTTCAATCGCCAATAAGCCTATTTTAGAGCACCTGCTAGCAGAGATGAAATTAGCTGGCATTACAGAATTTTTTTTCGTGGTGGGTTACCAAAATGATCAAATAATAAACTATTTCGGCAATGGTCAAAAATGGGGAGTCACTATCCATTACAGCCACCAGGATAGCCAGATGGGTACTGCCGATGCCCTGCGTATGGCACAGGGAATTATTAATGACAACTTCTTAATGGCCAATGGCGATATTATTATCAGCCATCGGGATATCCTGGAATTAAGCTCTTTTCCTGGAAACGCGATGAGTGTGATCGAGGTCCCTGATGTTACCGGACTGGGTGTAATTGAGGGTAAAGACGGCAATGTGGTCCGTCTACATGAAAAAAGCGCCAGTCCACCCTCGCATCTGGCTAATGCCGGACTATATCTGTTTACCCCGGATATTTTCGAGGGCATCCGTCATACCCCCAGATCTGCCCGCGGAGAATACGAGATAACCGATTCTATTCAATGGTTGATTGATAACGGACACACAGTATCTTTCCGAAAAATTGAACACTGGCAGGATTTCAGTTATCCATGGGACCTGCTTTCTGCCAATGAAGAAATCCTGGCGG
This sequence comes from uncultured Dehalococcoidales bacterium, assembly GCA_964386535.1. Classification (GTDB taxonomy): domain Bacteria; phylum Chloroflexota; class Dehalococcoidia; order Dehalococcoidales; family UBA3254; genus CAYLRY01. Next base: position 3,944 of record CAYLRY010000074.1, on the reverse strand, counting down.
AATTGAAACCCCAGAACCTGGGAAATGTTGAACCCAATGCAGTTATTCACGGAACAGTCTCAGTAGGTAAAGGTACTGTTATCAAATCCGGTGCTTATATTGTTGGTCCGGTTATTATTGGTGAGGATTGTGATATCGGACCCAATTGCTATATCCGTCCCTGTACTGCCATCGGGAATCATTGTCATATCGGCGCTTCAGTTGAGGTAAAGAACTCAATCATCTTATCCGGTAGTAAAATCCCCCATTTAAATTATGTAGGAGACAGTATAATAGGGGAAAACTGCAATCTGGGAGCAGGAACCAAAATCGCTAATCTCAGGCTGGACAAAAAAAATGTCTTCATTGATGGAAAAGACACACTTCGGCGTAAACTGGGGGCTATCCTGGGAGATAATGTGGAGACAGGCATCAATGCCTCTATTAACGTGGGAACTTTAATAGGAAACAATGCCTTTATCGGACCTGGTTCTCTGGCCCATGGAGTAATTGCTCCAAAATCCAGGGTTTTTTAAAATTAACTATTATATGCCTGAACCGTTCCTTCTTCCAGGAGGGCAGATTAGATTAATGCCGGCTTATGCAGCTATGGCCGTATTTTTAATTTCAAGCTGCGTTATTTAGTTATCTTTACTTTTAGCCGGTAAACGTTCCTGTTGGTTTCCTTTCCCGCCTCCGGATAAGGCAGTACATCAAAATCTATGTGGTACTCATGATAGCTGGTGCTGACAAAACCGGGAGAACCCCCGGGTTGGACCAGTTCTAATAACTCGTTATCCTGACCGCGGGTTATTTCTATACGGCATTTGACCTCACCAGCCCAGATACAGCTAACACCGGTGGGACAGCGGCTATCACTCTCTATATCAACAAATTTTATCTTCAGAGGTTCTTCCTTAACAGCCACAATCTGTTCCACACTCAGGCTGACTATTTCACCCAAACCGGCGTTAATTTCACCCGGAACAGAATTACATGCCGTTAAAGACAAAAAAGCGATGACTGCTGTCATAAAAACAAGAAATCTCCGCATGTCTATATGCCTCTCTATTTCGGTTCCTGATATCATTATATTAGAAATTGAAGCAATCTGTGCCTGTACTTTTAATGCACTGTATATCATATAATGTAGATAACATGCATTTTCCGACAGATTAAATACGGTTTCAGAATTAAATGTTTTCCGTTAAAGAGTTTTCCGTTTTTAGAATATAGTGTTTGGCTATTTTGTTTGTTCCGTCCGGCGTTTGAAACATGTAGTCTTAGATTTGAATGCCGTATTTAATATATAAGAATCATTAAGTCAATATTTTGTGAGTCATACAGGAGGGAATTATATGACACTAGAACATGTTGAGGGTAAAAATGTTGGTGATATCAAAATATACGCCCTGAGTACCTGTCCCTGGTGTAAAAAAACCAAAGGCCTTTTAAGTGGGTTGGGTATTGATTATTATTTTACTGACGTAGACCTTTTAAAAGGTCAGGAACGGGAGGAGGCAATGGATATTGTCCGTAAATGGAATCCATCCGGTTCCTTTCCCACCATTGTCATTAATAATGATCGCTGTATAATAGGTTTCAAGGAACACGAACTCCGTGAGGCCTTGAATCTATGAGCGCCGAGGAAAGCCCTAAAAGGGAAGAAATTGACCTGTTGTATGAAAAGCTTAAAAAAGAAGCTGAGGCTAACGGTTACCATTTAAATCCTGATGCCGAGTTTGCCAGAGAACTGGTAAAAGGCTTACTAATCAATGAAAAAAGGTATGGATACTGGAATTGTCCCTGCCGTCTGGCTTACGGTGAAAAAGAGAAAGACCTGGATATAATTTGTCCCTGTGACTACCGGGATGCAGATGTCACTGAGTATGGGTCCTGCTATTGAGGTCTTTATGTATCCGGAGCGGTCGCTTCGGGGAAACAGCCGTTAAGCCCAGTACCGGAAAGAAGGCCATCAGGAAGGGAAAAATCTAAATTGAAACCGGAACCACCTGAAGTAAATTTGAACGGACTACCTCTGCCTGTCTGGAGATGTAAAGTCTGCGGGTATCTTTGTGCCCGGGATGGCCCTCCAGAAATATGTCCTATCTGTAAAGCTAAAAAAGAGCGCTTTGAAAGGTTCATTTAAACCCTCTTTCGTTTCCAGCGTCCGCTGCGATAATAGATAACATAGGCTATTGCACCCAGAGTTGAGCTGGCTACCATGGCCCAGCGGACGCCGTAAAACCCTATGCTGTCAATGCTGGTTAAGAGAAAGGATAGAGGCACCTGAATCGCCCATATATTAAGAATGCTGATGATCATGGGCGGCAGGGTATCTCCAGCGCCAGCTATACATTGTTGCAAAACCATGCTGAAAGCCACCACGATATACTGTGCAGCGGCTATCCTTAAATAAGTAGCTGCTATTTCATCCAGAGCCGGATCTGAGCTGAAAACCCGGACTGCCCCTTTTACGCCAAAAAACAAAGCTATGGCAAAGACCACCATCAAAGCTTCAGACAAACCCAGGGCTACCCAGCCGTTCTTCTCTGCTCTTTGAGGTTGGCGAGCGCCCAGGTTTTGCCCGACCAGTACGCCGGCGCTCATGCCAAATCCCATCAGCGGCATCATAAAAAGCATGTCCCATCTTTGGGCCAGTGTATGAGTTGCCACAGCCAGAGTACCGAATTGCGTAACCACACGTGTAATTATCAAAGAGCCCAATTGCATTTGTAAAGACATAACTGAGGCTGGCAGACCGATTTTATTGATCTGGTATACAATAGGCCAGTCAAAATGAAAGCCTCTAAAAGTCAGACGCAAACGGGAACGTCCGCTGGTCAGTATCCATAAACCTATAGCAGTACCCAGGCTTTGAGATAAGACTCCGGTAACAGCAGCTCCTACAATACCCATTTGAGGGAAGGGTCCCCAGCCAAAGACCAGGAAAGGACAAAGCGCCAGATGAACACCGCGAAAGACTACGGAAATTTTCATGGGCGTGATAGTATCCCCGGAAGCCTGCATGGTGCCGTCTGTCATCATGCGGAATGATACGGCTGCCATGCCCACAAAATTAATACGAAGATATGAAGAGCCCAGAGCCACTACATCCGGCTGCAATCCTAAAAGTCCTAAAATAGGCTCGGCAAAGACCATGCCTAATATCGCGAAAACAGCAGAATATATAACCGCCAGGACAAAAGCCTGTCTGGCCACATTAACGGCGCCTGCCGGGTCCTGCGCACCGATACGCCTGGCCACCATTGAGCGGTAACCGGTAAAAAGCCCCATGATCAGGGCATTAACCAGCATGACCACCAGTCCGGCTACACCTACTGCTGCGATATCACTGGCGCCCAACCTGCCTATCCAGATCATATCCACAGTTGGCCCCAGCACATTCAAACTGTTGCTGACAATCATTGGCCAGGATAATATTAATAGGTTCCGGAGAATATTGCCCTGTGTAAAATCCCTGGCTCCGGCTCTTCCGCCAGGCGGGATTCTTTGTTGTTTATCCATACTATTCAGTGGATCTGAGGATAACTCTAAAAGCTGAAAATCAATCTTGTATCCAAAAACATTATAATGATAATAAAATCAATTATAGCACAAATATATTTTCTTTTTGCTGACTGGATTGAAAACCGTCTCTCTCCGCTAAATCAGCCATACCAAAAAAATTTGGTACTGACAAAATGGTATCACATCCACACAGGGTAATTCGTGCAGTTGCCCTTTTCTACTACTCTTGATATAATAATGATTTGGAAACATTGGGCTCTAGAAATTACGGCGGCTTCAGCTTAGTATCCTCGAAAAAGTCTGCAAGACCTCCGGGCTGAGACCCGGGTTTCATTTGTTTAAAGAGTTATTTAACAATATAATAGCATTGTGTTCTTAAAGGCGCATTCGTCTAGCGGCCTAGGACGCGTCCCTCTCAAGGACGAGATCACCGG
>CAYLRY010000073.1:1747-7155 GCA_964386535.1 uncultured Dehalococcoidales bacterium | reverse complement strand
TGATCTCTATGGTGTACCTTAATACGTCCCCAGGACTGGGAACACCGTTGCCGTCCGCATCATTGAAAAGCGTATATGTTTTAGTTGCCCGGACATCTGGACGCACCACATCTCCGAAGGAGAACGGCGTCACCATCCAGTCTTTCTGGACAGGGTTGGTATTGGAGGCAGAGGTGCTGTAAAAAAGCCTGACAGGGGTGCCTGGCCATACCTGCTGTTCGCCTGCTTTATTCTTTAAAGCAGTCATGGGAATCTGGAAATCGAGCCATACCTGGGTGGGATCAAGGCCGCCGGTGGCTGGTACCACGCGGGTGTGATTATAAGTCTGAGCATCGCCTGTAGCCGTGCTGCCGGCCGCATAGAACTCGGTAATCCAGTCGCTGGTCGGTACATAGGTCTGCACATTGTCATTGTTATAGAAAACATACAGCCTGTCCGGTTTGCTGCCGGAGAAGTCCCCGCTGAGGTCAATCACGAATTCCTTCCAGTTATCTCCATCTATATCCAGAAGAACATCCCAATGGTAGGAGGAATATCCTCCGCTGGGGCCGTGTTGAGGGTCCGCAGCCAGGCGTAATCTGAAGCCGTAATAATCATCCTGATAGGCTGCGTCCCCCGGGGTGCCGCCGTCGTAGTAGGCGAACAGCACACTCGGCTGATTTCCAGGGCCAACGGCCCCTGATGCAGCTCCGGAAGCAATGTCAATATCATCCGGCTGCACGGCAGCCGAACCGCGGCTGACATCGGCCGAAGTCTCCTGATCGTATATTGGCAGCCCGTTATACAGATAATTATGCCAGGTAAAATTCGACCATGAGGTGGGTGCATCGGTAATCGCTGCCCGGATCTCAAGAGGAGGAAGTGCGGTAACCAGTAAAGTTAGAACCAGAACGAGGCTCAAGAACAAAAAAAACACCCTGGCGCCATTTTTTTTTGACCGTTTTAGCCACATACCTCTGAGAACCTCCTTTATTAAGCGATGATCTCAATTGCCGGTTGGATACAGTACAATCATTATTTGTTCATCCTGACCCGCATTAACCGGAAATTCGCAAAACCAAATCCGAAACTCGAAATAAAATCCAAATTCTAAAACGCCAAAAATCCCAGGATATTCCGGCATTTTTTGTTAAATAATATTTTAAGGTACTAATTTACTATTGTATCAAATAATTCACAAATCGGGTTTGCTGCGTTTCATTCTTTCCGGCTGGCTGGTTGATATAAGAAACCTGTGCCTGTTAAAAAATAATGACGGTGAAATCAGGAAAAGATTGATGGATTGGCCGGAGTGGGGCTTAATTTTACCATTTCCCTTACTTTACGGTTTTCAGGGACAGCGGATTTTTCAGCGTATTACTCTGATAAAGGATCCTGTTGGAATTTTTGCCCATGTCCTGTCGGTAGTAAGTATTTCTAAGTTAAGCTTCTTGCCCAGGCTTAAACATGCTCTATCGCCCAGTGAGAAGCCTGCATGTCTGGTGATAGTTCTGAGAAATCCCGCTTGATAAGCCTGTTCTTCATCAAAGGGGATGATTTCCAGTCCCAGCGGTTCTAACATTTGACGGACCGTTTTCTCAGGCATTCCTGCTTCGCAAAGCTTTGCGACAACCTCAGAAACATTAACTGCACTGATAGATGCTCCGGGAAGCCAGCCGGATACAACATCTGTACCTGGTTCTGCGTTTATTAAAGCCAGCAGCGCTGAGGCATCAAGTACTATTTTTGACATCATTCCACTCTTCGCGGCGTTCCTTCAGCAGTTCCTCAGATAGGCTCCGTTCCGGTGCAACATAACGCCGGACCAGAGCTTGAGCCCGCGCTATGGCCTGCCGTGTGCTGATCACTCTGATCTCGCCATCTTCCAGGATCAGGTTTACTTCGTCCCCCGGTTTAAGTCCCAGAGCTTTGCGATAAGCGGCTGGAATGACCAATCTGCCATTTTCTTGTATTTTTGTCTTCATCATACAAATTTGCCATATTAACTGTATTATACCAAATATAGCAGATGATTACATTTTATTTTGCATTTGTCATGTGAGGCAGCCATGTGGCAATAAAAAAATCGATTTGGCAAAAACTAAAGGGTTGAGTATCTTCAATATAGTAAACAAACTTAACATTATTCATTTTGCTTTTCCTCTACCGGCAGTTTCGAAAAGAATGATAACAGAATTGCTGAACCTTTAAACTCTCTAAATCCCGTACTCCTTCCACCGTTTTGCCACCAGCTCGATGGTCTCCGGCCGGGAGCTGACGCAGGAGGGCGGGAACCTCCGGTTGCCCCACTCAGGCCTGACCGGGTTGGTCTGCCAGTCCGTGGTAGCATCAATTAAAAGCTTGTTCTGGATGCTGGCCCCGTATTGCAGCTCATCTCTCAGATCGTAAGGCACGTTGACGTCAATGGGCGAGCCCATATTCAGGGGATAGGTTACGAAGTCCCTCAGGATATCAGCTTTATCATGGATGGCTGCCAGCAGGGCCATGGGATTGCGGATGTCCACATCTTCTTCTACCACCACCACGATGTTGTGATGGTGTCCGGCCAGTTTGGAGCCCCAGAGGGCTGCCCCTATTTGCCTGGCCTGACCCTGGTAAGTCTTGTGAATCTTTACGGCTGAGATAAGGTTGATCATCACATCCAGTATGCCTGGAATCTCCTGGTTCTCCAGGATGTTCCAGGCTGCCACGGACATCATATTGCCCATGACCTTGATTTCATCCACAATGGCCTCTCCGCAGCCCACCAGGCCGCCCCGGTAAATGGGGTCGTTGCGGAAGGTGATGCAGCTTACCTCTACTACAGGCCGCTTGCGGGCTTCACCGTAGCAGCCGGAGCCTTCCCCAACCGGACCCTCCATGGTATAGGTGGCCGGATCAGGAGAGATGGTACCTTCTACCACTATTTCGGCGTTAGCCGGCACCTCTATATCTGAGGTCTCGCACTTTACCAGTTCCATGGCCTGTCCCTGAATGGCTCCGGCCAGGTCGTATTCCTGCCCGGTGACCGGTATGCCAGCCACCGCTTCCAGGGATGGATCGATGCCGTAGACAAAAGCCACGGGCATGGGCTTATTCATCTCTTTGTACCTGCTATAGGTGATGCCCCAGTCTTTCATGGGGATAAGCAGCACCCCGATGTGATTTTTATCCAGAATCATGCCGCGGTAGATGCCCACATTATTCAACCGGCTGTCCGGATCACGGGTCACTGCACCGTAGAAGGTATTGATATAGCGGCCGCCGTCCATGGGATGCCACCGGGGCACCGGTATCTGGAAAAGGTCAACCTCTTTACCCTTCAGGATATTCTGCTTGACCGGACCGGTACTGACTCTGACCGGGGCAATAGGGTGCTTCATACGGCGCCGGATTTCTATAATGGTGTCCCTGGGAAGGGTGCCGGCCGGCAGGCCGATCATATAGTTGAGGCGGCGCTGCGACCCGAAGCTGCCGGTGAAAAGCTTGCGGCAAAAGGTCCTTTCATGGTCCTTAATGTTATCGAACAGAAGGGCTGGCCCATCCATCTGGTACGTCCGGCGGACAATCTGGGAAATTTCGTCATCCCAATCTACCTTGGCCTTAACCCTTTTCAGGTCGCCCTTCTCCTCCAGTAAAGCCAGCCATTGTCTGAAATCGCGTTCTGCCATGTCTGTTCTCCTTGAAATTATTCCGTAATAGACTTCAATAATTATAGCATCAGGATGATGCGTAATTAAAAGAAAAACCAAAATCGCTGCATCCAAAAGGTCCCTGCCGGTAATGATCCTGTTTCCAGCGCTAAAGAGTACCGCAAAACAGCTTTCGCCGGTTCAGTATTAAATGTTTTTCAGCGGCTTGTCCACCGGACAATATTTGCCTTAACTGGCAGCCGGAGTAGGCAATGTTGATATTGTATGTGCGGTTGAAATCCAGGCGCGGCTGTTTGATAGATCCTTGACGCTGGACCTTTTTTGTCTTACTCTATAAGTAAGACGGATATGGAGGGACAAAATGGCTATTATCAGGGTCTCTGCCAAAGGACAACTGGTAATCCCCAAACCCCTGCGGGAGGCTGCGGGGCTGGTGGAAGGCGCCAGGTGCCGCGTGGACAAAGTTGGTAACCGAATCATACTGCGCCCTTTAGGTACGGCAGACCAGTCCGGATGGCGGCACTGGAAGGGGCGGATTAAGGGTATGAAAGCATTGGAAGGTCATATTGAGGAACACCGTCGCGAGGTAGACCGAGATGCCCGTGGTTTTTGATGCTTTCGCCTTAATGACCTGGCTGCAGGGAGAGCAGGGCTCGTTGCAGGTCGAAGAATGGCTGGCTAGAGCTGAACAAAAGGAAACGGATATTTTTATCTCCACCATAAATTTAGGCGAGGTTTACTACCGCCTGCAAAAAGTTGGTCAGACTGAGGCTGCAGAAGAGTTCTTACAGGATATCCGGGAAAAAAACATCCCCATCAAGATGGCTCCTGCTACTAACCGGCGTGTATGGGCCGCTGCCAGGCTGAAAGCGGGATACCCCATTGCCTATGCTGACGGCTTCGCCGCAGCCCTGGCTCAAGAATTGTATTCGCCTTTACTTACGGGTGACCGTGATTTTGAGCTGCTGGCTGCTGATGGAACACTCCAGATAATATGGTTGCCACCTTCTCAGGTTTAACAGCGCTCTGCCGGATTCGCTCTGGTCATTTCCTGCCTGAAAAAGGGCAGAGGCCGGAGTCCTGTAGATTCCGGCCTCCAGAATTAAATTTGCAGAATTGACCGTACAGTAAAAAGGACCCCGGGTTGTCATACCGTAGATGGCTTGAGACCCTAGCAGCCAATCGCCTGGCCCTGGCGCTATCCGGGTATCCCTGATTGTCCGAACATACCATTAAGGGATGGAATCTTATTATTCGGATTTTAATACTCGAGCCAGGATCCAGGAACTACCCTCCTTTCATCAGCCATCTAAATTATTTCTTAGCCCCGACAATAATATTATGTCAACTAATTTGAGCCCAAGTTGACTTTAGAGTCAGGTGAAGTTACGCTGGCTCGATCAGGTTCGATTGATGGTAAAACGAGACCTCGTAAAGCTATTGACTTAATGTCCGGTACAGGTTCGTGATGCTGTTGCGCGTCATATTCTTCATCATGGGGTTCTGGGCTATGGGATATTTTTCCGCCAGGGTTACTTTCTCCAGGGTCTCCTCCAGGCTCCAGCCGCGGTCGATGGCCGCTCTGACGGAACTGATAAAATACTGTACTCCTTCACTCATGGGTCCAATGCAGTCTTTGCCGGAAACCTCGCCGTGCCCGGGCACTACTTTTTCCAGGTCCAGTTGTGCCAGCCGTTTCAACGACTCCAGCCATTCGTAAGGCAGGGACTTAATAAAAATGGGCACCCTGAGGTTCAGATTATCGCCGGTAAAGGC
>CAYLRY010000073.1:0-1647 GCA_964386535.1 uncultured Dehalococcoidales bacterium | reverse complement strand
ATAGGTCCGAATTTCTCTGCTTCCTGCCGCCATTTCCGGGCCTCCTGAGGCACCATGGGGGTATCAATAATCACCACCCCTTCCGTGGTTACTACGAAACTGGTATTACATCCTCTGAAACCGGTCTCCACGTAGATATTCTCAGTTACTTTCTGCATCTTTCTCCTCAAACTCACTTTTTATCTAAGAATAACTTTTGTTCCGAATCATTGCAATACCTGAAAGCCTGAATTCTGTCCCCCCTAATCCATTTTCGAATTTCTATCCTCAATAGCATCATCTGTTCCAAATTCGGTTGTAGCCATCCGGTTTTATGCCGGTGATTCACCGAAATTCAATTATTCCAATCAGTTTAGGAATCAAAATATACTAACGTAATATCATATTTCAGTTTGAGTCCGGGCTCAGAGGAACCATGCTCGAACTTCCTGTATAATAACCAGATATTAGTTAATTTCCAGGATTCAGAAGACATCATTTAGACACCTCCAATCGAAGGACTTTTGGAACAAAAAAGGCACTTGTTCCATAAGTGCCTTTGAGATTCGGCTTTCTGTACAAAGCCCCCGTGACCATGAAGGAAAAAGGTCCCCCTCTCATGGGCTGGCACAACTTTTGTTGTTGGCAAAAGCAGATACGCGTTACCCACTCAGGGGTACGGATCACCTACGTGCATCCAGGCTTACGCCCGTGCTCTTGCCCAACGGAATGATTATATTACAAATTGAGAGGTTTATCTGTCTGATTTATGGTAATTTACACGATATCGAAATGAATGTCGCACCCACTCAGAGAGTTATTTGAAAAAATGATAAAAACTGCCAATATATAACGGTTGACGTTAAACGCTAAGCGTTATATAATCATGAAGTGATCAAGACTTTCAGAGATGAGGAAACGGAAAAGATCTTTCATCGTCAGTTCTCCCGAAAGCTACCATCCGATATTCAGCAGGTAGCTTTGCGCAAATTGAGAATGCTTAATAATGCCTATACCATAGCCGATTTACGTATTCCTCCAGCCAACCACCTGGAGAAGCTTACCGGAAACCGTGCTGGGCAATACAGTATCCGTATCAATGATCAATGGCGAATCTGTTTTGAGTGGCGCAACAATACGGTTTATAATGTTGAGATCACGGATTATCATTAGAGGTATTGAGGTATGGATAAGAAATTAGCTCCGGTCCATCCGGGGGAAGTCTTATTAGAGGAATTCCTTAAACCAATGGGTATCAGCCAGAATCATCTGGCTTTAAAGATTGGTGTTCCTGCTCGCCGGATTAATGAGATTGTCTTGGGGAAGCGCCGCATTACAGCCGATACTGCTTTGCGGCTAGCCCGCTTCTTTGGCACTACCGCCAAGTTCTGGTTAGGGCTACAGACGGATTATGATTTGGATGTAGCCGAAGATGAAATAGGCCAGCGGATAGAGCATGAAGTTTCAACTTATGCCAATACCGGATAATAACCTCTGAATAATAACCATTAGAGCGTCAGGTATCCTTTTCAATGATGATAGTACTGCAAAAAGGTGATACTTGAACATTTTGTTAAGAAATTTAGCTTCGAAAATTTGCTGAAAATTTTGTTTTACTAATGGTCTCAAAATAAAATGGTCTCAATAAATTGAAGCATATTTAGTTTC
>CAYLRY010000072.1:0-7325 GCA_964386535.1 uncultured Dehalococcoidales bacterium | reverse complement strand
GATAATTTGGGTGGCAAATTACCGTGAGAATTTTAGGCAGAAAGTGGAAAATTAATTTGAGAATCTACACTCGGCATCGGTACCGGTGGGAGTTTCTCCTTTCTGTGCTGCCAGGTTCATGATCAAACGCTCCAACGTTATGGTATTCCTCAGCCATTCCGGAGGCCGCTCTTCCTGGCCTTTGTGACAGATAACCGGGTCGGTTAGGCTGCCTACCAGATCAGAGATAGCCCGATCGACCTTGGGATCAAGGTGTTTATTATTCGTTATGCTTTGTGTCAATTTATTTACCTCCTCGAGATTTATCCCAATCCCAGATCGCGGATTTACAGGTAGGTTGGATTCCTTTTGATTCTAGGATCCGGCAGCGCCGCCCCAGTTCTTCGACCGCTGCTTTCTCTCGCTCGTAAGCTCCCTTTCCGGAAAAGCTGTAATGTTCCACCTCAACCCCCTTCCAGAAGACATAGCCCTGATGGTCCCGAGTAAGATGCTCCACACCATGCAGCCAGGGCTTCTGATATTTTCCGTTCACTACCTGAGCATGTAGTTCCCGGAAAGCGGCTTCTCCTTTTTCGTTCAGGTGATCATTGACCCATTCCTGGACTAGCCACAGGTGAGCCGGGTCCAGATCCTCACCATCATGAGTAGCCTGTAAGATAGCGATAGCCATAGCCATCTCACATCGTGCGTCGACATTCTCCATATTTCCTCCAAAAATAGATTTATTTGTTCTCCTTTTTGAACTTCTTCCCTAGGATATCCACGACCGTTTCGGGAGTGACCAACACCGACTGCAGAGTTCCCAATTCCAGATCCAGATAGAGCTGAATCCAGGGACAGGTGCCGGCAATCAATCTCCGTACTACTTCAATGACCAGGGTGGCCATACTCTGATTGATCGTCGGTCCCTGTTCTTCCATGTCCGCGCAACTGGTAACCACTCGGTGTTCTCTTAACAAGTCCGGTCTCTGCTGAGTCGGTAGAGGCAAAGAGTAGAACCGGTCGCCTTTCTCGCTGGTGCGATACTGGACGGTCCCAGTTCGGTTTCCAATCAGGATCTGACCAAAGTTTTCTCCGTTACCGGCATCCACCCACCAGGCTGGAGCATTGCCATAATTGTCTGTGAATCTGGCAGAAATATCTCGACGTGCTGAACCGTTATCCACACAACCGATCACCAGGTTATTGAAACCCAATGGTGTCAGACTAACCGGCAAGATGCTGTAGGCAATGGCTCGGTGGTATTTCCGGGATAACCGATGGGCCAGGGCTTCGCTTTTCAGCTTCCCCAGATCTTCTGGGAAGAAGTTCTGGCGCCGCAGATTTCTTGCATCCACCCGGTCCGGGTCCACCAGTACCAGCGGAATATTTGCTGGGAGCAGGCGACAGAGTCCTTCGGCCACAAAGCCGCCGGTACCCCCGCAGCCCACGATCATAACCTCATATTTGAAGCGAGTAGCAAAGTCGTTATCCAGGGTATACAAGAAAAAACCTCCAGATTGATTTCATTTGAGTAGATCCGCCAATGTGCCTAATTTCACCAAGTCTTTCAGGGGATATTTCGCTTTACCGTTGATCTCTTCCCAGAGCCTTAGCAGATTATCCGGATATTTCTGGGAGCGACCGGTATGCCTCGCGCCCTGGGTAAAGAAGGCGCTGAAGAAAGACTCCGGGATCTTTTCTAATTCCTGGGGATATTGATGAGTCCCCGGGCAGGTAGTCCCGTTCTCGTAAATATTAAATAAGGGCGCATGGTAGATAAATTCACCGGCAGAATGGGGCCGCTTCTTCGCGGCATAGACTGCTGGCGGTCTTCCCTGTGAGCAGAGGAAGATAAGCCCCGGCATCGGCAATCTAAAGCGCTGAGCGGGTTTGAAGGCTTCAGTCTGTAAAGCTACCGGCCAGATTTTCGGCGCCCTCCATAAGGCGACCTGGGCGCCGTTTTTGCCCTGTTTCCACCACAGTGCCTCCCGCGGCAGCACTCCGGAATTCAAGGAGATCTCCGATAGGATGGCCAGACTGATATCCTGGGCCGAAACTTGCCTGGTGGTGATAATCCCCTTATCCAGTAAATATAAGATGACGCTGTCGGTATAGAAGTCCAGGCGGACCTTCAGCTCATCCGGAGGCACCTGCAGGGTTTCCGGCAGCGCCCACTGGTAATGAACAGTTGGGGATAATGAGAAGTTGGTTTGATGTAATTCGTTAAAACACATACCTTCCTCCGATATTTTTAGTCAATTTCCGTTTGCATTACTTTACATTACAATCCAATCTTTAACTGGCGCCTCGTTGCCAAAATATTAAGATTGGAGGTCGGATGATGAACCATCAAGAAATGGAAATCCATGAATTAATTAACAAGGTACAGGTGGAATTGGAAAAAGCTCAGTATTCAAGTCTATCTATCAGGGTGTTTGCCCGAGCATGGAAGCGCTTGGAGAATTACATGGCTCTGAATGGTGAAACAATACTCACTGCTAGAATCGGTATGGATTTTCTGGAGGCCGAATACGGGATAACCGTATATAAAAAGCCAACTCATCCAAAACAGCGTTATGTCAGAGCCATCAATTTACTCACGGATTACTTATTACATGGAATGATCTTCCCTAATAATAGGCGGGTAATACGTACCTATCCCCCGCAGTTCAAATTGTTGTTCCGAGATTATATCGATAAAAAGAGAACTGAGGGTTTATCGAAAAGTACATTGCATTCCTACGAACTATGTCTCGAAAGATTTTCCAAGTATCTGGACAGTCATAGGATTATTGATATCTGCGAGATTACTGAAGCTGTAATTTTAAGATTCACTGATACTTTCGCTCGATATTCACCTCCGGGGATTCATAACACGCTAAGCTACCTGCGTACTTTCTTTCATTACTTATCTCAAAATGGCTTGGTATCCCGGGATTTTGCCTACATTGTTCCACGTGACGGATACAGACCGAGAACAAAAGTCCCTTCAGCCTATTCGAAAGAGGACGTGGAAAAGCTGCTGGCTTCAATTGATAGAGGAAGTCCGCCAGGAAAACGCGATTATGCCATCATACTGATCGCTTCCAGATTAGGCTTGCGGTCAGGAGATATATGCGATTTATCCTTTGAAAACCTAAAATGGGAAACTAACACTCTTGAAATAATACAGAAGAAAACGGAAGAGCCGCTTGTTCTTCCTTTACTGGAAGATGTAGGACTGGCGATCATCGATTACCTGAAGTATGCCAGACCGGAATGTACATCCACTAATGCAATTTTTCTACGTTTAATCCCTCCTATGGGGCAACTAACGAAAGATGCTCTACACAGCATCGTTACCAATCGTATGCATGCAGCAGGAATAAAAATACAAGATGGTAAAAAACACGGACCGCATGCGCTTCGTCACAGTCTCGCCAGTGCCCTGCTGGAAGCCAATACTCCTTTGCCGGTCATCTCTGAAGTACTCGGTCATACGACCACTCAGTCTACCTCTGTCTATTTAAAGATTGATATTAATCAACTCAGAACGTGTACGCTGGAGCCTCCGCCATTTTACTGGAATCAAGGCGAGGAGGTGTTCTAATGCTTAAACTAGAAAAACCCTTTGTCGGTGAATTCGCTGAGTTATTAGAAGATTTCATAAGGCAACAAAGAAATCTGGGTTATAAATATGTCACGATGAGAGTAAAACTACGCCTATTTTCCTTATTCACCCTGAACTACAAGATAGAGAATAAAATTCTCAGTAAGCAGTTGGTCACAGATTGGACTGCTAAAAGAAAAAACGAGGCGAGACAGAACTGGACACATCGTAGTAGTGAGTTGCGCCAGTTTGCCTTATATCTGCAGAACCTGGGATACACTGCATTTATTCCTCCCAAAATCCATAAAGCCAGATGTCCGGATTATATTCCCCATATCTTTACCCATGAAGAAATCGAGCGTTTCTGCCGAGTTGTCGATTCTATTCCGCCGCATCCATTATCCAACAAACACGAAAATTATCCCTTATTGTTTCGCCTCCTTTATTGCTGTGGTCTCAGGATTTCTGAAGCAATCCACTTAAAAATCGCCGATGTGGATTTTACTAAGGGAGTGCTCTTTATCAGGAATTCCAAGTTCAACAAAGACCGATTGATCCCATTATCCGCTCCTCTGACGGATATGTTTATCAGATATCAGGCCGTGTTCAATAGAAACAAAGCTCCGGAAGATCATTATTTTAGGAATAAAAAAGGAAATTCTCTGTTATATTCCCGTGTTTACAAAGGGTACCGTGATCTATTATGGAAGGCCGGAATTTCTTTCCACGGTAAAGGTAAAGGTCCCAGGCTTCATGACTTGCGCCATACTTTTTGTGTACATACCCTGGCAAAGCAGGTAAAAGATAAAATTGACCTTTATGTTGCACTCCCCATTCTATCTACGTATGTAGGGCATAGCTCGGTGGAAGCTACGCAACGTTACGTCAGACTGACTGCTGAGGCTTATCCGGAATTGATCGAGAAGGTTTCCCGGACCTGTGCCTATGTAATCCCGGAGGTGGTAGAAGATGAAACCGACTGATTTTGCTTATTACCTGACCGATTTTCTGGCCAAGTACTTGCCAGGTACTGTTGGGCTTAGTCCCAATACCATCATGTCCTATCGGGATACTTTTAGTCTGTTCCTGGAATTCTGCGCCGAACAGAAAAAGATCAAACCCGAAAAATTTACCTTGAATGACCTGGACCGAAAACTGGTTGATGAGTATCTGGATTGGCTTGAAAAAACCCGCCGTTGTATTAATTCCACCAGGAACGTACGTCTGTCCGCGTTTCATTCTTTCTGCCGCTATCTGCAGCTAGAATTTCCGGATTATATTCATCAGGCACAACAGATATTGGCGATCCCTATGAAAAAAACCAGGAAAGTCACCATTGAATACCTGAAGCTCGATGCGATGAGGTTTCTACTAACAAAACCCGATAAGAGAACCCGAGAGGGACGCAGAGACCAGGTCCTTTTAAGCTTACTCTACGAGTCTGGCGCCAGGGTACAGGAACTTGTTGATCTAAAAGTGGGTGATGCAAGAATGGTATCTCCTTCAACGATAAAACTGACAGGTAAAGGCAACAAGAGCCGGATCGTGCCAATAATGAAACCCATGGCTGACCTTTTGAAACAATACTTGAAGGAAAATAATCTAACGGAGCCTCACGTCTTCGATTACCCTTTATTTTGTAACCGTTCGAAAAACAAGCTAACCCGTGCCGGGATTACCTACATTGTCAAAAAATATGTCTCTAAAGCGGTTACGGAATTCCCTGAATTGTTTCCGGATAAGCTTTCACCGCATTGTTTTCGTCATTCCAAAGCCATGCATTTATTGCAGTCCGATGTCAATCTCGTCTACATACGGGATTTCTTGGGCCATGTAGACATCCAAACCACCGAAATTTATGCCAGGATCGACGGCGAAATGAAGAGAAAAGCTTTGGAAAAAAGCATCAATGGCATAGTCTCGGATAAAATGCCGGAATGGCAAAGCAATGTCGGACTGATGAACTGGCTCAAGAATCTCGGAAAATAATGGAAAGCGAATTTTAAGAAAACAAAGGGGGTAATGCAAATATGGTGAAGGAAAATAGCAATAATATGAATGCCAACTTTTCATTATCCCCACCTTTCCATTACCAGTGTAATGTAAAGCTCTACATTACACTGGTGGGGAGTTAACTCCCTACTTAAGGTTGGCATCATTCTGCTTCTCCTTTTGCTGATCGATAAAGTCCATCACTTCCTGGAAGTAAGCCGCTGACTGCTTTTCGAACTCTTCCGCCATGGCGAAGGGTCCCTGCTGTTTTTCCTGGGCCTCGGCCCACTGGCGGGTAAAATACGTCACGTTTTCTTTAGACCATTCCGGCAGCACCGAATTACTCATCATCTCCTCATCGGTATCCAGAAGTTCATTCCCGGTATTGAGATGAATCAGGTCTCCCCAGGTGGCCAGGGCTTGATATGGCGTACCATCCAGCAGTTGGTGCAGTTCCTCCGGAGTGAAACCTTGTTTCGGAATTCTTTGCAGCAACTCCGCCGGCACCTGTTCCTGGCAGGCTTCACCCAGGGCGATCCGGGCGCCCTGATCCCCATAGGGCTGGCGGAAGAAATAGGTCATCAGCATGGCGCCGGTATTGCCGTTTTGCACCAGGTCATCATAGTCCTGGTAACCGAATCCCAAGGCGATCAAAGGGATGCTCTGGGTCAGGTCGGCGTATTCCTCGGCTTCGCTATAGCGCAGGAAGTGAGGCAAAGGAAAATAGCGGTCTTCAAAATATCCGGCAAAGCTGGATATCTGCTGCTCTGGACCGGGTTGGCCCAGGATCTCGGTTTCTCTTTCCGGCAGAAACTCCTTTACGAGATGGACAAAATCGGCATAATCCTCGTTATCCTGAATCATCCCTATCAGAGTGCTGAAAGAAGGCGGGCGACAGGCACGCAACTGCCGGACCAGGCACTCTAATGGAGTAATCGCGTCAGGCATTGCACCATTTCCTTGGTCACCCGGGTATAGCTTTCAGCCTCAGCGATGGCTTTTTCCATCTCGGTATAGTGGAAAGAGATTTTCTGCGGATCCAGGGCGCCATCCTCCCCGGTCAGTTGCCAGGTCAGGTCCAGCAGCTCCAGATGGATTGCAGGTAGATTCTTGAGTAGCTCTACCAGCCTTGCTTGGGGAATCATCCCTTGGTGCCCACCTTCTTAATAAACTGGATATAGTGCTTCCCGTCTTTATCCAACTCTTTGATCTCGGCATTATGTAGCTCCGGCAAAAAATCGGCCAGCAGCCGCCGGACCTCATTAATTGCCAGCGTGGGGTCTGGATCCGGGAACTCCCGATTATCCGCGATAAAGACTCTGGTCATGGTAACCTCCTCGCTCTTTTAATTTGCGTTGTTTATCTACCTGGGCTACCGAAAGATAGCCCGGGCAGCTATAGGAACAGGGACTCTTTCCCTTGAGACACTCCTGGACCATCCAGTAGCATTTGCGCCGGTTAGGCTGTTTATAATGGATGTCTTGTTGATTTAACATGCCTGATCTCCTCGGTTAAGATTAATCGGCCGGCTGCTGGCGCTGAGTGACTCTATCATTTAAAAACTCAGCGCCAGGGAGCCGAGCGCTTAATCTTGCCTAATACTCATCCGGAAATAAGACCGTGGTGGCGGAGCGGTCGGCCTCAGTGATAATCCAGATTTTGGGCAGGCCTTCCTTTTCATAAGCTGAAAGCAAGCGCTCTCCATCATGCAGGCTGCGGTCATTTTCGGCCTTGTCTTCGGCGGAGAGATCGCCCCAGTCCC
>CAYLRY010000071.1:0-7583 GCA_964386535.1 uncultured Dehalococcoidales bacterium | reverse complement strand
AAATAGAAGACATAGATTTATATACCGCATAGTTATGAAGCTGAGATTTCTCACATGATAATAAATATATATATTTAAACAGGAGAAGAAGATGAAGAGATTATTATGGATTGCCCTGGTGTTATCATTAATATCAGTATCTATGCTTCCTATAGTATCTTATGCCGCTAACTCAGCCACACAAAACGCCAGTACCAAGAATGTCACAGCGATATCGATTAAAGCCCAGGACTATCAAACTGATATTTCAACTATAACATTTCCCAAGGGAACTCCGGGTAGTACGGTTGAAAATCCTCGTAATGATATAAACAGTTCCAGTCCTCAGACCTTCGGCGACGCAGGTGACGCCAGACCGGTTGCCACTCTGGTCAATACTGACACAACATATGAATATTACATCTATTACAACATCTCTTCCTGGACAAATTCAGTTGTTTCATCTGAATATTACTTAATAAACGAAAAAGGCGCAGCTTGTTCTTCAGGCGAGTTGATTAATAAACCGGTTATTTTTAACACTGTGACTAACTCAGGGGTAACGATTGGTCCAAATACAGGTTACAATGGATCAAAAAAGGATCTGTACTTGAAAGTGACCCTAGGCAATACTGGAGGTCTCTCAGGGAATTCCAATATTACCATACTGGCTGAACCGAACTGATTTATAAGCTTAAGAATACAAAGGTATCATTATACGATCTATTCTTGTAGAGGAAAAAGGGATGTTTAGGAAACATTGCCTCAGGTGTATCATGCTTTTTTGTTTCACCTGCCTTTTCCTGGTGTATCCTGTAAACTCTTTCGGTACATCAATAGACCGGATCTCCATATGCAACCTGGAAGGGTATCCGGGAGACCTGTTACATGAAAAAATAACTTTGACCGGCACCGATGCAGGCCTCAGAAACGGCTGCTGGGAAAATTATTACAAACAGGTAGAAGGTGACGATGAAAGGATGAACATCAGTTCCTGGATAACAGTAGAGCCACGTGAGTTTTCGCTGATGTTGGATGAAAGAAGGATCTTTACAATAAAAGTTCAAATACCGGCTGATGCTTTTCCCGGTATATGGGGAGCAAAATCGCCGGATGCCGGCTTATCCGGACATGCTGGAGAACGCCGGACCTACATATTATTCAAAGATACACAGGAAGACGGTAATCTGTACTCCGGCATGTTGATTCCTATTTCAGTGCGGGTATTGGGGGAAGCAAGTCCGTTTTCCTCTGTTTTCCGGTTTCTTAATCAAAATGCTCTGACGGTGTTTCTGGTCATTATCATCATCGCTTTATTTATAGTATTGCTTACAATGACTAAAGGCCAGAACAAACTAAAAAGTTGACCTCTGGCACTCCGGATGTAATGAGGGACTGAATTGCACTCTTGGCGGAATTGTATCCAGCGGTTGATATTGACTATCTTTACCATCCTGATGATAGAAATTATCCCCCTAAACTGGATAATCGCGGTTTCACAGGAAGCCAGTACCAGTGATGTAATGTGGATAACGGATATTTCCATTTACAATACTGGTCCATCTGGGACCGAGGTCGCCTGGGAAACAAATATAGCTGCCTCTTCGCAGGTATTCTGGGACACGTGCGCTCATGACGATGAATATGACTATGCCTCAAGCACTCCTTTAAACACGAAAGCGGCTTTTCATCATCGTCAACTCATCACCGGCCTAATTTCAAGCTCGACTTACCATTACCGGGTAAAATCAACTTTTTCCCTGGGTGAGAACCAGGCAACGGCGGTTTCGCCTGATCATACTTTTACAACCCTTCCAAGTAGCACCCTGAGCACCTTTACCTTAATTGAAGGTATTTCGCCTCTCGGCGTCTTCTCCAGCCGGGTTGAAGCTTTATCAGCGGATGGCCGGGCAAATGTATCAATCGAACCCGGTGTACGTGGTCTGACGGTGCAGGGTATTCCTCTAACAGAGATTGGTCTGGCTCTGCTGGAAAACCCTCCTGGTTCTCCGTTGGATTCGAGATCCGTATCTTTGACTTATGAATTAAGCCCCCCAGGCGCTGTTTTTGATCAGCCGGTAGAAATAACATTATCGTTTTTTCCGGCTGATCTTAATGGAAGCGTGGCGAACCCCGAAATTTTTATTGCCTGGTGGGATATCTCAACCGGTCAGTGGATAACCCTGCCCAGTTCAATAGATAACATCAATAAAACGGTTACTGCCAGGGTAGATCATTTCATACCTTTTATGGCCTTTGAGTCAACCAGATACCAGACTCAAATGAAAACAGAGGCAAACACAACACCTCAAATCTCAAGCACGGCTCTAAAATCCACCGGTCCATCCACTGCTTCTTCTGCCATTCCTTTAGACAGGTTATTGTTGTGGATATTTTTCTTTTTAGCGGCAATCAACCTCGGTCTGGGATTGTTTGCCCTGATATATATCCGGCATAGAAAAAAGAGGAACTAAGAGTTTACAGGTAAAAACTGGCTTCTGGCAAAAAAAAGCGTCTCCAAATCTTCTGATTCGGGACGGCTGATGTGGGTCGCAGCCGAGGTATGCCCGATCAGGATAGACTTTACCAGCGGCATTCCTTCAGTGTAAGCCAGCAAGAATCCGGCGCGAAAGAAATCACCTCCACCCAGAGTAGTAAACGGGCGTATGACAGGTATAGCAGGCACTATCCCGCCTGAATCACTGGCAGCCTCATAAAAAGCTGCGCCCTCTGAGCCGATAGTTGCTATCACTAAAGGTGTATCGAAGAGTTTTGAAAGCCTTTTGCAGCTTTCCACCCAGTTTTGTTCCAGCCCTATGTTTTTCAAAAAGGCTCCCTTTGTTAACGCAATATCTGACCCGGACAAAATGTTCCCTTCTACTATTAAACCCGGGGAAGGCCGCGATCCAGTGCGATACACCAGCAGAGGTTTTTCGCCATGTCTGCGGCGCTGCTGGAAAATGTTTTTTACCGGATCGTGGATTTCCGAACAATATCGGTCCAGCATAACCGTTCCGGCAGTCTCCACCAGCTTTTCCATATCTGGGGTTTTACGCCAGTCGGTCAAACGTAATTCCGAAGAGATAACTGAGGCTGCCCGCTGATCCAGGATAGTACGGTCGCTTTGATCCAGTATTACATAGGAAAGCAAGGTTGGCGCAGGGCGGCTGATCACTCCGGACCCTTCCACTCCAGCGGCTTGCAGCCACGAACGCAACATCCGGCCTTCGGCGTCAGTCCCCAGCACTCCCAGATATGCGGTTTTCAAACCCCATCTGGATAATGCCATAGCAGTTACAAGGGCATTACCACCCGGCCGCCGTACTACCCGTTGGATATCGTGATTGGCGCCTATTTGTAAATTTTCCTTGATTTCAAAGATAATATTCAGACACCCATCACCGCAAGTGACGATCAATCTATCTCCAGCTACCATTTTTTATTATTTGTTTTAGCCCTTTGTGACGTATTATAAAAAATGCTAATATTCCGATTATGGCTACACCGGCTAACTCAGGAAGGAATGCTTCAGGATTATGTGTCAATACGCGCAGCATTGTTCCCACCCAATCACTTTCCACAGAATAGGGAAAAGCCCAGCCCAGCAAAGGCCAGAACAGAGTCTGCGGGGTCAGCCACATATAGTCCAGTATCAAATGCATCAGCACTCCTGCGGACAAAGCGATCAGCCACCCCCGCGCTTTGAGCCGGGGAAGAAAAAAGGCAGTTGCCATCAACAAAATAACCAGTAATAGGGTATGAGAAAATATCCGTCCGTTATAATGAAAGGTCTCTTTGAATAAAAAATGGCCGACCGGTTTATCGATAATATCCGGTAACAGTGAACCCAGCGCCCAAAAGCGCAGATCAAAAATGGCGCTTAAAAGGTCTCGGCGGTGGTTATTTTTAGTAGTAACAAATTGCATCATCTCGTCATTTTGCCTGCCTGTTAAACAACAGCGCCCAGCAACACGAGAAGTTAAAAAATCTGCGGCTACCGCTACTCCAAGGGTTATACCCAAATGTCCGAAAATAAGCATTCTTTTTAGCTAATCCCCAGGATTAAGTCCAGCCGTTTTTTTTGCTCCAAAGTCATGTGGTCTACCGTAGTAACCATGGCGGTTGCCAGGGCTTGCCGGCACTCACAATTTCGCTTTTCAGGGATCCGGTTTAAGGCTAACCTGATAATTGTATTGAGAGTGGACAGATCCATCGTCCGGATATGATTAAAGTCTCCATCCATCATACGGGTTGCCTTTTTTTGCCAGGCAGCATAGTACGTGATCAGACAGAGGCTGGCATAGCACATTTGAGCTTCACGCGCCAGTTTAGCTTCGGGTAACAGGGTCATACTGATAACATCTACTCCCCAGTTCTTATACAGACTGGATTCAGCTCCGGATGATAGGGCAGGGCCTTCCGTTACCAGGCAGGTACCTCCCTGATGAATAGCTGTCCCTATTTCTTTAGCGCTATCCGACAGCACCTGACCAAGTACAGGGCAGAAAGGCTCGGCGAATGAAATGTGAAAGATCACACCCTCTCCGGAAAAAGTGCCTTTCCTGCCCTGAGTGCGGTCGATAACCTGGTCCGGTACCAAGAATTCACCGGGCTTGATCTCCTCCCTGAAACTGCCGCAGGAATTGACAGCAATAATCGTTTCCACACCGAGTGATTTCAGGGCATAAATATTCGCCCGCCAAGGAATTTCATGAGGCAAAAACCGGTAACCATTTCCGTGACGGGGGAGGAAAGCAATGCCCGCTCCATCTATTTGACCAGTGATTATACTATCACTGGGAATGCCAAACGGGGTTTCCAAACAGACTTTATGTATTTTCGTCAGACCCTCTAGCTGGTCAAAACCAGCACCGCCGATAATCCCGATTTTCGTAACGTTCTGATGCATAAGTTTTACTCCAGTTATTTAAAATAGAAATAAAATGCAGATTAATATCTAATTCTAAAAGGTTAAAAACAAAAAATTCAAATCGATAGTCGTAAACTAAAAAGAAAAGTTCTTTTCAATCATTTCAGATCCTCTCGGGACCCATCAGCAGCTTTAGATATCTTCTCTGCCAGTATGGCAGCCTGTTCCTCATCAGCTTTTCCCGCCTTATATCTGGAATATAGTACCTTTTCCACCAGCAGAACCAGATCATGAAAGAATCTTGCCAGCGGTCCAAGCAGGGGATTACTCTGCTGGTCGAACTCGCGTAAAGTCTGGCTGGGCTTGAAAACAATTCCGGTAATAGCCTGCACCGATCCAACCGCTTTCCGGAACCAGTATAATAGCCGGTTGCCAGGATTATCATCCGGATGAGTCGATGAAGACGCGGTATTCATGGAATGCTCCAAAGGAGACACAGGGCTTTGCGCTGGCACAGAGGTCAGCCCGGTATTAACCGGCAAGAGCGTCCTCGCAGGGTAACGTTTTCTCAGGAATATAGAAAGGAATACACTCAATACAGCCAGTACCACGATCAGGATGCTCAGGTTGACATAATTTATCATAAAAAGATTCTTTTTCAGGTTTAAAGAAGCATTCCACGGTTCCTGCGGCTGTACATGGATATCAAGGGTATGTGTGCCCAGTAAACTCCAATCCATTCCCACTTTAACGATTGTCTCAAAATTTCCTCCGCTGTTTTTATCAGGTACACTGGTCCGGGACGTATGCAAACCGGCTACGCTGATTTGAGCTCCTTCCAGAGGTCCCAGCAGCGAATGCAAACTACCGCTCAGAGTAAAAGAACCGGGAATCAGGACGATGTCCGGCGACTGTAAGTCCATTATTATTGCTGCTTTCGCCACCTCTAACAGGCAACTGGCGTTTACCGGCGCCAATCTACCCTGTGCCCGGGCGAATAGAGTAACCGTGTGTGTTCCAGTTTCTATTTGAGGGTTGACATCCATTATAAAGGAAAAAACCTTCTCTACAGCAGTATGAGCTATGGATGTATCGTCAAGAAAAAGCTCCAGGGGTCGATTAAAAAGATCGGGGGTGGCTGTTGTTTCTGCGAGGTAAGATAGATGTGCTGGTATTTTCTCCCTGTTCACCAACCGGTATTCAAAATCACCTTTGATCTCTACCGGTTTCCCGGGATAAGCCTTACCGGCTGTCAACTCAGGCAGCCGGCCTTCATAATACAGCAAATTCAATGTCAGTTCCTTGCTCAAGGCTGCCAGATACACCCCCTGATCCTGTTTTTCAGGATGAAATAAAGCCTGGATTTTCAGTTCGGGCGTGTAGCGATAAGGCAATTGCAACGTGCCCTGATAACGTCCCTGACTGTTGGTTACGGCAGTAAGAAAGGGGGTATCATTTAACAAAATCTTTATTTCACGAGCTCCCAGCGGCTGCCCCTTATAAGACAGGAGACCTTCAAAAAACAACCCATCGCCCACAAAGGCCACTTCAGCGCCCAGGGCCAAAGTCAGATCAACGGGTTTAAACAGGCGGGTTATATCGATTTCCGTAAGGTTAATGCCGGCCAGTCCTTCACCGACGTTTGTTCTAATCAGCTCCTGTATCAATTTTTCAAACAGGTCAGGCAGTTCGCGGATTTGTTTAATTTTCTCCTTAATCTGATTATAGGTAGTGTTCAGGACATGTCCCGGAGGCAACGAAGATATCTTGAGATACTGACCGGTATCTGTCACGGCAGAGTCGATCAAATCCAGTTCTCCCAGCATTGCAGGCACCTTTTTTTTAGCCAGAAGGTACAGGCTATAAGCTTCTTGCAGCCGGTACTGGGATAAAAGGGATTTACCCTTTTCCCATAATACAGACAGGTCCGCCAGAGAGTATGACAGCTCTTTTCCGGAGGAGCTGAAGAGTGAGACATATCCACTCAGGCCTTCCGGAATACTTGCCAGAGGCAGCTTATTAAGCCGGAGTTCCGTTTCCGCTGTATTCAGTTGCAGTATCAGATCGAGCACTCCGTTGTAGTAAAATAACAAAGACAGGTTACTGTAGACCTGTTCGGCTGTATCCGGGTTCTCCTGGTGAACCTGCGTCTGCTCATCCTGGGCTTTTATTGAAACTGGCGCTGCCATAGTAAAAAACAAAAGACAGGCCAGAGCTATCATGATGATCCTCATAGACTTCATCTTAACACCCTGAGGCAAAGGTTGCCAGAGGGCTTTTCGTCCTTGATCTGACATCCAGCAGTATGACATTAAGGAAAGTCACCATATTCCTGAGTTGAAAATGATTGAGGGGCAGCAACTTTTTTAAAGGCTGAATTCGGGTTAAGTCAAGGCGAGGAGATAATTCTGGAGTAAGGGTTTGCGCAACTAAGGATGGTTGAGTTGCAGATAAACCCAGATTACTGATGCAAAAGCACAGATGATCAGCAAGCCAGGCAGAAGAGATAATTATCAGTTTATACTCTCAGCCGGAGATAGAGGCATTTAACCCATTTATTTTTCCCGTTTTAACAACTCGATAACAGGTATGGTTGGAATGTGCTCAGGGGGTCTGACCAGCTCCAAAGTCAGTGCTTTGGTCGGACAGGTCACCACGCAGGCGCCGCAGCCCATGCAGCGTTCATTTTTTACCGCGGATTTTAGTTTCTTTTCACCGGAGATCTTTTGCATTT
>CAYLRY010000070.1:0-8021 GCA_964386535.1 uncultured Dehalococcoidales bacterium | reverse complement strand
AGCGCAACCGACTTGTAATCGGTAGGTTAGCGGGTTCGACTCCCCTCTCGGGCTGAGTACCGGTTTCAGAGGTGGAATTTGGAGAGGTGCCGGAGTGGCTAATCGGAACAGTCTGTAAAACTGTCGTCCTGACGGGCTTCGCAGGTTCGAATCCTGCCCTCTCCACCAATAAACATAGACATCCATTTATAAAATTTGTATAATGCTATTATGTAATTATGCCCACATAGCTCAGTAGGTAGAGCACGTTCTTGGTAAGAACGGGGTCATCAGTTCGAATCTGATTGTGGGCTTAGAAATAAAAGGGGGATAAAATGGCAAAGAAAAAATTTGAAAGAACTAAACCTCACGTTAATGTAGGCACCATCGGGCATGTAGCACATGGTAAAACCACCACCACTGCTGCTATTACCCTGATATTATCAAAAAATAAAATCGGTAATACTGAGTACACCGCGTACGATGCTATTAACGCCGCTCCGGAAGAGAAAGCCAGAGGTCTTACTATTGCCATTTCACATATTGAATATGAAACTGAAAAAAGGCATTATGCGCATGTAGACTGCCCTGGACATGCTGATTATATTAAAAACATGATTACGGGCGCCGCCCAGATGGATGGCGCTATACTGATCGTCAGCGCTCCGGATGGGCCCATGCCTCAAACCAGAGAGCACGTTCTTCTGGCCCATCAGGTGGAAGTCCCCTATATGGTAGTCGCCCTTAACAAGTGCGATATGATGGAAGATGAGGAACTCCTTGAGCTGGTGGAGGTTGAAGTCCGCGAGTTACTCACCAAATATTCCTTCCCGGGTGATAAAGTCCCGGTAACCAGAATCAGTGCTTTGAAAGCCCTTGAATGCGGCTGCGGTAAAGCCGACTGTAAATGGTGCGGCCCCATATTGAAGCTGGTACAGACAGTGGATGATTATATTCCAACCCCCGTACGGCCCAAGGATAAACCCTTCTTGATGCCTGTGGAAGATGTTTTCAGCATTAAGGGTAGAGGCACGGTGGCCACCGGAAGAGTCGAACGTGGCGTGGTAAAGGTTGGCGATGAAGTTGAGATTGTTGGTCTGCATCATGAACCGAAGAAGACAGTGGTTACGGGACTGGAAATGTTCCATAAGCTTCTGGATTTTTCCGAACCGGGTGATGCTGTAGGCGCTTTACTCAGAGGAGTTGAGCGTACTGATATCGAGCGCGGTCAAGTCATCGCTGCTCCTGGTAGCATTAAACCCCATACCAAGGCTGAAGTCCAGATTTATGTTCTGAGCAAAGAAGAAGGCGGACGGCATACCCCCTTCTTCACCGGTTATAAACCTCAGTTCTACATTCGGACTACTGACGTGACGGGAACCCTTAATCTGCCTCAGGGCGTGGAAATGGTAATGCCCGGTGATAATATTAAAGCCAATATCGAACTTATTTACCCTGTGGCTCTGGAACCTGGTCTGCGGTTCGCTATTCGAGAAGGGGGTAGAACAGTAGGTGCCGGTACCATCACCAGCATCATAGAATAATATGGCTAAAAAAGGTGAAAACAGGATAATTATTCATCTCGCCTGCGGTACTTGCCAGGAGAGAACATATACTACTACTAAGAGTAAAAAAAATGATCCTCAGCGGTTGGAGTTAAGCAAGTTTTGTCCGCGTTGCCATAAACATACCCCTCATAAAGAGGTTAAGTAGAAGGATAAACAGATAGTGGGGTTATATCTATGACTACACATGCGGTAGGGGTAAAACCAACCGGTAACCGTTTTACCAGGTTTTTTACCGGCATCTGGTCTGAACTTAGAAAGGTAGTGTGGCTTTCCAGACGGGAAGCCGCTTACCTTACTCTGATAGTCCTGATAGTGGCCATTGCTGCGGGTGTGGTGCTGGGTTTGTTTGACTGGGGCTTTTCTACTGCCGTTGATAAGTTCCTTTTAAAATAAGTTATTGTTGTTTGCACATGAACATGATATTAATTTTGGGGGGAGGTAGCACCGTAAGCATTCAAATACCAGTGAGAGAGGTTGCCGGTGGAAGATAATGAAAGGCGCTGGTATGTTGTGCATACCTATTCAGGGTATGAGGAAAGGGTTAAAAAAAACCTGGAACAGCGTATAAAATTCATGGATACCCGTGGTGATATCTCCCAGGCGGTCGTTCCTACAGAACAGGAAGTTGAAGTCAAAAGCGGACAGAGACGTAACATTACTAAAAAAATATTGCCCGCTTATGTATTGGTTGAAATGAAAATGAACGACCAGAGCTGGGATATTGTACGTAATACTCCCGGCGTTACTGGTTTTGTCAGCAGTGGTAATAAACCGGTTCCGCTTAATTTAAAAGAAGTTGAACAAATACTGAAGCAGATGGCGGCAGAAACTCCCAAAGTTAAAGTTGGTTTTCGTAAAGGTCAAAGCGTCCGTGTTATTGATGGGCCTTTTATAGATACTGTTGGAGTGGTGGATGATATAATCCCCGATAAAGGGAAGGTTAAAGTTTTGCTTTCGCTTTTTGGCCGAGAAACTCCGGTTGAACTGGATTTCTTGCAGGTAGAAAAACTTTAATCTTAAGTCATTTAAGGCATATGCATTTATTTTGAGTTTAGATTTTGATATTTCGTGTTTCCGGTTCATCCGGACTAGGTAGGTGATATAAAGTGGCCAAGAAAATTGTAACTGTTATTAAATTGCAGATTCCTGCTGGCAAAGCTAACCCAGCTCCTCCAGTTGGTCCTGCTCTGGGTCAGCATGGCGTTAATATAATGGCCTTTTGTAAAGATTACAATGCCCGAACTGCCAGCCAGGCTGGCACTATTATACCGGTTGAGATTACGGTTTATGATGACAGGTCGTTTACCTTCATCACCAAAACTCCTCCTACATCTGATCTTATCAAAAAAGCTCTGGGAATTGAGAAGGGCGCCACAACTACCGGCAGGCAGAAAGTTGGAGAGCTGTCCAGGGCTAAACTAAGAGAGATTGCCCAGTTGAAATCAAAGGATTTAAACGTTAACTCCATCGAAGCGGCGGAACATATTGTAGAAGGCGCAGCCCGCAGTATGGGGGTTGAGGTAAAATAAGATGACTACACATCATGGTAAAAAATATATAGAATCTGTTAAGCAATCAGACAGTACTAAAGCATACGAGCCCGGCGAAGCTGTCTCCCTCGCAAAAAAATCCGCTTTCGCTAAATTTGATGAGTCAGTAGAGTTGCATTTACGTATGGGTGTGGATGTACGTAATGCCAACCAGCAGGTTCGTGGAGTGGCATTACTGCCTCATGGATTAGGAAAACAGGTGCGCGTTTTGGTGTTTGCCCAGGGTGAAGCCGAAAGAGCTGCCCGTGATTCAGGAGCTGATTTCGTAGGCAACGATGACTTGATTAAAAAGGTAGAAGAGGGATGGACAGAGTTTGATATTGCTATGGCCACACCGGATATGATGGGTAAAATAGGTAAATTAGGTAAAGTTCTGGGGCGTAAAGGTCTGATGCCTAATCCCAAAGCCGGCACTGTAGTCCAACCTGCCGATTTACCGAAAAGCATTGATGAAGCACGTAAGGGCCGAGTTGAATTCAAACTTGATAAAACTAATCTAATCCATGTTGTAGTGGGGAAGAAAAGTTTTGAGGATAACAAGCTGGTTGATAACTTGACCGCTGTAATAGATGCTATCGAGAAGGCTAAACCAAGCGGATCTAAGGGCCAGTTCATTAAAAGCGCTACCTTGAGTACTACCATGGGTCCCGGGATTAAGCTGGACTTGAAATCTCTAAACGCCAGCTAATCAGATCTGCAGAAAATAATTATAAATTTTTAAAAAAATAAGTCTCAACCTGAGACAGCGGGTGTTTACCGGAATATACCGGGAACTTAATACGCTTAGTGCCTGCCGAGGAAGAAGACCAGTATTGAATGATACTGGTAAGTCCCTGTGCTGGCATAGGGACTTTTTTATTATGTTTTTAGTAAATAAGGAGTAATAGAGATGCCGACGGAAAAAAAGAAACAAATTATGGACAATCTCGAAAATATTTTTGCTAAAAGCAATTCCGGCATTATGACAGACTACCGAGGACTAAAAACCTCTGACGTGGTCGCCCTACGACGTAAATTAAGGGAAGCCGGAGTTGAGTATCATGTAGTTAAAAATACCTTAGCACGGCTGGCCGCTGCAAAAGCCGGTAAGGACCAGATCAGCGGGATTTTTGAAGGACCTCTGGCTATTGCCTTTGTCAAAGATGATATCTCCAAATCAGCTAAAATCCTTACTGACCATATTACCGCTTCAAAAATAGCCATGACCATCAAAGGCGGCTTTTTGGGAAATAAACTCATAACTGCCCAGGAAGTAGCTACTATAGCAACCTTGCCATCAAAAGAAATTTTACTCGGAAAGGTTATGGGTGGAATCCAGGGGCCGCTTTACGCTCTCATGAACCAGATTAATGCCCCTTTGAGGGGTTTGGCAGTAGTATTACAAGGCAGAATTAAGCAATTAGAAGGAGCAAATTAAAATGTCTGAATCAGCCAAAGTTAACGAACTAATTGAGTCTATTAAAGGTCTTACCGTACTGGAGTTAGCCGATCTCGTGAAGTCCCTGGAAAAAGAGTTTGGTATTAGCGCCGCTGCCCCAGTAGCAGTAGCAGCAACACCAGCCGCTGGCGGAGCAGCAACGGCCGCAGCCGCCCCAGCAGAAGAGAAGACCGAATTTACGGTGGTGTTGAAAGAAATCGGCGCTAATAAAATTAACGTCATTAAGGCCGTAAGAGAGCTCACTAACCTGGGCTTGAAGGAATCCAAGGACCTGGTAGAGGGTGCTCCAAAACCAATAAAAGAGAATGTTAATAAAGACGAAGCAGCCGCTGCCAAGGCCAAACTGGAAGCCGCAGGCGCTGTTGTAGAAGTAAAGTAACCACTACCTATATTAGTTTGTTCCGGAGGAGGGAGGCTTTAACCTCCCTCTTTCGTTCGGCTTTGTTCATGTCTTCTGAAAAATTTATGTAAGGCATCATGTTGCATGGCCTGATTTCTTATTCATATTTTTCATACCCAAATAACAAACCTTTTTTACTGTTGATAAATAGCGGGAAAACGCCTATATTATTCAAAGACATATTCTAACGGGGAGGACAGGCCATGGAATACCGTGATTTATACATAATACTGATAATTGGCGGCGTATTCCTTGTGCTTGGCCTACTGGGCTTTCTCTGGGGCAGCAAGGAAGAAAGGTCATGGTATGGTACCGTGTCTTCCCGTATAGATGTACGTGAATTTCTGGATCATTCACCCGGAAGACCTGAGCCTAACGCCCTGAGGGTGGGCGGGAAAATATGCATCGCCATCGGCCTTGTTTTATTGTTGATTGGCGGAGGGTTTTTTCTCTGGGGCATGGCGCCCGGAGCTTAACCGTGACTGATTTCCCTGATAATTTTTGCGGTTTTTAAGAGCCGGGACCGATAAATTATTTTTTCCCCCGGCTCTTTTATTTTAAATATTTTGCCATCCGGCCTGCGCCATTTTGAATAGAAACGATAACTTGACCGTGCGGATCTTACCTCTTTTTAACCGCCTTTGTCCCTGTACCAGACATCATCCGGCATCCAGTTATTCCTTCCTTTTTACCGTCCCTGACTGATCCGGCATGTAGGAAAAAGGACCTGTTGGACGCCTTGCTTTGAAGTAAAGATGGTAGACTTTACGGTTTGCTACCTTTTTTCAGCTCCATCTTTTCAATTTCCATCTTTATGGTATTCATTGCTTTACCGGCGCCGGAGATCTTGCCGTATTTTATTTTACCTAATAATAGCGCACCAGTCAGCGAAATTGCTATCACATTCCAAAATATTATCGGCACCAGAGCATAAATAATGCCATAAACTAACCAGGCAGCTCCGCCTACGATGAAAGCTATGGTAAACATCAAGCTTATCTCACGGGCAGCTTTTAACCGGTACACCCTGATCACCTGGGGTATTAAACTACCGGTAGTTATAGCCCCGGCCACCAACCCGAGTATTTCACCAAATGACAAATAAACGCCTCCTTTAGTAACCCTCTATTATATTATGCTTGTATTTTTCCCCTTAATTCGAAATACTTTATTTCCATTTGCCATTTCAAATAAAAAGATACAGTGCTATATTTTTTCTAAAGGCATGTTTTCAATGCTGATGTTTAGCAGCGCTTGCAGTATCATTTTTTCTGAGGCATCCATAATTTCAATTCCTATAATATATGCTTGATTATCCATGCCCATGGTTACGCCTTCTTCAATATCTTTAGAATAACAAGAATCAGCATCCCGCAAAATATATAGAGAGCATTTACTTCTTTAGAATACTCTATTCTCATGATTACCACCTAAAATCGTTTCCAGGGTGTTACCTTTACCACAACGTAACGAATTTCTTCTTCCTAATAATATCACCCGCAAAATCCAATCTCCTGTTCTCCTGTATGCATAGTAGGGATCTTTGATACTTGGGACTAATTGTTCCGGTTCAGATAAAGTCTGGTAAACCTGCTCTACGGTGATGTTATAAAAACCTATTCGACCGTATGTCATGGCGGCTCAGATAAACAGATTTCACTTCTTACACCTGGCTTCTCGGCCGGCACTGTACCGCCTCTGCCAGATGATTACTCCGGATGGTCCCGGCGCCTTCAACATCCGCAATAGAACGGGCTAACTTGAGTATGCGGTGAAACGCCCTGGCTGAAAGGTACAACTGCTTCATAGCAGCTTTTAAAAGGCTCTGGGCTGATTCATCCAGGTGACAGTATTCCCTGACCTCTGCCGGAGTCATTCCGGAATTGCAGGCAATCCTTGTTTCCTTAAAACGCTTCCGCTGTATCTCGCGGGCGTTTTCTACCCTGGCCCGTACTTTCTCAGATTTCTCCCCCAGCCGAGTATCGGCCAGCTTTTCATATTCTATATGCGGCACTTCCACGAAAATGTCCACCCTGTCTATAAATGGCCCGCTGATGCGGTGCTGGTACCTGGATACCATGGCGGGAGGACAGGTGCAGGGATGATATGGGTCTCCAAAATATCCGCAGGGACATCCCTGCGTTGCCTTTTTGCAAGATAAACCTGAAAGGTTCAAAGCCGTTACCTCCTGCTTATGCTAAGGTATTATATACCCTCGGGGACTATATCAGAAAGAGGCGGTTGGACTTAAAACTTCAACAAATAGAAGTGGCGGAGATTATCGGAGTTGATGAGGTATCTATCTATAATTGGGAAAAGAATCGCACTTCCCCACATGTCCAGCATATCCCTAATATCATTGAATTTCTGGGGGGTGTACCGACCAATGTACAACCTGAAAGTCTGAGTGAAAAAATCCTTTATCATCGAAAACTTAAAGGTTTAAGCCAGGAGAAATTAGCGCGGTATATAGGTGTCGACCCAGGGACTCTGGCAAACTGGGAGAATGGCACGAGACAGCCTTTGAAAAGGTTTATGGACAATATAGAGAAATTCTTTGCCTCTTTTACTAATCTAACAATTTGAAGAATAAAAAATAGCTAAGTGTTTTTTGTTTCATCAGTGTCTTTGGGTTCTTTATGTTGATAACGAACCATTTTGATTGCCAATATCAGAACAAGAAGAAGCCCAGAGTAAAAGATGATGTTTTGTTGCCTATAATTATCTGGGAACAGTGCCATTAAAGCTATGCTATCCATTATCACGAAGAACGCAAGCAATACAATCTCTAATAAATCTATCTGCCTTGATGTAATCTCTTTCCAACTTCTTTTTTTCTTTCTTAGACGATAAATAAACGGTAAGTAGCCAATCAGTAAAACTAAAATCGGAACACTAATATTGACATTTATATGGATTACCCTATTGAAAACAGTCAAGTCATTTAAAGCAAAAATAAGAAGCGCCAATCCAAACGCTACGATCACTTTATAGAGTATCAGATACTCGCCTTTGATATAGTTTAAAAATACGGCTCTTTCTCAAACTGAGTGGGTAAGGTACACTAAAACAAAAAGAGAGGTTGA
>CAYLRY010000069.1:0-8061 GCA_964386535.1 uncultured Dehalococcoidales bacterium | reverse complement strand
AGTTTGGGCAGACCTGCGTAAACAGACCCCACGCAGACCGCACCATATTTCTCCATATAGCGGTAGTATTTGAGAAATCTCCATGGTGGTGGATGCTCTTCCACCCAGCGGTACCTCTCATAGGCCACCGCGGCTATCTTGTTCTTCACACGCCACTCCATTTCATCTTTGAGCATTCGCCAGAAGGCCAGTGTCTCCTTGCGATCAGTGGCCTGCATACCACCCAATGTCATGAAGGAATACATATCCTTGCAGCTCAGCGGAGCTGGTGTATTCATCTGCAGCATATTAGCTTCTTGCTTGATCGCCGCAACTACCATATCGTGCCTGCAGGCTTCTACATATTTCTCTTCGCTGAATTGCCTTCCCATGATACGCTTAACTTCTTCGAACATATCCAGGCGTTCCTGAATGACAACTTCACGCATGGCTTTTTCCCGGGCTGGGTCGATAGGCCCTGTGTATCGGGGACATGAAGCCTGTAAATAAGCAGATTTAAGCAGAAGCGCAGGTATTTGGAATTCATACTGGTGATGAAGACAGGGCGCAGGAGCAGGTGTTACCAGCCGCGGCTTGGGGGTTGGGCCACCAAGGTAATGGCGGTTGAAGTAAATTGAACCATACAGGTTTAAATGGTAACCTCAGGTCTCACGACCGTGGCCCATCTGTTCGGCTTTGGCCCGGCACTCCAGGGCGTATCTGGGTGTAGCCCATTCATTCATCATACCCTGGGGAGAAGGTACGGCGGTGCGTACGTTCTCAAACCCGGTAACAAAGCCCAGGTGACCTCCATAGACGAAGATCTCTTCCTGCTGGTTTACGGTATTGGCCACGCCCTTCTCAAAGTTGCGCCTGAGCTCCTTGGCTTTGTCCCAACATTCCAGAGGCCTGGTTTCCCATTTGTGTATCTTCTCTGTGCTCATTTCTTAACTCCTGCTAATACCGCAAACAGTTCAGGATTTTACATTTTTTGCAACATCAACCTGGCAATGACAGCACCGCATTGGATATTTGCCTGCACGCAACATACTGATAGTATACGACCGTCGGTTGCGTAATTCAATATGTTAACATGTTCACTAAAGAGTAGACCCCATATAGTCGGTATTAAAATAAATCCGGCTATGGAATTATAGGCAAGACACATACGCTTATCAACATGACTTTAATTACCGGACAAATATTAAGTAATGATCATAAATGCAAGTTAAGATGGTATATTGACAGTCAAGAAGTAATGGTTTACATTATGGTCATATATACCATCATATATGTCCATTTTGAACACGCCGGCTAATGAGCGAAGATTTGATATTCCTGAATACCCATCGCAAGGAGGAATAGTGAAAAACGAGAGATACGAGGTAATTTACCCTGATCCTGTACCCGATGATGTCCATCTCGAAAAAAACGTCCGTGTCACCATGAGAGATGGTATCAGGATTGCAGTTGATATCTATAGACCTTCGCATGGTAAAGGGCCGTGGCCGGCCATTTTTGCCTGCTCACCCTTCCAAAAAGAACGCTTCTTTGAGAGCGCCAAACCGGCATTCTATTGTGCCAATGGATATGTGTGTGTTCAAGCGGCTGAAAGAGGCAGCGGTTTTAATGAGGGCAAATTCTCATTTTCAGGTTCTGTAAATGCACAGGATGGTTATGAACTGATTGAATGGATTGCCGGTCAGCCCTGGTGCAACAGCAATGTAGCTATGATGGGCGCCTCCGGATACGGCGTAATGCAATGGATAACGGCGCCGTTAAATCCGCCCCATCTTAAAGCCCTGGTAGTATTGGCGACCACTGACAATTACAGAGGCCTTTGTTATCCGGGAGGGGTATTGCGTAAACCCTTTGTCCTGAATTTAATCTCAGGTGTAATTAATAGTTGCATCTGGCCCGGACCTGTGAAAGGCAAAGAACCGCCCATAAACGTTGTTGCTGATATATTGGCAAATACTCAAGATGGTCCGTTCTGGTGGGAGCACGGCGGTGGCTGGAAGACAATAGAAAAGATCAAAGCCCCCATATTGAATATAGTGAATACACCAAATCGTTTGCATGCCATTTATCACCTGAGGTCCTATTCTGGTATCAAGTCGCCCAAAAAACTGATAATAACGCCGTGGACTAATGAGAACTACCAGCCTTGGATCTTCGAAACGACCGCTTTTAATCAACAGATACTGAGATGGCTTGACTACTGGTTAAAAGGCACGGATACCGGCATAATGAATGAGCCTGAAATAGCTATTTATGATAACGGTACCGGAAAATGGCGTTATGAGAACGAATACCCCTTAACACGTACCAGGTGGGAAAAATATTACTTGCATACCGGTTTGGCAATGAATGAGTCCTGTGGACTGATCAGTACTATTCCGCCGGAGGAGAAGGAAAAACCGGATACCTACCATAATATCAGCCTGAATGCCGCCCTGACAGCAGCATACGGAATAACAGATACCGGTGCGCACTTATCACAGCCTCGCCATGTTGTTTATATATCCTCACCACTGGAAGAAGACCTCAAAGTAGGGGGACCGGTCAGCTTTACTCTATATGCAGCAACGGCAGAAGAGGCAACTACCGATTGGTCGTTTTTCGTCAAAATGGGAGAAATGGTACCTGGCGGCGTGCCTCTTAACCCTGTAACCCTTAATCCTGAGATCAAGCCTGAGGCTAATGACCCATGGACGCCGCGCGAAGTCCAGATTTGGAGCTGGGGTTCCCTGAAAGCCAAATTCCGAGAAGTTGATGAAAGCATGTCCAAACAGGGAATGCCCTGGCATTCATTTCAGAAGCCGGTTGACTTAAAGGCAAACACAGTCTATGAGTTTCAGATAGAACTTCAGCCTGTGTTTAAGACCTTCATAAAGGGTTGTAAAATCTGGCTGAAAATCGCCAGTGATGATGCGCTTTACTCCACCTGGGACAGTTCTTCCCGGTATGTAGAAACGCCCTTAACAGGGGTGAACAGAGAGGTTTACATCTACCATGACTCTCAACATCCGTCTCACTTGCTCCTGCCTGTCATCCCCGATGCTCCCGAAATAATGCCGGTAAAACCACCCTTATGCGATGCTTTACCCGGCGCTCCACGATTCGTGAATAAAAAATGAGGTCTTTCATGCTCAGATGCGATCCCGAGGTTATTCAGGCTTACGAAAACGACCCGCTGGTCTACCGCGGCCCGGTTCCCGCAAATTCCGCCACTGGAGGCATGTTTACCAGGCTTTATGACCTGGTGCCACAAATAAAGCTGCCGGTGCTGATTATGGCAGGGAACGCTGTTACTGACAGCCAGCGTAGCCGCCTTCTTTACGAGCGGATCGCCTCAAAAGATAAAACCCTTAAGCTTTACGAAGGTCTGCAACATGAAATTTTCAACGAACCGGAGCATCCGCAGGTCATGGCAGACCTGGAAAAATGGTTGGAGGCACACCGGTAGGTTCGCTCATGAACTGTTCAACTGTATAAAATAAAAGCAAATGAATTAAAGGCCGCCGGATACACCGTCTTCTCCCAGCTCAGCGGGACCAATGCACTGTTAATGGATAGTGCAAATGCGGATTCCCCCTGGTCTAATTTACAGGTGTAGTATCGCGGATATAATAACGTTTTCCTTTATCATAGCTGATCAAGATAGCTTTAAAGGTCCCCAAATATCTTCGGCGCCTGTCCTATCATGATATCCTTTATCTTATTGGCTACCGCCCGCATCTCCGGTAGCGCCGCCTGACTGGTGCGCAACCTGATGATATGCCTGATCTCCCTGAAATTCCAGGTGCAGATTATTTCAGTGGCGCAGGCATTTGGCAGGACATACCGGGCGATTTCCGGTTTAATGCCGGAATCCAATAAATCCCTGTAGCATTGCCAGGCGGTTTCCATGGCCAGTCTAAATTTCTCCTGCACCTCTGTGTTGGACCCAGCTATCTCCGGCGGCGTAATAAAGTCCGCCCGCTGTTCTTTAACATAGCGCTGGCTGCGCTGGGAATAGCTGGCAATGCGGTGCCTTACCAGTTCATGCGTTAATACACGTGAAGCCCTGATATAAAAAGTGGCTGAAGCATGTTCTATCAGGCTTTCATGGCCCTGCTTTATCCTGGCTGGCAGCCATTTCGCGTTGGTACCCAGCTTATCACTGCTGGCATAACACAAACGGCCGGCCTGTTCTACCAGTCTCTCACTCTCCGGCGTTATGGCCAATAGTTTTACTTCAATTTCATAGTCCATCGAATGCTCCAGCTTTTATGTTTCCCCCCGCCATACAGCGCTATCCATGCAAATTAAAAACCGGCTATTAGGCCGGAGCCCCGGCACTCTGATTGGCCGCCAGGACAAAACATGCGGACGCAGGCCGGGTATTGAATTATGTGTAGCATTTGAATTTAGCAGGATTGTTTGTATTGTCCAGGTAATTATATATTCATCCCCCTGTTTTCATCAATTAAATCCTGAACACTTGCTTTTACCCTGAGAATAGCTATAATGCTGTTAGCAATTATCCCCATTTTATAACCTGGTATGAAATATTAAAAAGTTAAAAAGGAGGATATCTTGGTTAAAGAAAAAATCCTGGCTCTACCCAATATCACCACACCCAACCGGCCGGTCATTTTCGATCCACAAATCTGCAACGCCTGCAATCACTGCGTTGAAATCTGCTCTCTGGATGTATATTTGCCCAATCCGGTCAAAGGCCAGCCGCCGGTGATACTGCATCCCGACGAATGCTGGTATTGCGGTTGCTGCGTCAACGATTGCCCGCGACCAGGGGCTATTCAGTTCAACTGGCCCTTACAACAGCGAGGTTACTGGAAACGTAAGGCCACCGGCGAGATCTTTAGAGCGTAAAGGAGGAAAAAATGACTGCCTGGCATGATTATTTGATAACTAACAAGCAACCGCTTGAATGGCCGTACGATGTCCGTTATGGCCAGGAGCAGCAAATAGACACAGAGGTTTTGATTATTGGAGGTGGTATCGCCGGTTGCTGGGCTGCTATCAGCGCTGCCCGCCAGGGCGTTAAAGTTGCCCTTTTAGAAAAAGGGGTCACTATTAGAAGCGGAGCTGGAGGGCCTGGCTGCGACCACTGGTGTGATTGTGCGGCTAATCCCCTTTCAAAAGTGGATCCGGATGAGTGGGCGAAGAGATTAGCCAGTAGCAACGGCGGCTATAGCAACGGGATCGGCCGTCAGATCCAATGCCGTGAAAACTATGATACTTTGAGGGAAATGGAACAGATGGGTGGTAAGATCAGAGACACCGAAGGGCAATTCAGAAATGAACAGGGATATGATGCCGGTACAAAATTCCTGATTTCTCCACGCAGCAATCCTTTTCACGATACCAATGTGGTAATCCGGGTCTTCGGCACCACCTTTAAACCGGCCTTGAGGAAGGAATGCCTCCGCCTGGGCGTGAAAATATTTGACCGGATCATGGCTACCTCCCTTTTAACAGAAGGAGGCGCTCAGGGTGCCCGGGTAGTGGGTGCTACCGGTCTTAATAGCCGGACGGGCGAATTCTTAGTTTTCAAAGCCAAAGCTACTATACTCGCTACCGCGGGCGTCTGGTCCCTCTGGCTCCTGAATACGGAATTATCCGGTTATAACACTTTCCGCTCTCGCACCTGTTCCGGTGACGGCGCCGCTATGGCCTGGAGGGCCGGAGCTGAGTTGACTTTAATGGAAAAATCCGCCCTCATGCATCTGGGGACTGGCTTCAAACATACCTGGTATTCAGGGGCTGGTGACGCCAGCTATGAAAACGTACCTCTGGTAGATGCTAACGGCAAAATCCTGCCTGTAGTACATGAACCCGGCTGGGGTAAACCCATGGTACGTCCCGATCCTTCCGTCAGACCGCCCTGGGCTATCATCCGGGATGGGGTACTTAAAGGAGAATACGCTCTGCCTTTCTACGGTGATTTCCCAGGCATGCCGGAGGCTGAAAGAAGAGTAACCTGGAACATGTTGCTAAGGGAAGAATCCACCACCAGAAATATTGTAGATTCTTATTCTAAAGCTGGATTTGATCCGGACCGCGATCAGCTACAGGCCTATCAACTGATTGAAGGTACCAGTCCGGCCCAGTGGCGTGAAGCCAGTGGTGGGGGACCCATCATTGACTGGAATTTGAAAACCACCCTGGATGGATTATATGCCGCCGGTGAGCAATTATTCACGCCGGGAGACCATAGTTTTGCTGCCGCTACCGGCAGATATGCAGGCCGTAAAGCAGCCGCTTACGCTTTACAGGTAGATCAGGCTCCTTTCTCGTCCGAACAGGTAGCCCGCGAAAAAGCCAGGGTACTGGCTCCCATAAAGCGAAATGAAGGTATTGAATGGAAAGAACTGCATGCCGGGATTGCCCGGGTCATGCAATACTTCTGTAGTGAATATAAGACCGAGTCGTTGTTTAAAATGGGGCTGCAATCACTGGAGCAAATTGAAAAGGAATGGTTGCCCAGGCTTTATGCTCTGGATCCGCATAAACTTGTACGCAGCCTGGAAGATACCAGCCTGCTGACTTATGCTCAAATTATTTTTCAGGCTTCCCTGGCCAGGCAGGCCAGCAGCCGCTTTCTGGATTTTCAGCGCATCGATTTTCCATCCGTTGACCCCCCCGGCTGGAATAAATTTATCACTGTCAAACTGGAGAATGGCAAAGTAATAACAGGTGAAAGGGCCTTCGCTTATTGGGGTAACCTGAAAGAAAATTATGAAAGTAATAATAAGGATTATCAGGGAGTTTATCCAAAATAGCTGAATATCTTCCTTGTTAATTTGACCGCTATTCCAGGTCTATCCTGTAGTCAGAAGCAAATGCTTTTAATTTCTTTCATGATGAATCAATGAATCATTAAACAATATAATTCCCCCTGTTCCAGCGGGACAGGCTGTCTTGCTTTAAAAATATCTACCTTGGTTCACTGACCAATATACCTGTTTCAGGGGCAAGACAGCCTGAAGCTTGATTGGCATCCTGAAAAAAACTATGCATTTTCTTTAACCTTTCATCTATATCTTCACTGAAAGTGTTCAAGAAAACTCTGTAATAAAAATTATCCCACTTGACAGGGCCGGAATATTGTAATATATTTTTGACATATTGTTAATTTTATACGACCTAATGTCATAATTATATGACCTAACATTGATAAAAATAACATTGGTTTACACCGGAAGTCCTGGTAAGCGGAAAAATATTAAAAAAGGCATTTCCAGGTACTTATAATTCAGTGTATGATGGTGCTTTTCATCTATGAGGGAAAGGTAAAGAATGAATCATGATTTAATTATTTTTCTACCTAATATTATTTTATTAGTCCTGTTCATCCTGTTTCTCTGGCGCCGTCATTCTTTGAAAAGCTTTGACTGGGTAACCCTGGTGTGTATTACGCTGGGTGTATCGCTTCTGGCTGTTGTCATTATGCAGATTTTAAAAAACCAGACCTCAGAAATGGAATCATACCGTATTGTGTTCATAGCTATACCGGCTGTTATGCTGGTACTTTTTTTACTTTTCCTGACCCGTGTCTTTACCGTGGAAAAGATGAAATCCAAATTTCACTTTGATGAAAGGATCACCATTATAAATGCCAAAAGCGCCAGAAATGCACTGATGGCAGTTTATTTAAGTTCGGTCATAGACCTATTGATTTATGACAGCATTAGCAGGGTCATGCTGCTGGTCATACTGGCTGTCAGCCTGATCGTCTATCTGGCTTCTATGATTATTTATTATTTCCGGAGCTTTTAAATAAATATGATAATTAAAACCAGGATAAAAGAACTGCGGGCCAGGTACAATTTAACTCAGGATGAACTGGCCGAACTGGTAGGCGTCACCAGGCAAACTATGCTTTACCTGGAAAAAGGCAAATATAATCCCTCGCTACTGCTGGCTTACAGGGTGGCAAAAATTCTTAGATCCAATATTGATGAAGTTTTTATCATTGAAGATCATGAATCATAAAATATTTTAGGAGGTTTTATCTATGGGAAAAATTAATGTAGCTATCATTGGTGTGGGCAACTGCGCCTCATCCCTGGT
>CAYLRY010000068.1:0-8102 GCA_964386535.1 uncultured Dehalococcoidales bacterium | reverse complement strand
AGGCGCCTGGTTATAAGGCTAAAAGCCTTAAGGCTAAAACCCAGAAAGACCTTTACCTGGGAGAAATAATCCTGGCTAAAGCATAAAATATATTAATAAAACTTAAATTATCCATACACAAATAAATACAGGCTTGAGAAAGGGAGACGGTTTAAATTATTCAAAGGGTTATCTCCCTTTTTCAAGTTATAAAAAAACTGGTATTAAGTTAAGACTTGTGAGGATGTAAATGGCAGCAGGCATAATTGCATACGGCGGGTATATACCTTTCTTTCGCTTAAACCGGTCTGAGATAGCCAGAGCCTGGGGCTCGGCACCATCACCGGGGGAAAAAGCAGTAGCTAATTACGATGAAGATAGCCTGACCATGGCAACCGCAGCTTCTCTAGACTGCATCAAAGGCATAGAAGTGTCCGGGATAGGAGGTCTCTATTTTGCCTCTACAACTGCTCCATATAAAGAAAAACAATCGGCAGCTACCATAGCCACAGTCCTGGGGCTACCGCCAGAGGCCATAACAATGGATTTCTCAGGCTCTCTACGAGCGGGCTCAAATGCTTTAAAAGCAGCCATTGACGCGGTAAACAACGGGTCAACTCAAAGCATATTGGTATGCGCAGCCGACACTCGTCTGGGATATCCCATGGGACCTAACGAGATAAGCTTTGGAGATGGAGCAGCAGCAGTGCTGATTGGAACCCAGCATGTTGCAGCCGAAATAAACCATTTCTATAGCAGAAATAATGAGATCCAGGATATCTGGCGTTCAGATAAAGACACGTTTGTACGTTCTGCGGAAGATCGCTTTGCCATGGATGAAGGATATGTCAATGTTACGGTACAATCAGTTACCGCACTGTTCGAGAGACATAAATTAACGTCAAAAGATTTTGCCAAAATTGCCTTGTACTCGCCAAATACACGCCAGTTACGAACGGTAACCCAGAAACTGGGATTTGATGAGAAAACTCAAGTACAGGATATATTACATGCTTCTGTTGGAGATACGGGATGCGCCATGTCTTTAATGAGCCTGGTCGCAGCGCTGGAGCAGGTTAATCCTGGTGAAAAAATCCTGCTGGCCAGCTACGGCAACGGCTGTGATGTTTGCGTTATTACAGCTACAGAATTAATATCGAATATTAAAAATAGAAAAGGAATCAGGAAGTACCTGAATTCGAAAAGCCTGATATCAAACTATAGCAGGTATCTGCGGTGGCGAGAATTAATGACCATACAACCGGCAGCCAGACCACCCATCGAAATACGTCAACCCTCACCTATTGCGCAATGGCGCGAAGCTCAATGGGAATTACGTTTGACCGGTACACGCTGTAATCACTGTGGAACTCCCCAATATCCTCCACAGAGAGTCTGTATTATTTGCGGCACCAAAGACCAGTTTGAACCATATACTTTCTATAATAAAACCGCTAAAGTTTTCTCATTTTGCCATGATTACGTAATGCAAACTCTGGATCCTC
Source organism: uncultured Dehalococcoidales bacterium (assembly GCA_964386535.1). Classification (GTDB taxonomy): domain Bacteria; phylum Chloroflexota; class Dehalococcoidia; order Dehalococcoidales; family UBA3254; genus CAYLRY01. Next base: position 6,618 of record CAYLRY010000068.1, on the reverse strand, counting down.
CAGTCACCGTTACTGTAGTTGATTTTGAAGGAGGAGGTCGCCTGTTGTGCGATATGACAGACCGGGATCCCGAAGCAGTTAAAGTAGGAATACCTCTAGAGATGACTTTTCGAAAGCTTTATTACGTAGGTGGTATTTACAACTATTGGTGGAAATGCAGGCCAGCAAGGGGATAAACCGGATAGCCCCGGTTTCTAATTAGCTGAAAAAATCAACATGGTGTATGAATTTAGATGCCTGATAACTCATACATTTAAATTTTTGAATATTACCGGATTGAGGAATAAAAAATATGGATAGTATAAAAGATAGAGTAGCCATAGTAGGCATGGGTTGTGTGAAATTCGGCGAAAATTGGGGACTAAGCCTGGAGGATATGATCATAGATGCGGTCTATGAAGCCTATGCTGATGCCGGGGCTGATCCAAGGGACATTCAGGCAGCCTGGTGGGGTACCTGTTTCGCAGGTGAAACCGGCCAAATACTGGCTACACCTCTCAAGTTGAAGTATATACCTGTGACTCATGTGGAGAATGCCTGTGCTACAGGTTCTGAGGCTATCCGTGGGGCCTGTTATGCTGTGGCCGCAGGTATATATGATATCGTTCTGGCGGTAGGAGCCGAAAAACTAAAAGATACCGGTTTTTCAGGATTACCGCAAACCCGTCCGACTGCTACCTGGAGTTACCGGTTGACAACTCAAACTCCGGCTGCGATCTTTGCCATGATGGCAACCGGTTATTTCGCCAAATATGGGTTGACTCACGAAGAAGGTAAAAAATTATTGGCCCAAATTGCGGTAAAGAACCATCATAATGGTTCACTTAGCCCGAAAGCTCATTTTCAAAGAGAAATTACATTAGAACAGGCCCTGAACGCTCCTATGATAGCCTACCCTCTGGGACTTTATGATTGCTGCGGTGTCAGCGATGGAGCTGCTGCTGCAATTATTGTAAGAGCTGATATTGCCAAGAAATTCCGGCAGGATCCAATTTACATAAAGTCTTTACAGATTTGCCAGGGGCCACGTGAAGGCTGGCTTAATCAGGCCTATGATTTTGCGCATGTAGAAGAGACCTACCGCGGTGGACTGGCAGCGTATAAGGAAGCCGGCATTAAAGAACCCCGCAAAGAGATCAGCGTTGCCGAGGTACATGACTGTTTCTCTATTACCGAATTAACTATCATGGAGGACTTACAGTTCAGTCCGAGGGGTAGAGTTCGAGAGGATGTAGAAGCTGGTACTTTTACACTTAAGGGGCAGTTGCCGGTAAACACTGATGGCGGGTTAAAATGCTTCGGGCATCCCATTGGGGCTACCGGTCTCAGAATGATGTATGAGGTTTATAAGCAATTGCAGGGTAAAGCCGGACCACGCCAGGTGAAAAATCCCCGACTGGGACTTACTCATAACCAGGGTGGAGAACCAGGAGCAGCTACAGTCAGCGTGTTAATTGCAGGAAATGAGGTGGGATAACGGGTGCCTGAAATTGGAGTAATCAGTCTGGACGGAAGAATTCAAGGACTTTATTTATTGACTTACTGGTGAAAACCTGTTTATAGTATTTTTAATATTTTATAAATAAGGGAGTAAAAAATGCTTCGAGAAGGGGAAAGGTGTTTACGCAAGGTCATTATTACTTCGGCTATAACCGGCCAAGGGGCTACGCCGGTAATGTCCGAATATTTGCCACTGACTCCTAAACAAATAGCTGATGATGCCGTCAAGGCCTGCCAGGCCGGTGCGGCAATCGTACATATCCATGCCAGGAAAGCTGAAAATGGAGAACCGACTCCCAGTTTACCCGTATTTCGTGAAATAGTAACTGACATTAAAAAGCGCTGTAATGTCATAATTAATATCACCACTGGAGGCGCAGGCACTCCGGATGAGAGAATAAAAGTAGTCCCGGAATTCAAACCTGAAATGGCTACCCTTAACTGCGGCTCTTTAAGCGGTACATCTATCCAGGTTTATGAGAAAAATAAGGATAAAATCAAATATGAATGGGAAAAAGCTTTTTTGGCAAGAGAGAATTTCATCTTTGAGAATACCTATAAAATGATGCGTGAATACAGCCAGGCTTGCAGGGAAAACAACACTCGTCCTGAGGTGGAAATTTGGGACATTGGCCAGATCAGTGCAGTTAAATTCATGATTGACCGGGGCTATGTGGACACTCCGGTGCACTTGCAATTCGTGATGGGCGCTCTTAGCGGCATGCCGGCTACCATCGGCACGCTGGTATTTGTTTATGAGCGTGCCCGTGAAGTTTTGGGAAATTTCTCCTGGTCAGTAGCAGCGGTAGGCAAAGATCAAATTCCAGTAGGAGCCGCAGCTCTGGCTTTAGGTGGTCACGTTAGAGTGGGACTTGAAGATAGCCTCTATGCCGGATATGGACGGTTAGCCCGCAGCAGCGCCGAACAGGTAGAACGTATAATCAATATCGCCCGGGAAATGAGCATTGAGCCGGCTACACCTGATGAAGCCCGGAAAATGTTGAATTTAAAGGGAATGGATAAAGTCAACTTTTAATACCTAAAATAAAAAAATTAAAAATTAAGAGTAAATATTGGGCACGTTATAGCGTGCCCTTTGTTTCTCATTAATAATTAAATAAGAGGTGAATGAAATGGCAGGAAAAGCGTACAACCCCAAGATGTTTGATTCTGAGAAGGATATGCATGAGAAGTTCAACGGCCTGCCCAAAGAGGTGATTGAGACACTACGCAAAGTCTCTATAGATGGCAAGATTAAAGCCGGGCTACCGGATAAATGGACTTATGACTCATTATGGGAAATGCACAAGGCGGGGCGAGGAGGAGAAGTCGGTCATTTCATTTTTGAGATGTTCTATGACATTTACATGGGTATCGAAGATGATTTGGTGGAAAATTCCATAGATACCCAGGTTCGCCTTTATCCTGACTATGTCCCAAGGTCAAATGACATAATTGAATATGCCATTAAAGCCTCTAAAGCTAAGATGCGGGCATTTATAAGCCAGGACCATTTCTTCCCCACGGTAGGGCAGGCCTGGGGTGCTCAGCAAAAAATAGATGAAATGGTACAGGCTGGCCAGTTGGAATACGCCACTGAATGCCTGGGTTCCTATATATTCGCATGGAGCCACCATCCTGACCAGGTGCATCTAATCCATAAATATCCCAATATAGGGGCGGTCATTTTCTGGTGCCAGACCTATGGTGGTGACAATTGCGGCCCGAAGTTAAGAATATATGATGAAAACGGGCAACTGGATTCTGAAGTTAAGGAAATAGTCAGGCTGTGCGCTCAATACAGGATACCACTAATGACCGGGCATGCCACTATGACTTATGAAAGCGTATTACCTCTGGCGCAATATGCATCCGAGGTAGGTGCTCATTTGCTCTGGATGCACGCCGCGCCCTGGGCTGCACACGAGGATAGGGCTACCATAGAACAATATCGGGAGCTGGTCCGCCTGGGCTGCTACCTTCAGGTTGATGCCAATAAAGTCCTGCCCAGCATTATCTGGCCGTGTATTGATCCCAACCAGGGACTGGGCTGGATGGCAGAGCTTGGACCAGACCACATTATTCCCTGTACGGATGGGGGCCAGCCGTTTTTCGGCGATGCTCTGGATATCTGGAAAATGTTTATAAGGGCCATGATCCACTTTGGTCTGAAAAAAGAAGATATCAGGACCATGATACAAAAGAATCCAGCGGAATATCTTTATCTACCGGAGAAGAGAATTACTATATAGACTACTAAGCACACCGGAATATATTGTTTAAGTCCGGTGTGCTTATTTTTAATTTTAGGGAATACCCATCTCAGGCTTTTATCATTCTCTCATAGATAAGACCTGAAGCGGGGCTATATGGCCGGTTGAAAGCCTCAGGATATTTCTGCCTTAACTCATCCACATCTACGCGCTCAACATCCACCAGGAAACCGCCTGACACCATGCCGGTGGCATTTTTAGAGACAGTATTACGGGGAGTGATGGTATTAATGGCGCCGCCTCTATCCAGTTCTCCAGGGATTATCGGATCCCAGCGAGCTCCATGATCAATATAGACTGCCCCAGGCATCAGTCTTTCAGTAACATAGGCCCCAGCCAGCACACCGCCCCGGTCGTTGAAGATCTTGACAATATCGCCGTCCCGGATGCCTTTCTTAGCCGCATCATTAGGATTAAGCCACATAGTCTGGTAGGCATATCCGTCAGGGCCAACAATTTTACAGGTCCTGATTTCTCTTAACCATTGCATATCATCATGTTGGGAATGTACTCTCCAGCGAGGATGGTTGGATACACATAGGAAGGGGTATTTCTTAGCCCGATCACCGGAAAGCCTCTCATCATGGCTTTCGCCTCTCTCAATCCAGTGAGGAACTGGCGGTCTTTCTTTGTCACCGGGGAAGTTTTTATCCAGGCGTTCAGAATAGAATTCGAGCTTGCCGGTAGGGGTGGAAAGCTTGTTATGTTCAGGATCATCAGCAAATTTTCGCAGGCCGATGTCGTATTTCTGCCAGTCCGGGTCATTGGGGATTACATAATGTCCTTTTTCCTTAAACTCCTCCCAACTAATCAGGTTTTTTACGCCGGAAATTTCATAGCCTTTTTTAATCCAGTCATCCACTGATTTACCCTGTGTGTACTCTTCCAGAAGACCTAGTTTTTCAGCTATGGCGCATACGCATTCATAGTCGCTCTTAGACTCACCACGAGCTTCAATACACTTGCCATCAATAAAAAGGGTACCGAACTCGGCGGTAAAATTATCGATTCCGATATCGTCATTTTCAAATTTAGTAGTAACTGGCAGGATGATATCGGCAAACTGGCAGTCATTTTCTATCCAGGGATGCTGAGCCAGCATAAACTCAATTTTGGGACTGCGGTAGGCTTGGACAGTATAATTGGAGTCGTTCCAGCAGGTCATCAAAGCAGGAGTATCGGTCCAGATCATGTGAATCTCTGACCCGCCTTCGATAGGGTATTTGTAAAGCTGGAACTGGTTCTCGGTCAACTGGCGGCAAAGAGTATTGCCGTACCAGGTTATTCCAGGATTGAGGAGGGCTTTGGCAATCATTACTTTAGAAATGACCTGTTTAGGGATTTCAGCGCCCACAACGGCAGCGCCGCGGCTGATAGGGCCCAGGTCCGGATAAATCAGGTGTCTTGGTACCGGAATAGTCTTGCCGAAAGTCCAGTTTGGCGGGTCCATGTTGCCGAATAGACCCCATTCGATGGTAGTCAGCAAATGGCGTCCCGGTTTACCTACACCCTGCATACCCAGAAGGCAGATTTCCAATCTGGCGTTTTCCGTGCAATAAGGCGCCCGGGCGAAGTTGCCTCCGTTGGCATGTACAGTGCTGGTCGGTTTAGCTGCCCATGCCCTGGCCAGGGCTTTAATGATCCGGGAGGGAATACCACATTTGGTAGAAGCCCATTTGGCTGTTTTTGGTATGCCATCTTCTTTACCCAGAACATAGTTTTCAAATTTATCATAACCCACCACGTGGGTTTGGATATATTCTTTATCGTAAGTTCCTTCTGTCATCCAGGTATAAGCTATGCCCAGGTACATGGCGGCATCAGTATTGGGAATAATGGGAATCCATTTATCCGCATGAACCGCAGCTCCGTAATTCAGATCAGGACAGATGAAAATTTGTTTAATACCAAGGTCAGTGAACCAGTAACATAACTGGCTAACGGTCTGCCCGCCCCAGCCCCAGGTGGTAGTCTCAGGGTCACAACCTATATGCAAAAGCATGCCTGTGTGTTCAGCAATATCAGGTATAATGTTGGACTGGTATGCGGCTTTGCCTACCGGTTCACAACCCCAGACGTGTTTTGCCCCCCAGTACCAGCCTTCCCAGCTATCCGGATTGCGGGTCTGCCAGGTATAACCTCCTAAAAGTGAAAGCAACCGTCGGTTGCATCCATGCGGAGCATGTATTATTTTGGTCTCGCCATGTCCATCGGCCTGCGCCAGGATAGCATAAGGACCGTATTTCTTAATTATGCGTTTTATCTCACTGGCAATTATTTCAGTGGCTTCATCCCATGATATACGCACATACTTGCTCTTGCCCCTGTTTTGGGGGTTTCTTTCACCATTAGGATCCCAGTCAACCCTTTTAAGAGGGTACATTGTGCGGTTAGGTGAATAGATACGATTTTTGTAAGCCAGTGTAAAAGGAGGTATTAAAGCTTTCATGCTGGCAGTAAAGGTTTTCCCTCTTGCCGTTATTGACCAGGGTTTGCGATCATATTTCCAGTCATAGTGAAAAGGCCGAATGCGGAGGATTCTTCCATTTTTAACATCCACCTGGATCATATTGGAATCTTCATTAACACCGCCGCCGGACATTCCTTTCACTACGGTTTTTTCGTTATCGGGCATCCTATTTCTCCTCACCATAAAAAGTTTCGAGTTACCATTTATTAAATCTCGGCATCCAGCTACTCGATACCCAACCTTTGCCAAAAAATTAGAACCGGTGGCTGACTGCTGATTCTTAGTTCTATCACGCTTTAGCCAGGATTATTTCTCCCAAATAAAGGTCTTTCTGGGTTTTAGCCTTAAGGCTTTTAGCCTTATAACCAGGCGCCT
>CAYLRY010000067.1:0-8500 GCA_964386535.1 uncultured Dehalococcoidales bacterium | reverse complement strand
GGAAGCTCTTCCTGGGGCCTCCCTTTCATTTCGATCCTAATCTGGCCTCGGCGCTAGCCCTGTTGTGCACTTACCGCCATTCCCTGCCTACGGGGTCGCCGTTGTCGCCCGTCATTTCCAACTTCGTCTGTCTCGGAATAGATGCCGGTTTGGCCCTTCTCGCCCGGAAGTACGGATATGCCTACACCCGTTATGCCGATGACCTCACCTTTTCGGGGGAAAGGCCTCCGGAAGCCGGATTTTTAGAATCGGTCACCCGGATCTTGGGGGAGCACAGCTTCACCCTGAACCGCCGGAAGACCCGTATCCGGAAGTCCACCTCCCGCCAGACGGTCACCGGCATCGTGGCCAACGAAAAGCCCAGTGTCAACCGGAAGTACAAGCGGAAGCTCAAGGCCCAGCTCCACACCCTCAACATGCTCGGCCCATACCTGGCCACCTGTAAAAACTTCAGGCTCAATGAAGCTCCCGCCCATCTTGTAAGTCAGTACCTCCTCACCCTGGAAGGAAAGAAGAAGTTTGTGGAGATGGTGGGGCTATATTCGTATTTGACCAAATCGCAAAATTGACTAGACACATTATTTAAACTGAAATGTTTTGTTAGATAAACAAAACAACGTAATTTTAAACGTTAATTATCAGAGTGTATATAATTACCCGCTGCACCAAAATGGCTGAACTATCAAAACAGATTCAAGGGAAGAAGAAACTAGTAAATTAAAGGTAATGGAGAATATTCTTTCAATCATGAATATCAAAATAAAGCATGTCAAAAATAATCATAATAAAAGTAGGTATATCCGAACCTCATTTGTTGACTAACATTAACAGAAGAAAGGGCATAACTTTGTTATGCCTTATTGAAAAAGAGAGACACCAACTAATCAAAATAATTTAATTATGAAAAAAATATATATCAAAAATTACAAAGGCTTTGATGAGCAGGTCATAACACTTAAAGATGTTAATTTTTTTGTTGGAGAAAATAGTACAGGAAAAACTTCTATTCTAAAACTAATTAACATTATAAATTCTAGAGAATTCTGGTTTAACGAACAGTTTAATAACTCCGAAGTTGAACTTGGATATTTTGATGAAATTATTAATCGTAATTCAATAGACAAATTTTTCAGAATAGGAATTGAAGTTCCTTACAATGAAAAGACCTCTGTAAGAAGAGTTCTTTTGGAGTTTAAAGAATACAAATCAATACCTAAAGTTTCCCTGATTAAATATCAAACAGAGGATACTGATTATCTAATGAAGATAACCAGAAAACAAATACATTATCGCACAAGAGATATAATTGATTCTTCATTTCTTAGTTGGTCACAAGATTTTAACTACAGTAAAAACTATAAGAAGATTGATATTCCATATCATAAGCTGCCTTTTTTTATACTTTTTTCGCTTTTGGAGAATGAATTTGACAATAAAAATAAACGAACATCAACGCCATTCGCTGCAGAACCATTATTATATAAGCGGTTTCTTTGGCTTGCCCCTATTCGTGCAAAGGCAAAAAGAATATATGAGTCTTATGAGGTGAAATTTTCTCCCGAAGGAGAGCATATCCCATCACTTTTAAAAGAACTGTTTTCAAACTCTAAGAAAAAAGAGTCTGCAAGAATCCTTCAAATTCTTAATCAATTTGGCAAAGAGTCAAATCTCTATGATGAGATATGTATAAAGAATTATGGTGCAAAAACAGCTTCTCCTTTTGAAATAGTAGTAAAGTATGATAATACAGAAATAAAACTACCAAATGTCGGATATGGCGTTTCTCAAAGTTTACCTTTAATTGTAGAAATACTATCTTCGAAGGATTATTGCTTCTCAATTCAACAGCCTGAGGTACATTTACACCCTAAAGCACAAGCTGCATTTGGTTCATTCTTGTTTAATGCTGCAGCCAGAGATAATAATACTTTTTTAATAGAAACTCATAGCGATTTTACGATTAATCGTTTTCGTTATAGTTTATCACAAAAAGGGAAATCAAAAGTAAATAGCCAAGTAATATTTTTTGAACGTGAGAGACATACAAATACAATATCACATTTGGAAATTAACAGCGATGGTACTTTTAAAAGTAAAGTCCCAAGTTCTTACAGAGACTTTTTTATTGACGAAGAACTTAAACTGTTAGAACTATAGGTTATGGCAATTATCATTGACACAAATTGTCTTGCAAATGTTTTTAGTAGAAAATCTACAAATCATCAAGAATATAAGCCTGTCCTTGATTGGATAGTTAATGGAAAAGGAATGGTAGTCTATGGCGGCTCAAAATATATTGCTGAACTAAGAAAAGCTCACAAATACTTACCAATTATGCGACTACTAAGAGATATAAATAAAGTGATTATTGGTAATTCTGAGAATATTGATAGAATTCAAGCAGAAATAGAAGCCAACCATGAGGATGAAGATTTTGATGACCCTCATTTGCCTGCAATTGTTATAGATACTAAATGTAGGCTCATTTGTTCTGAGGATAAAAGGTCTATTCCATTTGTAAGAAATCGAAATTTGTATCCAAATGGATTTCAAACTCCTGTTTACTATACAGGTTCAAGAAATAAAAATCTTTTATGTGATAGTTATATACACGATGATTTAAAACCTTTATGTAAATTAAAAAAAGAGCAATCTATTTTAATTGAAAGAATACTCGAAAAATAACAACAAGGTATAATAATAGGAATATTAGCTGTTTGCAAGACCCAGCGATTATGCCATGTTGAACTACATCCCTTCGCTATGCACTTAATGACATTTTTTGAGGGTCCCTGAAGGATTTGATGATAAGCGTTCTTTGAAGTATTGGAGGGTTTTTTGTGTTTTGAAAAGGAGCTGCTTTATAAATAACTGGGTAAACAGCTCATTTTCCATCTTGCCATTTATACTCTCTTGGTTGCGTAAGAATCGCAAATTAAAATGGCTAACAACAACGAGTTGATTTTTTTCTTTGAAGGAACGATTCCGGTGATCGTATCCGGGGTAGGTGTGAATGGAAAATAACTTTCCCTACTTTTTCGTAAATAAGAATCCCCACTTTCCAAAGGTAATATTTCGTCAGACATCATATTTCAAGAATTTCCAGGCTTTTGCTTTTTCCCCAATCTTTTCCGATCTTTAAGGTTTCGGCCATCGGGCCGGAATCTGACCGGATTTTTTGATAAATGGCCTAACCTGATGAACATACTTGAATTTCATAAGAAGTTGATTGACAATTATAAAAGCTACATCAACAGCTTTCTGAATGTCAAGGATCCGCTGCTTCTCCGGTTCGTGGAGGATGAACTGAACAATAAAAAATTGTGGCCCGACCCTCTGGTCCAGTTTAACCCCACTTTCGAAAAAGGACGGACCATCCAAAACCTGGTGGAGAGCGGTCTCCTGCACAATGAGCTGCAGGATATCTTTTATGGTTACGAGCTATACAAACACCAGGAGGAGGCCATCACCCTCGGCGCCTCAGGGAAAGAGTTCATCGTCACCTCCGGGACCGGCTCAGGGAAATCGCTGACTTACATCGCCACCATCTTCAACCATATCCTCAGATCAACCGAATCTCTTGATGGGAAAACCCAGGCGGTCATCGTTTACCCCATGAACGCTTTGATCAACTCGCAGCATGAAGAATTCCGCAAGTACGAGCGCAACTACCTCAAAAGGAAACTGCCAGCAGGAACGGTCTTCGAAGAGGGGGAGAAAAGCCTGACGGAACAAATCAAAGAATTGAAAGAGATCACGGGCGATATCTTCCCCATCCGCTACGGTCAGTACACCGGACAGGAGGATGAGGCCACGAGGGAGAAAATGCGGGTTAATCCGCCCCATATCCTGATGACCAACTACATGATGCTGGAACTGATCCTGACCCGTGGAGGCAGGGACATGGACATCAGGAACAACATCCTCGGAAACCTGCATTTCCTGGTCTTCGATGAATTGCACACTTACCGGGGTCGCCAGGGATCGGACGTCGCACTGCTTATCAGAAGGATCAAGGCGGGGGCAGGAAACCCGGTGACCTGTATCGGAACATCAGCCACCATGATTTCGTCCGACACTGCCACCCTTTCCGAACAAAAACAGGAGGTAGCCAAAATAGGGAGCCTCATCTTCGGCAGCGATATCCATGAGAACCAGATCGTCAACGAATACCTGGTCAAAAGCCTCACTACAGATTTACCGGTGACTCCCGCCAGCGTGGCTCAGTCCGTGACCCGGGGAATTGACCCGGCGTTACCCTTCACGGAATTTGAAACCAATCCGGTGGCCAACTGGCTGGAGGAGAATATCGCACTCGAACGCAAAGAAGGAACCCTGGTCCGGCGCAAACCTCTCACCGTGGAATCAATCGGCCACCAATTGCAGGAGTATTGCGGAAGAGCAGAAACCGAATGTAATCCCTATATCACAAAACTGCTGGAATGGTCCAACAGGGTCAATTCCGATCCTTCGCGGAAAAAGAATTACCTTCCCTACCGGATACATCAGTTTATCGCCCAGACCGGTGCCGTTTATGCCACCCTGGGGGACCAGAACACCCGGACGGCTTACCTGAATGCGGGATTGTATTCGGGCAATTCCGACACTTTCGTTTTCCCGCTGGTATTCAGCCGCTTTTCAGGTCATGATTTTTATTGCGTCACCCTCAATGAAAGTCAGCAAAGGCTTTTCCCGCGGGATTTCCGGAATCTCGAAGATCCGGAAGACGAAGAAACAACAACAAAAGCAGGGTACATTTTCATAGCACATCAGGATGATGAGGAACTTGTCTGGGATGAAGAACGCGATCTGCAGGACCTTCCCGAAGCGTGGTTCAATCCGCCCAGAAGAGATGGATCCCGTTCGCTGAAGTCAGATAAAAGAAAAAGCATCCCCGCAAAAATCCATTTTGACAGCGAAGGCAACTTTTCATTTACGGAGGAAAAGGAATATGACGGTTGGTTTATCGCCGCTCCCATGGCCTTCGATCCCACTTCAGGGATCATCTTTGACCATGGCGGCGAGTGGGCCAAACTGACCAAGCTGGGAGGAGAAGGGCGCAGTACGGCTACCACGGTCCTTTCTTTCGAAACCATTTCGCAACTACATGCTTTCGGTGAATCGGTCAGGGAGCAAAAGCTGCTGAGCTTTACCGATAACCGGCAGGATGCCTCCCTCCAGGCCGGCCACTTTAACGATTTTGTGAAAGTCGGCCAGTTAAGGGCAGCTATATGGAACGCCCTGGAGAAATATGGAGAACTCGACTATACCACCATTGCGGACCGGATTTTCGAATGTATGAACATCCCCCAGGGGCAGTTTGCCAAAAACCCCGCCCAGTTTCCCGGTCCCCGAAAGGAAAATGAGGATGCCTTCAAGGATTTTATCATGTACCGCCTTCTGCACGACCTTCGAAAAAGCTGGCGCGTGGTGTTGCCGAACCTGGAACAGTGCGCCCTGCTGAAAATAGGATACAAATTTCTGGAGGAGTCGGTTCAGGATAACACACTGTGGAATCAAAACGAGTTGCTGGACAAAATGACCCCGGAAGAGCGCCGTGAGTTTCTCTCCCAGGTGTTCGATTTCTTCCGGAAATCCTACGCCCTGAGCTTCTCCATGCTCGAACCTGCCACCATTAACCAGAACTCCAAAAAAATCAGGGAAAAACTGATCGCTCCATGGACGGTCGACGATTCCGATAAAATTGATTACCCCGCCAATATCCAGGTTGAGAAACTGGACCGCTCCAACCTGAACCTTTTCGGGGGAAGCGCCGGTTATCAGAGCCACTTCGGCCGGTACCTGAGGAATGTGGCCACCAACCATGGCATCAGCCTCCGCGGCAAAGAGATCTATACCCCGGCCGTATATGCTTTGTTTGATTTTCTGTGCGAGGCCGGATGGTTATCGCGCAAATACGCCAGAGATGAAAACGGGGTACAGGTTTACGTTTACCAGTTGAAGGTCGATTATCTCCTCTGGCAGAAGGGCGACGGAGAGACCATCACACCCGACCTCATCAAAACCAGGTCCTACAGACCGGTCACGGTGAAACCGAACCAATATTTCCAGCGGTTTTACCAGACCGACTTTCACCACCTGAAACCCATTGAAGGGCGGGAGCACACCGGACAGATCAAAAACGACAAAAGACAGGAAAGGGAGAAACTCTTCCGGAACGGAACCATCAGCGTGCTGTACTGTTCCCCCACCATGGAACTAGGCATCGACATTGCCGACCTGAACATTGTCCATCTCAGGAATGTACCCCCGTCACCGGCCAATTACGCCCAGCGGAGCGGCCGCGCCGGCCGGAACGGGCAGGCCGCCCTGGTGATGACCTACTGCTCCAACTACAGCGCACACGACCGCCACTTCTTCAAAACGCCCGAAAAAATGGTGGCCGGCTCCGTATCCACACCCCGCATGGACCTGGTCAACGAGGAGTTGCTGAAGTGCCACCTCCACGCGTTAATGCTTTCACGGCATTCCATTTCCAAACTGAACAACTCCCTGGGCGACCTGGTCGACAAGGATGATCTGGAAAACCTTCCGGTTAAAGAGGAAATTGTGCAGGTTTTCCATCTTTCTGAGCCCCAGAAACAGGACATCAGGAACGCTTTCATGAAAATTCTGGAAGATACCTGGTTCAAAAATGAGTTGACCCTCCGGAAACCCACCTGGTTCAGCGACACCTGGATTCAACGCACCATCGACGACTATTTCACCGATTTCGACAATGCCCTCACACGCTGGAGAATCCTCTACCGCAATGCCATCCTGCAGTTCAGGGCAGCCAATGAAATCATCGAAAACCGGGTGTACGCCGAAAACCACGAAATCATCGAAAAGGCCAAATACTCACGGAAGCAGGCCGAACGGCAAATGGCCCTGCTGCTGAATGATATGAATGACACCAATGGCAGGAAGAGCGACAACGAATCGGAATTCTATCCTTTCCGCTACCTGGCGGCCGAAGGATTCCTGCCCGGCTATAACTTCACCCGGCTCCCCATCCGCACCTTCCTGGAAACCAAAGACGGTTCCGGAGAGTTCCTGTCACGTCCGAGGGTCATTGCCCTGAATGAGTTTGGCCCCAGAAACGTCATCTACCACGACGGCGCAAAATTCAGGGTTGACCGCATCATCCTTTCCGAGGCGGAAGCGAAACTGGAAATGGCCAAAATCAGCCCTTTCACAGGATATATCCTGATGAAAGATAAGTACAACTACACGGTCGATCCGTTGGTCAACAAGGAACTGACCCAGGGAATGGACGATCACATCCATACCGATCTGGTGGAAATTGCCGAAACGGTAGCCTTTGAACAGCAGCGGATCACCTGTCAGGAAGAGGAGAGAAGCCGGAAAGGATTCGACACCCGCACCTATTTCTATGTGGAAGGGGGATTTGACAACACCCTGGAAGCCCTCGTCAAAACCGGAGGGGAACAACTGCTGCACCTGCATGCATTTCCGGCGGCACGGCTGGTCCACATCAATTTCAAATGGAGAAATTCAACGGAGAAGGGATTTACCCTGAACCTGAAAAGCGGGCACTGGCAGAACAAACAACAGGAAGCCGAAGAAGGGAATAGGGATGAGGTCAGGCGGATCAAGCTGTTCACGACCTCTACGGCCAATGTACTTTACATTCAGCCGGTGGAGACCCTGGGTCTACAGGGCGGTTTCGCAGGAGTGATCACCCTCATGTATGCCCTGAAAAGGGCCATTGAAAACTACTTCCAGGTGGAATCGAACGAAATCGGGGTCTCCGTCATGGGCGAAGGCGATTCTCCCAACATCCTGCTTTACGAAGCGGCCGAAGGAAGCCTGGGCGTCCTCTCCCAGCTGGTTGAAAATCCGCAGGTCTACAAATCGGTCATGCACGACGCTTTCGAATTCTGCTTCATGAAAGAGGGGGTGGAAATTCCGGAGGAAGAGCTTGCCCCGGCCACCTACGACGATCTGCTGAACTACTACAACCAAAGCCACCACCAGGTCATCAACAGGAATTATATCCGTAATTCTTTAAGGCTGCTGAAGGATTCTTCCGTGGAAGTGCTCTCCAACCGTTCGTTCGGCAGTTATGACGAACAATACCATTCGTTGATGGCGTCGAGGGATATGAACAGCAGCACGGAAGAGGCATTCCTGAAGTATCTCTACGGAAAAGGCCTCAGGCTGCCCGATGAAGCCCAGCCGAATATCCCCAAAATGTACGTGTTGCCTGACTTTCTCTATAAGCCGAATGTCTGCATTTTCTGTGACGGCACACCCCATGACGAAAAACAGGTCATGGAGGATGACAAGGCCAAGCGGGAAGCACTGAAAACCGCCGGATACCAGGTTCTTTCGTGGTATTATAAAGAGCCCCTGGATGCGTTTGTGGCCAGGCGGCCCGATATTTTTAAACCCGTCAAATGAGCATGATGCAGTTCGATTTCAAACCCGGCAGCCTGGTCAGCCTGCGAAACCGGCCCTGGATGGTGTTGCCCTC
>CAYLRY010000066.1:0-8735 GCA_964386535.1 uncultured Dehalococcoidales bacterium | reverse complement strand
AGATGGTGGCAGCGGGGTGGCTGGGCCGTAAAACCGGAAAAGGTTTCTACGAATACAAGCAGCCGGGGAAAATATAAAGGACATTGGTACTAAAAAAGATGTAACTCCGGGAGCTATCACGATTAAAAGGTAGGGTGTTCTATGCCTGAATATGGCTATGCCGGAAATGTTCTCAAAATTGATGTATCGGACGGCAAAATAAAAAAACAACCCAGTAACAGGTATACTGATAGATATATCGGCGGTCATGGACTCGCTGCCGGCCTTTACTGGGAGATGGTGCCGCCGGAAGCGAAAACGCTTGACCCTGATAATTGTTTTATCTGTGCCAGCGGACCCGTCGCCGGTTTTCCCGGTTTTGCCGGTTTCCGCTGGAAGATCTGCGGCAAGACAAACCTTCATAAGCCTGAGTCCTTCTCTTATTCGAACCTGGGTGACAGATGGGGCGCTATGTTAAAGTACGCCGGCTATGATGCTCTGGTAGTACAGGGCAGCTCTGAAAAGCCTGTTTATATTTATATAGACAATGCTACGGTTGAAATACGGGATGCCGCATATTTATGGAACCGTACGACTTTTGAAACCAGTGACATCTTGAAAGAAGAACTGGGAAAAGAGGTGAGTATTCTTTCTATTGGTCCGGCAGCCGAAAACCTGATTCCCTTCTCCACCGTGCTGGCCGAAGGCGGTGCTTCAGGTTCAGGCGGCATTGGTATAATCATGGGCTCCAAAAAGGTGAAAGCGATTGCTGTCGCCGGGGACAGGCGTCCTCAGGCGGCGCAGCCGGAAAGATTACATAATCTGGCTAAACTTTTTCGAATAAATAAACCCAACGCAGGTTTTCCCAGGGTATCCAGCGTTCCCGGCCTTACCAGTCTCCGGTCATGTTACGGCTGCGGAGCCGGTTGTTACCGTGAAATGTATCAGGACGAAAGAGGCCGCCAGTATAAGTCACATTGCCAGGCAGGTGACATGTACCGGGCTCAATTAGTCAGGTATTCGGGGAAAAACGATGGGTCCCGTTTGCTGGCCACGCGACTGTGCGATGGTTACGGTCTGGACTCTTCAGTGATGCAGGGTATGGTCAGCTTTCTGGAGGCCTGCTATCTGGAAGGTATTTTAACAGAAAAACAGGCAGGAATACCTTTATCCAAAATCGGCAGCCCTGAATTTATCGAGGAATTGATGGCCAGCATAACTTTCAAAAAAGGTCTGGGAGAAGTCCTTGCCCGCGGTATCATTGATGCTGCTGGCAGTATCGGGAAGAGGGCGATGGAAATGCTCCCCCGCTTTATTGCCACAGCCGGCGGTGAGAATAAGGACTATGACCCGCGGGTCTATATTATTAATGCGCTTTTTTACGCTACAGAGCCCAGGCGACCCATACAGCAATTACATGAAGTTTTCCTGACCACAGCATCCTGTTTGGGTGGCATGGGATCCGCTCCAGCCATATCTTTGCCTGATTTTCAGCGTTTCGCAGAAAAAAATTGGGGCAGTGCATTGGCTGCTGACTTCTCTACCTACGAAGGAAAGGCGCTGGCAGCAAAAAAAATCCAGGACCGTGTTTTTGCTAAAGAAAGCCTGGTGCTCTGCGATCTGCCCTGGACAAACAGTGAGGTAGAGCGCGCTCTGGGGAAAACCCAAAATACCGTGACCGAGGCGCAGGTATATTCTGCTATTACCGGTAAAGAAACTGATGATACGCAAATGACCAGATATGGCGAGCGTGTTTTTAATCTGCAAAGGGCGATTCTTACGCGCCAGGGCTGGAAGGGCCGCCAGAGTGACCGCCTCATGGATTATTTACACAATTTGCCGCTAACCAGGGGAGAGGTATTTCTGTGCCCTGATGGAGTTATGCCCGGTAAGAACGGAGGGTTCGTATCACGCATTGGTTGCGTAGTAGATAAAAATGAATTTGAAAAGATGAAAACTGAATATTATGTCTACCGGGGTTGGGATGCCGCCAGCGGCCTTCTCACAAGAGTTAAACTGGTAGAACTAGGTTTGCAGGACGTTGCTGAAGATCTGGAATTACGGGGGCTGTTGAAATAAAACCCTTAACTTGAAGCTATATATTTTCATGAAATCCGCCTGCCGGCATGCAACGGGCGCTCAGAAAGATAAAAATGGTCGCTGGCTGCTGGGCCTCCTCCTTGTATCTTTCTTTTCTTATCAAGGGGCGGCCCAGCCAGTAAAAGCCTCATTTTACGGGTTATTAATGCTTTGAAGTGAACCTCAAATTAACCAGGCCGTCCCTTTAATCGAGGTTCACTTCATCAGGTTTATTTCAAACAAATTAAGCTGCCTGATTTAGCTCAGGTTATCCCGGACCACCTCTCGGCATCATCTGCGGTACAGCCTTGTCCAGTTCATCCAGTGTCCATTTACCTATTTTGCGCATCAGAACTGATGTCCCCTGCAAGGGCCTGGCATAGAGACCGACATCACCGCCGCCGGCAGTAAAGAGCTGACCGGTGATATTTTTAGCCTCATCAGTTGCCAGATAGACCACAATGGGCGCCACGAATTCCGGAGGTTCTGCCCCTGCTCTCTCTTCGGGGAAACCCCTGGTTCTGGCATTGGGGAACAGCGCATTAACGGTGATCCCGTATTGTTTGAGCTCTGCCGAAAGTTTGGCGGTAAAACCCACCACCCCGGCTTTAGCTGTGGCATATGATATTCCAAAAAATGGAAAATCAAAGAACATAAAACCGGCGGCTGAAGATACATTGATAATACGTCCGCCGCTCTTTTGCTTGATCATCTCTCTGGCTGCCGCCTGGGAGCAACTGAAATGCCCCTTTAAATGAACCGTGATGACAGAATCCCAGTCTTCCTCAGACAGTTCAACCGCCGGGCCGCGCCGCGAAAAACCGGCAGTGTTTAACAGGATATCGATACGGCCGAAGTTCTTGATGGCCGTCTGGATGATGCTGGCGCCTCCTGCCATAGTGGCCACTGTGTCATAGTTGGCCACCGCAGTGCCGCCGGCTGCCCTGATTGTTTCTACCATGATGTCTGCATAATTTCTGCCCTTTTCGTCTTGGCCAACATCATTGACCACAATTTTAGCCCCTTCGGCAGCCATATCCACAGCTACGGCCCCGCCGATGCCCCCGCCTCCCCCTGTTATAACGGCTACTTTACCTGCAAGTCTTTGAGCCATAATCCTGAACCTCCTTTCCTGTATATTGATTTTTGATCATAATTTATCAGGTCAATTTTAACCTGGCGTTACGTTGTGATTCGCTGGAAGCTTCCCCGGTAACCGGATGTTTGAAGTGGAAAGGAACGATATATCCGCTAGGATATCCCGGTTCAAAGGCGCGCGGCCGGTCAGGTTCAATTTGCTTACGCATTTTTTGGGGGTCAACTGCAGCCACTCTTTCCGGTTTTACCCAGCCTTCGCCAGGTCTGAAATGCAGAGTACGGTTAAATGCCAGCTTTTTAAACTTCCATTTTCCATCCTGCTTAATATAATCGGCCTGGTAGATACCGCCCATGAAAGCCTGGGTAATGCCTCCGCCAAAGGGTAAAGCAATTACCCCGAATCCGTACCATCTTCCCTTTGCAGTTTTACCATCAGACTCAACATCTACAATACCTGAAAGCTGCATCACTTCATGTAAAAACTCCGGAGATACTTCTTCCCCGCCCCAAAACGTGCTGAAATACCTTCTTATACCTTCTTTTCCCACATAGGTACCCACCCAAAGGCTTAACTCAGTATCCGGGCCATCAGCGAAACAGTCTATTACCTCCTCCGCCATCCAGTGTTCCAAATAATACCCATAAGCCCTTTGCAGCTTTTTTATCTCTTCTACGTCCTGCAAAATTTTAACCTGGTTTTCTAAAGCTGCAATCCTGGCCAGCAATTCCTTTTCACTCATCATAAGCCTCCTTTATGAAAAAAAATTTACTTTTAAGTTATATCCGGTTGGAAAAACTCTGATCCTCAGTTTATTCGCGTTACTTCATTTCACCATGCCTCTATGCCTCAGGTCATCGGCTACATCTCCCAGTCCCAGTTCTTTAAGCCTGGTTACAGTTGGCAGCCCGCTCTCCCCGTCCCATCCGCGGATTTGATAGTATTCCTGCTGCATTTTTTCGAATCCTTCCCGGTCAACTACCGCGCCTTTCCGGTAAGCTATTTTACCGTCTTTACCAGGCACGCGGCATTCAGGATCAGAATAGGTACCTTCAAGCGGCTCTTTAAAAAGATAATCCAGAAGCCTGTCATCTTGTTTGGCCTTCCAACCCTGCCTGAGTCTTATGGCTCTTACCAGATTAAATATCCTTTCTCCAATCTGGTTTAAACCTGCCTCATCCGTCTTCCTGCCGGTTATAGCTGAATATATCCGGCTTTCAAGGGCAGGGTCGCCAATATAATCATGAGTGCCTGCAGTGTACATTATGGGCCATACCAGGTCGCAGAGGCCCAGACTTTCTTTGGCGTAATTCCGGTCCTGTATATTCTTAGCTGCCAGTCCTTTACCTTCCGGGGAAGTGTAATCTGCTGCCTCAATTGATCCCCAGAACCTTTCTGCTATGCCGCGCACCACTTTAGTGGATACAATTTCATCCTGCATGCCGCTGAGCCAGTAATGCCATCTTAACAGCACAATGCCGGCATCATGAAGCTGGCTGATAGGTCTCCTGGGTTCTGTGGCATACAGCATGGAATTGTGGGGTATCATCCTGGGATCATAGTCTCTGCCTTCGCCCGCAGTCGTACTAACTAAACGTATTAACAGCTCTTTAGCTTTGGGGCCGATTGATTCTGTGGCTTTTAAGGTTCCATCAGCCAGTAAATCCCCAAATCCTTCTCTAAAGGCAATTTTCCTGGCCAGCGTTTCAATAAACTCAGGGCTTCCTATTCTGGACAAAGGCAGGCCGGTTTGCTCATCATTCAAAATACCTTCCTTATAACACATCATTAGCCATGTCAGTAGAGGTTGCATCACCAGTGCATCCAGACCGTATTGATCAATAAGCCTGACGGGTTGTAAGATTTCAGCGGTACCGCTCTGGTATCTGGCGGAAGCAGCGCGATAAAAAGCTGCGGGGATACAATATAACCTCCAGCGATGCCCCTTACCATCCCGGTATGATTGACGGGTACAGCCTATACCGCATCCGTAACATGAATGGGGACTGGTAATTCCAGGAATAATCCAGGGATATTCAGGGAAATGCACCTTTCTTATCTGAAGAATATATTTGGCCAGGGTGTGCAGTTCTTCCGGATCGGCGGCTAAGGGTTTCCTGTCTCCGGCTACAACAATGGCTTTCAGTTTTTTTGAGCCCATGATACAGCCCATACCCCCTGAACCTGACGCTCCTTCATCTGTTAATATAGTGGCGAAAGAGACCAGGTTTTCAGCCGCCTGTCCTGTGGCCAGCACATTGGTGCCTTCACCCAGCTCTGCTTTTAAAGTGAGACAGGTTTCATAAGCTGATTTGCCCCAGAGATGTTGGGCCTTTTTTATCTCAACCGTTCCATCGTGAATATAAATATAGACCGGTTTATCAGACTTACCCTGTATGACCAGGCCATCAAAACCGGCCGATTTTAAGCGTATGCCCCATCTTTCTCCCAGACTGGCGAAAGAAAAAGCCTCTGGATCCACGGAAGCAGATTTACCACAGACCTGCCAGCGCCCGCCGGCAAATCCCGGGAACCCGGCTACCGGGCCGCTGGTACATATCAAACAATTTTCCGGGTCCAGGGCCCTGGCATCAGGTGGTACCATCTCCCAGTAAAGCCCGGCAGCCAGGCCTCTTCCACCAATAAACCTTTCCGCATATCCAGCTGTTGGCAACCTGGTTATATTACCTCCGGAAAAGTTTATTTTCAATATCTCCCCGGCATAGCCAAAATCCGCCATCGGACATCTCCAAAATTAATCTTTACCTATCAGCTCAGTATCCCGCCTCCCTGAGTGATGATCTAACTTTATGATCATTAGTTTATCCTGAAATTCTTATTATGAAAAGGGGCTTGCTCCATTCTTTAGTTTGGCTTTTTATCTGTTTCCAAGCGGGAGCAAGCCCCAATCCTTTTTATTTCTTAAAAACCTTAGAGTCTACTTCTTTTCCATCCAGGCATCAGCCGGCCGCCACATTTCCTGCCAGGGATCGAAGATTCTGTCATCATGAAGAGTGATTACCTTAGCGCCAATGTTAGGTGATATAAATATGGGCACTTCCACGCAGTATTTATCAATTAAAAGCCGGTTGATTTCCTGTGTTTTCTGGATCATCTCTTCCTTTGTCGGGGCGCTTACCGCTGCCTGATATAAAGCCTCAACTTCATCCGGACGGATAACGGATTTGCCAAATGGGGATCTGGATGAGTAGTAAAAATTGATGGTTTTAGTTGGTGGATAGCCTACAGCCATATAGGGTGAATTTGTAAGGGTACCGTTTGTCCAGCCGTTAGAGGAAAGATTTTGAATATTGGCGGTCTCAGTTTTATTCATTTGAGCTTCAATGCCTACCTTACCCAGATAGCTCTGAATCGCCAGGTAAATGTCATCATAAGCTCCTGTGGTATAATTGATGGTCATCTTGAAACCGTTTGGGTAACCGGCTTCAGCCAGCAGAGCCTTGGCTTTAGCAGGATCATACGCATAACCCTTGATGTTTGTATTATACATGGGGTTTCCTGGATAACCTATTTGGTTGGTAGGATTTAAATAGCCGTATCCAAATGTGTCACAGATAGCTTTCTTATCTATAGCATGAGCCACAGCCTGTCTAACTTTAAGATCATAGAAAGGTGACCCTTTATTGACGCTGTCCATCATCAGGGAGAAGACTGACGAAGGCGATACTATAACTTTATAATTACTATTCTTACTTAGCTCGTTGGCATCTCTGGGTGTAAGCCCTGTAATAACCTGCCCTGCTCCTGAAACAAAAGCTGTTTTCCGGGTCATTGCGTCCGCAACATATACCACTTCCATACCATCAAAGTAAGGTTTCCCTTTCTGATAGTAGCCTGTATTCTTTTCAAGCGCCCTTAAATATACATCCCTTTGATAACCTGTGAACTTGAAGGGCCCAGTGCCTACCGGATTGGTCATTGCCCAATCCGCCCCATTTTTCTGTACGGCTGTTGGTGAAATCATATTCCCGGGCTTCAATAAGAAATAATTAACCATTAGGTTATCATGAATTTTAAAATTCACCTGCAGGGTATACTCATCAATAACTTCAACTGAACTCATTGTGTTAAGCTCTGCCGGCTGTTCTTTGGTCAGGGTTTCCATACACCATTTCGCAGCGGCCGCATTGAAGTCTGTTCCATCATGGAACTTGATCCCCTTTGCCAGGTTAAGAACCAGTGTTTTATCATCAACAATTTTCCAACTGGTGGCCAGTGCTGGTATAGGGTCGCCATGCTCATCAGCTTGTAGGAGAGTCTCTATGGTTCCGGCAACTTGAAAAGGGTTAAAACCCGGTACGGCCCGGGGAGGATATCCGACATTTAAAAAGACTGGAGCAATTAGTATTTTAAGTATACCGCCATATTGTGGCTGTAATCCAGAAGCTGAAGTAGTAACCACCGGTTTTGTTGTAGTTGAAACTGGTATAGTGGTTGCCGCGGTTGTAGCAATACCGGTGGTAACCGGAGGTTTAGCAGTTGTCTGGGCGGTTACAGTCGCAGTGGTGGCAGCGGATGTGGTGGTTGTAGTAGAGGATGTACTGCTGCACCCGGAGATGATCAGGATTGCAATTAACAGGATTATCAGGGAAACAACCAGTCTTTTCATACTCTTCTCCTTTTTTTATTAATGCATGACTGTACTGTCAAAAGGTAGTATTTGAATATTTTGGTCAGAAATTTAGCCTTGAAAATTAGCTTAAAATCTATGATCTTTTTACAATCAAGCCGTGCATGAAATTCGTTTTTTAATTTTTTATTGGTTATAGATAATCTCTGAATAAGACCTGATTCAAGGAAAAATATAATAAAATTACTGAACTTAACAGGTTTATCTTACCCACAATATTCTCTGGCAATTAAACCCAAGCATTTTGTTATTAATTCAGAAATACGGTTGTTTATCAGGTACTGAAACGGAAATAATTCAGTCCTAATATTCCACTGACTATCCAGTTAGTTATATATATATGAGTGAGCTAAAATCTAACACATAACACAAAACTTGTCAAGTACTTTCATTTTTATCCTTGAAATTGTTGGCTCAATCATCCATCGCGCAGCCTCAAATAGTCCTAAGGTTTCAGTGACCGTTTGCTGGAGATATTCAGGCTGGGTCAGCCTCTTTGGATGACGAATTCAGGTATCCTGTAATTCAGCGCCAGGTGAAGCTAAAAAACTGAGTTTTTTCACTAAAATGACGTAGTAACATCACGCTCGTTCACAGCCAGTTAACGGGGGGATTTTTA
Source organism: uncultured Dehalococcoidales bacterium (assembly GCA_964386535.1). Classification (GTDB taxonomy): domain Bacteria; phylum Chloroflexota; class Dehalococcoidia; order Dehalococcoidales; family UBA3254; genus CAYLRY01. Next base: position 311 of record CAYLRY010000066.1, on the reverse strand, counting down.
GGTCTGATTTCTCTTGACAAACAATAAGGTGTGTGTTATAGTCTTTTTACTGGTTTTACTAACCAGACAGTTGATATAATGCTGTCAAAACAATAAACCGAAAATTTATTTTTTATCCTAATTAATCCTATCCACATCATTCTTTCATTATTATATATATTAATATTATATATATTAAAATGTATATATTAAAATTTCAGATGCAAACAAAATAGACATAAATATTTACTGAAGGAATTGAAGCTAATCCTGGTTAAAAAGGAGAGAAGATGGAAAGCCGAGGTGCCTTGGAAGGGATTCGTGTGATAGAT
>CAYLRY010000065.1:0-9661 GCA_964386535.1 uncultured Dehalococcoidales bacterium | reverse complement strand
CCAGCAAAGCATAGCCGGTAAGCTGGTACTTGTGGTTCAGCCCTATACTGCCTGAGGTATTCTTGAAGTCCACCGGGATCACCTCATTTTTGGTCAAAATAGCCATGTCCAGCTTGCCGCTTAACGCCAGCCTCCCTGAGGAAAGGCTGATGTTAAACTGCCTCTCTCCTTCAGCCAGCCCGTAAGCCTTCAGGCTGCGCCGCTCTTCTTTCTCCGCCATTTCATCATGCTGGAGTGTCCCTTCCTTCATCTTGTATGTAGTGGGGCGCTTCACATGCAGACAGTAGGTATAAAAGACCACCCTGGGACAATAAAAATACTGCTTCACATCACTTACGGTCAGGTTTATCTGTTCCATCCCTGAGTCTCTCCAATTTTACCTTAACAAAATCCAGTATCTTCGTAGCCTGTTCTAGGGATTCCGCAGCTTCACTCTCATCGAAATAATCTGCTGGCGTCAATCCGGGAAGACCGTTTGGATAACGTGTCACTATGTAATATTTATCCATTTTACGTAGAGCTGCTGAAAAATCAGAAAATCCCGGCTCGTATTTTTCGCACCGGCGGCTTAATTCCACCATAGAATGAGTCAATACCATTCTTTCTCCCCGGGCAAAACAGTAGCTTTTAAATGCCTTTTCTGCTGCCTGCTGGCATTTGAAGCAGACTTCCCACCAGAAACGGCCTTCAAAATCCCATCTGGCTACTTTCAGGTCAGCTTCCGCCTGGGTCAGCCAGCGTTGTGCTTCATTAAGATTGTTGTTCATACACCACCACTCCTTCGGATAATGCCTGTTCCAGGAACGCGTTCCCTTTTGCCAGCATCGTCTCCATTTCATGCTCCGTATAGACCATCGGCTCCACGTCTATGCCGCCGGGGCAATATTGCAGCACCTCCTCAATGCGGTCAGGGAACTTTTTATCCGTCTCTTTGATGATAATCAGGTCAAGATCACTCCCCTCGTGATAATCGCCCCTCGCATATGAACCGAAGATCCGGATTTGCCCGGGTGCATATCCACTCACGATGCTTTCAATCGTCTTGCTCACGACCTCCGGATAAGAACGTAACCTGTTCGTTGCCTTTTGTTCGGTCTGCGCCATCCTTCTCTTATTTATCCTCCCCTTTTATAATAATTTGTTTTCGAAGGCTCAGGTCTTTGTCGCAGATGGGAAAAAGCTGCACATTGGCCTGCTTTTTCCCTATCTCCCGCTTGATGCGCTGCAAAAGCTCCTCCCTCCGGTTGTGATTGATCTCCCCCAGGAAGGCGCTGAACTGTATGCGGTCCAGCCCGTAGTCCTGGCACACATCCGCCACCTTTGTCCTCAGCTTATCTGAAGGTATATCATATATAATGAGCGAGAGCATAACGGCTTAATTTCCAGTTTTTACCGCCCGTACTGGAGCGTCAGGCACTAATGATGGTCGCGCCATTTTAACACCTCTCCGGTTGCATCCCAAGGCTCAACCGACTCTCGGATGCGGTCGATCTCTTTTGAGGCCTTCCGCTGTCTTTCCTGGATTTTCTCTTCCAGATAGCATTTAACTGCCAGAGTTAATAGAGCGCTCCGGCTGCATTTTGTTTCCCGGGCAGCTTCATCCAGCCTTCTAACGATGTCTTCAGGCATGGTGATACTTATTTTCTTAAACACGTTTCGATCCCATTACTTATCCCAGTAACAATTGTAATTAATAGCCAGTGTCATAGACAATCAAAAATAATATAATATTAAACCTATAACTCAAGCCCAAGTTCGGTATATGGCACATCCACGATCTTTGGCCAATTTAACTTTTTCCTTTCCTGAATTAGACCGCGGCTTTTTAGCATCCAAAACTGTTTCCACCGTATAGAAACCAACAGTTGATTAGCTTCGAGAGGCTGATCCCGTTCCATCAGCGAAGAATATATATTTTCCATGCATTCCGGTAGCACTTCTATGCCATCAAATGCCCTGAAAAACGCCTCCTCCAGTCCTTGATCTGAATTAAATGCGCGCAGAGTATCAAGACAGGCAGCTGTAAATTCTTTATAATTCTCTTCATATTCTTTGTTCCATTGCTCGTAGATTTGACCTTGATATACTTCATCAAGCCATTCAGATACCTGGGATTCATCAATCATTTGGTCCGCATGCTTTTGTAATATCATCAATGCCGCATTAACCAGCAAATCGGAATATATACCCTGTCCGTCACGGGGCTGCATAAAAACATATACATTTGCTCGTTCTTTGAGTCTACGACGGTTTATTCTACCGAATCGCTGAATCAAAGCCTCCAGAGGAGCAGGGTCGGTGTAAATAACATCTAGATCGATGTCCAGACTTACTTCTATCACCTGTGTAGCCACCAGGACAACCGGCTGGCGTTCTTTCGACTGCGAGCCTGTAGCCGCTCGAATAATATTTTCCCTCTCTAAACGGTCTTTGCTATTGAATCTGCCATGCAGCAGCAGAATATTGGCACCGTCAATAAATTTTTTAATATAGGCATACATTGTTTGAGCCCGTTTTACTGTATTACAGCAAACTAATACAGATAGACCTTTTTTGGCGATATTGGCTATTTTATTAGCCTGGTCTTCCGTAACAAGATCGGAGTCTATTAGATGTAACTCATGTCTCTTGAATTGATTAAATAATTCAGGTGTAGCCTGAATAAGTGTATAATCTCCGATAGCTTCAACTAACCTGCTACGCAGCAGCGAAGGTAAAGTAGCTGACATGATAAAAAAACTGGATTTAAAATTCTCCCGTAGATATTTCACCAGTCCGAGAATCATTGAAAGGCGAGCCGTATCATAAGCATGTATTTCATCCAGAATGAAAGTTGCGTAAAAGAAATCACTTAACAGCTCCTCATAACCTTTCAGCCGGTATGGTGCTTTAAGAATTTGATAAGGGCTCAAAACGCGTACAGGAAAATAGCTTAATCTTGCGAGATTTTTACTCCAGTATGCTGCTCTGGATGCCATTTCTGGAGTGTAATCCTCACTGAGGAAGTGACGGTACATTGCCATCACACTGCGGTTATGTTCCAGTCCTACTTGATCAGGAAAGGCCTTACTGTTGAGCCTGTCATACATCGCATTCATACTGGCCTGGTAAGGTAAGGTGTAAAAAAGACGCGGGACGGGCGTATTATTCTTCTCCTGCGCACATGCCCAGAGAAGTGCAGACTCGGTCTTTCCGCTTCCTGTCGGAGCAATTAACACCGCTGATCCTTTCGTGGTAAAACATGCCTGCTGATGTGTAAATAGTTTGTTTTCCTCGATTTTCAGGCGGCGCAATAAATCAAATGGTGCTGAAACTAATGATATTGGAGCATTATCTATATGCGCCGAGGCTATATGATCGGCTGAAATAAGATTTCCGCGCAAAGCCAAAGTACCGATAACAAAATTTTTCTCATTGCTCCGGTTAAGTGTTCTCAGCCATATACGGTAGCTTCGTAATAAATCTCGTATTAATGAAACTCCATTGCTTTTTACCATTCTAATTGCCTCGGCTTGTGAAGGGAGATCGGGCATTTTTATCTGTTGATGTTTAAAGCCTAGTGTTTCAATCCACGAAGCCTGGCATTCGTATAACCACCTCCATAAGCCGGTTAGTGCTTCATCGTTTATGTCCTTGACAGGTTCTATCAATGGATCATCTTCGGGCAAAACTGGGTCCATATATTCTTTTTCTATCTCTTTAGCATCTTTATGGTGTGAAACGATTGCGGCTGTAATCCATTGAAGCTCATCTTTGGTAAAGGCATTTGATATCCAATTTAAAAATGCAAGTGATAATACCTCATGACGAAAAGGCCACTTCGCTCCGCCGCGTAGTCTTGCCTGAAATCCCCTGGCTGCTTTACCGAAATCGTGTAAAAAGCAAGACCAGAATAATATATTCCATAAGTTTGGAACACCCAGAATTGTGGGTAATGACGGACGCAAACGGATCGCTTCAGCCAGCTTCTCTAAAACATACCAAGTATGCCTTGCTAAGCTTTCAGCCTGGCCGTCTTTTCCTTTTTCTGGGCTTTTTGCCCAAAGTGTATTTTCAATCCATTCAGGCCAGATAGGGCCCGTCATCATAATCTCCTACAAATGTATGGAACATCAATCCCAGGTGGTCGCCATTAGCCTCCGGTGATGTTGGGTCAATGAAGAATTTTCCGGTTGATCTTAAGTCAGAAAATTGTAAAAAATCACTCGTATGTATACGTTGTTTTAAAACCACATATTTGGCAAATGCTGGAGATCGGCCATTGTAGTAGTCGATGAAACGTGGCATCAGTACTGCATATCCACGGCCTGTTTGAAACACCATTTTATAGGGTATTAAGGTGTGTTCGAAATAAGCGCTTTGCCCTTGTACCAGTTCAATAATCCTGACGCTGGAATAGGAGAATAAGTCCTGTGAGCGGCCCAGAATAACTGGATAAGCCGGACTAAGAAATGCAGCGTGCCATTCCGGCTTATTTAGGTAGAGTTCCAATCTCGGCTGAAAAAGAATGCTTCGCTTAAACGGATTGATTGCCCCTTCCAGCACCTTTGGTTGATTAGTATTTGGTAATTTACCTGTTGATGCAGACACTACATGGATATGCTCGACATCATCAAACATTTTCGCATGAGTAAAACGGTATGCAAACTCGATCCCTTTTGGTGAGACCCATTCCCCCAAAGCGCTGCATATGTGTCCGTAAATTGTCGCTGGAGGTGGCATCTCAAATGTAGGATGGATGCCCTGCATAAAATGAGGGTAGCGGAAGGAGGTGGTAATTCCCTCCGCTATAATTTTTAAAAACTGCATTGTACCTCCTTACTGGGTGCGGCTAATCCAGCCACGTTTTGTTATTCTCATCTTTAAACGCCTTCACCAGACATTGGAAAGCTTCTCTTGGGTGACTTATTTTCAGATGAAATTCAGGTTTTTCCCTGGAGATTGTTTCTAGTTTAGCTCTTTCTTCATCCAGGTAACCGCGTACCCAGCCCACAAATATTTCGGAGAGGATTTCATCCTTAAACACTGTTAGTGATTCTACCAGAGCTTCTATCTTTATCTCTGGTAAACCCCGGCCGTTTGCACCAATCACATGCCCAAATATATGATTACCACCTCTAATTACTGCCATAATGACCAGAGGTGGAGTGATATCGGTATAATGCAATGACTGTTTAGCGCCACCATCCAGCATTGCCATAGCATCGAAAAGTGTAGTTATGCGCTCAAGACGTTGTTCATATGGCAATCGATAGGCTTTTTGTCCGGCAACTTCCTGCAACCCGGAATTTTTAGCTTCTTGGATTCTGACGTCATCTAAATTTCGGAAACCCGTCTTGTTGCGATACCAGAATGTTCCGGCAGTATTCAGGTTGAGAGAGAACAACCCCTTAAGCGTCGCACGATAAAACTGATGTTCATGAGGTACAGGGTCACCTTCATGGCGTGACATAACTCCAAAATCACTGGTTGGTGTCACCGGCGCTATTGAAACCAGAGTACTTACACGAAACGGTGATACTCTGGTTATAGTATCTTTAGTTTCAGTCTCTCCGGTACGAGTTTCATCAGCAGCCCGTTTCGATTTTGCCGATTCACGTGTAGATGGCGCTCGCATATAGCCGAACAAATCATCATCCCACCATTTTATAGGGTTGGCGTCAGTGTAAGCGATTTTTTCTTCACGATAAATCGGGGCAGCTTTCCAAGATGGTTGAGATTGTTCTAAGGTGGCCCTCAACCAGTAACGGAAAGCCTGGGCTGAAACATAAGGATAAAAACCATCTTTTGAACGAATTACTTTGACTCCTGTACTGTTGTCAAACCTTTCGCCTTCTATCTGACCAAGATTATTTAAGGCGGATGCAGGGGCATCAATCAGCATTAAGCCGGTTACGAATGACATGTTAACCTCCTTCTTTATACTATGGATTTTTCATTATCTGTATTCTCTGGAATAGCATCAGAGTTCTTGCCTAACCATCCCAGCCTGAATAATTCCTCTATCATGCGGATTAACACCAGATCACGCGCAAGCCTCCAGTCGGAACGCCCAACTTCCTCTCCATCCTCAAATATCATAAGGTACGGATCCAGTGAAATCAGTGGTTGATTTCCATGCTTGATACTATCAATATTAGCTTTGATAAGCGTATTTCGTAAGTTATTATAACTTTGCTGCTCAGAATAAAACGCTGTAAAAAAATGGCGGTTGTTTTCTTTATTCACATAAGCAGCCAGGCGGTCACCTAATTCCTTGATTTCCTTAATATGCTCTTTATTCATAGCTATCACCTTCTTCAATAATAGTTCTGTCAATTTCCAAGAAACCAGACCCGCTTCGTCTTTAATCGAATAGCTCCGGCGGGGATCCTCATCGCTGCTTTTGCGTACTGGTATGCGCAGAAAATAGCTTCGTATAAATGCTCTAACGCCTTCAGGTAACCGTAATAAATCCTCATAAATAACATTCCTTTGCGGACGATTGCTTACTCTAGTCGATTCCCCTCCTTCTTTTTTGGCTTTATTTTGTGATAACCACCACCCTCGCCTGACTATGGCAGACCATTCTGTTTTATATGCCGGACTGGCTAAAGATCTCATAAAATCAGTCAACTCTAACGGTATATAAAAAATTTCTAGGGGTGGACTGCGATCATCTAGTGGATTCGATTGGCCGCTATTGCTTAAATAATAAGCTGTTACGGAAGATGGTGCCAGTTGTCTGGCTTCATCCAGTCGCCGCTGTTCGATTCTTAATAGCGTATCTATCAAAAGAGTTCTGGCCGTCATGCGCGCTTCCGGCATTTTTCTGCTATCGGATTGTCTCGCCAGCGAGATAGCTTTTCGATTGGTATCGAGGAATTCGGCGGCAAAATCATAAATAATGTCAGGATTATCGGAATGGATCCCCAACAATCTGCCGCCGCACTTCGCACAACCCATAGGAAATGCCTGCAAGCACAAAATAGCTTCTCCGGATACCGGCAGTCCTGCGTTACCCCAGGGAAAAAAATTAATTACCCCTTCGCCTGTTATCATTGGAATATGCTGGCGAAAAGCCCTGCCTTCCGGCAGTTTATCGGAAAATGCTGTAGCTATAGCCGGGTTTCCGGTGAATATGCATTTCTCTTCAGACCTGGGAGTATCATGACGGTATCCTCTTAGCAGCCGTTTTGCATAATCAGATCTTTTTTCTGGCTGTGTGTTGAATGCCGGCTGATTAAACCAGGCATTTGTTGTAAATGCTACACCCAGAAATGACTTCAGTGGCTCAACTGGATATTCACGTTCTATGAAATCTGCTGCCCTTTCTAAGTCTGCTTCATTTACTGAATCCAAAGATGATTTACCGGCAAAGGCAGCTATCGTAGCTGCTCCGATATCAAAAAACGGGTGTCCTGTGTATTTAAGCATTTCACCTCCTTAAATTGTTTTATATTGAGGCCATCCTTCCCCCCTTCTCTACCATCTCCCCACCCACGCCTCATATTTCGCCTTTTCCCCCCTTACAAATGTCGCCACGTGCCTTGCCTGGCTTTGTATAATCGTCCGCAGCTTGTGCTTCTTCCCTTCATACGGCTCCTCGCCTTCCAGCCGCTCGTTTACTTTCTCCGCTATGGTCCTGCGGCTCTCCTCCGTCAGCCGCCCTTCTTGCACCTCCACCTTCATGCCTTTGTTTAATAAACTGAAAATGGCTCTGTCCACCGTCATCTGCCTGAACTCCTCCACCATGTCCAGCACCAGGCTGGGCTTGCCTGACCTGTCGGCATGTAAAAACCCGGCATAGGGGTCCAGTCCCGCCAGTACCACCGCCCGCTCAGCTTGGCAGTATAAAATACCATACCCATAGTTCAGGCAGGAGTTCACCAGGTCCTGAGCCCCCCTGGTTTCGCGGCCTTTCCATTCTATCTCCGGATTGATCAGCTCATTTGCCGCTTCCCAGTATATTTTGGCCGCATGGGCTTCCAGCGTCAGGATGCTTTCCCTGGCTGCATCAATGTTGGGTGCTTTTAAAGCCTCTATCTGCCTGGCATGGCCTTCCAGCTCTGCCGCTGTTGCACGTACCTTTTCAAAAAGCTCCGGCGCCGTTTCTTTGCGGTATTTGGCCATGTATTTCAGCAGGGCTGCCTGATTTTCCACCTTGCCGGCTGTAAAAGCCTTGCCCAGCGCCGTACCCCGGTAGTCCAGGTAAGCCATATACTGTTCCCGCCGCGTCTTGACCGTCCCCACCATTTCGGAAGACATCAGTTTGGCGAACGGTTTTCCGCTCCAATTGATGAAGCTAATAGGTATCCCTCTTTCCGCACAGCTTTCTATCACATCGCTGGATAATGTAATCCCGCCTGAGGCTATAATCAAATGCTCGAATTCGTTAAAGGGTTTCTCATCTATCACTACATTCTTTAAATAAATCTTCAGCCTCTCCGAATGCTTTCCCAGGAACACCCCGTATTGATCTATTATCAGTTGACGGCTCTCATCCATACCTTCTACACTTGCTCCTGTTCCTTGTCCCGTCTTCCAGCTCCGGGTTCCTTACTTTTTACTCTATGTCTCAGCTTCCCTTATCTGTTATCATCTGATTCTGACTCCAGTCTCCGGGCACCTAATCACTTCTCACCATGTACCACCCGTTTCCCCTGGTGGCATCCTTGCCAACATGCGTTATCTGCCCCCAGACCAGTAGCAGCAGGAAATCGCTAAAATCCCCGGCCAGGCTGATCTCTCCAACTAATCCCCCAGTGGGTGTTCTGGCCCCGCGCCTGTTGCTGTAGCTTGATAAATCTACCCAGGCGGTGCTGTCCTTTATCACCTGCACCCCTTCCGCCTGTCTTAAAAGCCCCGCAAAGTCCAGTTCAAGCTCTTCGTGGCAACTATAGTGGTAAAGGTCCGTCAGCCGGCGCAGCAATCTCTGCATAAAAAAGCGGAAGTTCAAATGCTGCACCAGTACCCCCTCTACAATCAACCTCAGGGGCGTCAGCAGTTCCAGGCTTATTTTTTCTGAATTCAGCCTGCCGGCATATCCCACTACCTCTTGATGGGTGACCGCTAAATCCGGGACATTTACTGTCCTTGTTTCATGATTGAATATCAGCTTCTCTGCGCCTGTCAGAGGATTCACCGCCCTGGCTTCCTTTAAAATAAAACACCCCGGCCCTTCGCGGCTGCCGAACCCTATCTCTCCCATGCGTTGTATGGCCAGTATGGCATAGGGAAAGAGTGATAAAGAATCTCCATATAAGGTTATGCCGAAGTTAAAACACTGGCCAGGCTGGAATAGGGTCTCCCGGCTGATCACCGGTTGCAATGAAAACGGACGCGGTACCTCAGCCCCCCGCTCATTGTCCCTTTCCACAGTGGCTACCAGCCGGCAAATGGGGCAGACTTCAGCCGCCGGGCAAGCCAAACACGAATTCAGGTTCTTGTTTAAACAGAAGTCCCGCCGCAAAGCCCCGAAAAAAGCCCCGCGCAGTATCGACCCGTTGTAGCGCGGCAACCTGATCGTAGTCTGGGCTTCACATCTGAAACTTAAAATGTGCGCTGTAAAATGTTCCATTCTTCTCTATTCCCGGCAGTACATCCCGTGCCATTGCTCTGCCCATTTTTTAAAATCCTGCCTTAAACTCTCCGGCGCCAGTACCTCAACTTCAGGTCCCCA
>CAYLRY010000064.1:6415-9703 GCA_964386535.1 uncultured Dehalococcoidales bacterium | reverse complement strand
TGGGAGCTCCGGTCACAAAAGGCACCGGATTGACGTAAGTGTAAAGTCCGGCAGCCAGGGCGAAGACGGCGTCAATGGTGGCTTTCTGCTCCATGTACTCAGGGGCAGCCGCAGCTACCGGAAGATCGGGAATGGGGACTCCTCCCAGGGCTTCGGAAACAGCGGACAACATATCCGCCAGGCGTCCGGTATCCGTACAGGTACCGTAGCTGAGCACAGGGGGAATGTTCAGCGCTTCACAGATAGACCTGAGACCCGGTCCGGCCAGTTCTTTAGCCTCCGGACTGCACAGCCCCCCCACCTGGCAGGCAGCATTGCCGCAGCCCATACTCAGGACCAGTATATCCCGTTTAATCAGCTCCCGTGCTACAGCCAGGGTATGAACATCCTGACCGTGATCGCGCAGAGTGGTACATGAAACCAGGCCCACCACGCCCCGGATGGTTCCCTGCTTAATGGAGTCCAGCAGCGGAGTGAGAGTCCCGCCCAGGGCTTCCAGGATGCTTTCTGTTGAGAAGCCCACCACCGCCTCACGTACAGGTAGGCCGGTTACCGGTTCGATGGTTTTACGGCGTTTCTGGAAATTATCCACCGCCATCTGAAGCAACCGTCCGGCCTGTTCCTCAGCTTTCTGCGGCAAATAATCTATACGCTCATTTATGCCGGCAAAAGAGACCAGCTCGCTGACCGGTATCAGCTTAAAATGGTATTTCTCAGCATAAAACGGATCTACGGGCATGGAGCAGTTCATATCGCAAGCAAAGAGATCCACGCAGCCACTGGCCAGTACCGCTTCCTGCATGATCCAGTTGCCGGTAAAACCATAAAAGACCTCGTCCATAGCCCAGCGCTGGATCATTTCCTGCCCGGTCTCAATATTGGCCACGATACGCAGGCCCTTAGCTCCGGCAGCTTTGGCTCTGGCCTGCCATTCCGGTCTTCTGGCCAACTGTACCATGGCGAAACCCAGGAAGGGCTCATGACCGTTGACCAGCGCATTAACATAGTCCGGCTCCAGCACGCCCAGGTCTACTCTCATGGGGTGAGGGCGGGGGATGTTAAAAAGCATATCCTGGCAGTATTCGTTGATAATCTGGCTCTGATATGCCATGGCAATGCTCATGCGCATGGCTTTTAAAGCCAGGCTGGTATAGTAGCCGTCCACATTGGTCAGGCAGGAACTGGAAGCCAGCATCATCTCATGATAGATGCCTGTGGGAAAGATGCCCAGTTTTTGCCAGGTTTCCTGCCGCTCAGATGGGGCCAATGCCTGCACAATCCAACTGGGCCCGGAGCGGTTGAAATCCGTTTGCACGAAATCGCACAGCTCCAGAGCAGTTTTATTAACCGGACCGGTGGCAGGCAGCCCCAGCCGGGCAGCGAAACTGAAGAGCTTACTTTTTTCACGTATCTCAAAGGGAGTCTCTCCGGTAGCAGTCCTGCGCAAGGTTTTAATAGTCTGCTCTGTATGGTAATGGTAGGTTGAAGCACCCATTACATTGCGCAGCAGCATCATGCGCATGGCCATGCCGTCCGCCGGTATGCCGCACACGCCGCGTTTGTCTTTGGCCGCATCCGCCCGGCAGGGCCCGTTGGAACACAGATCGCAGCGCACCCCGCCCATGCAAAAGGCGCAGCGCTGGTCCGGATTTCCTCCCAGCCCCTGGGCTTCAAAACGGTCCCAAATGGTATTCATGTTGTCTTTCTTGAGTCTTTCATACAGCTTGATCACTGAGGGATGAACAGAAATACGGTTGCTTTCCATGAGACGAACTCCTTAATCCATTACTAAGAACATTTTACTATATTAATTCATGTTTGAGTGTATTGTAATAAATAGTATCTGAACATTGTGGTCAGAAATTTAGCCTCGAAAATTAGCTTAAAATACAATTCTAAGACTTTTTTACACTTGAGCCATTCTTTGCATCCATTATATTTATCCCTACTATTGCTTAAAGCTTGAAGATTATAATTATGGAGGAGTCAACGTCTTTTTCAACACCCCCAAAGGGGGCTCTTCTTCCGAGCTTAGTCTCGGAAGAAGCCTAGCATGTTGAATATCAGAACGAGTAAAATATATCATACTACTTATATAATTACCGGAGGTGTAAAAATATGAGTGTTCGAGAAAGAGTCAGTCTTGTAAAAAAGGAAAATGACGAACGGAAAATACAATTCCAACAAAATAAGTTTCCGAAAGCCGTGACAGATTTGATGGCCTGCGAGCACCCTGAATCTCCATTCATTACAACTCCCTTTTCGCCACGGTCGAATGAGCACTCTGCCTTATTATTGAAAGCCAAGACTGGACAACAGCAAACTAACTTTATCTTACACTTGCAGCGTACTTATGGAAATAGGTATGTACAAAGCCTTATGGAATCAATTGATATGCAACCTAAAGCTGCCTCCAAACATCCTGATAACGCCTCTGAGGATACAGCCGGACCTCAACGTGCATCGGATATGAGCGTCAATTTGGAGGTGTTATCCTTGCAGGGAAGAAAAATAGACAGCAACGATGCTGCCAAGGCCAAGGCCGCCTTACAACAAAGGATTACCGAGGGTTTCAGAGATCCCGATCCGGGAAACTGCTGGGGATTCACAGATACCGAGCAGGTGAAAGCTGACATAATTCCTAAAAAGAACCCGGATGAGAACACATGGTCTCCGGAGGTGAAGAGCCTGACTGGCCTGGGTTCGCTGCGCGCCTTCTTGGTTGACGGCTGTGATGAGGTAACGGGGCCTGGCGGCGGTGGGCCCGGCCAGACAACTGCAGATAACTGGCGGGAGCAGGTTGCTGAGCTGAAAAATATTGCAGACAGCAACAAGGAGACAGAAGGCAGATGGTATATGGTAAAAGCAGTAAAAGCCCACGAGGAAGTCCATTGGAAAGGAATGAAAAAAGCCCTTGATAAAAAGTCAGATGCAATGGCTGCAATAATCGAAAATGTGCAGGTAGACCACCAGGATGGGATGACAAAAACAGAAGCCATGGAAGAAATAGAAGCCAGTGATGACTATACCGCAGCCTGTGAAGAGGCACGCGATCTTTGGGACGATGAATATGTTAAGGAAATAGATTATGACCACGCAGGATTAACCCCAGAAGCTGAACACCGAGTTGTCGATCCAATGATCAGGAAGATTGAGCAAGTATTTAAGGAGAGAGAATAATAAATAAAGGTATTCCCCGGTTCTGGCTTGCCGCCGGCACCCCGAAAGAAGAAAATTAATCTCACCGGATTGGTACTTGTGACTGGTTATTTTTCCTTGGTTCCTGGT
>CAYLRY010000064.1:0-6315 GCA_964386535.1 uncultured Dehalococcoidales bacterium | reverse complement strand
ATTTTTCCTTGGTTCCTGGTTATTGCTTCCATTTTCGTTGGAATATTGTTTGAGGAACAGGATGGTATATAATATTTATTGAGATGCAGGATTTGAATTTGCCAGATAATAAAAAAATCAGGGAACAGGCAGAGCTTTTTGCGGCCCTGGCTGATCCCACCCGTCTCAAACTGTTTCAAATATTATACAGGCAAAATCCGCCGGGCTGCCGCTGCGTTAACAACCTTTCTATGTTGTTAGGTATATCGCAGCCGGCTGTTTCGCAGCACCTCAGAGTGTTGAAATCAGCCGGCCTGGTTACCGGGGAAAGACGCGGGTACCGCATGCATTATATGACTGATCCTGAAGGATTGAAACACTGCCGCCAGATACTGGCCAATAACTTTTTCTTCGACGAAGGCGGGGTAGAGACTCCCTGCAGCCAGGACTGTAACCAATCTGAGGACAGCGGTCAGACAGCCGTTCAGTAAATATCAAAAGACTCCTGACCATAGCCCGCCAAATTTCAATTATTAAGACCATAAAAAATCAAGGTGTGACATGACTCTAAACCTATCTTTTTAAGACTCATTGACAGGTACATATCTTTGTTCTTATAATAGTTATATAAGTATTAACTTATAGACTTAATCGGGAGGAGTAGAATGTACAATCAGGAAGGCTGCGGATGCAGGCATCACGGCGAACATCACAGGGAAGCCCATGGAGAAAGGCAGGAAGGCTACCAGAGAGATAACGAGTATCATAGTGAACATCATGGAGAGCCGTCCGGAGAAAGGCAAGAAAGGGGCCACCATGGCGGCTGCGGATGCGGCAGACACGGACATCCGGATTTTCATAAACACAGGTCCTATTACGGAGAGTGCAGATGCGGTTGTCACCGGCATCATGGTTTTCATACAGAAGGGCGTCATGCAGGCTGCCGCTGCGGCTGTCATCAGCACCATGAAGGCATGGGATTCAGGCGGCATTTTGTACCGCGGGAAGAAGTGATTGCCAGGCTGGAGGAATACCTGAAACAGCTTCAACTTGAAGCCAGGGGAGTGGAAGAGCGCATCGCCGAACTGAAGGCCGAGGTTTCCCCCCAAAAAGAATAAAAGCCTTTTTCGGAATGCTATCTCAATTCCGGTTTACCGCCGGCGCCAAAAAGAAACCCTTACCGGGAGTCTGCCTCCTGGTTAAGCCGGGAGGCAGACTCCCAATTTAACTGAAGCTCAGGTCAGTGGACGCCTGGCCTGGAGCATAAAAACGGCTTGCTTGACAGCCCGGGGGACTTTGACAAAAGCATACCGGAACAGGAGCCTGCCAGTAACCTGTAACCAGTGCAATGCTTTCAAAACAATTGAAAGAAGTAGTTCTACTTTTTCTCAGGCTGGGCGCTACCAGTTTTGGAAGTCCGGCTGCCTATATCGCTTTAATGCACCATGAGGTGATGGTCCGCTGCAAATGGCTGGACGACCAGAAATTCATAGACATCATGGGTGCAGTCAACCTCATCCCCGGTCCGAACACCACGGAAATTGCCAGCCACCTGGGGCTGATCCGTGCAGGCTGGCATGGACTGGTTACTGCCGGGGTACTCCTTATACTGCCCGGCACAGCCGCCATCCTGATAGTTGCCTGGGCTTACGTCAGGTATGGTTCATTACCCCAGGCGGCCTGGGTCCTTTACGGGGTTAAACCGGCAGTTATTGCTATTATTGCCCAGGCAGTCTGGTCCCTGGACGAAAAGGGGATAAAAAAGCCTGTTTTGATTATAGTGGAATTAATGCCGCCTCCCTGGAATTGATGGCGGCAATAGCCATTCACCTCGGCCAGCAGGTAATCACCGACCTATTCACGCTTCTTATAGCCCTGGGAGCACTTTTACTCCTGCTTAAATTCAAGATAAGCTCGGTCTGGCTGGTGCTGGGAGGCGGAGCGCTGGGAGCCGTATACAAGCTTATTACCGGATAATGCCCCATTCAGGCTTATTGCCGGCCCCCCGAAAAATGAAAATAACATCACCGGATTGGGATTTGTGATTTGTTATTTTCCTTAGTTCTTGGGCTTTGGTTCCTGATTATTACTCCTATGTTCTAAGTAATCCCCAGGCTCCGTTAACCTCACCATCTGGTCAATTCAGTATCTACAAAAAGTCCGGGCCGGTTTTACTCTGACGGAAGTATCAAATTAAGCTTAATTGACATTAATTGCTTCAGTGAAGACATCTGATTAAAGCTAAAATATCCATATATAGATTATACATATTTTTGGTACTAAGGAAACATAATAAAATATCCAAATAAAGATAAATTATTGACAAAAGAGCAATCAGGCAATAGAATGGCTATACTGATAAGATATCAGGCATTTATCATCATGATTATTTTTATTTTATCCATTCATGCTCTGAATTCAACAGTCTGATTACTATTTTTCAAGGGTTATCACCCATTCACCCTTCATGTTTCCCGGATACAGCTGAATTTTTAAATTCTTCTTTTCAAGGAGAAAAATGAATATCAGCCTGAGAATAAACCAAAGGAACAGGAACCTGGCAAAGTATGCACTTCTGATCTTTCTTCTTTCTGCTTTGATATTAATGCCTGGCTGCGATTTTGTCAGGGAAAAAATCGTTGATTTTAAACTACCTGACGGGATAGAGCTTGATTTTGAAAGGCCTAAATATGCTCTTTTTTTAGGGCCAAATTACACAGAATTCCAGATACATGTAATTACTGAAAGTGCAGCGAGTTTGCCAGAACATATGAAATGGTTATCGCCTGAATCACAGGAGCAGTTATTATCAATCGACTATTCCCGGTATTTTTTACTGCAAATCGAAATGGGACCATTCGGCAGCACTGGCTTCAGTTTTCAAATTAAAAGAATCTGGCAGGATAAGAACAATATATATGTAAAATCAGAATTTATTAAGCCGGAACCCCGAGCCGCTTTCCAACAAATGATTACTTTTCCAGGAGATATTGCAATAGTTGACAAGGAAAAAATGTCTCAATTCGGCGAGATTAATTTCACGGTTTTTGATCAGCATGGTATTGAGCTGGGTAAAGCTAAATATTATATACCTGACAATTAATCATGATTTACAAATAATAAGGAGGAAACCATATGAAAAATAAACCATCATTCTTTACTCTCGTATTATTTCTTACCATCTGCCTGGTGTTGCCTTTCAATGTAGCTGCCTGCGGCTCACCGGGAATCGGAGGAAACTCAACTATGGATCCCATAAAAGTCAAAATATCTCTTTCCGATGAACCGGTGCTGAACAGGGTTATTAAAATGACCATGACTTTCGGGATGCAGGATAATAGAGACGGGAAAAATGCGATTGCTGAAATCAGAATCCCAACTCAGGCTTTTGAGGTGGTATCTACCGGCCTTTCCTCCAGAGAGGAAACTATTACAGATCATTATTATGATAGAGTCCCGGATACCCAATATACCGTGCTTGGATGGCATGGCGATCTATTGAATGGAAAGACCTATTCCATCACAGCGGAGGTGAAATTGATAAAAACCGGGTATTGAACTGTTGACGGAGGGGTCCATATAGACTATTCGCCAGATTCAAGAGAAGGTGGGGGAGATGAAATATATATTGGTGTATTCGAGGATAGAGGAGAGATCAGTGAGATGCCCTTGCCCCGGTGGAATGGAATGGTCCCGGTCATTGATGGCGAGCATCCCGAACTTCCCCCTACCTGGATTCCCCGAGAAAAGGTGCCTCAGCCTCCGGCTGATAAAAGCTCAAATACCTCGCCTTCGTCAGCAGTCCTTCCCGGTTCCACTCGCAGTATTACACACCCTTTGACCCTTAAGGGTAGATTTACGTGTTATATCAGCCGCAACACAGCCGGGGAAAAGCACCTGGACTATCCCACTCCTGTGCCTCTTATCTGGGGCAAATATTTTATTTTAGATACGAATGATATCTATTTGGGTGAAGGACTGACCAGTCAACATTCCGGCGGGCCTTTCGGCACAAATGACGGAGAATTCACCATTATCGTGGAAAATCCATACCCGTTAGGTTTGAAAATTCAAATAAGACCGGAAAGCCATATGATAGAAGTTAAACCGACTCCTCTCTGGCCGCTTGATCATTATGATGTTTTTTTTATTTTTAATCCTGTACCTTATGCTCCCATACCGACTCAGGAAGTGATTATGGAGATAAACGTCGATATGAATCCAGCCAATATAAGCTTAATCCATAAAGGAGTATGGCGTATCTACGAAACCTTGACCAATGATAAAGACAACCGCGGCGCCTATTATTTTTTACATGATAGCTCCCGGGGGCCGCATTACAATAATATACCCATAACCACTGCCTATTATCCTTATGACCCGGTAGGACCCTTTGGCGATCCTCCTCTTTACAATGCCTTTGTCACAAATGCATTGTTTTTTATAAATGATGATAATACTAAAGCCCTGGATATAGTCCAGCATGAGCCAAAATCCTCCATCAAACAAGGCTAATCAGGCTTACGTAAATTCACTTGACTTACAAGTCAATTCACGCTCCAAATAGTTAACATAATTTATTAGTTGAGGCTAGGAAAAAATTTAGATGGCGGATTGAGGATGAGTATGGTCACCGTATTACGCATAAAATCCTGTATAATGATGATCAATTCTCTCCTATACAGCCGGCACAGCATAGTTTAAAAAACCCTTATAATGCTGAAATAGGCTGGACCGAAGGCTGGGCTCATTTTTTTCATATGTTGGTTCAAAATGATGAATTCTTTGAAACCGGTAGTGGCCTCATAAGAGAAAATCTGGAAACTCCTTCGGGCGGCGACTGGCATGACGGCGACCAGGTGGAAGGAAGAGTAGCCGGCGCATTATGGGATATATATGATTCAGTCAATGATGGTTCCGATCAGTTCGGCAGCGGGCAATATACGGGTGGTTTCGACATTACCTGGATTACCCTTGAAACAGGTCCATATTCAATGCGGACTTTTCTGGGTTTTTGGGAGCAATGGAAAGCTGTTACCGCAATGATGGGAAGACCGAATGATGTCTTCGGCGCGGGAATGTCGATTTTTCAAAACACTATTGATTATGGTGTTTTTGTAACGATAAATCAGGCAGCAGGACAGCTTGATCCAACCAATAATCCCTGTATCAACTTCACGGCCATCTTTGGAGAGCCCGTGGTTGATTTTACCTCTTTAGATGTTACCCTCAGCGGCACCGCCGGGGGCAATAAGACCGTCACTTTAACCGGCGGCCCTGCAAATTACAATATTGAAGTAAAAGGTATGACCAGTTCCGGCACTGTAGAAGCAACTATTGCGGCCGGTGTAGCTCATGACATCTCAGGTCAGGCTAACAAAGAATCCACCAGCTATGATATAATAGTTTATTTCAACTTCGTCAGCCTGGAAAATGCGTTAGATAGCGGTTGTCTAACTTTTACTTCAGGAGGCGATAATACCTGGCATGGGCAAATGGCTACTTCCTATTATGACGGTGATGCAGCTCAAAGCGGCACCGTCACTGACGGTCAATCAACCTGGATGGAAACCACCATCAATATGTCTGATTATCTTAATGCAGTGATTTTCTATTGGAAAGTCTCTTCAGCGCCGGGAGATACTCTAACCTTCTATCTTGATGGAGTTTTTCAGGATGCAATATCCGGAATTACAGGTTGGCAAGAAAAACGTTTTTATATATTCTATAAGGGGCCGTATACTCTAAAGTGGCAATATCAAAAAAACAGCGATAATGTGAGTGGAGGCTCAGATTGTGCCTGGGTAGATAAGTTATTTCTGGTTGGCGATGCCAACCAGACCTGGGCTGTTGATATGGGCGACGTGGTAGCGTTAGAAAGGATCATATTGGGTGTTGGATCACTGCCTACCCCTGGCGCTGATGCCAATCTGGATGGATATATTAATATGGCAGATGTGACCCAAATTGAACGATACATACTGGGACTGGAACAGCCTTTTGACAAATCCACAGGCGGAGAAAAAGACCTGGATGAGGCCGCCTCGGTAAGCCTCGATGCCCCATCTACGGTTATTGCCGGCGGGAATTTCACCGCCAGTGTCAATACCACCCAGGTAACCAGCCTGGATGCCCTCAGTTTCAATGTGCATTTCGATCCGTCGGTTTTGCAGCTGGATGATGTCACTGACGGCCTGATCGGCTCAACCACCATCCCTGTGGACGGGTTCAATGAAAGAAACTCGGGCAACTATACTGTAGTCCAGAATTTGTCCGGAGTTGCCGGTGTCAGCGGCAGCGGCGCCCTGGCTGTCCTGCATTTCCATACCCTGGGTA
>CAYLRY010000063.1:0-10663 GCA_964386535.1 uncultured Dehalococcoidales bacterium | reverse complement strand
GTACTCTTTTAACTCCATCATGTTCAGGAAAAAATCCGGTAGAACAGACCGCTAAGCTGCCGCCTGGATTCGAGCAATTTAAAGTGCCTGGAGTTAGCCTGGATGGGGTTTTTTATATTGCACAGGAAACTCCTCTATTAAACACCAGGTTGTTTTCCATCCCCCCCATAGATCAATGCAGCTTCTGCCTGTTCCCCACGGGTTCAAGCCAGAGCATCTGGCTGGATGTGGGATTCCGGTCATCACTGGAAGCCGCTTCAGCCAGTAAACTGGTACCTGTATTCGATAAAATCTGGAAAAGAAATCTTGAAGAAAGTTTAATCATAGTCTACCCAAACGATCAATCATCCGGTCCCCTGATTATGGCTGCTGAGCAAAACAACTTTGTGTCTATTAAGTACAACTTTGTTGATCAGTGGAACCTGATAAATACCTTACCAATAGATCCTCCGGGAAAAACGGTTGGGGCTGGCTTTGTAAAAATCAGCGAAAGTTTAAAACAATGGATTGCAAGTATCTATTCAAATGAACAATTGCTAACAGAAATGTTTGATGCCTTGGGAAAAGTAAAAATAGAAATGCTCGCCTTGGGTCTATATGCACAATCGGACTTGAATCTTATCAGGAACTGGGATTACAAAAATTGGGGGCTTTCCCTACTCCTGGTAGGTGATTCAGCGTATCCCGGTTTTGTCTTGTCTCTTCTGTCTAATTTTTTACCTTCCATGGGACTGCAAGGTGAAACATTTAATGGAGAAAGCATATATTCTATGAAACGCGGTAATTTCTATATTATGCTTAAAAATGCTGGCAGCCTGGTCTATATAGCAGTAGCTCTGAATCACACGGAATGCGGCAAGCTCCTGACCAGCGCTCTGGTTAAACCCTTTACTGCTAATAATCCCTGAATAAACCTCCTGAAATAGTATTGAAAGACTATGCAGCACTAGCCTGCTTAATGATATTAAAAATATTATGCCTCATATAAAAATATGTTTAAAATTAAATCATTACCAGGTATTTTTGGTTAATGCTTTGAATACTATCTTCAGGAACAATTAAGTCATAACGGGAGCAATAATTAAATAAGTATTGCCTCAGGTATTTAGCTAATGAGCCTTTATAGCTGAGTTAGAAGTATAATGTAACTAAAGTAATTTTTCAATGCGGATGACAAGGTAAAAACTTAAAATATTTCCGGCTGAAAGCCAGGCAGCCAGGTTTTTTTACGATTGATAAGTGAAAGGGAAATATACACTTTGGTGAACTCAGATTAAACCGGATTAATAATGAGAATATGCAAACAGGTGTAATATGAAGAGATATCTTATACCTATATTTGCTATGTTAATTTTAGCGTTAGTATCATTATCATCCTGTTATTCTCCTACTTCATTATCTTCAGAGGTATCTAAAATAGAAAATCTTCACCTGGTGGGTACCATTGGACCGCTGTCACTGCCTCTGGCTTATATGGTGGAAAACAATACTTTAGCCTCAGTATCCCGTAAGACTACATTGACTGTGTGGGCGAACCCATCCCAGCTTCAGGCGATAATGGCTGGAGGACAGGGTGATTTTATTTCCTTGCCCACAACTTCAGCCGCGATTTTTTATAATCGTGGAATTTCTTTACAATTACTGGACTGTACGATCTGGAATATCCTTTATTTGGTCACAGGCGATTCTACTATACAATCTATTAGGGATTTGAAAGGCAAACGTGTAGTGGTTCCTTACCAGGGAGCTATTCCAGATGCCATGTTTAGATACCTTTGTCTAAAGAGCGGGTTAAATCCTGATAAGCTGGAGGATATCGAGATTTTTTATGCCGCTGACCCGGTTCAGGCTTCTCAATTGTTGTTAAACGGGCAGGAGAAATACGCCGTACTTTCAGAGCCTTCAGCCACCTCAGTAATTTTGAAAGCACGGGCCTTAGGCGAATCCATATCCAGGGTTCTGGATATGAAGATTGAATGGGAAAAAACGGTCGGTGGCCCATCTACCCCTATCGCAGGTACAGTGGTATTGGGTGAAATGAAAAACCGCCCGGAGATAGTAAATACATTTTTAACCGAATATCAAAAAGCCGTAAGCTGGATGCTGGATCATCCGTCAGAAGCGGGGCAATTGGGTGCCAAGGTGTTGGCTGATCAGGGTTTTACTGCCGCGGTTTTATCGGAGTCCATGGAAAACATTAACTGGCGATTTGTAAGGGGAGCTGAAGCCCGGCCAATGATAGAGAACTTTTTTAATGCTTTAGCGGAATTGTCTCCTAACTATATAGGTGGCAAGCTCCCAGATAGCGGTTTCTACCATGGAGGTTAAAAAGGAAGTCTCGGTATTACGATCATGGTATCGCCGGCAAGGCCTATATCTCTGGCTGGGTATACTGGCTACGCTGGCGGTATGGCAAATACTGTCCATGGTCTTTCCTCAGATCATCATTGCTTCCCCGCAAGCAACCTTCGCGGCTTTCGGCAAACTGGCGGTGGATGGAGCTTTATGGATACAGCTCGGTTACAGTCTCTCCAGACTTCTAATTGGTCTGGCAATAGGTTGTGCAGCGGGGCTGGCTTTGGGTATTCTGGCGGGGATTTATTATCCTTTACGGTTATTCCTGGAACCAGCCCGCTGGGTAGTCATGACTGTTCCTGCCATTATTATCTCAGTGCTGGCTCTCCTTTGGTTTGGATTAGGCAGCAAACAGGTGATTTTTATGACCGCAGCTATTACTTTGCCTATCACTTATGTCAATACGGTTGAGGGAATACGTGCCATTGATACAAATATCCTTGAGATGGCGGAGGTTTTTAAAGTCTCATCGTATCTGAAGTTAACTGAAATCTATTTACCCGGTATCGGTTCAGCAGTAATGGCAGGTCTGACGCTGGCGGCCGGAGTAGGAGTCAGAGCGATGATATTGGCCGAGTTTATGGGAGCGAGGGACGGTATAGGTCACAGTCTTTTCATATCCTGGACTTTTCTGGATACGCCTGCACTATTCGCCTGGATACTACTGGCGTTTGCTTTATTGGGACTGGTGGAATTGGGATTTGTACGGCCGGTAAGGAGCTATTTTATGCGCTGGAAGAAATCATTATGATCACGTTCCGTGGCGTATCCAGGTCATATGGCGGAAGAATGGTCCTGAAAAATATAACTTTTCAGATCAAACCTCATGAAGTAGCCTCTATTTTAGGGTCTTCTGGTTCAGGCAAAACCACTTTACTGCGTCTTATTGCCGGAAATTTAAAGCCGGATACCGGTATTATTGAAACAGGTAGCGAACGATTGGGCTTTATTTTCCAGGACTACCGTTTATTACCCTGGAGGAATGCTTTGGATAATGTAGCCCTGGTGCTAAGGGCAGCCGGAAAAAGCCGTGAAGAATCCAGGAAACGGGCGGCTGCCTGGCTGGACCGGTTAGGACTTGAAGGTTTTCACAACTACTATCCCGGCCAGCTAAGCGGTGGGATGGCCAGGAGGGTATCAATTGCACGCGCCTTTGCAGTAGAGCCTGAAATAATGCTGATGGATGAGCCTTTTAGCAGTCTGGATGTAGAACTGGCGGAGGCGCTTTTACGTGATTTAAAGGAGGTACTGCGGGAATCTAGGGCCACAGTAGTATTTGTAACGCATGATTTCATGGAAGCTATTTATCTGGCTGACCGTCTTTTCCGCCTGGAGCCAGATGGTCTGATGGAAATTCCTATTGAAGATAAAGTGGCTATGTGCAGGGAGTATATTATCGGAAGAATGCGGGGGATTTGCGGTTTTGAAGCTGCAAGCAAATAAAGCCATAAAAGCAGGCTTCAATTTGGTTTTATTAATTACCAATCGGTGCAAATCGTTTCATCCATATAGGTCTCCTTTTTAGTTGTGGGCATGGTTTCTTTGAACCTGTCAACTGCATACTGGCAGGCAGCGAAACCTTCCTGGCGGTGGGCGGCGCCAAAGGCAAAAACTATGTTAATGTCCCCTACATGCAGCAACCCCACTCTATGACACAAAGCTATTCTATTCACTGGGAATTTCTTTTGGATGTCTTCAGCCAGTTCTCTTAACCGGCTTTCGGCTTTACCTTCAATATCCTGGTATTCCACGGAACGGACAAGCTTATTATGTGAAATATTTCGGATAAGACCCACGTAGGTAGCAACACAGCCGCTATCCGGGCTTTCAGCCTGCTCGATAACCTCTGCCGGATCTATTGGCTGATTAACAATTTTAATATACATTTTTGCCTCATAAAAAGGCTAGCCAGATTACAGGCCAGCCTGAAATGTTAAATAACTTTTAAGTTGAAGGTAATGGTCTGGGCGCAGGGCTAGTTTTGGGTGCGGAACTGGGAGCCGGGTTAGTTACCGGAGTTGAAGAGGGTGGGGCTGTTACCGGAGTGCTCAGGTTCACAACAGGTATAGGTGTATCTACGGGTTCAGTAAAGGCTGCTTCAAGCTCTTCGCCTTCCAGGTTTTCTTTTACAATGAGAATTTGTGCCAGATGAACCAGCCTGTCCTTATTATCAGTTAGCAATTTAGTAGCCTGTGCGTAAGCGTCATCAATGAATCTATTGACTTCAGCATCTATCTGGAGAGCTGTTTTTTCAGAGTAATCACGTTGTTCTGATATCTCCCGACCTAAAAAGATCAACTCCTCCTTTTGTCCGAAAGAACGAGGTCCCATCTTCTCACTCATGCCCCAGACGGTAACCATCTTCCGCGCCATATCGGTAGCCTGTTTAATATCTTCGGAAGCCCCGGTACTGATATCGTTGAAGATCAATTTTTCAGCGGTACGTCCGCCAAGGTATACTGTTAGTCTGGCATCCAATTGAGAGCGGGTAGCGAACATACGGTCTTCATTGGGTAACATCCTGGTATAACCACCGGCCATTCCTCTGGCTACAATTGATATTTTATGAACTGGATCGGAGTTAGGCAGCATATGGGCAATCAGGGCATGACCTGCTTCATGGTAAGCGGTGATTTCCTTTTCTTTTGGGCTGATACGCCGGCTCTTCCGTTCAGGGCCAGCAATAACACGGTCTATAGATTCTTCTAACTCCATTTTATCAATAGCTTTCTTTCCCCGGCGTGCTGCCAGAATAGCAGCTTCATTGATAAGGTTGGCAAGGTCAGCTCCGCTGAATCCTGGAGTAGCTTTGGCGATTACTTCCAAAGCGGAGGTGTTCGATAACGGCTTACCTTTCGCATGGACTTTAAGAATAGCCAGTCTGCCGTTCATATCCGGTAGATCCAATATTACCCGGCGGTCGAAACGTCCTGGACGTAAAAGGGCGGGATCCAGGATATCCGGCCGGTTGGTGGCAGCCAGTACGATAACAGTAGTATTGGTATCAAAACCATCCATTTCTACCAGTATCTGATTAAGAGTTTGTTCCCGTTCATCGTGACTTCCACCGAGGCCTGCGCCGCGCTGCCGGCCAACAGCATCGATCTCATCAATGAAAATGATGCAGGGAGCATTGCGTTTGGCCTGGTCGAATAGATCCCGCACACGGGAAGCCCCTACCCCTACGAACATTTCCACAAATTCACTACCGCTGATAGAGAAAAATGGGACTCCAGCTTCGCCTGCAACAGCTCTCGCCAGCAATGTTTTGCCGGTGCCAGGAGGACCAACCAGCAACACACCTTTAGGTATACGTGCCCCCAGACTCTGGAATTTATCACGGTCTTTAAGGAATTCTACTACTTCGTGAAGCTCCTGTTTGGCTTCTTCCACTCCGGCCACGTCATCAAATGTCACAGTCGGTTTATTGGCCGGGAACAACCGCGCCCGGCTGCGTCCGAAACGCATGGCCTGGTTATTTGCACCTCTGGCTGAACGGAATATGAAAAATAACAGACCACCGAAAAAGAACAGTGGCAATAAATTGATCAACAAGCTGCCCCAGTTAATACCTGACGAACCTTTCACATCTACTTTTACGCGTTCGCCGTTGTTTCCTGTGGCCAGGTTCAAACCCTCTATATCATAAATCGAGGCATTGCTTTCTTTATAGGTTGTTACCACAATACCATCACTTTTAGTTACGGTCAGTAAATCGCTATCAACCACAATTTTCTGTATCTGGCCTGCCTGAGACCACTGGATGACATCACTGAGTAATACTTCAGTTGGTTTTTCTTTCATATTAGGAAACCAGATCGAAAAAATAGCTATAGCAGCTATTAAAATGGCAATGAATATTAAACTATTTCGCATTGTATTTGATTTCACCTTGTTTTATTATGATCCTTCATTGAACTTAAAAATTTAACTTATCTTGAATATATTATAGCAGACTGGAATAGCCATGGGAAAGAAATTGCCCCTCTTGCTTCATAAGTGTTGATCATATGAGACGGCATGATTGCGGACTATATGAATCAGACTTTTTGATATGTTTCTTGAAGATGGAGAGCGTCCTCTTCCAGGTTAGGGCTTTCACAAATTACAACACCCTTAACATCCATTTCTTTTAAAGCCTGGAGTAATTCAGTATATTTTAGATCAGCTTCTTTAAGATTGAGATGCATTACTTCACCAATTTTGCTATTAAAGTTGATACCAGAAAGGTGGATATGCATATTATCCAGAGCAGCGCGTCCCAACTTTTTTTCAACTTGTGTCAATACTGATTTAAACTCATAATAAGAATTATACTTACCATTTCTAGCATGCAGGTGGGCAAAATCGATACAGGGAGCCAGCCCATCGACCTCGCTGCAAAGATTAAGCAATTCTTCCAGGCTACCAAATTGACTCATTTTTCCCATTAATTCTGGGCGCAGCAAGGTATAACGGTTCTCCTTTTTCACCTCCACAATGATTCCAGCCAGCAGCCTTTTAACTTGCTGATATACCGCCTCTGGATTGTTTTTCATATAGAAAGCTACATGAAAAGCTATGTCTCTGGCACCGCAAAGGTTAGCGATATGCGCAATATGAAGCAACCTCTCCTGGCTGGTGACCAGCTTTTCATTTTCTTGTGCATTTAAATTTATGTAATAAGGAGCGTGAACGGTTAGTTTTACCCTGTATTTGAGAGCTGCGGCAGAAATCTGCTGGGCTTCAAGATCCGTCATGCGTACTCCGTAGGTAAATTCCAGTTCGGTACAACCAAGACCCAGCTCCGCTATGCGTTTTATCCCATTAATTATATTCCGGGGTTTGTCGCTTGAGTGGGGTATCCCACCAGTGCCAAAAAGTAGTCCCGCCATTATTTTTTGCTCCTTTGATTTTATACTATCAGGTGAATATTCTTATATGCAAATATGTAAACTTGAATTCAAGGAAAAGGTGCATAATAAAGCCCAGGAATAATTGAGTTGTGCTATAATAAATATTGAATTATCGATTTCAAAGGGGAGGATTGATTTCTGGAGAATATCGATCTAGCTCGAAAAATAGTAGATATTGTAAGTGATAAACAGGCCATTGACATAGTGTTACTGGATACCCGGGAGATCTGTAGCTTCGCAGATTATTTTATAATATGTACTGGTGAAAGTCAGAGGCAGATCAAGGCTATTACAGAGGCGGTTACAGCCAGTCTTAAAAAAGAAGGTGTACTTCCTCTACGAGAAGAAGGTACCCCGGAATCAGGCTGGATACTGGTGGATTACAATGAGGTAATTGTCCATATTTTCGCTCCTTTCCAACGAGACTACTATCAATTAGAGAAGCTGTGGGATAAGGCACTGACCAGAGTCAGGGTACCTTAAGTAAATATGATAAAAATGAAGGCCCGCTAGTTTTGGTGGGCCTTCATTTTTTATTTACTTATCGTAAATCTCCTGGTTGGTGAAGTATAGTTTTATTTCGATTTCAGCGTTTTCTCTGGAATCCGAGCCGTGAACCGAGTTCCTCTGGATGTCCAGGCCGTAGTCCCTTCGGATGGTGCCGGGTTCAGCTTTTTTAGGGTCTGTTGAGCCCATAGTCTTACGGGCCACCTCTACAGCATTGTTGCCCTGAAAAACAGCGGCCAGAATAGGATACGAGGTGATATAATCAATTAAATCTTTGAAAAAAGGCTTCCCCGTGTGTACAGCATAGTGTTTATGGGCCAGTGCTTCATCAACATGAAGCATTTTTAAAGCTACCATCTTCAATCCGGCCGCTTCCAGACGGGCAAGTATAGCGCCTCCCAGGTTCCGCTGTGTTGCATCCGGCTTAACCAGTATTAAAGTTCGCTCCATTTTATCTCCTTCTTATTCTCTAATGCCAAACAATTTATTCAGATCATCTATCCCTATCAACACCAGTGAGGCAACCACCAAATCTGCTTCTACCAGTTTTCCGGCAGGGTGAGTATTGGTAACCGCTATGCAGCGCATTCCGGCAGCTCTGGCTGCTTTTACACCGGCTGTAGCATCTTCAATGACGATACAATCTTGCGGAGAGACGTCAAGTTTTTGAGCTGCTTTAAGAAACACCTCCGGACTTGGCTTTCCCTCATTGACCTCTTTACCGTGAACAATAGCCCTGAAATAGGACTTAATATCCAATTCTTCTAGGATCATTTGTACATTTTCCAGCGGCGCAGAAGAGGCGATAGCACATAAAAAACCATGGTGACTTATTATTTTTAACAGATTAAGGACCCCCTCAAAAGGGGATAGCTTCCCTCTGGCGTCTTTCCGGAATCCTTCTTCTTTGTCCCGGGCAATGGCTTCAATTATTTCATTGGAAATATCTTTTCCTATTTGGCTTCGGATTATGGTATCGTTCCTCTGCCCGAAATGGTTTTTGAAATCCTCTTCGGTAAAATCGACTCCTCTTTTAGTAAAAGCCATCTGCCAGGACCTGCAATGGAGGGCTGCTGTATCTGCAATCACTCCATCCATGTCCCATAATACTGCTTTAAGGTTATTGTTATTCATATTTATGAATTTCTTCCCCGGTGGGACCGATGATAAACTGGGTTGAAGTTGCTTCCGCCAGGACCTGGCCGTTCCTGTCCGTTATTTTAGCTTCAGTCTCAATCAACCGAGAGGTACACCGCGTAACCGTGCAAATAACCAGATAGGTCTCCCGTATAGGAATCATTTTACGGAAACGAGTCTGCATTCTGGCGGTCACATTATTATATCCAGCAAACATGGCGGCCCGTCCCATGGCTTCATCTAGAACGCAGCTTGTTATACCGCCATGAACATAACCGCTCCAGCCCTGGTGATTTTCACCCGGTGTGAACTCCGCAATCGCTGTTTGTCCGTTCCATTTGAATTTAAGCTTGAGGCCTATGGGGTTGAATTCCCCACAGCCGAAGCACATTTTATATTCTTTACTGGCATTTACTTCTAGTTTGGGCAAAAGTTCCATATTGTCTCCATTGGTTAAGGTTTTTTTCGTTCTGTAATCGGCGGACGGCGCAGATAAAATGGTTGTAAAGTTGCCAGGTTATCAAAATCCTCTGCTTGAAGTCTCTGTTGTCCAAGCTCAGCCAGGAAAGCAGAGCGTCTTATTTGAGCTGCGGCAGGCGGAATGATGGCCAGAGTTTTAAACACCTTTTTTATGCGGAGCAGGCTGGCCTGATTAATCTCACCGCAAAACAGGGTTTTTTCTTTGATTTGCAGCGAAAGGGCTTCTATGGTGGTAATTTGCTCTTCCCAAACCCGGGTCCATCGGTTTCTCTTTCTTTTGTAAATCGCCGTGGCCACCTCTTCTCTTCCGGCATTTAAAATAGCACAGACCGGGAATCCGGAAGCGGATTGTTGATAAGCCATGATATCCAGCGTGCTAATGCCGATAATGGGTATTCCCAGACTAAAAGCCAGACCTTTAGCAGCACTGACTCCAACTCTTAACCCGTTAAAACTCCCGGGACCTCTGGCCACGAATACGCAATCTGCAAATCTTATATCTTGACGGCTTTTTTCTAATAAAAAAATGAGGTGGGGATACAATTCTACGGTATGATTCATTCCGCAACGCCAGGTTAATTCGGCTAAAATCTGACTACCCTGTACCAGAGCCAGACTGGCAAAATCGGTTGAAGTATCTATAGCTATTTGCACGTTAGTATTTCTTGATCAGTGTTTTTAACCCTGTAAGTAATTTTTCATAAAATCTGCCACAGGGAATTAACTCAAAAAGACGTTCAAAATCACCTGAATAACTTATTTTAATCATTAAGTGCTCAAGTGGCAACACACCAAGCCCTTTTTCAGCCCATTCAATAACACAAAGGCCCTGACCGTAAAGATAATCATCCAAACCTAAATCTGCAATCTCATCAAGCCGGTCAAGTCTATATAGATCTATGTGGTATAGAGGTAAACGACCATGTATTTCCCTCATAAGAACAAAAGTAGGACTCAGGGCGTTGTCAGGGCTGCCCAATCCCCTGGCTATTCCCTGGGTTAAACAGGTCTTGCCCACTCCCAGGTTTCCACTTAAAAGGAAAACGTTACCCGGCCTGGCTATTTCTCCAAGATGGACGCCCAGCTCAATAGTCTCTTCGGGGCTGTGAGTAACTAGTAAAAAAGGCTTCATATAACAAATCCAATTTTCACAATTTAGTCCACGTTTTCGACTCAAATTTCTGGTTAAAACTGATACTTATTTCACCGCCTGCTAAAATGATCCCAGCCGGTTTTTTGGGGTAAGAAATGCCTCCCATCTCGGTCCTCAAGTGTGATCTGGCCTGTTT
>CAYLRY010000062.1:0-10713 GCA_964386535.1 uncultured Dehalococcoidales bacterium | reverse complement strand
CATGACTGCGGGCAGCCCATTCGTCCTGCTCAACCCTATCTACACCATGTTCAATAGCAATATTATCACTATCTACAGAAACTGGGTTAAAATCCTTATATCCCAGACCAAAGAGGGGATCTTCCATCTTAACGTCGCCCAGGCGGAAACCATTGAACCTGAGATTTCTTAATATTAATGGTTCACGACTAAAGGAAGTAGCGCCACCAGCAATTGCGCAATCAATTTCCCCAGCTTTCATTTCCATGGCAGCCAGCTTTATGGCATGCATGGCTGAAACACAGGCCATATCAAACGATATTGAAGGGGTTTCATGTGGCATGCCGGCTTTAATAAGGGTCTGGCGCGCAGCTACCGGGGTATAAACCTCTTTGCAGGCTGAAGTATCACCCACACCCCAGAATACATTACCTACAGTGTTAGGGGGGACATTGACCCTTTTTAAAACTTCCCGCATGGGGATAGCGCCCAGATCGTAATAATCAATATCACGTAGGGATCCACCATACCTGCCGAATGGCGTTCTTAGAGCGCTGACGATGACCACATCACTGTTTTTATTTACCACTGCATTACTCCTAATTGTTATTTATTTCCAAAATATATCCTGATTTGGAGGTCGGAAATGTGTATAATCTTCTGATTTTTTCAAATTTCCAAATCCCAAATTAATTATTCAATACGCTTTAACAGTTACCCTATCTTATTTTTTTGCCGGATAATCATACCAACCTTTGCCGGTCTTACGACCGAGAGCGCCGGACCGGACCTGGGCTTTCAATAGCGGAACAGGATTCATTCTGTCACCAAACTCGCCTTTCATAGTCTCCAAACCATGCAGGACGATATCGATACCAGTCAGGTCGCTTAGTTCTAGCGGGCCCATGGGGAAGTTGCAGCACAGCCGCATCGCCTTGTCTACTTCTTCAGGTTTGTTACCGTCCATGACGCATTGGACGGCTTCATTGACCAGTACATCTATCAGGCGAGAAACGATAAAGCCGGCATAGTCTCTGGCTTCACAGGGTTCTTTGCCTACAGCTTTTACGAAATTTTTACTAATCTCAACAGTCTCTGGAGAAGTAAAGGTACTGACTATAACCTCTACTCCCTTCATTATTGGTACCGGATTCATAAAATGAATGCCTACCACTTTGTCTTTTCTCTTAACAGAAGTAGAGATTGCGCCAATAGGCAGAGTGGAGGTATTTGATGCCAGAATAGTCTCAGGTGGGCAGATTGAGTCAAGCTCTTTGAAAATATTAGCTTTCAAATCCAGGATTTCAGGAGCACATTCTATGACCAGTTGGGCATTTTGGGCTTCTTTCATATCGATCGTGGTCTTAATCCGGCCAAGAATCGCCTTCTTAGTGTCTTCTGTACAGGTTCCCTTCTTAATCATCCTGTCCAGACTGCTGGTGATGGTGGCAATACCTCTGGCACAAAATTCTTCTTTGATGTCAGTCATGATTACATTGTAGCCGGCCGCGGCTGTGACCTGGGCAATGCCGTTACCCATTGTGCCTGCACCGATGACAGCAACAGTTTTAATTTCCATAGTATTTATGCCTCCTTATTTTTGCCATTCACGGACAATTTGCCGTTTCAAGCCTTAATTTATTTGTTTTTCAACTGGGGTTTTCTTTTCTCTATGAATGCCTTCATGGCTTCCTTCTGGTCTTCAGTGGCAAAACACTGTGCAAAACATTGCAGTTCTATATTCAATCCTGTTTCCAGATCCACATTAGCGCCGTTGTTAATGGCTAATTTCGCCAGATTCAACATGACACTGCTTTTTTCCATTAACTTCTGCGCCATGTCCTTAGCTTCTTTCATCAGATCTGCCAGAGGTACCACTTTGTTTAACATACCCATGGCATAAGCAGTCTTAGCATCTACGATGGCGCCTGTGTAAATCATTTCCTTAGCCCGGTTAATGCCGATCAACCTTTGCAGCCTCTGGGTGCCGCCTGAACCAGGAATAATCCCTACGTTAATTTCGAGTTGTCCGAACCTGGCGTTTTCTGAAGCAAAAATGATGTCAGCGCACATAGCTAATTCGCATCCACCGCCATACGCATAGCCGTTAACCGCGGCAATAACTGGTTTGGGTAAATTGTACACCAGGTCAAAGGTCTTCTTAAGCGTAGTGGCGAATTCGCGGGCTTCGATGGAGTTCATTTTAGCCATGTTTGTAATGTCTGTACCGGCAATAAATGATTTTTCTCCAGCGCCTGTGAGAATGACTACCCGCACTTCCTTGTCTTTTTCAATCTCCTGAAATACTTGATAAAGCTCTGCGTAAGCTAAATCATTCAGGGCGTTAGCTGCCTGAGGTCGATTAATGGTTACAATACCAATACCGTTGTTTTTTTCATAGAGCAAATTCTGATAAGCCAAGTTATACCCCCTTTTGTCCCGATTTTATCGAGGCTATTTTTTTCGGCAAGATTGAGGATGCACAAGAATTGAGGTTATGAAATCGTTTTACACTACTAGTTTATCTCTAAGCGAGATTTGAGTCAAGAAAATGCACTATAAGATAATCATGTTGTATGTTGACCGATTCGACTCTACAACCTGTCAAAACCGCGGTGTATAATGAAAACAACGTATAAGAAATGCAATATCTAGGGAGAAGACAGGATGCGACTACAAGATAAAGTATCCATTATTACCGGGGGAGCCGAGGGGATAGGACAGGCTTATGCTCTGGCTTTTGCCAGAGAAGGTGCCCGGGTGGTGATCTCAGATATTAACTTCCAGGCGGCGCAGTTGCTGGCGGAAAAAATTAATCAGGAGGGATATGCAGCTTTAGCTACAAAAACTGATGTTTCCAACCAGGCTGATACACAGATGATGGTGAATAAGACACTGGAACGATTTGGTAGAATAGACATTCTGGTCAATAATGCAGCGGTATTTCAGCGTCAAATTGCAGTCAGGTCTCTCTGCTGGGAAATGGATCCGGCAGATTTTGAAAAAGTTATTAAGGTTAATGTAACAGGAGTCTTTTTATGCTGCCGTGCGGTCTTACCTTACATGATTAAACAAAAAAGTGGGAAAATCATTAATATAGCCTCTTCTCTGGCTTTTCAGGGAGCTGCTAGATTGACTCATTATGCCGCCAGTAAGGGTGCGGTAATTACTTTCACTCGCTCACTGGCCAGAGAAGTTGGGGAATACCATATTAACGTTAATTCACTTTGTCCTGGTTTTACCTTAAGCGCTGATCCCGCTACTATTACCGAAGAACGCCGGCAATATGAAGTATCATCCAGGATCTTGAAACGTCCCCAGTATCCTCAAGACCTGATAGGTTCGGCTGTTTTCCTGGCCTCAGAGGATAGTGATTTTATAACTGGTCAGGCCATAGTGGTGGATGGGGGTGTCATATTACACTGAAATATTAAAAAGAGAAATTCAATATTCATGCAATCTTCAATAGAAAATTGAATTAAGGGAGAGCTAACTGAACCATGGAAGACAGGATAAAAATTGCAGGTGTTCAGATAAACCCCAAAATAATGCATAATAATGAAAATTTGAAGAACATACTAAACAAGACCAGGATTGCAGCCGCCAGCGGCGCCTGCTTAATCGTCTTTCCTGAATGCGCTTTAAGCGGATATATGTACTCCAGTTGCAGTGAAGCTGTACCATATGTTGAGACAGTGCCCGGACCGGCTGTTGAAGCATTTTCAAACATATGTAGAGAACTAAATGTGTATATGGTGACGGGTCTACTGGAAAAAGACGGGAACAAATGTTATAACACGGCGGTGCTGGTCGGCCCCAAAGGCCTTATCGGTAGATACAGGAAGAATCATCTTCCTTACCTTGGTATAGACCGTTATCTGGATCCGGGTAATGAAATATTTCAAGTATATAAGACTGACATTGGCAATATTGGCCTTTTTATATGTTACGACTGTACTTTTCCGGAAAGCGCCAGAGTTATGGCTCTTATGGGAGCAGATATCTTAGCGCTGCCCACCAACTGGCCCCATGGCCGTCTTATAGTCCCTCAGCACGTCATTATTACACGTGCATTCGAAAACAAAGTCCATCTGGTGGCAGTAGATCGGGTGGGTATTGAGAGAGGGGCTAAATTTTTAGGGCTGAGTAAAATCATCAATGCCTGGGGTGAAGTTGTGGCTGAGGCCGGTCAGGAGGATGAAGAAATCATTTATGGAGAATTAAATATCTCAGATGCCAGAGAAAAACATTTGATTATTAAACCTGGCGAATTCGAAGCGGACTATTTCCGTGATCGTAAACCCTTTTTATATTCAAAGATTACCGAAAGCGGTAATATACACGTGGCTTAAAAATCGGGGAGGCGTTCTAACTCCGCCTCCCGTTTTAATATTTACCATACAATTTTGTATCTGACTCACAGAGTGCTACACCCTTTCGTTTGGACCTTTTAGTTTTTTTCAGGTCCCTTTTTCTAACTCGAGCCAGAAACAAAATCCAATAGCGCCCTGCTTGTATGCAGGGCTTTAACTGTCAATCTGCCTGACTCCATATAAATCTATTAGCCTCATTGACACCTCCAGAAGCTAGACTCAGGTGTATCAGGTGGCTTCATTTTTAACTTAACACACACGCATTCGATTGTCAAGTGCGTAAATAACTTATTTTGCTCTTACAGTCAATTTTTCCAGTCTGGCAGGCCTTTATCAATCCATCTAACAGGAATATATATTAAGATTAATAATACAGCAAATGACGTGGGAAGAGTGCTATAATTAAGCAAAATACACCGGTAAAAAAATCAAGCGTGAAAAATACTACTCTATATTTTTTCCCCACAATAATTTTGGCCGTACTAGCTATTTGCCTTTCTGTTTATGTTGGGCAGTCTAATCGATTTTCATGGGAACTTTCTCTGATAATACAAGTGCAATCTTACGAAAATAATATTCTGCTTTCTATCATGAAGGGAGTCTCCTTTCTGAGCACAGGTTGGCGTTCGGCTGTCATAGTTATTTGCTCCGGATTATTATTTGCCTGGCGTGTGGGTTTAATAGAAGCATTTCTGGTGGTTTTGGCTGGAAGCATAGTGCCCATCAATATCTTAATTAAACTGGCTGTGAGCCAATCTCGCCCTGATTCGCCTTTGATTCGCATCGTTAATCCACAAAATGATTTTGGCTATCCCAGCGGCCATACTTTCTTTGCCATTATGGTTCTGGGCATTATAGCCTTTCTGCTTTTTTTCATTTTACATAAAACATACCTGAGAGTCCTTACCCTGACAATAAGCGCATTGTTAATAATAATAATTGGCATTTCGCGTATTTATCTGGGAGAGCATTGGCCCAGCGATGTTATCGGAGCCTACTTTATAGGAGGATTCTTTTTGTCTTGTCTAATATTATTTTATTTCAAAATGAAAGCCCTTGTAAGATTCGTTTCCGGCAATAATTAAACATAAAAGTTGATCTTCTTAAATTTCTTCACGGTATTTTTGAAAAGACATATCATCTAGATGCTTATGACATGAATTTATTGTAAAATGAAACTTCCAGTAAAACCAGGAGGTTTAAAATGTCTGAACGCAGGAGAGACGAAAAGGAAGAAGAAAAAAGACATGAAAAAGAGGACGAGAAACACCGCGAAAAACAGTTTGATGAAAAATTCAGAAGAGACCCGGTACGCGGAATCTTATTGGCTACGCTCCTTATCTGGGGGGGTATTGTTGCTCTGATTGGGAGCCTTGTATCCGCATCCTGGTGGAAAAGCTGGTCCATTTTTTTGGCTGGTGCAGGTATCATTCTCCTTTTAAAGTCACTTTTTCGTCTCCGTCCGGAACACCGACGTCCTGTAGGCGGGACCGTAATCATAGGGCTGGTCCTTTTAGGCGTGGGACTGGGAGATCTGGTAGGATGGACTTACATCTGGCCTGTAGTATTAATCATTATCGGGGTAATATTGGTGAGCTGGGTGTTTCTCCGTCGGAGTTAAAGACGTCCGAAATTTAAACTCATGAATTCGTTCCATCCATATGCCATAAGAGTCCACCAGCGATCTCTTCCTATACAACGGAAATAAGGCGGGCGAAAAGCCCGGATATAATCTCCTATTTTGTATCTGGCCAGTATTGGTGTAGAGACGATCAGACTGCCCGATTCTCCGGGAAGCATTTCATGAAGGTGCTTAATGCCCGAACCATCCTGTACCTCAAATAAAAACAAATCATAGTTGGGAACCCAGGCCCTATAAATATCCTGCTGCTGGCCGAACATGCCTTCCGTGGCGCCATAAATTTCACGTATTGCGGCTTTGCCGTAATACGCCCTGAGCGCTGGCCCATAACAGGTATTGATGCCTGGTACGCTGCCCAGAGTCATAATCTGTAAGTTAGGCCAGATGTCTCTGGGGTATAAACCATGCACCCGCTTTAAATACCTGCCAAAAGTCACTGCTGTGGGTGCTACACCGCCAAGCATGGTTACATTACTGTCTTTGCATCTTTGGTACGCCAGTTCGAAACGGGCTTCCCAGTCCCGAACAGTTGTACCTCCACCAAGCGCATCGATTTCGGTTTGCTCCGGCAGAGAATGAATGGGAGTGGAAGCAGAGACAAATTTCACATATATCCCTGAACTGTAACCGTAATCCAGCTCCTTTTCTCCAATCCTGATCTTACCTGCAAGTGAAGGAAAATTTAAATTAAGGTTTACTCCCTGGAAAATGTCAAAATGACCACTGGCAATAGCATATTGAATCATGGCCCGTGCTGCGCTGACGCGCATT
This sequence comes from uncultured Dehalococcoidales bacterium, assembly GCA_964386535.1. Lineage (GTDB taxonomy): Bacteria > Chloroflexota > Dehalococcoidia > Dehalococcoidales > UBA3254 > CAYLRY01. The sequence continues at coordinate 3,948 of CAYLRY010000062.1, read as the reverse complement.
TTAATATCAGTAGGAGTCATGGGAATAAATTTAGGCTCATTCTGTGTTGTACCCCTGGTAATGGCCCAGCCAACAGGCTCCTCGTTTAATAATATTGCAGTATTTCCCTCCATTACTTGCCGGATCAGGGGTTTGTATTCTTCGTAGGTGGCTACAGGAAATTCACGCTGGTATTCCGCCATGGTATGAATCTTGGCTGCATTATGTTTTGCACCGTATTCCGTTTGCGAGTATATTTCCAGGAGGGATTTCAGGACATTCGTTTGATACTTAACAGGATCATTGATTGAATCCTGCCATGGCTGAATGTAACTCTTAAGTTTCTGAATATCTGATATTCTTTCATAATTAAGCATCCTGCGCCCCTATTGAACTCATAACAAAGATACACATAATAATATTGAATGTCATAGATGTTGTCAATATGATTTTCAATTAATAAAAAATAATGGCAGGCTTTATTGAGCTTGCCATTATTTTATATTAATTTATATTTAGTGTAATTTATCCGCCTGTAGCTAACAGGACCAGTACAATCCGATCATCCGGCTGGATAGAAAGGTCAGTGTCACCAGGCTGGAACTGTCCGTTGATGATGAAAGTATAATTCTCTGTTAAACGGTTGTGTCCCTGCATAATAACCGGTCCTTCAAGCGCCGGTATCTTTCGTCTTAATGCCGCCACAACATCCTTTAAGGTGGCTTTAGCTTCAATTTCAATGGTGATTTTACTCTCTTGAGAAATGTTCTGTGGAATTCCATACATTTCAACATTAATTCTATACATAGTAAATACAATTCTTTTCTGAATAATTATCTAACAAGGCTTGAAGCCGTTATTTGGGAGATCCAGGAGGCGGCACAGGAGGCCAAAGCGCCTCAGCGACTTCATCCAGCCCCAGCGAAAGAAGTTTTTTCTTACTTGGTTTGCCGGTAATTAAGTCCCAGTCCAGAGCCCCCATATTCCAGGCGTCCTGAGCTTCCATTGGGGCACTCACTCCGGCCAGGGGCCCCTCCTTCAAAGGAGGATTACCTGAAATGCGGGAATGTATCGTCCAATTATGCTCATTAATTCCCTCTCGCAGATTAAAGGCATGTCTAAGATTTATTATCCTCTCTGCTGTCTTGAGCAACTCCTCTACTGTAAAAGTTTGACCGGTTACTGCTGTTAAAAATCCAGCCATTTTAACAGGTACATCAGGCGCTCCTCCAAAACCATACCCCACAAAACAAAGACCGCATGATGTTACAAGTTGTTTACCAAAAGAACCGGGACCAAAACCGGCTGTATGACGTCCTGGCGTAGCATCCATGCGATACCCACTAAAGACAATCCGTCCCTGCATCATCAATTTCGGATCGTGCATACCAACTTCCTGTCCCCCAATATGCACTGCGAATTTTTCCGCCCCTTTACCGATTCGTTCGGCAGCAATTTTCACACCATCAGCCAGCAGGTTGCCAAGTCCCTCTCTTTTAGCCATAAGTTCCGTCATTTCGACCATGGCTTTATGATTACCCCATTTTAGCTCAATACCTCCCGTATCCTGTTTAGTTAATATACCGTTCTCAAAACATTCCATGGCGAAGGCAATAATTGTGCCTGCGGATATCGTATCCATGCCGTACCGGTTGCAGATATCATTTACCTTATTAATGGCTTCAGGATTACTGTTGGCGCAATTAACTCCGAAGCTGGCCTGGGTTTCATATTCAGGACGTCTTGCGCCTGCGGCATATTTATATTCTCCAGTACCTTCTTTCAAGATAGCTTTGCAAGCAATTGGACAATGCCAGCATCCTGAAAGTTTTTCCACATAGGTAGCCACATGATCAGGATCTAGACCCTTACGATCAGGTACATCTACAATACCCACTCCTCCCCAGTTTTTAACTGGAGAATCCCCTGTATGGGCAGAATTAAAAGTCATACTGGAAGTTCCATATTTATGGAAGTTTTCCATGAAAGACTTCCCTCCCGGTCCAGGCATCTGCAACGACTTTATATGCTCCATGCGCAGTTTTGTCAGGGTTTCTTTATCAGCTACAGTGACTTCCATATTTCCTTTCGCCACCACTGCTTTTAGTTTTTTAGAACCCATCACTGCGCCAACTCCGGAACGTCCGGCGGCTGAGCCGTGGTCTGTCATAATTGAGGAAATTAAAGCCAGTTTCTCCCCTGCTGGCCCAATGCAGGCTACACGGCTATCTTTACCATATTCAGCCATCAAAATATCTTCGGTTTCATATGAGTCTTTACCCCAGATATGGCTTGCATCTTTTAATTCCGCTTTTCCATTATTTAAGAGTAAATATACTGGTTTAGGTGAAATACCCGTAAAAAATACTCCATCAAAACCTGAAAATTTAAGATATGGGCCGAATTCACCTCCGCAGTTGGCATCACCCCATCCTCCGGTAAGGGGCGATTTGGTTACCACAGCATAACGTGCTCCAGTAGGGACTGCCGTGCCTGTTAAGGGCCCACTGATGATTCCTAGCGTGTTTTCAGGACCAAGCGGGTCCACTCCAGGCTTCTGACGGCTGTAAAGGATCCTGACACCCAGACCATAACCGCCTAAATAGTTACGGTAAAGGCTATCGTCTGGCTTTTCTTCCTTAATTTCTCCGGTGGTTAAGTTAATAAACAATAATTTCCCCATGTACCCTGAAAGCATTTTTTCCTCCTCAAGCTATGTATTAGTTGTATTATTAGGTAAGTTTATCATGATTATTCTCATATTCTCAACCTGATAATTGTAAATAAAAACCTCCGGCTTTTTATCGGAGGTTTTTATTTGGGCAATGGTATATTTTTTATTACTTCTTTCTAAATAGTTGTATTGCCTTGACCTTACTTAAAAATCCGAATTTTTTATTCATGAAGAATATCAATAGGCCAACAACTATCAATCCGGCTATAATAGCTGTGATAATCCACCACCAGTTATTTCCTATTTCAACCGGTTCGCTGGGCGAGATGGGTTTCGGGATAGTAGTTATCGGTGGAGGGGTTGCTGTTGAGGTAACTGTCACTGTCACTGCCGGTACAGTAGTTATTTCAGGTTGTGTTGTAATTACAGGCGTTGTTGTCACCGGTTGCGTGCTTGTTATCACGGGTTTAGTGGTCATTGATGGGGGGGTTGCAACCGGAGCAGGTGCTGCTCCTGTACTGAAACTCCATGAATAACTGGCAGATAGAGAATAACCTGAGAAACTTTTTACCCCTGTGGTTACAGTAGCGGTATATGTACTTTGATATTCCAGATGACTGGATGGAGTAAACGTAGCTGTATATGTGGCGCTGTCATATGTCACAACTCCGGCTATATTTGTACTACCCTTCATTAAATTGAAGTTGGAGGTTGTTAATGTACTGGAGTCCATTGCTAAAGAGAATACCACTTTTATTAACGAGTCAACTGCTACACCCGTGGCATCTTTAACCGGACTTACTGATGTTATTGAAGGTAATACAACATAAAAACCACCACCACCGTTTCCACCTCCTCCCCCTTTGGAATTAATATTAAAACTTTTTGAAATCGCTTGATCTAAAGCAGGGCTGCTATTAGCTACTAAATTATATCCATTTCCTGCAAGATTGATTGAGAGATCATTAAAGGTGGCTATGCCGTTTATTACAGTTGCGGTTAAGGTTCCGCTCAGCGTTCCTCCTCCCGGATTGGCCCCTATAGCCAGCGTGATTTGCGTGGCGTTATCATCCGTCATCACGTTGCCTGCCTCATCCTGAACCTCTACTGTTACTGCCGGTTTAATAATTTCATCTGTGAATGCGTCCGTGGGCTGCTGGCCAAACCCCAGTTTTTTAGCTGCTCCTACAATGTTGAATTTATACGATTCAGCTTCCGTATATGCTGGGACACTACTGGACACCAGGGTATAGTCCGTACCTGTTTTATCTATGGATAGATCATTAAAAGTGGCT
>CAYLRY010000061.1:0-10830 GCA_964386535.1 uncultured Dehalococcoidales bacterium | reverse complement strand
CCCAAAATAAACCAGGTGGAGAATATCCAGTCTCTTTTTTTTGCTTGACCGGAGCCCGTGGAAGCAGCTGCAGCATCAACCACATGTGGCCCCTTTTTCCAACCTTTGGCTTCGAAGAGGCAAGCTTCGAGATGGTACCTGCTCTTTTCAAAGGGAGCGACCTCCCCATCGAAGGACTGCAGAATATGGCCTTGCTCAAATTCAAGTGCTTCCAGAGCTTCCTGCAAGTCCCTTCTAAGCTCTTCCGGCGGGTTGCCCCTTATAACTGCAGCCAGTGCCAATCGTGAACCATGTTCAACCCAGACCATGAACTCCCCAACATGCATACTGTTTAAGGAATGATTTTCTTCAGCACCAAAGGAATCATGAACAAAATCCTGAATTGCAGTCAGCATTCCGGAAACCATGTCAACGTCTTTTATGCCTTCTGATGCTATTGCAACATGGTCAAGTAATATACCGGTTTCTCCATGTATCAGAAAAATTTGTTCGACACGGTAAATAAGGGTATGCAGCAAAACAATTTCCGCAAAGGACTTGCCTGTCTGCAGAGCTTCTATCCTCCATTTAATGCTTTGCCACGAAAACGCCCATTGGAGAGACTGGTTAATAGATTGAACCATTGATCTGATCGATTCTGCAACGGCTTTCCGGATAGCAGGACCAATAATTGGGAAGATGGCGTCTGCCAGAAATTTCGGGTCTTTTCTGACCGAATCCTTGATAACCTGTTCAATAGTCGGCAACAGGGCTTGAGCCAGATTTTTATCTCTGGAAGCCCTGATCACAACTGCTTCTGCAAGTACGCGGGCGAGATCTTCAGCACGTATTTCCGGGTTATCCAGCCGCTCTTTAAGGCTGGCAATTTCCGTTTGCTCCGGACTTACAAGCAATGATCGAAGAACATCTAATTCTTCACTGGAGCCGGCATGGTGTTCATCCTGCCCCCGGGCAGCAGCATCATTCATTTTTAGGCTTTATCTTCCCTTACCACATCAAGATCACGGCTCAGTTTCAACAAACCATTCAGCAGCTTTGAAACGGATTCTTTCTCGACCTTCTTGTCTTTAAGATCCTGTATATCACTGATCATCTCTTCAATATTTTTGGCAAACAGCTCTTCGAGAAGAGCAAATCTTTTATCATACTCATCTCTGATTGCCCCCAGTTTCTCCGTCATCTCGCTGTTGATACTGGACGTATTCTTAGCCAGAAGTTCTTCCAGGCGGTTGAATCTTCTGTCATATTCGTCTCTTTGCGCACCAAAAAGAATTTCCCTTACCTGCTCAACCTTATCATGAGGCCCAGCGCTTACCCCTGATTTTGCGGAAATCCGGGAATCACCCCCGGTGTTCTTCTCTGCTTTTTCATCCAAACCGCGTTTGATTTCTTCGTTAGCCTCCATGCCGGCACTTCTCCTTTTATTTGCAGTAAATTCCGTTTATGGATATTTCCAAATTATGGTCAGTTTAGCGCTCTTCTTTCATTTATGTCAATATAAATAAACAGGGTTCCAATCAAGAACTTCACCAATCCTGATAATGATTCATCCCTCCTGATTAAAGACCAGTAATGAAAACCTGTTTCAACCGGCATCGTTCAGGATAATCACGTCTCGAATTACTCCCAAAGCTGCAAATACAATCCTGCCAGACACGCCAGACTATTAGCCGTTCGAGTGGTAGCCCAGAAAAAACTTTTTGGTTGGATAAACAGTGGCATATTTGCTATTGACACACCACTTGCCAAAAACCTTATACTGGTACTACTGCCTTAACAAACACGAAATATTTATCCAGGGTAACAAAAAATCAAAATAACAGATATCCAGTATCAATACCGAAAACCGGGCCATACCGGAATGATCAATTAAAACAGTATAAACAATAATGAATAAAATATTTGAGTTATTTAGATCAAGTAAATATCCGGATTTTAAAGACCAGTTGGTCAGGGAAAACCTGGGCCGGTTTTTATTGTTACTCGTTGTCATAGCAGTTTCTCAATTATTATTTATATTTCTGGAATTAGCCGGATTTATGCAATGGCAGACCGAAGTTTTCGTATCAAGACTTGCTGTGATATGTGCAAGCTTGATATTTTTCTGCCTGATCCACTTCCTGGACAGAAAAGGTAAACGGAAGAAGAGTTACAAGATGCTGGGAGCAGTGCTCTCACTCATTCAGGTGTTAATAATTTTAATAGGTTGTTATTTTGCAGTCTTTATGTTTGAAAATGGAGTTTACAGTTTCAGCTCCTTTCTTCTTGTCTCTTTCTTGTTGACTTTGACCTGTGTGCAAAATCCGTATACCGCCGGTTTAATGATATTCCCCTTTTTTGCAGGATTAGCGATATTTATCAATTTTACAATGGTTGATTTTTCAGTTTGGAACGGTGAATTTATTATTGCAGCAGTATTCCTGGTTCTTCTATATATTGGGAATATCCTGAACTACAACAGGCATTATAAACTGTTCCTGCAGGATAAAGTGCTGTCCGGTATGAATGAAAAGCTGGCGGCTATGTCCCAGATAGATGAATTGACCGGCATTTATAACCGCAGAAAAATGAAGGAAGTCTTGACAGAATACATGGCAATATCAGCCAGGTATAATACAACATTTTGTATTACTATCCTGGACCTTGATCATTTTAAAACAGTAAATGACAAATATGGGCACAGCGTTGGTGATAGCGTCCTGTCTGGTTTTGTAAACAATATAAGGTTCATGTTGCGTTCCACCGATGTTTTTGGAAGATGGGGCGGCGAGGAATTTATAATACTCATTCCGAATTGCAATGAAAATGACGCCTGCCTGTTTCTGGAGCGCCTTCGAAAGAGTATTGAAGAACATGAATTCCCAACGGCGGGCAGGGTCACTTTTTCTGCTGGAATCAGCTCCAGCAAAGGAGAGGGCAGCATATCCGAACTGATAGAAAAAGCTGATATTGCTTTGTATAACGCAAAAACCATGGGCAGAAACCAGATCTGTATTTACCAGCCTGGATACAGATTAGAATAAATCTACCACTATACGAGAGAATGGTTTTCCGTGGAAAGCCTTGTGAGGAAGAAATAATCCAGCCATCAGATTCTGTGGCAAGTAATGAAAAGCTGTAATCCCGAAATATACGGTTTCGCCGGGCAGGCGAGGAGAGACTGAGGTTTGCGCAAGCACTGAGAGTAAGGGAAACAATCAAGAAGTAATTACAACAGGCTACGCTTCCGGGCTCAATTATTAATTAAATCAAAAGATACATTTCGGAATAAACGGGCAGATGGATTATCTGATTGTAATAATAGTTCAAGATTTTACCCTGAAAACCATAAACGATTGTTACTAAACCTGCTAATTACCCATTATTTGACTGACCGGCAGATATATATTCCAAAAAGGGTACTAACAAGTCTGAATCAGCTTTTACATGAAGAATATGCACATTATCATCAGGGTTGTATTCTGGTTCATGGTAAGTAATAATCCATATCCCATATTTCGGCTTTACTAGTGCTGAGATCTTATTCAGATGTATAAATGCTTCCGTTGTATTATTCGGGGGCTTTCCCCAGCAGCAGATAATGGCATCTGGACGGCATATCGCTTCATTGTCAAGGATCAAGGAAATATCATCAGGTTTATCTGCAACATATATTGGCATTAAAGAAGCATCAATGCTTGAATTATCTATTGGCAGCCACTCACGGTTCTGGCTACGATTGGATGCCGTATGTAAAGCCGTAGCCAGGCCAGCCCTGAGCGATACGTATTTACCCATATATGCTGAATATACAATGGCATCAGCCATGTTAAGCATGGTGTCCGGGTCATGTTGAAAATCCAATTTTTTAGAATTTTCCGGAGGTGGTACTTTTAATGGTGCGGCCTTTTCGCCTCCCTGGTCATTGATCACATCTTTAGCTACAGTATGACGGAGGGGTACACGAAGAAGTTCGCTCGGTTGCAGTACGCCAAGCACTGCGCAAGCGGACCAGTGCAAGTATAAAAAATCGAGATAGTAATTAATTTCATAGCTTACAAAGTTAATGCCTTCCCTCTCAAAATCTGTAACATCGAATTTGCCCTTAAGCAAGCGAAACAACAAGTCAAATAGAATTGATTTTGCTTTTTCTCGAGGATTTTTAAGCAGTTCAGTAATCTCAGGGGGCTGCAATATGGCCTCCAAACCAAGCTGGGCGGATAATATTTCTGTATTTGCGTTATAGCTACTACTGAGTGGAGCAACTTCATCGATAAGATGCCCCAATTTTTCATCGACGAAACTTGATAGAATCGTGTCAAACAGCTGATAAAACTCAGGTCTTACTTGCGCATCAATTCTCACTATTTTATCCTGAATATTTACTCCGCTGTTTGTTGATATAAATTCCCTTAGTTTTTCTAATGAATCTACCCAGCTGTTTGACACGATCTTGATCCTACCTTTTTTAAATTACTTATTTACATGCAAGTATAGTCTGTTTGATTAGCCCCTTGGCAACTGATATTTTCCATTTGCTGCCTGGGTTGGTGCCATTGGCAGGCAAAGCCATCGCCTGTGACACGCCTGCGGCAGCTGCCTCTTCAGCATTGGCTGTATCAATTGCTTTACCTTTGATAGCATCTTCGGCTTTGATAGCCCTGTAAGGATTATTATAAACCGCATTGAGACAAATGCGAGCTTCCCCGCCGCCGATAGCAGCAGCGCAGTTGACAACAGGAAAATCAATAGACTTACGCAAAGCAAATTTGATAAAGGCTGATTTTACACCCGAGGCAGGTGCGGGCACCTGTATTTCCTTGACTATCTCATCTTCCGCCAGGACTGTCGAACCCGGTATAGATACATCCCAGAATTTATCTGCATCTATGGTCTGCTTGGTAGTTACAATCTTCGCATTGAGAGCTACAAGAGCAGGGGCAGTATCAGAAGGGTTGACAGCAATACAAGCTTTAACCGCGCCAAAGATTGAATGATAGCGGTTGTCACCAGCCATGGCAAAACACATGGATCCACCCTTCCTGATGCAGTTAAACCGGTTGTCCATCTTGCGGAAATACCAGCAACGGTTGTACTGGCAAATATTGCCTCCGATAGTCCCCATCTCACGAAGATGAGGAGAGGCGGTTCTAGCTGCAGCCTGAGCCAATGCGGCATACTTGGTTTGAACGACGGAGCTTTCAGCAATATCTGCAAGGCGGGTAAGGGCGCCTATCTTTAGCATGCCGCCCTCTTCCTTGATATAATCAAGGTTTGGAATGGTTTTAAGGTCAACGATAGTGGTGGGTTCTGATGCCAGTATACTTGTCTTTAGAGTACCTACCAGATCAGTTCCTCCAGCATTAACGACCGCATTGCCTTTCTCCAAGGCGGCTACAGCCTCATCGAGAGTTTTTGGGCTTACGTGATTAAACTTATTCATATCTTTCCTCCTAAGCCTTTCCCAGAGCCTTAAGAATATGCAAAGGCGTGCAAGGCGGATCTACTTTCTTACCGATCGCGTTATATACCGCGGCCATAAAGGCCGGTGCACCGGAGTCAGTAGTGTCTTCTCCAACGCCCATCAGTCCATATGGACCTTCGCCATGACCATATTCTTTTATTACCGTAGTGATTGGACCGCAGTCTTTATTTATGGCAATCTGGGCACCCAACAGATCTGCAGTCAGGTTGACACCTGTAGATGGATCGAAAATTGCCTGATCCTGTAGTACTCCTCGTCCAAGCGCCATAAATACACCACCATAAAGTTGCCCGTCGACCGTTGCCGGACGAATTGCTTTACCTACATCATTTACTGAGACGACATTGACAACATCCACGCCGCCTGTCTCAGGATCGACTTCAACCTCACAGAGGAAAGCCAAATAACAATGCATGGGAACAAAGATCTTATAGATATTCTCTTCAGTCCAGTAGTAACCGCTCACTTCAGAGGACTCGAACAGCCATTTACTGGTTCCGTCACCAAGCCCAAAAAGCTTTGCAAGAGGTAACGTTTTGGTTTTATCGGCTTTAACGAAGATAACGCTGTCTTTCATGTCGAGTTCGTCAGCCGATGCCACCTCGAGTACAGGCGCTGCCAATGCGAGGACTTTTGCCTTGGCTTTGATACCGAGCTTGGCCAGGCACCATGCGCTACCGGAAAGACCGGAAGCTCCTCCGCTGCCTTGCAGGATATAGCCACAGTCTGAGTTCATGATGGGGAAATTGACATCAGATATTTTTACCCCCATCTCCTCGGCCACAATCATGGCATAGGTAGTATGCTCAGCACACCCCAAGTCCTCTTTAATACCCGATATGCTTACAGTGCCATCCGGACTGCAATGCAGTGCTGCGCTTACGTGAACATCGGTATAAGCACCCCACTCATGGCCGAAGTAAAAACCCATTCCATGTAATTTGCCATTGGGAAGCAATTTAGCGCCGGGTTCGTGCCATTTATTATCCCAGTCGATTTTCGACTTAGCTTCTGCGATTACGCCTTTAAGGCTGTCATTGTTGACGCGGGAATTCTTGGAAAAGACTTCTGCCGGATCTACCCCGGTAGCATAAGCGACATAATCCACTACCTGTTGCAAAACACGTGCGTTGACGTTCTGTTCAGAACGGAACCACCACTTGGGAGCCGTATTTGTATAGTAAGCTATACAATCGGTTTTATGGGCACATTTCAGATCAATATCTATCCAGTTAAAGGCATGGTTATAAGCTGGCCAGAGAGCACCGCTACCTCCAGGCGATCCAGAGCCCCACAGTATGTTACCGTAGACTGCTGTAATGGTGCCGTCATTTTTACATCCTATCTTCATGTCTATTATAGCTTCAACATCAGAGCCAACAAAATAGTCTTTACGGTTCATCTGCATTTTTACAGGCAGACCAGCCTTCTTAGACAACAACGCCGCCATTACATCGTATCGCGCCTGTTCGGAACTCCATAAGTGATTGATGCCAAAACAACCACCGTTATACGGATAGTTCATAGTTACATGTGATGCAGGAATGCCAATCACATTGGCAAGCTGGGAAGGACGGTTCTGCGGTCTCTGGGTATGTATCCACATGGTCAGTTTGTTGCCATCCCACTTGGCGATGGCAGCGTTAGGTTCAGCACCATGCATGGGCGTAGGGTCCCATCTGATGCGATCCTCGATAATGATATCCGCATCCTTGAATCCCTGCTCAACCGTATAGTCTGTGTCTTCGTTATATGGATTATCACTGAGTATCGTACCCCTGCTGGCGGTCGCCTTGTGCCATATATTGCCAGGCTTACTTTCAAAACAAAGGGGCGCATTCGGAGCACTTGCCTGTTCTATATTGAGAACAGCCGGAAGTACTTCCCATTCTATATCCAGGGCGGCCAGTGCTTCGTCGCAAATTTCTTCGGTGTCAGCACATACTGCGACTCCGACACTCTCTCCTTCAAAATTTGCTGTCTGAGGAAGAACCATGGCGCTAAGATTCAGGGCATTGATAGAAGCCGTCACAGACATTTCAGGGACAGGCCTGGGTATTACCACCGGATCAATCGGAGCGGTTTCATCGTAAGTTATAATTGCTCTAACACCGGGTATGGCTTTAGCCGCCGTGGTGTCAATGCTTTTTATCGTTGCATGCGCATAGGGAGAGTGCAGGAACTTGCCCCATATCATGCCAGGCAACTGGATATCGCTGGTATAAATAGCGCTCCCGCTAGCTTTCGGATACGCATCAAAGCGGGCAACATCAGTACCTACGTACTGTAAATCACCTTTCTTCCACTGGATCTCCTTAACCATGGCATCATATTTAGCCCGGGCAGTGGCATACATCTGGTGCTGAGGCATTTACTTTCCTCCTTTTGCAGCTTCGTCAACAGCTTTTATCCACATTGGATACGTGCCACACAGGCAAACATTGCCCGACAAAGCCTCTTGTATTTCGCCTGCTGTTGGGTTAGGTACTTTATTTAGTAACGCCTTGGCTGTCATGATAGCTCCTGGCGTGCAATAGCCACATTGCATACCTTCATTTTTAATGAAAGCATCAATTATCGGGTGCTTTTCCATGGCGGCTCCTTCTATCGTTTCGATTTCGTGACCAACGCATTCTATCGCCAAGGTCAAGCATGAAAGTATGGGCCTGCCGTCCATTATCACCGTACATGAACCGCATTGCCCTTCTCCAGCACACATCATTTTGGCGCCGGTAAGCTGGAGTTTGTTGTGTAGAACATACTGTAAAGTCCAGTGAGGATCAATTAACAAGGTGTACGGTCTCCCGTTAATGGTGAGCGTTACGCTACCTGCAGATGTTTCTACAACATCGGTTACAGGGGGGCTAGTTACTGTTTTGGTAACCGTATTGGTAACGGTATTGGTAACCGTTTTAGTAACCGTTTCCGTATCGCCGCTGCAGGCACCGAGTAAAGTCATTGAACCAACAGTGGCTCCGCCAACTACCAGCCCAGCCTCTTTTAGAAATTCTCTTCTAGATATTTTACCAAAGTCATTTTGTGTCTTTTCTTCAGCCATTCGAATCTCCTTCAATTATTTAGACACCCGGTGATTACGTTCGATTTTTAATATTTATAACGCCTCCTCCTTTTTCCGTATTCCAATGGATCCTCAGCTTTACCAAAGCGCAAAAACCCGTGGTTTTAAATTTGGTATTTTCGATACCGTATTAGATAAGAATAATTTTTCGCGAAAACATTTCCCGGTTTTTCTGCAAGTTCGTATATGGAAGCGAAAGAGTATTTCTATGAATTCAGAAAAATAAAATGGATAATCCGGGGTTGGACAAAAAGATCGAACGCAACATGTGTTCATGACAATTACCATTTGAGCACATGTTGTGTTATCTGTCAATATATATTTATATTAAAATATGGTTATTAATCGGTTAAAAAGAGGTTAATTCAGATTATGGCGGCAGGGAATTAAATACAGCCTAGCTTACTTTGCCCAGATAGTACCCTGATCCGAGTTTATTGAGTATCAAACTCGGATTCCCTGGATCTTTTTCAAACTTCTGCCGCAAGCGGTGTATGTATACTTTAATACTATTGGCCGTCTTGTAATCATTTCCCCATATGGCTTTTGACAAGGCAGATACAGAAATGATATTACCTTGCCTTTTAATCAGTTGGTACAAGATTTGCCCCTCGGTCTTTGTAAGAGATACGGCCTGACTTCCTAAAAATGAATCTTGCACTGTTTGGCCAAAACGAAGCGGTCCATAGGTTATTGATAAATCTTCATCAAGAGAATCCTGGCGCCGAGTAAGAGCATGAATGCGGGCTAAAAGTTCCATCTGCCGAAAAGGTTTGACTATATAATCGTCAGCCCCCAAACCAAGACCTTCGACTACATCTGTCTCATGCGCCCTGACACTGAGAATCAATATAGGCACGCTTGAAAATGTGCGAACCTGTTTCACGACATCGTATCCACTGATATCCGGTAAACCAAGGTCGAGTATTACTATATCAGGACGCAGCTTTTCGACCAGCGCAACACCTCGTTGCCCAAGATGTGTCGAAGATACAGAAGAATTCGGAATTCCTACTCGTAAGATGGTCTTAAGAAAATCAACAATAATCAAATCATCTTCAACAATCACTATTTTCATAGCTTTTTCCATTCATAGACAGACTGTTTTTGTACTTTGTTATGTGTATATGGGATGGAAAATCTGACGCTTGTTCCCTTCCCCTTTTCACTATCCACCGAAATTTGACCGGAATGCAATTCCACCAGCATTCTGCATAGAGATAACCCAAGGCCCAGCCCGCCAAAGTGCGCTTTTTTACCTTTCGCAGTCTCATAAGGCTTAAACAACTTGCGTTTTATTTCCTCATCCATCCCAACACCTGAATCAATGACTTTAAAAATCATCGCGTTTTCGGCTTCATATGCTTTAAGGGTAATCGTTCCTCCCTCTTGGGTGTATTTAAAAGCATTGGCAAGCAGGTTCATCAATATCTGCTGCAATCGCTCTTTATCTGCCCATAGAGGTCTTATTGCAGGATGCAAATCAACTATCACTTTTTGACTTCTTTTTTTAGCTTCTACGCTCATAAAATCAACTATGTCGTGCAACATATTGACTGTATCCAATTCCTCACAATTAAGATTTAGAATTCCTATCTCCCCCTTGGCAATATCCAAAAGTTCATCTACCCTGCTATCGAGCTGGCAACTGCCCTGATAGAGATTCTTGGCATAGCTTGAATACGGCTCCTCCTGGAGTTCATGAGCTAATATTTCGCTGGTGCCCAGCATAGGGGTCAGAGGGGTTTTGAGTTCATGAACCAGGGCACGAGTAAATTCAATCCTGTTGGCAAATTCTTCTTCCAATTGCTTGCGAGATTCATCCAATTCGAAGGTGCGTTCTTTAACCAGCCTCTCCAGGTTATCTTTATATTGCTTTAACTCATCTTCAGCTTCCTTGCGCTTGGTTATATCAGTCAGCGAAGTGAAGACCCTGCCCCATGTATCTTCATATCCGGGGGCTATGGTAAATTTTGTCAGAATATACCTGATGTTATTTTTCATAGTCCGGATAGGTTCCTCTTTGCTGAAAGTGATTTCACCTTCAGCCAACCGGGCATAATCATCTTTAAATGCCAGATAATTTTCAGGGTAATTAGATACGATATCTCTCTCTTTTTTATGTGTTTGTTCGTCTATTATATTGTATTCAAAAAGGTCCAGATGGGCACGATTGTATCGAATTTGCCTGGATAGTTTCATGGTTTTTTCCAGATCAGCTGGATTATCCGTAAAATGCTTATGGAAATCCACTATTCCCTGTTGGCGCAATTCATCAAGAAATATT
>CAYLRY010000060.1:0-11651 GCA_964386535.1 uncultured Dehalococcoidales bacterium | reverse complement strand
CTGTAACGTTTCACCTCAAAGCGGTATAAATTCACCGGTTCATCCGGGTCAATACCGGCTTTCTGGCGGCAGATATCTATCTGCATGTCTACGGTGTCCACACCTTCCAGGTCAGGCAAGAGCAAGCCTCGGCGGTAGCCGGATTCTACGATTACCCCGTATTTTTTGGGGTCCAGTTGCTCCTTTCCGGCTATTGGTTCCGGATGGGTTAGTACATCCACTGTATAGTCAAGGTCTTTTAACTCGGACGCCTGTACAGGTGTAAAACGGGGGTCGCGAGTAGCCGTACTGATGGCATTGCCCACTACCTCTGCCGCTACGTTTTCGTATTCCGGTTCAAAAGTACCAATGCAACCCCTCAGGTCTCCCCCTTTTTTTATACATACGAATACCCCTGCCCTTTCCTTCATCTCTGGAGAAAGCTCAACAGGCTGTAACACCTGACGCTTGCGTACATAAGTTTCTACCGTATCCTTGGCCAGCTTTACCAGGGGAGATAATTTTTTCACAATGATCCCGGCATAGCCTACCACGGCGCTGTTATCACCGGTTACATCACCGCTGGTCTGGTATTTAATCAGACGGGTGGCGCTGGCGCCCATTTCGGTTGCAGCCGCCAGCATCACTGCCGCCGGGGCATAACCGCACATAGTGATATTGTTATCTTCAATACGTTTAACCAGCTCATCCGCATTCATCTCTAAGATTGCTTCAATAGCTTTAAAATCCTTTTTTTTCGAAACACTTTGTGATTCATAATGGTTCATATCACTGCTGGCCATGATAATGGCTTCTTTTTTCAATTCACGCATAACCGCGGCGATTTCTTGACCGATATTCCGGTAAACATCCCTGTTGCCTCCTCCCATCATTATCGGTACAAAGCGGATATCCGGTTTGACATACTGTAAAAAAGGCAATTGTACCTCTATGGCATGTTCAAATTCATGAGCCCCAGCATCTTCTTTAAGATAAGCCGATATAGAAAGCAATTTCCTGGCTATTTCCGAATCTATGCGGACTTCGCCCAGCGGGGTCTTCCACGAGCCTTCTGTCATAATGCTGAATGGCTGGCCCCGTCCGGTATGATTGGGGCCAATAATGATAAAAGTATCTTTAAATGAAATACGGGAAATAACTGCGCCGGTAACTGCGCCGGAATATATATATCCGGCATGAGGCACCAGAATACCTACTGCGGCTTCTTTCTCCGCCTCCGGTTCTATAAAGGATCTGATCATAGCCCTGAGTTCAGAGGTTGTCCCGGGATAAAACTGACCTGCATATACAGCTTCTCTAAGCATCTTTACCTGCCTCTCTTCTGAAATTCAAATCAGTCCCGCAAAACTTACAAAGAGAACCTTTCAACCCGATAATCCGGACATCGTATCCCGTCCTCTCCACGACTAACTCGCCACAATGATAACAATACGTATTTTCTCCGTCATGCCCGGGGACATTTCCCACATAAACGAACTTTAAACCGGCCTGCCTGCCTATCTCCAGTGCATGTTCTAAAGTGGATACCGGAGTAGGTGGTAAATCCAAGGCTTTATACTGAGGATAGAAGCGCGTTACATGCCAGGGTGTCAAACTTCCCAGATTGTCCCTGATCCATCCTGCAATGCCCTTTAACTGAAAATCATCATCATTTAGGGTAGGGATGATATTGGTTATTACTTCCACGTGCATATTCCACTTATTTTTAGCCCTTACAGCAGTCTCAAGGATACCTTTCCAGTGGGTAATGCCGGAGATACGCCGGTAGAAATTATCCTTAAACCCCTTTATATCCACCCGCCAGGCTCCCAGATACGCGCCAATGGCATCCAGTGCTTCCTGACTCATATAACCATTGGTAACGTATACTGTATAAAGACCCTTCTGTGCTGCCAGTCTGGCTGATTCCAACGTATATTCAAACCACACCGTGGGTTCATTATAAGTCCAGGCCAGACCCCGGCATCGATGACTACCGGCCATCTCAATGGCTTCAACTGGGGTAATTTCTTGCGATCCCCTGCCGGATGAAGCAATATCTTCGCATGAAATCTGCCAGTTCTGACAATTATCACAATGGAAATTGCAACCCCAACTACCCAGGGAAAATACCTGAGTACCGGGATAAAAATGGTAAAGCGGTTTTTTTTCGATGGGATCAATAGCGGCGGAAGATGCCAGGGCATAATTCAGATTAAACAGGGCGCCATTGATATTCTGGTACATGCGGCAAACCCCTTTTTTCCCAAGGTTTATTTTGCAACGCCACTGGCAGATATTGCATCTGACCCTGGAGTTAGTTAAAGCCTCGCCAAGAATGGCTCTTTGCACCGGACACCCCCAATTTACCGTGCATAAATTTATTATATCATCAAGCCGGTAGTTAGATACACTCTTGACCCTATAGCCTGCAACCATTACACTATGAATGTGAAAATAATAGGTTTAACCGGGAATATCGGCGGTGGAAAAAGCAGCGTCGCCCGCTTTCTACATGAACTTGGCGCGGAATGCATTGATGCTGATAAAGTCGGCCATGATATATACAATCCAGGAACACCGGGCTGGAAGGAAACAGTCGAGGCTTTTGGACAAGATATTCTCTCTCCAGACGGAACAATTGACCGTAAGAAGCTGTCACAAAAAGTGTTCAATAATCCTGAAGCAATCGCCAGGCTGAATGGGATCTTACATCCCAAGATTCGCCGGGAAGTAGAACTACGTCTGGACTGCGCCCGCCGGCAAGGGAAAAAAGTTGCGGTAATAGAGGCCACTTTACTGGTAGAAGCCGGGTGGATGGATATGATAGATACACTCTGGCTGGTGATAGCCCCACATGATCTGACTTTAAAACGGCTTAAAGAACGTGGATTACCTGAATCTGAAGCCCTTGCCCGTATGAGCGCCCAGACACCGCCCGAAAAATTAGAAAAATATGCTCAAAAAATTATTAATAATGACGGCAATCTGGCCAAATTAAAATTAACTGTAAAAAGCCTCTGGGAAAATACCTTTAATGATGCTGATGAACTTAAGTAAATACTTCTTTAATTGAATCTTTAAATTCTTAGAATGTAAGTTGATACCAATGAAAAAACCATAAAATATTTCTTCCCGATTGGCAGAGACTAAAAGTAAATAACAAAGGCCTGGAGCTGAATATTGGCAAATAGCCAATTTTTAATTTATAAAAGTTAAAGAGAGGTGAGTACAGTGTTCGAGAAATTACTTTTACCCTTGGACGGTTCTGAACTGGCTGAAACAGCCATACCTTATGTACGAGACCTGGCTGTGCAATTGAAATCCGAGGTAAGCCTGATCCACGTTTGCCCTCCTGAACATAATAATCTTACCCGAATGCATAAAATTTATCTTGATTATATGGCAGATAACCTCCGCAAGGAGATACAAGAATTATGGGGTCCCGCCCAGAATCCAATCCTTAAATCCGAAGTAGTCAGTGGTGAACCTGCTAAAACTATAATGGACTATGTCCAGCGTAATTCTATCAGTCTGGTAGCAGTCACCACTGCCGGTGCTTCAGGCATCCGGGCCTGGGCCATGGGCAGCGTAGCCGATAAGGTAGTCCGCGGACTTGATATCCCAACCCTGCTCATTCGAGTAAAAGCAGGAAAAATGCCCCGAGATAAAGGGATGATAAAACGTATTCTTTTGCCCCTGGACCCTTCTGAAGCGTCTAAAATTGCTGTACCTTATGCCGCTGACCTGGCCAAAAAAGTGGAAGGCACTATTACCCTCTTCAGTATGGCGCAAACAGTCTATTCTAAAAATATAGATAGCATGGGAGTCGGTGTAGGAGTCAACTGGGATGCTGTGGATTCAGCCACTGAAAAATACACCAATGATTACCTTCAGGTAATAGAGAATCAGATCAAAGCCGGCGGAGTCAATGTAAATCATATTGCTGTATTGGGCATTGATGCCGCCAGTGAGATCCTGGAATTGGAAAAAAAGATACCAGCAGACCTGGTGGTAATGGCTACCCGAGGCAGATCTCCGGTTGCCCGCTGGGCATTTGGCAGCGTAGCTGAAAAGGTTCTCAGAGAAGGAGAGACTCCCCTTCTGGTAATTCGTCAGCCTGCCACAAAATAAGCTATGTTAATTCCAACAATACATCAACATTGAATTTTATTAATGACAGCCCCGATTTATAGGTGAAGCTCACAAATTATACCGGCCGGCAAACATGCTCTTAAAAAAAGCAAATCCGGGGAATTGCAGAACCAGCCCAGATTCTGGTAAAATAAAATGTTGTAATTATTGGAGGTGTACTATTTACGCAATAATTGAAACCGGCGGCAAACAATACAAGGTAACTCCTGGTCAGACATTGGATGTTGACCTTACCGGATCAGCCGAAGGTGATAAGGTAGACCTGGATAGAGTGCTCCTTATTGCTGAAGATGATAAGGTGACTGTAGGTACCCCGATTATTGAAGGTGCGAAGGTAACCGCTACTTCAAAAGGTCTGGTTAAAGGGAAAAAGGTGATTGTCTTCAAATTTAAAGCAAAAAATCATTACTCTAAGAAAACCGGACATCGCCAGAAATATACCAGGCTAACTGTGGATAACATTGTCAAACCAGATGAGAACAAAAACTAAGCGAGGTGAAAACAATTGGCTCATAAAAAGGGCGGCGGCAGTTCCGTAAATGGGCGGAACAGCCCCGGTCAAAGATTAGGTGTAAAAAAATACGGCGGAGAACACGTTGTGGCAGGTAATATCATTGTCCGCCAGCATGGGACTTCGATTCATCCTGGCAATAACGTGGGTCTGGGGAAAGATTATACCATCTTCGCCCTGATTGATGGTGTAGTCACATTTGAACCTATCAGGAATAACAGAAAGAAGGTCAGCGTTTACGCTGAACAGGAATAAAATGAAAGAAAAGATACATCCAAAATATTATCAGGATGCTCAGGTAGTATGCGCTTGTGGCAATGTTTTCACCACCGGGTCCACTAAAAAGCAACTGCGTGTTGAGCTTTGCAGTAAATGTCATCCTTTTTTCACCGGTGAAAGAAAATTAATGGATACCGCGGGACGTGTAGAACGGTTTAACCAGCGCTACGGCTTAAATAAAAAATAGCCTGCCGTTTACGGCTCAAAGGAGCGGTCTTGCAGTACCGCTCCTTTTTGTTTCATTTTATCTATAAAAAGATTAAAATGAGATTTAACTGGGAAACTAATGAGGGTGGTGGTTTATGGCTGAAAAAAAATTTTATTATGGAGGTCAGGCTGTTATTGAGGGAGTGATGATGCGGGGTAAGGACAATCTGGTAGTGGCCACCCGCCGTCCAAATGGTGAAATTGGCCTTAACCCTCAAACCCTGGCCGCCATCTTTACCGGAAAATGGAGAAAGACCCCTTTGATAAGGGGTATTATTGTACTTATTGAATCGCTGGTTCTGGGTATTCAGACACTCATGTACTCGGCTAATGTCGCCCTGGAAGAAGAGAAAGCCCAATTATCCAAAGGTACTACGGCAGGCATTATAATCGTAGCTATGGCTTTTTCTGTCGGCGTATTCTTTGTCATGCCCCTATTTATCACCAACCTTTTTTCGGAGACATTACGTTCTACTCTACTCTTCAATTTCATCGAGGGTCTGGTCCGTATGGCCGTTTTCATTCTTTATCTGGTAGTAGTTTCCCTCATGCCGGATATCAAGCGGGTTTTCGCCTATCATGGAGCCGAACACAAAGCAGTAAACGCCTATGAAGCCGGAGTGCCTCTTGAAGTGGATTCTGCCCGCAAGTTCAGTACAGCCAATCCGCGCTGCGGGACCAGCTTTCTGTTTGCCGTCCTGATTATCGCTATTGTGGTTTTCTCCATTATCGGCAAGCCCAGTATCAGCCTGATGGTACTTTCCCGAGTACTTCTGGTACCGGTAATTGCTGCCCTGGGATATGAATTTATTTATTTCACTTCCCGGCATTGTGATAACCCCATTATGAAAATCCTTTTAACTCCGGGAATGTGGATGCAAAAGCTGACCACCCGGCAGCCGGATGATAAACAACTGGAAGTGGCTCTTTCAGCCCTGAAAAAAGTAGTAGAGATTGAACAGCCTGAAAAATATGCTATTCCCGCAGAAACAGTATCCACTGCCAGTTCAGTGGCGGACTGAGTGAAAATGAAAAACTTGTTAGAAGAAGGAACCTGCCTTCAATTGGATTTTTCCAAAATCACACGGTCTGCGCTTAATTGTCCAGGAATTATCCCCGTGGCAGTTCAAAATGCTGATACACTGGAGGTAATCCTGGTAGCTTATACCAACGAGCAAGCCTTTAAAATGGCTGTACAAACACGTACTGCTATCTTCTGGTCAACCTCACGCAATGAATTATGGGAAAAGGGCAAGACCTCAGGTGAAATCTTTGACCTGATAGAGGTTTATGTCAATTGCGAACAAAATTCATTATTGTACCGAGTACGGCCCCGTAAAGGAGGCATCTGTCATACTAAAAACCATCTGGGAAAACCCCGCAATTGCTATTACCGCAGGCTCAATTTTACGACCGGAGAGCTTGAAAATCTGGACCCTTAGTTTATCTATTTATATACAGCCGTCAGTATTTAACATCCCCTGTTCGATTCCCGTAGAAGCCAGTATTCTTAATCCTTATACTTTATCTTTTACCTTAAACGTTAATTTCCCTTGGTTACCGCTAACGCCTGTTTTAAATCTATATCGCCGGTATACAATGCTTTTCCTATAATTGCCCCTTCCGCTCCAATTTGTTTCAATGTCTTTAATTGACTTATTGAGGAGATCCCCCCCGCCGCAATAACCGGCAAGTTAGCCGCAGATATCATTTCAATGATGGCACCATAGTTGGGACCCACCAGCGTACCATCATTATTAATATCGGTGTAAATAAATCTGCGCACACCTAGACGAGCCATATCCTGTGCCAGTTTGACTGCCTTTATTTGTGTGCCCTTAAGCCAGCCACGAATAGCCACCTGGCCATTGCGAGCATCGACGCTTACCACCACGGAATCCGCAAACTTATCACAGGCTAACTTAATCAGTTCAATATTTTCCACCGCGGCGGTGCCGAGTATTACCCTTTTTATACCTGTTTCAAGCAGCTTTTTAATCGTCTCCAGACTCCGGATTCCGCCGCCCAACTGGATCGGGACCTTTATCGCCCCGGCTATCTTTTCAATCAATTTGAAATTGATAGTCTCTCCGGCTGCTGCCCCATCCAGGTCAATAATATGTATACGCTGCGCCCCGGTAGCTTGCCATTGCATAGCAACTTCAAGAGGATTATCACTGAAAATTGTCTCCTGGTTATAATCCCCCTGAAATAGCCGGACGCATTTCCCATTACGGATATCTACAGCAGGAATAATATCGATGGTTTTCCTCCTCATATTGTTCAATCAGATCCGAAAAACTGCATATGAAAAAATTAAAAGGATCTTAATGCCCCAAATTGTGGGTTTTGATCATCAGCTTTTACCGGATCCGTTTTAAACGTACCCAACTCTTGAACACCTTTCGTACCTGATGTTATTATTATAGATCAATGTACGAGGCTTTTGCATTACTCAGAATAGCCCATCATAATCGATTATAATGAATTTGCTCTTTTTTCCCCCGTAAAAATTGAATTTCACCACTTTGTTTTTGTGGTTTTTAAAGGGAGGATCTAAGGTTTTTTTCAGGACATGCACAAATAATCCCCTCCGGTGAATGTTAAAAACAATAACGTGAAATCGATTTTAGATTGTTGAGTTATGTACTTAACCCTTAACACATATTCGCTCTATCCCGGTTAAAGGTAACGGCTTCATTGTTTTGACATCTCACCCCCAGTCATAGTTTAATTAGATTGCGTTCATGACAAAATTGCTTCTGGCTACCAACAACAAAGGGAAAATACATGAATACCGGAACCTGTTACAGGGCTTACCTTTTAACCTGGTAACACCAGCCTCGGAAGGCCTGCTTATGGATGTAGCTGAAACCGGGTGTACATTTACTGAAAATGCTCAAATAAAGGCAGTCGCCTACTCTCAGGCAAGCGGACTCATGACACTGGCAGATGATTCCGGCCTTGAAGTGGATGCCTTAAACGGCGAGCCCGGGATCCTTTCTTCTCGTTATGCCGGAGAAGGCGCCACAGATGAGGACCGGGTCAGATTTCTGCTGGCTAAACTTAAAAATGTACCCTGGGAGAAGCGTCAGGCGCATTTTACCTGCGTTATCGCTATTGCTGCTCATGATCGCTCTCTCCGTTTCTGCAGGGGAGAGTGCCACGGCATGATTGCCCTCGAACCCAGAGGCAGCCAGGGTTTCGGTTATGATCCTGTTTTTTATTTTCCTGAATTGCAAAAAACGATGGCTGAGTTGACCATGGATATCAAGAACAGCCTCAGCCACCGGGCTCGGGCTGCTTTGGCTGCCCGCGGCATACTCACGCAAATACTAACCTAATTTTTCACCTTTATTGTATTTGGCAAGCTCCACTGGAAACCGGAGGGTCTCAGACCTTTTATCCTAATTTTAACGTAAATTCCGCTTATTCCGCTTCAGTGTTATAATTAGTATTGAAAATAGCCTTTCGGTAATAGAGGTAAATTAATATGACTGGACTCTCGGATACATTCCAAAGACCTATCAATTATCTACGCGTGGCTGTCACGGACCGCTGTAATTTGCGCTGCATTTACTGCATGCCTGAGGAAGGCGTGGTCTCGATGAGACATTCTGATATTCTAAAATATGAGGAAATATACACTATCATCAAAGCAGGAGCTGAGCTGGGCATAACCAGGGTAAGGATCACTGGAGGAGAGCCGCTTGTCAGGCTGGGCATTGTCGATTTTATAAGTATGATATCCGGTATTCCGGGTCTGGAAGACATTTCCATGACCACGAACGGTATCTTTCTTAGACACTTTGCCGCAGACCTCCGGGCAGCCGGCCTGCACCGGGTTAATATCAGTCTGGATACTCTTAAAGCGGACAAGTATAAAGCAATCTGCCGCGGTGGTGAGGTGAATCAGGTACTATCTGGAATCGAAGCGGCCAGGGACGCAGGCTTGAATCCGGTAAAAATAAACGTGGTGGTAATGAAGGGCAGCAATGATGAAGAGATTCTGGATTTTGCCCGTAAGACTATCACAGACGGCTGGAATGTCCGCTTTATAGAACTGATGCCATTCACCGGTCATAACGGACAGACTCCTCAGGGGATACCCACCAGAGACCTGAAAAAACAACTTGATCCTCTGGGGAAAATGGAACCTACCCGTACTTCACGCGGAAACGGTCCAGCCAAGTATTACCGTTTTCCAAACGCTTCCGGAACAGTGGGATTCATCACTGCCCTGAGCGAGCACTTTTGCTTCAGTTGCAACCGTTTGCGTCTGACTGCAGACGGCAAACTGCGCCCCTGTCTGATGTCCGAAGATATGCTTGACCTTAGAGGTCCCCTTCGCAGCGGGATTTCTGACCAGGAATTAAAAAGCCTCATCCAGCAAGCAGTAACTGCCAAACCCATGGGGCATCACCTGGTTGAAGGTCAACGCCCCAACGATAGACCTTTCTGCCAGGTAGGAGGTTAAAATGGAACAATTGAGCCATCTTGACGAAACCGGACGCCCCCGTATGGTGGATATCACCGCTAAAGCGGATACTCAGCGGGAAGCCGTAACCAAAGGCACTGTCCGCATGAAAGCGGAGACTCTGGATCTTATTCGCAAGGGTATGATTGCCAAAGGTGATGTCCTGACCGTTGCGCAAATTGCCGGTATACTGGCAGCTAAACAAACTCCCAACCTGATTCCACTCTGCCACCCTCTGCTTTTAAGTGAAGTCAAGGTAGAATTTGAGATAGATACTTCTCAAAATGCCATCTTTATAACCTCAACTGTCAGAAACACCGGCAAGACCGGCGTAGAGATGGAGGCCATGACTGCCACTGCTGTGGCTGCTCTTACCATATATGACATGTGCAAAGCGGTTGATCGCGGCATACGACTGGATAACATACGATTAGTAAAAAAGAGCGGCGGTAAAAGCGGGCTGATAGAACTGGAGTGATCATCCCATGAAAACACTCGCATTACCATGAGCTATTATCTCTGACTCATTTCCCTGGTTTCCGGAATTTTTTTGCATATTATATTCTGATTACTGTCAATTGGTTATTTTTTCCACAGGGTCACTTTTGTCCTCTTGTGTACTTAACGTCTTTGGTATATAATCACCCTACACAATAAAAAATACGATACAGCTAAAATATATTACTGGGGGTGTATTGTGAAGCTTTCTTGTCTACAAGAAAATCTGAATTGGGGACTTGGAATTGTAGGACGGGCTGTGGCTACGCGGACCACTCTGCCTATAACCAATAATATTTTGTTAGAGACCGACCAATCACGCTTGAAGCTGGTAGCCACCAACCTGGAGATGGCCATTACCTGCTGGATTGGAGCTATGATTGAAGAAGAAGGTATCATTACTGTCCCAGCGAAACTATTAACGGAGTTTATCGGTTCGCTGCCCAGAGATAAAGTAGAGCTGGCTATGGCACCTAAAACCAAAACTTTATCCATTTCCTGCGCCAGCTATAGAGCCCGCATCAGCGGCATGGATGCCAAAGACTTTCCTCCTATTCCTAAAGTTGAGGCTAGTGTGAATACCTCTATTGACCTTGAAACCTTACGTCAGGCCATCACCCAGGTAGCTTTTGCCGCTGCCTCCGAGGAGTCCAGACCGGTACTTACCGGCGTGGACGCCAAATTTGACGGCACCACTCTAACCCTGGCGGCAGCGGATGGCTTCCGGCTGGCTGTTTATAAACTTAACCTCTCCAGGCCTATCAGCCACCCCACTGAAATAATCATTCCGGCTAAAACTCTGTTAGAACTAAACCGTCTTATCGGTGCGCAGGATACAGATCCCATGAGGACGGCTGCTGCCGCCAAAAAGGGTTCCACAGAGGTTAATCCGGCCGTTAAAACTCAAGTCCCGGATGAGCCGGTGATTGTCACCCTTAATCCCAATAAAAGCCAGATCTTATTTAAATTAAGAAACATCGAACTGGTTTCTCAATTAATCCAGGGCACCTTCCCCCAGTATGAGCAGCTCATACCTCAAAGCACTGGAACTAAGGCTACAGTGGATGTGGCCGAGTTCCTGCGAGCTACCAAGACTGCTGCCATCTTTGCCCGTGACGGCACCGGTATCGTCAGGTTAATAGTAGCTCCCGGCGGTGAACTCACCCCCGGCAAGATGACCATCGCAGCGCGTTCTGATGAAATTGGCGATGATGAAGGTGAAATCCCAGCCATTGTCCAGGGCAACGAAGCCAAGATTGCCTTCAATGGCAAATACCTGACAGACGTGCTGAGCGTTATCAAAGAAGCCCAGGTAGCCCTGGAGACTACCAGCCCTTCCAGTCCTGGTGTTCTCAGACCTGTCGGCAGTGACAATTACACCCATGTAGTGATGCCGATGTTCGTCCAATGGTGAGTAAGCTCAACTGAAGCTGATTCAACGTCAGAGGGTGTTATCTGCATAGGGATAACACCCTTTACGTCTACCCCGTCCACAGTTGCGGTGGCAGCTATTGCCAGCATATCCAACAATTCTATTTTTTCCTC
>CAYLRY010000059.1:0-13101 GCA_964386535.1 uncultured Dehalococcoidales bacterium | reverse complement strand
CGTGGTATCAACAACTGTGAGACTTTTTTTCCTTTTCAAACTGTAAAAGTCAGGTCAGGATTTTAAGCGGGACGAAATCACTGAGAATAAGCTGTACTTGAGGATATCTCCTTGTCCCGAAATGATCATAGAATCTGATGAAGGCATCTCTGTGATAATGTTATAATATGCATGTAATATGTGATTTTATTTCGGATTTAACCGGGGGGTTTTTATGGAAGAATTAAAGGTCTTTACGGGTAACGCCAACCCGTTACTGGCCCAGGCGATTGTGGATTATCTTGAAATACCCATTGGTAAATGTGAAGTCTTCCAGTTCACCAATGAAAACACCTTTGTCCGTATATTGGAAAATGTCCGTGAAAGGGATATCTTCGTAGTGCAACCGATTTGTTCTCCTGTTAATAACAATCTGGTAGAGTTGCTCATCATGCTGGATGCATTTAAACGGGCTTCGGCAGGCCGGATTACTGCGGTGGTTCCTTATTACGGATATGGCCGTACGGATAAAAAAGATCAGCCGCGTGTGCCTATTACAGCCAGGCTAGTCGCTGACCTCTTAAGTGTTGCTGGTGCTAATCGTATATTGACGGTTGATTTACATGCACCCCAGATACAGGGTTTCTTTAACATCCCTGTAGATGAATTAACAGCGTTAAATCTCCTGGCTAACTATTTTATAGAAAAAAAATTAAACGGTAATCTGGTGGTGGTAGCTACTGATATAGGGATCTCCAAAAGAGCCAGGGATCTGGCAGCAAAATTGAATGCACCGCTGGCTATTATGGAAAAAAGACGCGTAGGTAATGGCGACCGTACTGAGACATTAAATATTATCGGCGATGTTGCAGGCAAGATAGCACTGACACTGGATGATGAAATTGATACCGGCGGTTCACTGGTGAATGTGATTTCAGCTTTGCACGAAAGGGGAGTACTGGCCACCTATTCATGCTGCACACACGCTGTTTTTTCAGGTCCTGCCATACAAAGGATCGCCTCCTGTCCTGTAAAGGAGGTGGTAGTTACGGATACTATTCCCCTTGGACCTCAGAAAAAAATCGACAAAATCAAGGTACTCTCCATTGCTCCATTACTGGGCGAGTCAATACACCGCATTCATACTGGAATGTCGGTAGGAGCCATGTTCGAATAACACGATGAACATATAGGAGAATAGACTGGTTGAAATCAAGATAATTGCCGGCGAGACTGCGGCTCAGAACATTTAAAAAAAGCTGGAAAGCAGCGGCACACCGGCTATGTCAACTTCTCTGACAGCGTTTTGCGTACACGTCTTTATACCGGACGGTCTGGGAGAATACCATATCCGGTTTCCTGAATCACTGGCCGGAGAAGCTCGTAAACTAATTGAAGAGGATGAGGATGTTTAAAAGATTATTCGGGGGGTTACTGGACTCCAATGAAAAAGAATTAGACCGGATACAGCCGCTTGTAAACAAGATTAATGCGCTGGAACCGGATTTCGAAAAATTAAGTGATCTTGAGCTGAAAGAGAAAACCGCTGAATTTAAATCTCGTATTGCCGAATCAACCAGGCAATTCAGGGAAGAAACAGAAAAAATCCAGCAAGACCTGGAAAGAACACGTAAATGCGAAAGCGAAGCCACCAGCAACCTTCAACAAGAGGAGCTTTCAAGCGAATGTAAAAATCTGGAAAATCAACTTGAGAAACTCCAAAATGAACAGAAAGCTGCTGAAAAACGGGCACTGGATGATCTTTTGCCGGAAGCATTTGCTGCTGTCAGAGAAGCTGCAAAACGGACTGTTGGCCAGCGCCATTTCGATGTGCAGTTGATCGGAGGTATCGTCCTGCATCAGGGGAAAATAGCTGAAATGAAAACCGGTGAAGGCAAAACGCTGGTCGCCACCTGTCCGCTCTATTTAAATGCTTTGACCGGGCGCGGTGCACATCTGATAACCGTAAATGATTATCTGGCGCGGCGTGACCCATACTGGATGGGACCCATTTATCATGCCCTGGGAGTGACTGTAGCTGCCATTTATCCGCAACAAAACCCTGATGAACATTTACCTGCCCGCCTTTACGATCCTACCTTTGATTCCGGCGATGCTCACTGGAAGCATTACAGGAAAATCACACGCCAGGAAGCCTACCGGGCCGATATCACCTACGGGACCAGTGCAGAGTTCGGTTTTGATTATCTCCGGGATAACATGGTTATTGAGCTTACTCAATGCGTCCAACGCCAGCTTAGTTATGGCATAGTGGACGAGGTTGATAACCTCCTTATTGATGAAGCCAGGACGCCTTTGATAATCAGTGGTCCAGCCGAAGAGACCGGTGACCTGTACAAAGCTGTTGATAACGTCGTCAGGCGAATGAAAATGAAGGTGATGCCTCATGAGCCCGTCTCCCAGCAAGAGAAAGATGAGGAAGAGGCAATTTTTTTTGACGGGCAGACCGATTTTATTGCCTATGAGAAAGAACACTCGGTTAAAGAGACTGTGCATGGACAGGAAAAAATAGCCCGGGCATTCGGTATGCGTATCGAGGACCTTTTCGGAGGGGAACAGGAAGAACAAAGAACTCTTTCTATAGAAGAGACTAAAAAAATCAATGATATCCGATCTATTTACCGTAAGTCCATGCAGGCTTATGCCCTTTATAAAAGGGACCGGGATTACGTGGTTAATGATGCAGGCGAAGTCGTAATCGTGGATGAATTCACCGGACGGTTGATGCTGGGGCGACGGTATTCCGAGGGTCTCCATCAGGCAATTGAAGCCAAGGAAGGGGTTAAAGTCCAGAGAGAGAGCCTGACCTATGCTACCATTACCATTCAGAATTATTTCAGGATGTATTCAAAACTGGCAGGTATGACCGGTACGGCGGTGACTGAGGCTGAAGAATTTCACAAAATTTATAAGCTGGATGTGGTGGTAATTCCTCCGAATAAACCCCTGCGCAGGGTAGATAATAGCGATCGTATTTATAAGACAGAAAACGGGAAATTTAACGCCGTAGCCCAGGAGATCGAAGAGGTACATAAAACGGGGCAGCCGGTGCTGGTGGGCACGGTATCTATTGAGAAGTCAGAACGGCTGGGCGATTTGTTGAAGAAAAAAGGCATCCCTGTCAAAATTTTAAACGCCAAATACCACGAAAAAGAGGCGTTGGTTATTGCCGAAGCCGGGATGCCTGGAGCGGTAACTGTAGCCACCAACATGGCCGGACGCGGTGTGGATATCGTACTGGGGGGAAAAGAACCGGAAAGGCCGGAAACAGTAGACCCTGAAGCCCTTAAAAAATGGGAAAAAGAGCACCAGGAATGGCAGGCCAGACATGAGAAAGTACTGGCGCTGGGAGGACTTCATGTAATAGGCACTGAACGTCATGAAGCCCGCCGGATAGACAACCAACTGCGTGGAAGGTCTGGCCGCCAGGGGGACCCCGGCAGCACACGTTTTTATGTTTCACTTGATGATGACGTGGTAAAACGCTTTGGAGGGGAGCGTATAAAAGCTGTTATGGGCTGGGTTGGTTTTGATGAGAATACCCCTATTGAGAACGGAATAGTCAGCAAGAGTATCGAAGGCTCTCAGGTCAAGGTTGAAGGTTTTCATTTTGACATCCGTAAACATCTGGTTGAATTCGACGATGTGGTCAACAAACAACGTGAAGTGATCTATACTGAAAGAAGAAAAGTCCTCAGCGGAGCTGATTTGAAGGCCAACATCCTGAATATGGTAGAGAAGGAATTAAAAAAAATTATTTCGGAACACATCGGATCACGCACGGCCGATCAATGGAATACCAAAGAATTTATAGCGGATGTCAGTTCCATCATGCCGGTACCCAAAGAATTGACGGGCGAAGGCATTACCAATATGAAACCTCAACAAATAGAAGAAAAACTGCTGGAAGCTTCCCGCATTCTTTATTCTGAGCGCGAACAGCAGATCGGGGCTGATATGCGTCTGCTGGAAAAGCTGGTCATGCTGAGAGTTATCGACAGCCTGTGGATTGAACATCTGACCAACATGGAAAATCAACGCCAGCAGGCCAGTTTTGCCTCCCTTCAACAGCAGAAGTCAGAAGACTCTTATAAAAGGATCGGCTATGAGCAGTTCCAGCTTTTACTGGATACCATTCAGCAGGATGTGGCACATATGATTTTCCATGTTAATATTCGCAAAGAGGAACCACGGAAAGCCTCTACTCCTATATCGCGGGCAGCCAGCGCCTCCGGTAATTCAGCCAGAGCACCGGTAAAAGTTGCCGGTAAGAAAGTCGGGCGCAACGATCCCTGTCCCTGTGGTTCCGGTAAGAAATTCAAACACTGCCATGGCCAATAAAACCAGTACTACAGCCGTAGATTAAAGGTTGTTAATAGCTTGAGAGGTTGTAATTCCAGGATAACTGGTAAGAGAGCATGAACAATATTGAGATTGTAAAAATATTGGAGGATATCGCTGGTTTCCTGGATCTGAAGGGAGAAAGCATTTTCAAATCCCGCGCCTACCGGAGGGCAGCCCGCTCCATTGAACTACTTTCAGAGGATGTGGGCAAGCTGGTAGCGGAAGACCGTTTGAGAGAGATTCCTGGCGTAGGAGAAGCCATTGCCAAAAAATTGACTGAGCTGGTCACTACCGGACGCCTGGAGTACTATGAAAAACTCCGGTCTGAGTTTCCTTCCAGCATCAATACCTTCCTGGAAATTCCCGGTATCGGTCCCCGCACCGCACTTATCATAACCGGCGATTTGGGAGTTACCAGTGTGGACGAACTGGAGCAGGCTATTCTTAGTGGCAGGTTAGCCCAATTACCTCGCATGGGCGAAAAAACAGTGCAAAATATCCTGCGCCAGATACAGGCTTATCGTAAGAAAAAGAGCCAGGTTCGCGTTCCTCTGGGCGCTGCTTTACCGGTAGTTGACTCCCTGGTCTATTCTCTCCGGAATATTCCCGGATTGAAAAACCTGGCCGCTGCCGGCAGCCTGCGGCGTTTCCGTGATACCATTGGAGATATTGATCTGGTAGGCTCCTCAGATAGCCCTGAAGCGGTAATCCAGGCCTTTACTAATCTCCCTCAGGTACAGGAAGTACTGGAAAAGGGCAGTACTAAAGCCAGCGTCATGACGAAAAACGGTTTTCCGGCAGACTTCCGGTTAGTTGACCTTGATTCCTTTGGTTCAGCTCTCCAGCATTCTACAGGGAGCAAACAGCATAATATAGAACTGCGTAAACGGGCTGAACGTATGGGCTTAAGTCTTTCAGAATACGGTATTACTGTGACATCTACTGGAAAACTGGAAAAATACCAAACTGAGGAAGCTTTTTATCAAAGACAGGGATTGGATTACATTCCTCCAGAGATACGTGAAGGCACCCGTGAGATAGAGCTGGCGGAAAAAGGGGCGTTACCCCAACTGGTGGAAGCAAAGGATGTCAAAGGAGACCTCCACGTGCATACAAACTGGAGTGATGGCGGAGCTACCCTTGAGGAGATGGTACTGGCTGCCAGAGAACGGGGTTACCAATATATTGGCATCACAGACCATTCTGGAGGTCTGGGAATTGCCAGGGGACTCAAGCCTGACCGTCTACAAAAGCAAATTCAAGATATTAAACGTTTAAACCAAACGCTTACCGATTTCCGTATCTTAACAGGAATAGAAGTGGACATACTCGCAGATGGGAGCCTGGATATGCCTGATGAATTGCTGGCTGAGTTGGATATCGTGCTGGCCTCTGTCCATTCAGCTATGAGCCAGAGCGAGGAACAGATGACCAGAAGGATTACAAGAGCTATGGAGAATAAGTACGTACATGTTCTCTGCCACCCAACTGCACGCCTCCTAGGTGAAAGGGAGCCTGTAGCATTAAACATGGAACAAGTTTTACGGGCAGCACTGGAGAACGAGATCGTTTTGGAAATCAATTCAATGCCCGCCCGTCTTGATCTTAACGATATTCATATTTTTCAGGCTCGTAATAAGGGTATCAAGCTGGTTATCAACACTGATTCCCACCGTCCAGAACACCTGGACTTTATCAGTTACGGTATTGGGACTGCCAGGCGTGGTTGGTGCCAGTCCAGTGATATCATAAACACTCTGCCGCTGGATAAACTCATGGCTTTTTTGAACGCAAAATAGTTTATGCCGGCAGCCTTTGTACGCTATTAGTCTGACTCAAGCTGGAAACACACCCCTATTTTTCATTCACTAATCTTCTATATACCAGTAGTTTTAACCAGTTTAGATTGTTGAAGGCTGACAAGAGATATTTGCGTTAAATGGTCAGAGCCTCACCGTGATCATCTACAATTTCGTGCTTACTTAAGACTATTCGATGGCGAATTTTGGCAGTTGATTCCTGTTTAAACCTTTAGTTAAAATGATTAATATGGAAACAATATCTCGTGAGGAGCCAGGCAACCATTCACCTCCAGTTAGTAACGCTGAAGCAGCTATACGATGCTTCCATGAAGGTCTTAGTAACGGAAAGCACTGGTACATATCTTTGTTGGAAGCAATCCGGTTATGGACGGATGCCTCTGAAACTGTAGATGGACAAAATTATCAGTATCTGATTGCTGGTGAAGCTTTTGACTGGCTGCTGCTGGCCGAACGTATTTGTGCAACTGCCGATGGCGAAATTCCAGAAAATGAGAAATCTGCTCTCTTATTTAGAGGTCAGGCTCCACTTGAACTCAATACAGATGAATTTAAAAATTACTTAGGACCTGTTAAGTATCATCAGTTTTTAAACTATTTTTACGGCATTACAGTTGAGGAATCCCTTCTACAGGCAGTTCGGGAAGAAGTACGCAAAGAACGGCGTGCCAACGGTTTATCTTACAGGCGCGATGAAGAGGATGACATATTTATCCGGGTATATGGTGAGGCAGAGTTAACTTTACTAAAGAAATTCCGCAAAGAGAAACATATTCATCATCATGCTAACAGTAATCTGACCCAGATGAAAGAATTTACTTACTGGCGCTTTAAATTCCGTATCAGGCAATGTGAAAAAGCTAAGGTAGCCAGCGATACCCAGAAGGGGTTGGACTGGCTGAAAAAAAACAATTCAGCTCATCAATATAGACAATCAACATTTTATCAGACATCTCCCTTCCTGAGATGACTGCTTAGGGTATACTTAAACCTGCATATCAGGCGTCTACAACGCCTAACTTTTTAATATAATCCACCGCATCCTGTACAGTAATTATTTTTTCAGCGTCAGTATCAGGGATCTCAACTTTTAAAGCAGGAGTGCTGAAATGTTCCTCAATAGCCATTATCAACTCTACCAGATCCAGCGAATCGGCACCCAAATCATCAGCAAATTTGGCAGTTGGTGTTACTTCGGATTCTTCTACTCCAAGCTGGTCTACTATTATCTTTTTCAATTGCTCGAAAATTGTAGCCATTATTAAAATACCTCTCTTATGGTTTTTTGTTAGACACCAGGTTACTTACTGAACCTAAAACCCCATTTACAAATCTGGATGAATTATTACTTCCAAAGGTTTTGGCCAGCTCAACAGCCTCATTGATTGCAACTTTTACCGGAATTTTTTTATCGTGTAAGATCTCAAAAATGGCCAATCTTAAAATATTTCTATCGATAATGGATATTTGCTCCAAAGGCCAGGCAGGAGCAAATTCCCGGATATTTTGATCTAATTGTTCCCTATTAGATATAGCGCCGATTATCAGATCATGAGCAAAAACAGCTACATCCTCAGAAACTTCAATTCTGGATAAAATACGGCTCATGGCATCCTCAGCATTATGACCAACCGAATCAATTTCATAAAGTACCTGAAGGGCTACTTCCCGGGCTTTATGGCGTGCACCTTTCATACTTTTTTCACCTGACTACACATTATATCATTGTCTTCCGCTATCTTCATCTTTTTTAGTCCATCTATTAAGATGTCTTTTCTGATAAGCCAGAGTTTTGGAAGACTGAGAAGGTTAAAGTAAGGATTAGCATAACGATTCAGTCATTTTTTCAACCGAATTTAAGACATCATTCACCGGCGTCTTCTTCGAGTCAGCTTACCAGGCAGACACCATACCTCCATCAACACATAAGACCTGTCCGGTAATATACCTGGCTCCATCCGAGGCTAAAAAAGCTACAGCCTCTGCCACATCACCAGGAGTACCAATATAACCGGCAGGTATACGTTTGGCGAATTCTTCTTTAATTTTATCAGGGATCTTGTGTGTCATATCCGTTTCGATAAAACCCGGAGCTACTGCATTTACGGTAATATGACGGGAAGCCATTTCTTTTGATACGGTCCTGGTGATACCTATTATACCCGCCTTGGCTGCACAGTAATTCACCTGGCCCACATTACCAACAATACCAGAGATACTACTGATATTAATTATCCTTCCCCACCGCTGTTTTATCATATACTTTAAGGCAGCCCGTGTGCACAGAAAAACACTTTTTAAGTTTACGCTCATTACTGAATCCCAGTCTTCATCGGACATTCTCAGCGCCAGTGCGTCGCGGGTAATGCCAGCGTTGTTCACCAAAATGTCTATCCTGCCATAAACAGCAGCAATCTGGTCTATGAGCTGATTAACTTCACCGGCAATACTGACATTAGCTTTAATAAATGAAGCTTTTTTACCGGCAGATGAAATGGCCTTAGCTGCAGCAGAAGACTCCTCTTCTATATCATTGATGATAACCGTGGCGCCGCATTCCGCCAGCTTTTCAGCTATAGCTTTACCAATTCCGCGCCCGCTTCCGGTAACCAGGGCTACTTTATCCGCTAAATCCATATAATCCTCCAGCAAATTCCAATTTATCCAGCGATGTTGTTTAACTCATCAGCTTCCCCAATATTTAAGATCCTGATACCTTTATCGATACGCTTAATCAGTCCTGCTAAAACCTTACCGGCACCAATTTCAATAAAAGTGGTCACACCTGATTTAATCATATTTTCTACCGACTGCTGCCATTGCACGCTATGGCAAAGTTGTTGAAGCAGTTCGGTTTTTATCTCTTCTGCGCTGGTTAAAGGTTTAGCTGAAGTGTTAGCAATAATCGGTACAACTGCGTCTTTGAACGGTAGTTGGGAGATGATAGGCGCCATACCATCCACTGCTGATTGCATTAAGGGTGTATGAAAAGCACCGCTTACCTGCAACATCATAGCCCTGGCAGCTCCTCTGGATCTGGCTATGGTTACGGCCCTCTCAACTCCGGTCGTAACCCCGCTAATCACGATCTGTCCGGGACAATTGATATTGGCTAACCAGGTGCCCGTCTCTTTGCAAATGTCAACCAAAGCAGTTTCATCCAGGCCCAGAATGGCGGCCATACTGCCCGGTACTTTTAAGCCTGCCTCCTGCATTAAACGCCCTCTCTCCCGTGCCAGATAAACTGTGTTGGGGAAATCCAACACACCACCCACTATCAAAGCGGTATATTCTCCCAGGCTGTGCCCGGCTAACAAGACCGGTTTAACCGCAGACTCTGAGCCTGATATTGATTGTGCTGCCCTCAGGCAGGCGATGCTCATGGTGACGAGAGCAGGCTGTGCATTGATAGTCTGGCGCAACTCGTCTTCAGGTCCTTCAAAACAAATTTTGGAAAGCGGGAAGTTCAGAACTCGGTCCGCCTCTTGAAAGACGGCTTTAACGCTTTCAAATTTATCATAAAGATCACGACCCATGCCTACTTTTTGAGAACCCTGACCCGGGAATACATAAGCTATTTTTTCCATCTCAGGCTCGATTCCTCCCTTCCGGCTTACATTATAAACGGCTGAAACCAGTTCAGCCGTTTATAGATACTCAATTCAATGATTGAGGGTTAGGTAGTTTTTTTCTTAGGTGTTTCAACCTTAACCGCTTCTCTGCCGCTGTAATACCCGCAGGAAGGGCACACATGATGTGATAATTTTGCAGCATGGCACTGGGGACATTCATTCATCGCCGGTACGGGGATCTTCATATGGCCGCGTCTTTCTCTTTGACGTGATTTAGCATATTTTCTCTTCGTTAAGGGCGCCATCTTTTTACTCCATTTACTTATTTAATTTTTTAACATTTTTAACCGTTTTTGTAATTGTAACCAGTTTAGACCAGCGCTGGTCTATCAAGCCTTTTTCACATTGACATGGACCCTCATTTAGATCCTTTCCACAATGAGTGCATAATCCCGCACATTCTTCTCGACATAGGGGTTTCATTGGAATTGCCAGTAACGCATTTTGACGTATAGCCTCTCTCAAGTCAAGTATATGGTGTTCATCAATAGTAAAGCTACCCGGCTCATCAGGTATCTCAACTGAAATGCCGCTATTAACGTCAATAACCGGGAAAAATTCTTCCTCAATTTTAAAATCCAATGGAAAATCAAAGATTTTTAAACACCGGCTGCATTCAATATGCAGCTTTGTATGCATGGTACCGTTGACTAATATGCCCCGGTTAGTTCTGGTTAATTTTACCTCCCCGTTTATTAAAACGCTGACACCTGTTCCCAGGATGTCAGCTACATTATTCACCTCATATTCACGTAAATCACCAATATGAGCTTTTAACTGCTGGGACACATTGATTTCCATATGTCCCTCCCAAATAGAACATTCAAATAATTATACCTAGAACCATGGACATAATGCAAGAAAAACAGTCAGTGCCATATTAAAAGCAATGCCGTGAGGAAATAATGATTGGGGATCTTTGATAGTTTTTCCAACAATCACGATCCCCAAAAGAACGTTACATGTAATAGCCGGTTCTTTTAATCTACAAACTTAAACATGCGTGTCAAACCGCCGGGGGTTCTTAAATTATACAGGCGGATCACATTACCCCCCAAAATCAAGTTAAGATCATCCTGGGAGATATCCAGCCTGGCAAGTTGTCTCAGGCTCCAACCCCAGATATCCGGTTGATGACGAATTATGCCAGTCTTGGTATCCTGCCGGGTATAGACCGCTGGTTTTCTTTGCACATTAGAATATAACGGCAGACTGGCTCCCCAGTCTGTACCCCAGATTAGCTTCTCCGCTCCTACACTGGGATCAGTCAGGGCTTTATAGTATAAATCAGTCCAATACCGTCCACACTCCAGATAAACGTTTTTATGGCCTGCCGCCACATGCAAACAGGCTTCGTAGAAATATTCCCACCAACCTCCTTCGATTCCCGCATGTTCAAGAATAATGGGAACATCTGGATAAGCTACAGCCAGGGTATGCGCCCAGAGAGGATTATACGTAGCAGGGAAACCGTGATAAGCAATGGCATAGCCGCCCGGTGTACCGGTATGATACCTTATGGGAACCTTGTATTTTCTTCCCAGGTCCATCACCTTCATCATATCCCTGATGATCTGCTGTTCATCCCTGTCCTCGTAACCCTTATCCTTGGGATTATCCGGCGGCATGGGCATACCTTCGCCGGTACCCACAAAATTGCCGGTTTTCAAAAGGCTTTCAAGCTCTTCACAGGCCGCATCCATAGTCCAGTGGACCTCACCGGCCATAGCTTTATCTCTTAATGTTTTAGCCTGACAACAAGCTACAAACTTGTCAGGATATTTTTTTGTTTGCTCTACATTGATCTCGTTGGTCATCCCGAAAGCGGGTAACAAGACACACATATCTATACCATAACAAGCCATATCATAGAGCAGGCGAGGTGAATTATCGTATGCTTGTAAATGCCCCATAGTCAGACTAAGATCACCCCATTCCTTTGAACCTTTAAGCGCTGCTCCGGCGGCATGCCTCTGTGAATGTACGTGAGTATCTACAATGAATCTTCCGAGTTTCATATTGTTCTCCTTTTTAGCTTTCAGCTTTTTGCGCTCATATTCTTTTAAGGCGTAGAATTTAGCTGCAATAATGGTCAATGTTTAATCCACAAATTTAAACATACGGGTCAGACCGCCAGGTGTTCTCAGATTATATAGACGTACCGCGTTTCCACCCAGGATAAGGTTCAAATCATCCTGAGAAATATCCAGAGCAGCCAGTTGTCTCAAACTCCAGCCCCAGATATCCGGTTGATGCCGGATAATGCCGGTCTTAACATCCTGACGTGTATAGACAGCGGGTTTCCGTCCGATATTAGAATAGAGAGGTAAACTGGCTCCCCAGTCAGTGCCGAAGATCAGCTTTTCAGGGCCAACGCTGGGATCAGTCAAAGCCCGGTAATACAATTCAGTCCAAAAACGACCACACTCCAGAAAGATATTTTTATGACCTGCCGCTACGTGAAGCGCCTGATCGTAGAAAAATTCCCACCAGCCGCCCTCTATACCTGCATGTTCCAGGATAATGGGTACATCCGGATAGGCAACAGCCAGGGTATGAGCCCAGAGAGGATTATAAGTAGCTCCGGGATGATAGGGTACAGCATAACCGCCTGGCGCTCCAGTATGATATCTGAAAGGCACTTTGTATTTCCGGCAAACATCCATTACCTTCATCATATCTCTGATCGTTGAACCCTGATCAGGATATACCGGATAGCCGTCTTTAGTCTGTAGGGGACGCATGGGAATACCTTCGCCGATACCCACAAAATTGCCTGTTTTAAGCAACTCTTCCAGTTCTTCACAGGAAGCATCCATGGCTTTTTCAGGAGGAATTTCACCCCTGCGTATCTTATCTCGGGTTTTTAAAGCCTGGCAGTTACAGACAAATTTATCAGGATATTTTTTCATCTGCGCCAGATTAGTCTCATTAGTCATACCAAAGGCCGGTTCTAATACACACATATCCACACCATAGCATTCCATATCGTATAGCAGCCGCGGTGAATTATCATAGGCTTCCATTTCTCCCATCACCTTACCCAGAACACTGTAATCCTTGGATCCCTTGAGTGCAGCTCCTGCTGCATGCCTTTGAGAATGTACATGTGTGTCTACAATGAATCTCCCAATTTTTCCAGACGTCATTTCATTCGCTCCTGTAAAATTATTTTGTAATTAAACTAAACCGGTATCAATACATAATAAAAGCTAATCCTGTGAAAAAAAGTAAAATTGAAGAATTAAACCAGGGGATAAGAATATTTTGTTTCAGAGTATATCTCTATCGATAATGAATGTCAA
>CAYLRY010000058.1:0-13433 GCA_964386535.1 uncultured Dehalococcoidales bacterium | reverse complement strand
ATGATAAAGCTAAGATGTGATAATGAAGAAGTATTCGAATGATTATTATTGCATTTACCAGGTGGTGTGTTATAATAAAATGCGTCTATTGTGCGGTGAGCCTATAGAAATAGAAATTAGGGAAAGTAAAAATTAATGGTAACAAAAGACGAAACTACAACGGCGGTGCAAACAGGGTTTGATTATGAACTGGTTTTTATCGTTCATCCAGAAGTTGCCGATGATGGACTCGATACTGTAATCAATAACATCTCCCAGTTTATTACAGGAAAAGGTGGTACTATCATCGAGACCACCAGGTGGGGAAGGAAGAAACTAGCCTATCCCATTAAGCATCTTATGGAAGGCAATTATGTGTTGATTAAGTTCAAACTTGATCCTTCTGCCAATAAGGAACTGGAAACCAACCTTAAGATTTCCGAGAAGATAATCCGTTATTTACTCATAAAAATTGATTAACAGGGGGTTTTATACCTATGGTTAATCAGCAGCCCAAAAGGGATAATATGAGATCTGGTGGCAGTAGCAGTCTGAATAAAGCCATGATCATTGGCAATCTGGGGGGCGACCCAGAGATGCGTTTTACTTCTGCTGGGAACCCTGTAACTACTTTCAACGTAGCTACTAACCGGGTTTATAATACACCTGACGGTGAACGGAAAGAAGAAACCGAATGGTTTACAATTGTCACTTGGACTCGTCTGGCTGAAACCTGCAATCAATACCTTACTAAGGGTCAGAAGGTATATGTTGAAGGTAGATTGCACAACCGTACATGGGAAGGACAGGATGGCGTGAAACGTTCGCGTGTGGAGATTACTGCAGAAAGAGTGATTTTTTTGGATAGAAAAGCCTCTGCTCCCATGGTTGAGGACAAGTTTGCTGAGAGTGACACCGGTGATATAGAACCACAGGACATACCTTTTTAATTATTTAGGACATTTAATTGAAAAATAATATCAATCAGTTAGGGAGTTAGATTATCGTGAATGATACCAAAATGGCAAGACCAAAGAGAAAATGGGAAGGATCCAAATACGTACCCAAGCGAAAAGTATGCGCCTTCTGCAGTGAAAAAATTAATACCATTGATTATAAAGATGCTTTAAAGATGCGTCAGTATATTTCAGACCGGGGAAAGATTGACCCGCGGCGGAAAACAGGTACCTGTGCAAAGCATCAGAGGGCTTTAGCTGTGGCAATAAAAAGGGCCCGGCATTTGGCATTAATTCCTTATGTTCCCGGACATATCAACAGGACCGGCGGCGTAGGAATAAGATTTTAATTTATTAAATAACGAAAGTAAGGGATAACAGTGGCTACAAAAAGGACATGGCAACCTAAAAAAATTCCACGCAAGAGAGAGCATGGTTTTTTAAAGAGAATGAGTACTCGCGGTGGACAGGATGTTTTAAAAGCCAGACGGCTTAGAGGACGTAAAAGATTAACTGTAGTCTAGTTTGGCCTTCTTATAGAGTCAATTTATGAAGGGGGAGGAATACCTCACCAAACCTGAACAGTTTACCCTGGTATACAAAAGCGGTTGCACTCAGGCAGACCGTCTTTTGGTATTAAAAGCGTATCCAAATAATTTAGGTTTTTCCCGTTTTGGCATTTCTGTTAGTAAACATGTGGGTAAAGCTGTTATCCGCAATAGGATAAAGCGGAGGATCCGTTCAATTATCAGGTCCGAGCCTCTGAGTCCAGGTTGGGATATTGTTGTAATTGCGCGTAATCCAGCGGCAGATAGTAATTTTTATCTGCTAAACAGGTCATTGAACAGTCTTTTAAACAGGGCTCATTTATTAGCGAATTAAGGTGAAAAAAACAGCACTGGGAATGATAAGATTTTATCAGGCGACAATATCTCAGATATTACCGCCGCAATGCCGTTATACACCTACCTGTTCTCAATATACGTTCGAGGCGATCAGCAAATTTGGGCTCTGGAAAGGAATCTGGATGGGCGTAAAACGAATAGCGCGCTGCCATCCTTTTCATGAAGGTGGTTATGACCCGGTACCATAACATAAAAACTGGGGGTAATTTTTAGTTGAATTTAAAACGGAATAAAAAAGCAATAGCCCTGGTATCAATTTTATTGGCGCTCGTTATTGTTTGTTCCATACTTTTTACCGGCTGCGTCAGGGGTATGTCAGCCATAGGGTGGTCAGGCATCGCTGTGTCTGATGACGGGCTCATGTATACAGGATCCAAAGAAGGGCGATTGATTGCTGTTGACTCAAATAAAAATATTGTAGTGGATCGTGCTGATCCTATTAAAGTAGCCAGCACAGGCGGTTACTCCTGTTTTGGCGGCTCTGCCTGCGGAGGTAGTGTAACAGCAGTAGCTATTTACGGAACTCCGGCTTTGGCTGAAGTACCGGTACTAGGTAAACTGGCTTTCATAGCCGGCTACAATGGAAAAATTTACGCTTACACCGCAGCTACGTTAGAACAAAGGTGGATATATCCCATTGAAGGTTATTTGAAGCCCATTATCAGTGCCGTGGTTATTTCCGGTAACCTGTTATATTTCGGATGTACTGATGGCTATGTCTATGCTCTTGATATAGCTACCGGAGCAGAAAAATGGAAATTCAATACCGGTGGTGAAATATGGGCCACACCGGTTATAGATAATAATTTGCTTATTATCGGCTCATTTAACAAAACAGTATTCGCTATTGATGCTGCTACTGGAACTGAGAAGTGGAGATTTAATACCGGTTCTACCAATGTCGCCCCGGCAGTTATACAAAACGGAACTGTTTACATAGGATCCCTTGATCGTAATTTTTATGCCATCAATGCGGCTGACGGCAAAGAGAAATGGCGGTTTACCGGGAATAACTGGTTCTGGGCTAAACCCGTAATCAAGAATGGCATAATTTATGCTCCCTGCCTGGATAACAAAGTCTATGGTCTGAGTGAAGAAGGGCGCAATGTGGTTACTTATGATATTGGCGGACAGGTTGCTTCCTGGCCCGTGATTGCCAACAATCAAGTAATAGTAGCTACTGAAGATGCTAAAATCTGGGCTCTGGATACTACCCCAGCTAATTTTAGTAAAACCGATAACAAAAAGCAGGTAGCTGCTTTACCATCTGGTGTTGAAGTTACTTCCCCACTGGCTGCCATTAATGATATGGTCTATATCAATGCCTCGGATAATAACATATATTCGGTAAATGTAAAAAATAATGTATTATCAGCAACAATATCTTTGAAATCGCAATAAAAATAACAATAAAATAAGCAGTAGGATATTAAATTACTGCTGCTACTTTGTAAGAATGAGGTAAAATAAATTGAATCTTGGCGCTTGGGATATCATTATATTGCAGCCGATGATCAATGTCCTGCTGGCAATCTCTCATGTGCTGTTTAACAATTTCGGACTGACCATTATTGCATTGACCCTGATTGTGCGCTTTGTTTTATTACCTTTGACCTTAAAACAGCTCCATTCTACCAAGGCCATGTCCAGCTTGCAGCCCAAACTTTTAGAATTGCAAAAAAAGTATGCCAAGGATAAGCAAAAGCTGGCCCAAGAGCAGATGCAGTTGTATAAAGAATCAGGTATCAACCCTATCGGCTGCGCTGTTCCCATGATAATCCAATTTCCCATCTGGATCGCGCTTTATCAGGCCATCATTCTATCTCTGGCGGTTAACCCTGAAGCGCTTTTAAATTTATCACGCTATTTTTATTCCTGGGCGGCCCCACTAGCCGAATTACCTTTGAATAATTATTTCCTGGGGCTTAACCTGGCTAATCCAAATGCCATTATCGCAATACTCGTGGGAGTTACCATGTGGATCCAGCAAAAAATGGTAACGCCTACTGTACAGGACCCACGCCAGGCGCAGCAAACTCAGATGATGCTTTGGATGATGCCTATCATGTTCACCTTTTTCAGTTTATCCTTTCCCAGCGGGCTGGCGCTATACTGGGTGGTATCAAACATATTCTCAATCGTTGTTCAATATTATGTAACCGGGTGGGGCGGTTTGAATTTTAAGTTCGGCAAATCTTCCTCATCCCCTGGTGGAGGATCCGGAAGAGATCAGAAGTTAAAGAAACGTTTAGCTTTAGAATCCACACCAAAGAAAGAAACGCCTAAAAACATCGAGGATTCTACACATAAAGAAGGACTAAACAATGGAAAATCTGGAGATATGCGCGAAGAC
Source organism: uncultured Dehalococcoidales bacterium (assembly GCA_964386535.1). GTDB lineage: Bacteria > Chloroflexota > Dehalococcoidia > Dehalococcoidales > UBA3254 > CAYLRY01. Next base: position 9,240 of record CAYLRY010000058.1, on the reverse strand, counting down.
AGTGGAGGAAGCGACCAAAAAGGCTCTAGCGCAATTAAACGTTGGTTTGGAAGAGATTGAAATAACAGTAATCAATGAAGGTAGAAGCGGAATATTAGGAATAGGTTCTGAAGATGCACGTATCAGCGTTCGTCAGATTGAAAAACCCGATAACGGAGATGATAAAACAGCCCAAATAGCCGCTGACATTTTAGACAATCTCCTGAGCAAATTGGGTGTTAAAGCCAAGATAGAAATTCAAGATCATTCGTTCCCAATTTCCGAAGAAGGAGAATCCAATTCAATTATTTTAAACATTAGCGGTAGCGATTTGGGTATTTTGATTGGAAGAAGAGGGCAAACCCTGGATGCTTTACAATATCTGGTCCGTTTGATTTTTTCCAGGAAAGCCAAATCCAAATCTCCTATAATTATTGATGTGGAAAATTATAAGCAGCGCCGTTATGAAGACCTGCGTACTTTGGCTTTAAATGTGTCTCAGCAGGTTAAAGCAAAAAAGTCTTCTTTAAAACTGGAGCCTATGTTACCCTTTGAGAGACGGATTATTCACCTGACTTTAGCTAACGATCCAGATGTTATCACCGAGAGTACAGGTGAAGGAGAATCACGTAAAGTGGTGGTTTTACCAAAAAATAGTAAGTAAACCTGTTTTTTTAAAAATGTAAAAGCTTTGAGGGAGAAGAGTAAGAGTATTGGTAATCAGCCAGCGAATCTGGGACAGTGAAAGCAGAGATGATTGCCCCTCTGAATATCACTCCTGAGCTGTCAACCGAAAAGTTTTAATACTGATTAAGCTTGACCGGAGCCGTCTGCCGTTATCTTGACGAGGACATAAAAGAGTGTCTTTTTGAGCGCTTCTGCCTATAACAGAGGAATTAGGGTGGTACCGCGGACTGTTTATTCCCGTCCCTCAGGACGGGATTTTTTATTAGGAAGGGAAAAAATGTTTAAACCGGTAACCAGTAAAGTTAACTTCCCAAAGTTAGAGGAAAGTCTTTTACCTTTTTGGAAAGAAAGAGCTATATTTCAAAAGAGTCTGGATGCACGGCTGGGTAAACGTAGATTTACTTTATATGAAGGCCCTCCGACAGCTAATGGAAATCCCGGCATTCATCATGTTCTGGCTCGTGTATTCAAAGATGTAATACCCAGATATAAAGTCATGAAGGGTTATTATGCACCGCGAATAGCTGGCTGGGATACCCATGGACTGCCGGTGGAGCTGGAGGTAGAAAAAAAATTAGGCCTTTCCAGTAAAACTCAGATTGAAGAATACGGTATTGGTAAATTTAATCAAAAATGCAAAGAAAGTGTGGCAGGCTATCTCAAGAACTGGGACGCAATGACGGAGCGTATAGGGTACTGGGTGGATTTGGAGCACCCGTATGTAACCATGGATAACGCCTATATGGAAACAGTATGGTGGACAATTAAGCAACTCTGGGATAGGGAGTTAATCTACCAGGGATACCGGGTAACGCCTCATTGTCCGCGTTGCGGCACTTCATTAAGTTCACATGAAGTAGCCCAGGGATATGAAGAGAATACAGAAGATCCGTCAGTATACGTTAAATTCAAGGTATTGAAAACTGGTAATGCTGTTATATCCTCACTCATGGCCCAAAAACCGGTCTTTCTGCTGGCATGGACAACCACTCCCTGGACCCTGCCGGGAAATACAGCCCTGGCAGTAGCTGCTGGATCGAATTATATCATAATGGATACAGGAAATGATTACCTGATTTTGGCAGAGAAACTCCAAGAGCGTACTGCGAGCAAAGCTTATGAGACTGTGGCTACTCTAAAAGGCAGTGATTTAGTTGACATAACATATGAACCGCTTTTTAATCCGCATAAATACGGCGTTGAAAGGAAGAGACCCGAAGCTGTTATTAGCCCTGATGGCGGTGAGCGGAAGGTTTTCAAGAGCCAACCTATTGACGAAAACCTTTTTTACCGTGTTATCAACACGGATTTTGTGACTATGGAAGAAGGTACCGGGATTGTTCATGTAGCCCCGGCTTTTGGCGAGGTAGATTTTGAGGCAGGGTTGGAAAAAGACCTGGATTTTGTACAACAGGTTGATTTGCAGGGCAAAATAACCGGCACTTATTCCTTTGCTGGTAAATTTGTAAAAAACGCCGATAAAGAAATAATAGCCGACTTAACGTCCCGTGGATTAATGTATAAAAGCGAAACCGTACGCCACACCTACCCGTTTTGCTGGCGTTGTAGTACTCCGCTTCTTTATTATGCCAAGCAGACCTGGTATATAAGAACCACTGCTGTTAAAAACGAGTTGATAGCCAATAACGAGAACATTAACTGGTATCCTGAACACATTAAAAAGGGCCGTTTCGGGGACTGGCTGGAAAATAACGTAGATTGGGCCTTTTCCCGGGAAAGATACTGGGGAACTCCTTTACCGATCTGGCGATGTGAAACCTGCGGGAAACAGGAATGCATCGGCAGTATCGGCGAATTATGCCAGAAATCTGGAATAGATCCTGCAATCGTGGAAAACAATCAACTGGGATTGCACAGGCCAAATGTTGATGAAATCAAATTGACCTGTTCTTCCTGCCAGGGTCAAATGCAGCGAGTACCGGAAGTGATCGATTGCTGGCTGGATTCCGGTGATATGCCGATCGCACAGTACCATTATCCATTCGATCCAGGCAGTCGCACTATGATGGAAGATAATCGTTTTCCGGCCGATTATATCTGTGAAGCCGTTGATCAGACCCGTGGCTGGTTTTATAGCCTGCATGCTCTTTCCACTCTTTTATTTAAGAAACCTGCTTTTAATAATGTCATTTGCCTGGGGCATATTCTGGATGCTACCGGTGAAAAGATGAGCAAAAGCCGGGGTAACGTGGTAGAACCATGGACCATAATCAATAAATATGGTTCGGACGCTTTACGCTGGTACTGCTTAACTTCTGGACCTCCGGGAAATGTGAAAAGGTTTTCTGACGATGCAGTAGCAGAGATCACCCGCCGTTTTCAATTGATTCTTTGGAATGTGTATTCCTTTTTTGTGATGTATGCCAATATAGATAATTATATCCCCCGGTCGCAAACGGAAGAATCATCCAAAGCAGAACTGGATCGCTGGATTATATCAGAGCTGAATCAATTGGTATCGGATGTTGATAATGACCTGGATCATTACAATCCGACAGATGCTGGAAGGAAAATCGAAAGTTTTGTAGACGACCTTTCGAACTGGTATGTCAGAAGAAGCCGTAGAAGATTCTGGAAGAGCGAAAATGATATAGATAAATTATCGGCTTATAACACCCTTTATACCTGCCTGGTTACTCTGGCAAAGCTGCTGGCGCCTTTTATGCCGTTTCTGGCAGAGGAGCTTTATCAAAACCTGGTACGTCAAGCCTTTCCCGAAGCTGTAGAAAGTGTTCATTTGACTGATTTCCCCGTGGCGGACCTTTCTAAAGTTGACAAAGCCCTCTCAACATCTACCCGGTTAGCCAGTAAAGTATGCAGCCTGGGCCGGGCGGTCAGAAGTAACGCCGGTATAAAGGTGCGCCAGCCGCTGGCAAAGGTTGTAGTAGCTTTAAAATCAAGGACAGAGCGCGAAGGACTGGAACATCTAAAGCTCCAGGTACTGGAAGAACTAAATGTTAAAAATCTGGAATTCGTGGATAACGCAGATTTGCTGGATAAAAATGATTATGCCAGCATTTCCGAGGGTGATCTAACCGTAGCGGTCTATACCAGGATGACTGATGAATTGATCGGAGAGGGCATGGCACGTGAAATAGTTCATCGTTTACAGACCATGCGTAAGTCAGCCGGTTTCGATATTGCGGATTACATATTGACCTATTACGAGGGAGACGATTATATTACCAGGGTGATGCATGATTTTTCCGATTATATTAAACAGGAAACTCTTTCACACCGCCTATTATCAGAGAATCCTGATCCGGGGGCTTATTCGGAAAATGTTAAGCTCAGCGGCCATGCTATCAAACTAAGTGTCAAAAAAGATTAGTTTCTTCAACCTGCTCCTGCTATTTCAACAGGAGCAGGTTTTCTTATCTAAGAACGAGGAGACTCACTTAAAACAATTGAAGTTTTGTTTTCGTTATTGCTTCTCCAATAAGTGACTTCCACGGTCTGGCCTACCTGGTAGCTACGTATTAGTTTTATCAATTCATCCCGGTTAGATACGTCCTTACCGTCAATTTTAGTAATAACATCATATTGTCTAATTCCGGCCTGACCTGCCGGACCACCGTTAACCACCTGGGTTACCAGAACGCCTTTGCTCACCGATAACCTTAACTGCCGTATAGCTGTCTGGTCAACAGTGTAAAGACCTACTCCTAACCAGGGGCGGGTTACATATCCTACTGTAATCAGGCTGTTGATAATAGGTATAGCCTGTTGTGTACTGATGGCATAGCCCATACCTTCCACTCCAACTTGCGCCACCTTTATACTGTTAATACCAATTACTTCTCCAGCTAGATTAACCAGCGGCCCTCCACTGTTACCGGGATTTATGGCTGCGTCCGTTTGAATAAGATCATAAAGCGTTTCACCTTGATCTGTCGAAACAGACATACCTAGCGCACTGACAATACCCATGGAAGCGCTTATTCCTTCGCCCAGGGAATTACCAATAGCAATTACCATATTGCCTACTCGCAACTGAGATGAATCTCCTACAGAAAGAGAGGCAGGTAAATTCTGAGCATTTATTCTAATTACCGCCAGATCAGTAACACTATCAGCTCTGACAGTGTCCGCTAAATAGTTGCGACCATCTTCCAGTGTAACTGAAATAGTTGTAGCCCCTTTGACAACATGATAATTGGTAACGATCAGGCCGCTGTTGGAATCAATAAACCATCCTGATCCTGCTCCTTCCTGAGTAAAAGTACCGCCAAAAATACTCAAACCTGCCACAGTGGTGGTAATTGCTACCACCGAAGGCCTTACCTTAGATATTATGGGTGAAAAATCAACTATTGAATTAGTTGTCACAGCAGAAGTCACGGAAGGTACACTGAATGTAGGATTTATAGGTAATGGTTGCTCGGCTGATATTGAAGTTTTGGGTTCAGATGAACCGGTAACAATTTTTAAACCAGGAAGAGTACAACCCCCTGTTATAACTACGATAGACAAAAAAATCAAGAAGCAAATCAATAATTTACTCTTCATAAGCCATGGCCCCTCTCCTTGTATTTATCTTTATAATAAAATTATAACACAAGCCGTGTTTACGCTCAGGACAATTTATAAAAAATATCCCCCTCGTCAGATGAAGAGGGGGATATTTTAAAAATCTAACAGTATTAAGCTAGGTAAGATTTACCTTGGGTAAGGTGCGAAGAGCTTCCTTAACTTTCTCCTCAGGGTACTCATAATCCTGTAAACGCCCGGAAAGGTATTCATCATAACTGGACAGATCAAAATGCCCGTGACCACTCAGATTGAAAAGGATGGTCTTTGACACACCGGATTCTTTGCAGGCAAGGGCTTCATCAATAGCTACCCTGATGGCATGGCAGCTTTCAGGAGCCGGCAGCATACCTTCAGTGCGGGCAAATTGGATACCGGCCTGGAAGGTGGGAATCTGGAACACCGCTTTAGCTTCAATGATTTTTTGGTTATATAAATAGCTAATCAGTGGTGACATTCCATGATACCGTAAACCGCCGGCGTGCACCGGAGCTGGCATAAAGTCATGACCCAGGGTATACATTTTAGCTATGGGAGCCATTCCGGCAACATCACCATAGTCAAATTCGTAAACACCCTTGGTTAAGGACGGACAGGCTTGCGGCTCAACCGCTATACAGCGTAAATTCTGCCGGCTGCCTTTTAGTTTATCTCTAAGGAACGGTAAAACGATGCCGCCGTAGTTTGAGCCTCCGCCAACACAACCAATTACTATGTCCGGATAGTAACCGGCCATCTCCATCTGCTTTTTGGCTTCTTCACCAACAATAGTTTGATGCAGCAAAACATGATTTAAAACACTGCCTAGAGAATAATGTGTATTTTCATGGGTTACTGCATCCTCTACAGCTTCACTGATGGCCAGACCCAGGCTGCCGGCGCTCTGGGGATCCTTGGCCAGAGCGTCCCGCCCTGCCTTGGTATCTGTACTGGGACTGGGTACACATTTGGCGCCCCAGGTTTCCATCATGATACGACGGTAAGGTTTCTGATTATAACTTACTTTTACCATGTAAACCTTTAATTCTATGCCGAACATAGCGCAACTGTAGGACAGTGCACTTCCCCATTGTCCTGCACCGGTTTCGGTGGCCAGCCTTTTCACACCCTCTTTTTTATTGTAATAGGCCTGAGCGATAGCCGTGTTAGGTTTATGGCTCCCGGCCGGACTGGTGCCTTCGTACTTATAAAATATTTTGGCCGGGGTATCCAGGGCCTTCTCCAATTGATACGCCCGGTGTAGTCCTGTAGGTCTCCAGGTGCGGTAAATAGCCTGTAATTCCTCAGGAATTTCGATATATCGATCAGGGCTGAGTTCCTGCATAATCAAAGACATGGGAAAAATTCTGGATAGCTCATCCGGAGTGACTATCTTCCCGGTTACCGGGCTGATGTACGGGGGTAAAGCTGAAGGCAAATCAGGTAAAACATTATACCAACTGGTAGGCATCTGGTTCTGATCGAGAAAGTATACTCCTCTTTCCATGATAATTTCCTCACTAATTTTTATTTTTTTATATCAATCATTTAACTAAGAGAGAACTTAAGGCTTCCAGCTAAATAACAGTCATAAGTAATCATAAAAAACTTTTAAAAAAATCTCTCGCCTCAAAAGGGGCGAGAGATTTAATTTCGCGGTACCACCCTAATTAGCCAGCATAAACAAATACAATATCATGCTGACCATCTTTTAGAAGGTATTTTAACCCATCAGAAAAAATACCCCAGGCTTTTTAACGGGGCCTGTTCCGGCAAAACCTAATCGTAAAACTTTCGGCGGGCAGCTCCCAGGTCCATTCAGTTTCTACGCAGGTACCGTTTCACACCTAACACGGCTCTCTGAACCTCGCTGGCAACTTACTATTCCTGTTCAAAGCTTTTATATTATTTAGTTATGGTAAGATTATAGAAAAATGTAATCTATATGTCAATATACCAGTGAACAAAAATTGATATGACTTCTAGCGTTCTTTTTGCTGTAGATATTGGGGCATTGTTTCTGTTGTCTCTTTTGCCATTTCAGCTAAGATGGATTTGTTCAGAACAATAACCCTATGACGTCCCAACCGAATTGCCCCCTTTTCCTCCATTACTTTGAGAGAACGATTTACCACTTCCCGGCAAGTGCCGATCATATTGGCCATATCCTGTTGTGTCAGCCATAATCCTACAGTGAGTTCTTCTCCTGCGTACTTTCCCAACAGTAATTTGGCCAGTCTGGCTAAAGCTTGAGTGGAAGAGAGTTCTCCTACCAGATTGGAGTCCCTTCGTATCCTGTATGCCAGAGCTTTCAGGATATTTAAATATATCCTCTGGTGTTCATGCAGAATCTTTAGTAAATCATCTTTTCGTAAACCGTATAAAGTAACAGGGGTCATGGATACCATGCTGGCCTGGTTGGGTCCGCCATCAAAAGTGGAAACGTCATTTAGCGATTCTCCGGGTGGCGCCACGTGTAATATTTGCTCTTTACCATTAGCTGAAGTCTTATATACTTTGACCAGTCCACCGATAAGAAAATATAAAAAATCAGACCATTCACCTTCTCTGAGAAAAACTACTCCCTTTTCAACTGTTTTCTCTGTCATGTACTTTTTGATAGACTCCAGTTCATCAGGTTCCAGGCCTGTAAAATAGTTCACGGACTTTAATAAATCAGCATCTATTACCATTTTCAATAAATCAGTATACCCTAATTGATGGTTAATTTCACCCTGGTCAGTGGAAAGCTTTCTGGTTGGGAAAGCCAGACGCTTAGTGGTATAATTTTTATCTGAGGCTGTATATTTCAGATAATACCATGGTCAGGAGTAATGGATGCGAATTCCTTTTATAGCCGGTAATTGGAAAATGAATACTAATACCAGCGAGGCTGTTAAGCTGGTCCAGGACATAAAGCCAGAACTGGATGCTATACCAAATCTGGAAAAGGTGGTTTGTCCTCCCTTTATTTCATTAGTACCAATACGCAGCGTAATTCAGGGAAGTAGTCTAAAACTGGGCGCTCAGAATTTATATTTTGAAGAAAAAGGCGCCTTTACCGGTGAAATATCGGCGGTTATGCTGGCTGATATTTGTGAATACGTAATTATTGGACACTCGGAACGGCGTCAGTATTTTCATGAGACTGGTGAAATAATCAGTAAAAAGATATTAGCAGCCTTGAAGTATAACCTAAAACCTATTTTGTGCGTTGGAGAAAACCTTAACCAGTATGAAACAGGGAAAACCAAGGAAGTGGTCAGCGAGCAATTGCAATCTTCATTAAATGGGGTTAACCAGGGCAATACTCTGACTATTGCATATGAACCTGTCTGGGCGATCGGAACAGGAAAAGCGGCTACCGGAAAGCAGGCTAACGATACCATCAGCCTGATCCGGTCTATTATTGAAAAAAGGTATAACTCCGAAATAGCCAGGAATATGCGTATATTATACGGAGGAAGTGTGACAGCCGGTAATATTGCTGAATTTGTAAGCCAGCCGGATATTGATGGGGGCCTGGTTGGCGGCGCCAGTCTTAAAGCCGCTGAGTTCGTAAGTATAATAAAAAAGACCGCAGAAATCCGCAGCAAGTAGAGGTATCTGTATTAGCGATATATCAGCCAGAAAGCTTTTAGTAGCCTGGGTAGGCCCAACCGGTACAGGTAAAAGCAGATTTGCACTGGAAATGGCTCAAAAGTTTAATGCTGAAATTATTAATGCCGATAGCCGGCAGGTCTACCGGTATATGGATATAGGCACCGCTAAACCTTCTACAGCAGAAATGGCTGTTGTGCCTCACCATCTGTATGATTTGATCGATCCAGATGAAGACTTCAGCCTGGCTCAATATCAGAGTGAGGCTTTTAAGTGTATTCGTAATATCTTTAATAGAAACCATGTTCCTTTTTTGGTAGGCGGTAGCGGACAGTATTTATGGGGAATCCTAGAAGGATGGCAGATACCCAGGGTTCCACCAGACCTGGAATTAAGAAAACAACTTGAAGCAATTGCCCTGGAAAAAGGAGCAGATATTCTATA
>CAYLRY010000057.1:0-13442 GCA_964386535.1 uncultured Dehalococcoidales bacterium | reverse complement strand
AATGCCCCAGAAGTCATTCCTTTCAAATGTATGAAAACCAATCGCTGGTTTTGGGTAGCACATCAAAATTGACAGGAACTTGTAGTGTTATGCTACAATAATACCCAGGGACGCATTAAATGATCGAAGCCGAACTTTTGGAATATATTATTAAGAAACGTTATACTCTGGAGGAATACAGGGCAGGTAGACCCAGAGTTAGCAAGTCCTTAATGAACATTCTGGAGACGGAGATAAAAGACCTGGAATATGCTCTGGCTACTGAAGATGCTAATTTGAAGAAAGTACTCCTGGATAAATGCGCCGGGGAATAACACTTGGACTAAAATTATGAGGTGAAAAACATGACAGAAGCTGAAATGATTGAACTCATTAATATTAAACGTCAGACTCTTGAGCAGCAGCGCGCTGCCAATCCCAACAGCGCTGTTTTATCCGTCCTGGAGGGCGAGATAAAGCAACTGGAAGCCAATCTGGCTAAAGCCGCTGCCCCCAAGCGCTCAGGACAGAAAAAAATCTTTCTGGATGAATGTGCCGGATAAGAAGTTACACTTGGCATACATTAATACCCTTTATCAGTAAGGAATGTGTACTGTTTTAATCTGGTAATAAAGGTATTCTATATCTGGCCATAGTTTCGATTACAATTATCAGGAAGTTTACTGTTCACTTAAAAAAGCATACCTGAGTGCCTGTCCTTTACAGGTAATAGAGAAAGGTATGCTTTTTATTTATTTAAGTGTAATGATGTATTTTGGTCGATTCATCAGTAAGTAAAAGAGGTCCTAGCATGCATCGAATATATCTGGATTACGCAGCTACAACACCTACCCATCCTGAGGTAGTTAACGCCATGCTTCAATATATGTCAGACAGCTTCGGTAACCCCTCCAGCGTCTACTCCTACGGGCAGGAGGCTAGAACAGCTATTGAAGAAGCACGTACAAAAGTGGCTTCTTTAATCGGAGCCCAAAAAGAAGAGATCATCTTTACCAGTTCCGGTTCAGAAGCTGATAATATGGCCATCAAGGGTATTGTTTTAGCTAACCGTTCCAGGGGTAATCACATCATTACCACGTCTATAGAACACCATGCTGTTTTGGAAACCTGTAAATTCCTTGAAGAAAAAAACCTCCAGATCACCTATTTACCGGTGGACAGGTTCGGGATGGTTTCTGTTGACCAGGTTAAGAAGGCAATTACCCGGCAAACGATACTCATTTCCATAATGCATGCCAATAATGAAATCGGTACCATCCAGCCTATCAGCGATATAGGAAACCTGGCTAGAGAAGCCGGTGTATACTTCCATACTGATGCCGTCCAGACATTGGGCCATATTCCTGTTAATGTAAACGATCTGAAAGTGGATTTGCTCTCTGCCTCAGCTCACAAATTTTATGGACCCAAAGGAGTTGGCTTTCTGTACCTGAGGAAAGGTACTCGGATATTACCTCTTATTCATGGTGGAGAGCAGGAGAAAGGCCGCAGAGCTGGAACAGAAAATGTTTCAGGGATCGTGGGACTTGGTAAGGCTCTGGAACTGGTCGGTAAAGAGATTGACCAGGAAGCTGCCAGGTTGACAAATCTGCGCCGGCGCCTGATTGAAGGACTCCTGAGCACGCTCAGCGGTGTGCGTCTTAACGGTCACCCTGAAGCCAGATTGCCCAATAACGTCAATGTCAGCATTGCTGGTTTGGATGGAGAAAACCTGGTACTTTCCCTTGACCGTGAAGGTATCTGCCTATCTACCCGGTCCGCCTGTAACTCCAGCAGCCTGACCTCTTCACACGTACTTCAGGCTATCGGATTGCAACCTGAAGAGGCCTATGGATCTATTAGGCTTACCATGGGTAAATGGACTACCGGTGAAGATATTAAATATGTACTGGAAATAATCCCAAAAACAGTAAAAAAGTTAAGAAACATGTCCCCACTGAGCCGGAGAGGGATTATCTGATTCGGATTTATATGATCATACTGCAAAGTGGGATGCCTTTCCTATTTTTTATTATTTGCATGGCATTTAAAAATAGTTTGTACCGTTATAAGGTGGAAAGAGATGAATGATTTTGAGCGGACAGGCGCCAAGTATATCAATATCAGAATACAGAGAAATACTCACCAGAAACTGGTTGAGCTGGCCGGCGCGGATTTATTACCGGAACAATATTTGGAGAACGTTATTGATCAGATTACTAAAGGGATCCCGGTTGAAAGCTTACAAAAAACCTCATCATTAATACAAACCCAATTAACATTAATTATGGAAAAAATAGCCGCCTTGGATGACCGTCTTAAACAATTAAATGAAATAGCCCTGGAATACCAGCGCGCCATAAAAAACAGTCAGGCAACATCAAGTCTAATACCATCACATGCTGTAGAGAGTTTTAATTTAGGGATCAAGAAACCTGAAAAGACTGGTGAACCTTATGTACACGGCTGGGAAAATAAGCACTACTCTCCACAGCTACCTGATTATTCGATCTATCCTGTGTCTGTGCCCGCAAAATTCTATGATGAGGATGAGGGTGAAGATGATGATGATGGCATTTTGGAAGCTAAAATAAGAAAATACGAAGAAGAAAATCCGTGGTAATCCATCTTGTCTTCAGGAAACCAAACTGAGCCTGACTACTGCTGGTTATCCTTCATTCAATCAATTCTGGCTTTGAGCGCCGCCAATTCTTGATCGCAGAATGATGGCGTTTTTCCTCCAGACGTTTCATTTTGGAAGCGAGTTTCGGCCTGGTTTTGTGCCGTACAGACGGTTTTTCTGCGGCTTTCCGTATTAAACTGCTCAACCGGTTAATCGCATCCTGCCGGTTAGCACCTTGGGTCCGGTATCTTTCAGCATCTATTATCAGTACGCCTGAATCGGTTAAACGTTTCCCAGCCAGAGAAATCAGACGCTGGCGTACTTCTTCCGGTAAAGAAGATGAATTTGCCACATCAAAGCGTAGCTGGACAGCAGTGGCCACTTTATTTACATTCTGACCACCCGGCCCTGAAGAACGTATGAACTCAAGGCTGATTTCATTCTCATCCAGTGTTAGTTCAGGGGTTATTTGGATCATACATTTACTTTATAGTATACTGGGCGCTGATGCAACCACTTCCGCCTTGCAATGATATATTCAGATTCTTAACCAGTCATATTGTTGCATCACATCAACGTTCAGATGACGAATTTACCCTTAATTAGACGCCAGTCCGGCACAATAAAAAAATCCCTGTTTGTAAAAAGATTCATTTGAGTGTAAAGTTAAACCGTCATATACGTTTACTCGCTTGCCTGCTGAAAACCATCCCTCAAATTCAATAATAAACATACGAATAGAAGGAGGTATTCATGGGACAAAGTTCAATGAAAGCATCCGGTGATAAAGAGTACTTATCCTCAGACAGATGGAAATGTTCAAAGAGTCCCAGCGGCGCTCATTATTGGATTATCCACACCTACCAGATGACCTGTAAATACTGCAACGAAAGAAAAATAGCCAGCGCCACCAGTTTTAGCTGGCCAAAACCCGAGTTAAGAAAATACACACAAAAATCATCGGGCGAAACCCTTATTTCGCATACTTAGTTACAATAAGCTCAGACAATAAAAAATCACTTCTGCGTAAAAATGCCGGAATATCTTGGGATCTTTCTGCCCCGGAATTTTGAGTATTCATCCGTTGTGTGTAAACCGTGTACTAATGTAATTTTTTACAGCTAGTAAAAGCCGGTTTCATTGTTTCATTTATTGTTTCTTATTATCCAGGAGTCCGGATCATTACCTGGTTGTTGATGGTCTATGTTATTAAAGCTAAAAACTCATTTCTAGAAGGGATAATTTCAGGTTATAATAGTATTAGTAACGATTTACTTACCAGGTTTGACGCCGGGACTGTATTTTATTTATTAAAATACTCACATCCGGTTTAATAAGAGTTGGATGCCAGATCAGTATCGTTTTTAAAGTAGTCCCTATTATATATCCCTAAGGAGGCGCTTTCTTGTGAACAATATTGAATACAGGGATTATCTTAAGGATATACTTGACTCTTTTAATGATATTTCACTTTTTGTTGGTAACATGTCTTTCGACAATTTCAATCAGGATAAAAAGACCATATATGCGGTAGTCAGATGCCTAGAAGTCATAGGAGAAGCCTCTAAGAAAGTCCCCAGGGCAGTCCGTGATAAGTATCCAGCCATACCCTGGATTCAAATGTCTGGTATGTTAGAGAAAATGATTCACGGATATTTCGAGGTTGACCATAATATCCTTTGGCATACAGTAAAGGAAGATATTCCTTCCCTTAAAATGTTCATGCAGAGCCTCAACCTATAAAATTTAATCAATATATTCTACCTTCAAAATCACATGTTTTGGTCCTTGCGGTAAATTTTTCTTTTTTCTTGACAACTATAAAAAGATGTATTACCATATGAATATATGATTATATAGTAATGTTATAAGGGATTCATGGATATTGAAGAAAGAGCTGCCATTTACAGGTTGCATGCCGAATTTTGTAAAACATTGGCTGATGCCAGCCGTCTATTAATCATAAGCGAGCTTTCAAAAGGTGAGCTTCCAGTAAATGAAATAACCAGGCGGTTAGGCTTACAGCAGTCCAATGTATCCAAGCATTTGAGTTTAATGAGAGAGCATGGGCTGGTGTGTACACGGCGTGAAGGAGCGGTTATATATTATGCGCTGGCTGACCCGAGGATATATGAGGCTATTAAACTACTAAAAGAAACACAGACTGCCCTGATAGAAAAACAACGGAAATTAACCATGGGTGAAATATAAATATAATTGAAATATGAACAATAGGGGAGGTTATTATGCCGGTCTATGAATTCAAATGCCAAAAATGTGGGAACAAATATGAACTGCGTCTTGGTTTTTTCCATAAAAAAGAGGCTGAAAAATGTCCTCAATGTGGTAACAATAGTCCAGAAAGAATTTATTCCGGATTCTCTACCGGATTACAGGGTGGAAGTGCCTGTTCCAGCAATAGATTTGGCTGAGGTCCCCGGAGATAAGGCAGTTTACCTTACAAAAGTTGATGCGTTATGATCATTCACGAAAGCTTATACTGATAAAAAGCGTAATGTAAGTTAAGCAATATTACACGGACATTTCCGGCAGCCGGAAGTTTAATCCTGGAAAAGTGAGGGACAAGCTTTTCCAGGCGGCAGTAGACTTGGGGCATATTATAAAAGGTTATTATTAGATCTGTCTTGGCGTCTTCTTTTCCAGAGCCTGACTAAAAAAATCGTAGCGGCTCCAGCTAACGCCATAACCGCTATAGCTACCAGATAAGGATCCCATGTATCTGTTCCGGGAATGATAATGACTATAGCTGTCAATATAGCAGCCAAAATGCCCCATAGCAAAATATAAAGCACTGCTGGACCCAATGATTGGAGATTGGCAATAATAGTTCTCTGGGTCAATTTTTTATTTTTTAAAGGTGTATACTGGTCTTTTAACACCGCAATCTCAAAATCCTTTATTTCCTGATTCCAGAAAACATTCGTGAAATTGCTTTCATCTTTAAATGTTACTTTTATTTCAAATTCAGCTTTAATTTGAGTCTGCCCGCCTTTTTCCTGAACCTCGATTGTGGCAATTGAAAGCAGGTTGGATGGATTACGGGGAAACCAGGACCCCAGTTTGGAACCTCGTTTATAAGATAGTATCCTTCCCTGGCTTTCCAAAGGTTGATATCCCGCCTGAGCAAAATAAGTGTTAATTCTGTATCTGGCGGTTGATTCACTGATCGGGGCATTGATTGTTTTTTCTATATTCATTTCAAGCTCTTTATTGTGTTTAAAATTAAATATTCAACACCTGATGGACTTTATTGTACATTCTGTTAACATGAAAATCCAATCCCGGTGTTTCCGATTTTATTAATCTGCTTAGCCCTGAAGGTCCCCTATTGCAGTATTCTTCCACCACTTAGTCATTTTTTCTGGACTAAAATATAACAACGTATTACAATTGCTATTAAATAATCGTAAAGCTTTGAAAAAAGGAAAATAGAGGTGCCAATGGCTACACCAGACATAGTAAAAAAAAATTTTACCATTGAAGAGATGCAGATCATAGCCAGGAAAATACGCCGTGACATCATTAACATGATCGGTACAGCCGGGAGCGGCCATCCTGGCGGATCCTTATCAGCGGTAGAAATACTGACAGCCCTGTATTTCAGAGTGCTCAACCATAACCCGGCCGACCCTCATTGGGAAGATCGTGACCGATTTATACTCAGTAAAGGGCATGCAGCTCCGGTATTATATGCCTCGTTATGTGAAAGTGGTTATCTACCTGAAGAAGAACTTTGCACTCTTAGAAAGATCGACAGCCGGCTTCAGGGTCATCCGGAGTGCGGCTTAACCCCCGGGGTAGAAATGTCCGCCGGAGCACTGGGTCAGGGTCTGTCTTTCGGCATAGGCGTGGCTCTGACTGCCAGATTGAATGCTAAAAAATATTACACCTATGTTCTCATGGGAGACGGTGAACTGGACGAAGGCCAGGTCTGGGAGGCAGCTATGGCCGCTGCCCATTTCAAGGTAGACAACCTGATTGCCATAGTTGATAATAACGGTATCCAGATTGACGGCTGGAATAGAGATGTAATGAACCTGGACCCTCTCAATGAAAAATGGAAAAGTTTCAATTGGAATGTTCTGGAATGCCGTGGTAATGACATCGTTGAAGTGATAAAAACCCTGGAATTAGCCAGAAAGTTCAGGGGACTTCCAACGGTTATACTGGCGCATACAGTCAAAGGTCAGGGTGTCAGCTTCATGGAAAATAACCCGGATTTTCACGGCAAAGCTCCTAACGCTGAAGAACTGAAAAAAGCATTGAAAGAATTGGAGTAAAGAATTGGTTCAGGAAATTTCAACCAGAGATGCATATGGTCTTAAATTGGTGGAGCTGGGTAAAAAGAACCCTGATATAGTGGTGCTAGATGCGGATCTCTCCAAATCCACTATGACCCAACATTTTGCAAAAGCTTTTCCGCATCGTTTTTTCAATTGTGGTATAGCTGAACAAAATATGGTTACAATCGCTGCTGGCTTCGCCAGTGCCGGAAAAATACCCTTCGCCAGCACCTTTGCAGTATTCCTGCCCGGCCGCTGCTTTGACCAGGTCAGGATGTCAATAGCCCAACCAGGACTGAATGTAAAGCTGGTTTCCACACATTCTGGTATCAGTGTAGGTGAAGACGGCATTTCCCATCAGGCCATCGAAGATATAGCCCTGGCCTGTTCACTGCCCGGATTTAACGTGGTTGTTCCGGCAGATGGTGTAGAGGCTGCCAGCGCTATAGAAGTGGCTGCCGCTACTGAAGGGCCTTTTTATGTCAGGCTGGGAAGACCTAAAGTCCCGGTCATATATCCGGAAGATTACCGTTTTATCCTGGGAAAAGCCGGTGTATTGCGAAATGGCAAAGATGTTGCGATTCTGGCTATTGGGACTATGGTGAAAGCAGCCATCGATGCCGCGGCCGAATTACAGAAACAGGGAGTGGATTGCACCGTACTAAACATGGCCTCACTTCAACCTGTTGATGAGGCTGCTATTGTTGAAACAGCCGTTAACACCGGCGCAATCGTCACAGCCGAGGAACACCTTGAACATGGCGGTCTGGCCGGTATAGTATCCCAGGTAGTGGTTAGAAACCAACCTGTACCTGTGGAATTCGTTGCCTTGAAAGATTATGCCATGTCTGGTAAGCCCGGGGAGCTCCTTGAGAGATACGGTCTGACCTCCCAGGGAATTCAAAAAGCAGTTTTCAGAGTATTAAAAAGAAAAAACAAATAAAGCACCTGTGAGGTTTGATTGATCACGGTTATCACAATGTACTTCTTCTACAATTAAATGATCTGGTATTCCTCACCGGAACCAATAAAATCACTATTTAAATATCTTGATTAATCGGTGATTATATGAGCGTCAGGATCCACCTTTACTCCGGTTTGCAGAAGTATACCGGTGGGCGTGATGAGGTTTCAGTCTACGGAAGCAATGTGGGCGAATGCCTTAATGACCTGTGCAACCAGTACCCTGAAATCCGTCCAGTGCTGTTTGATAAAAATGGCCAGTTAAATTCAATAGTTTATGTTTCTGTAAATATGAACAGCGTTAATCCTGAAAAGCTGAACTGTCCAGTTCAGGAGAACGATGATCTTTATATTATCCTGATTATCGCTGGCGGCTGAATTTGTACTAACACAAACTTGCATCCCTATCCGGGAATCGATATACTATTGTTCAAAACGGCGCAATCACAAATCGAACAGGAGGAGAGAGTATATTATGAATGGATACATGGGGAAACTGCTAAGGATCAATCTTACCAATCAAACCTTTAGCACTGAGCCGATACCTGAAGACCTGGCAAAAAAATACATGGGCGGCGTGGGCTTTGCCTTTAAATATCTTTATGATGAATTCAAGCCTGGAACACAGCCTCTGGATGCAGAAAACAAGTTAATAATTGCAGTAGGGCCCCTGAATGCTACCGGCGCCCCCTGCACCAACAGAATGGCAGTGGCATCTAAGTCACCTTTGACTAATACCATCGCAGCCGCCTATTCGGGTGGTCATTTCCCTGATGAATTAAAAAAGGCAGGGTATGATATTTTAATTATTGAAGGGAAAGCACCCAGACCGGTCTATCTTTCCATCAAGGACGGCGATGTCCGTTTCCGTAATGCTGAAAAATTTTGGGGTATGCAGACCACGGATACGCAGCTTTTCATCAAGGATGAACTCAGAGACCACAATACTCGAGTGGCCTGTATCGGTCCTGCTGGTGAAAAATTAATTCCCATTGCCTGTATCGTCAACGAACGGCGTGCCGCCGGAAGAAAGGGACTTGGCGCAGTAATGGGATCCAAGAACCTGAAAGCTATTGCTGTACGCGGCAGCCAGAAACCAACTATAGCAGACCCGGCCCGGTTCCAGGAAGTACGAAAGTCATTGCTGGCTGCCATGAAAGCGCATCCGATGCTCTATCCCACTTTCTCTAAAACAGGCACCCCCTGTGTTATTGATTTAACCGCCACTATGGGCATTTTATCCACCAAAAACTGGAGCGAAACCGGCGTTAGGAACTTAATCCCGGAACTGGGTGTTGATGCTCATGATAAAATGATCGTTGACAGAGCTTTCTGCTCAGAATGTCCGGTGGGCTGCTCGCAGGTCAAGATGGTCAAAGATGGACCTTATGCAGGATACCTCAGCGAAGGCCCTGAGTTTGAAACCACTTACTCTTTGGGCAGTAACCTTGGTATTTATTCCCTGGCTCCCATTATCGCAGGCGACCGGCTTTGTGATGAATACGGCATGGATTCTATTTCCGCTGGTGTGGCCATAGGTTTTGGCATGGAGCTTTTCGAAAAAGGTATTATTACGGAAAAAGATACAAACGGTATAGAGCTCAAATTCGGAAACGATAAAGCCATGATTGAAATGCTTCGCTGTATGGCCTTTAAACAGGGGTTTGGAGCCATCCTCTCTCAAGGCGTTAAAAAAGCCGCTGAAATCATCGGTAAGGGCTCAGATAAATATGCCATGCACATCAAAGGTCTTGAACTACCAGGTTATGACGTCAGAGGTGCTAAAGCTCATGGCATGAACTATGCCACTGCCTATAACGGGGCTGACCATTGCCGGGGTTATGCTTACCAGGAGATTTTTGGTATTCCTTTCCCCGAGAAAGTGGACAGGTTGGCTGTTAAAGGTAAGGGCAAGCTGGCTGCCTGGAACCAGGACAACCGCTGTGCAACTACTGATTGTCCTACACTGTGCGGTTTTATTCTGGATATGTCCGTTTGTGAAATTGCCTGCCAGGTGATCGGCGATCTGGTAACCGCAGCTACCGGTATTACCTTCTCAGCCAGAGATGTTGAAAGAGTCGGAGAAAGAGTAAATAATATAGCTCGCCTGTTTAACATCAGAGAAGGATTCACTCGCCAGGATGACACCTTCCCAGCCCGTCTGATCAACGAGCCGCTTAAAGGCGGCGCTTCAGCCGGACAGCGCATCAGCCAGGAAGACCTGGATCTGATGCTGGATGAATACTACGAGGCGCGTGGATGGGACAAAAAGGGAGTTCCTACAGCCGCCAAGTTGAAGGAACTGGATATTATAAAAAAGTTATAAAGCATATCTGGGGCCGTTCTTTTGTATTTTACTCAGAAGAGCGGCCTCTCCAGGGGCTTCCCGGTAAACGCTTATTTTTATATATCCTTATGTCAACCATCCTTCCTTGCCAGGTTGATACAGACTGAAACTGGTGTTATAATCAAAACAATTTTATCCTTTATAATAAATCTCTGACCTTACGTTATATTTTTTTAAAAAAGAGGTTGGGATGGTCATAATGGCACCCGCCTAAAAGCAGTATTAAAATTGATAATATTCTGGAAAAAGAATTGGAGGTCAAATGTATGAAGCTTTCAGATCTGAAAGACAAAACAGCCATCGTGGGAGTCGGCTACACCCAACAACAAGGGACGGTTCCAGGCCGCAGCGCTCTTAGCTTCGCTCAGGAAGCAGCTAGAAACGCCATAGAAGATGCCGGATTGAAAAAAGACGACATCGACGGACTGCTCATTCAGCCGACTATGGGTCTACAGTCATATCATGTAGCTGCCCAATTGGGGTTCGACAATCTCAAATTGCTGGCAAACGAAGATGTGATGGGAGCGACTGCGCCCTGCATCACTGCACATGCAGCTTTAGCTGTAGCCCTGGGGCAGGCAAATTACGTGCTTTGTCTCTACGGAACCAACGGGCAGTCAGGCAGGAGCGGGCTGATGGGCGGCGGCCCTCCCAGGATGGGAACTGGTCCGGCCTTCGGAGTATTCGGCGCCGCCATGGAGTATGCCCTAGCCGGGCGCAGAGCCATGTACGAGTTCGGCACCGGTCCTGAAACCTGGAGTCAAATAGCCATAGCCACCCGCAAATGGGCTAACCTCAATCCCCGGGCTACTTTTTATAAGAAGACCATGAACATGGAAGATTACCTGGCTGAGCCATGGGTGGCTGAGCCCTTCCGACGGGCTGACTGCTGTCTCGTTAGCGACGGCGGCCGAGCCTACATTGTCACCACAGCGGAGCGCGCCAGAGACCTTAAGCAGCCTCCTGTATACATCGCCGGTTTAGGACAAAGTCATCATACCGAAGGGGTAGAGCAATCCAAATATATTACCGGCCCTACCGGGGCTAAAAAATCCGGTGAAGGGGCACTCAACATGGCTGGAATCACTTTAAAAGACATCGACGCCTGTGAAATTTATGACTGTTTTACCTACACGGTAGAGCTTACCATGCAAAGCTATGGATTTTTTAAACCAGGTGAAGGTAAAGACTTTTTTAAGAATGGTCGTACCGGTCCTGGAGGTGAGTTTCCAGTCAACACCTCCGGCGGGCTGTTGTCAGAAGTCTATTACATGGGATTCACACCACTAACCGAAGGCGTTATGCAACTCAGGGGACAGTGTGGTGATAGACAGGTTAAAAACCTTCACCATATCCTGGTAAGCGGCAATGGCGGTATCTTACAAACTCATGGTACGGTGATTTTAAGGAGGTAGAAAATGATGAATCGAGAAATTTCCAAACCATTACCGGCAATTGATGAAGATAATAAACCATTTTGGGATTATTGTAAGCAGCACGAGTTGCGTATGCAAAAATGTCTGCAATGCGGTAAACTCTTTTATCCTCCCAGCGCCATGTGTCCACATTGCCAGCATATGAAATCCGAGTGGATAAAACTCAGCGGGAAAGGTAAGGTATTCAGCTACATAATTGTGCGCAGGGCGTCTCACCCGGCCTTTGCCAAAGAAATACCTTACGTTGTTGCCATTATCGAAACATTAGAAGGGCAGCGTCTGACTTCCAATGTCATAGGATGTAAACCTGAAGATGTAAAGATAGACATGCCAGTCGAAGTGGTTTTTGAAGATATCAGTCAAGATGTTTCTTTGCCCAAATTTAAACCAGCAGCCTGACCTTATATCCCGTCAATAGAATGATAGTGAATTTGAATTGAAAAACAAAGGTTTTTGATTGCCAGCCTTTCTGTTTTTCAATCTATTAATGTTATGCATTATTTCAACATTGAGCCTGCCCTATCCACTAAGATAGGGCAGGTCTAACTTTGTCTTGTCAATATCTAACCAAAAAAAATTGCTGCATGGTTCCCCAGCTTACCGGCAATGTCCAGTGCCCCTCAACAGTAGAAAATGGAGGCGATCAAAATGAACCAGGAAATAAAAAAAATATGGATATTGGGTACTGGGGGCGTAGGTGGTTTCTATGGGGGAAAAATTGCTCAAAATGTAAACCCTGAGCGAATACCCGGTCAGGAAGTATATTTTGTAGCCAGAGGAGAACACCTCCAGGCTATCATATCACGGGGTATAACGGTTAAAACCCCAGGCAATGTTTATTCCGGCAGACCTACGCTGGCAACTGACAACACAGGCGTGCTCCCTTCTCCTGATCTTATTTTGCTAAGTGTAAAATGCTATGATCTGAATGTAGTACTAAAAGATATTGAAGCTAAAATCCAAGATCGGACTGTAATATTACCTTTACTTAACGGCATAGATATTTATGACCGGATACGGAAAATTATCCCTAACGGGATTGTATTGCCGGCCTGTGTCTATCTGGGGACTCATATTGAACGACCGGGAATAATAAGTCAGAGTGGCGGTAACGGCATTATCCTGACTGGTCCTGATCCCCGGTTTCCCTTTTATACAGGAGAAAATCTACGTGAATACTTCAACCGGAATGGCATTAACCTGATCTGGAACCGTGATCCTGTGCCTGTAATCTGGGAAAAATACCTTTTTATCGCCGCTTTCGGGCTGGTTACAGCATTTGCAGAAAAATCTCTGGGCATTATCATGGAGTCTGATAATTTGAGTGGGATGGTCCGTGCCATTATGGAAGAAATCCTGGCTATTGCGGAAAAAAAGAATGTCAAGTTGCCCGCTGGCATAATTGAGACCTCTCTCAATAAGGTTTTCGATTTCCCTTATGAAGCCAGAACTTCGTATCAACGCGATATTGAAAGCAAGCGAAGGCTCAATGAAGGTGATTTATACGGTGGCACCATTTGCAGAGAGGGAGACTTCCTGGGAGTTAACACCCCGGTTACCAGGTATGTCTACCAGCAGATAGAAGCCAAAATTATGCATTATTAATATTCTTAATTCTTTCACATTAAAGCTTTAATAATGTGGCTGATATCCTGTTTAAAAGCTTCAAATTTTACTTTTAATATTAATGTAATCCGTTTCTGATAATTATTTCGTTATCTTGCGCCGGAATAATAGGCATTGTACAATACAAACAACATTTCAGGCCATTTCCAGCCGGTCTGAGATAC
>CAYLRY010000056.1:0-14531 GCA_964386535.1 uncultured Dehalococcoidales bacterium | reverse complement strand
TACGGATTATCCCAACGTGGTTAAGGCTGAAGACAGTTGTGAGGTAACCCTCTTCCAACCTTCAATAACCATTACCAAAGAAGCTAATGTAGAGACTGCAAAAATAGGTGATACAATAACCTACACTTATACCATTACTAATACCAGTTCTGATGATACTCCAGAATTACTTTTAGCAAGTATAGTGGACGATGTTCTGGGTGATCTGTCAGCGGCAGCCATTGCGAAAGGTGCTGATGTCCTGATTGATGCTGAGATAGTCATCTTCACTTCTGATTATATAGTTCAAGAAGGTGATCCTGATCCGCTGGTGAATGTGGTGAACGTGCTCTATCACCCAACTGGCTTCCCTAATGATATTAAGGCTTCTGCTACTGATACAGTAAGACTGCTGTCAACCAAAAGTGGTATGAAATTCCATGATCTGAATGCCAATGGAATCAATAACAGTGAGCCTGGATTGCCCGGCTGGCAGATTTACATCGATATCAATAATAACGATCATTACGATGGCGGTGAGCCTACCACTACCACTGATGCAAACGGCTACTACTCCTTCACCGTAATACCGGGTATCTATACATTCAGAGAGGTACAGCAGCCCGGCTGGATACATAGCTATCCGGCAAACGGAGCATGGATAGTGACCCTGACTCCCGGCCAGGTAGATAGCGGCAACGATTTCGGCAACTATCAGACCGCCAGCAAGAGCGGCATGAAATTCAACGACCTCAACAAAGACGGCATAAAAGACGAAGGAGAGCCCGGACTGAGCGGCTGGACGATCTATGTAGATTACAACGATAACGGCGCTCTGGACAGCGGAGAGCCCTCAGCCGTCACCGGTGAGGGCGGCGTTTACAGCATTACGGGGATCACCCCAGGCACCTGGAAGGTGAGAGAGGTGGCGCAGACCGGCTGGACCTGTTCTTATCCGGCTGTGGGCTATCATGAAGAGACCTTCTCCTCCGGCAGTTCCCTGACCGGGAATGACTTTGGCAACTGGACGATAGCCAGCAAGAGCGGCATGAAATTCCATGATCTGAACGGTAACGGCCTCAGAGATCCCGGGGAGCCAGGGCTGGCAGACTGGCTGATATACATTGATAACAATAATAACGGCAGTTTGGATAATGGTGAGCCTTCTACCTTGACTAATGTCAGCGGCAATTACTCCTTCAATGTCACACCGGGTACCTACACATTCCGTGAAGCATTCCAGCCCGGCTGGATACAGAGCTATCCGGCAGACGGAGCCTGGACTGTGACACTGGTAGATGGCCAGGTGGATAGCGGCAATGATTTCGGTAACTTCAGAAATGCCATTAAGTCAGGCATGAAGTTTAATGATCTGAATCGTAATGGAGTCAAGGATGATGGCGAGACGGGACTGCAGGGCTGGACCATCAACCTGGTGGGTACGGACGGCATGGGTCATCCAGTAAGCATGACCACCACCACTGATGTAAGCGGCAATTACTCCTTCAGCGTGCCACCCGGTACATATACAGTCAGCGAGGTACCGCAGGGCGGCTGGACACAGAGCTATCCGCCGGGTGGAGTCTGGACAGTGACTCTGACTTCAGGCCAGATAGACACCGGCAATGACTTCGGTAATTATGTGAACTTCGTCCAGCAAAACGCCATCAAGAGCGGCACCAAGTTCCATGATCTGAACGGCAACGGCGTCAGGAATCCTGGGGAGCCTGGACTGGCTAACTGGCAGATCTACATAGATGAAAATACCAATGGCATTTTTGATGGCGGTGAACCTTTCTGCATGACTGGTGTCTCCGGAAACTATTCCTTCACTGTGACGCCAGGCACCTATACATTCAGAGAGGTACCGCAGCCCGGCTGGACGCAGAGCTACCCGCCAGGTGGGGCCTGGACGGAAACCCTGAACGCAGGCCAGGTAGAAGAGGGCAACGACTTTGGGAATTATCAGAATGCCATCAAGAGCGGTATGAAGTTTAATGACCTCAACCGCAATGGAAAAAAGGATGCAGGTGAGCCTGGATTACCGGGCTGGACCATCAAACTGGCAGGTACAAGCGGCATGGGGCAGCCTGTTTCTTTGAGCACCGTTACTGATATTAACGGCCAGTATTCTTTCAGCGTTCCTCCGGGTACTTACACTGTCAGTGAGGTAGCCCAGGGAGGCTGGACTCAAAGCTATCCGCCGGGTGGAATCTGGATAGTGACTCTGAGTTCAGGTCAGATAGATAACGGCAATGACTTCGGCAACTGGACAGGGTCCGGGCCTAACTCAACAGCAGCAATGCAGTTCTCATCGGATTATGTACTGGCAGAAGGCGGTGTCATTACTGTAATTGTCAGCGATACCAACAGCGGCGATGTTCCGTTGCTTAATCCATATATGGTATTATCGAAATATCCGGATGATGCAGTGTACCCTCTGACCCTTAACAAACAATCCACCTACTTCACCGGAGGGGATAGTAATAACAATAATATTATGGATCCAGGTGAAACATGGGAATGGCGGGTGCAGGTCTTTATTAATGATACTACAATCTTTACGGCGAAAGGTTATGCCGTCACTTCTGATGGGAGATATATTGATCCTGAACACGGTTATCTTTCCGAACAGGTGGAGGGAACGGTTACTCTGATTACCAGTGTTCCGGCAATGTCCAATACGTTAACCTTTGTCCTGGCAGGCGTTTTTGCCGTGGCTATTGTAGTACTGGTAAGAAGGCGTACACGAAAGGTAAAACAAAGCTGATAAACCCTGATTATTGATATATATTAAACGGGCCCCCTCTTTTTCAGGGGGCTCATTTAATATTAAATCCGAATATTATTAAAAACGAGAAAAGCCGAAAGGCATTTAAATGCAGGCGGCTTTCAAGCATCTTTTAATATGGGCTATATTATCTTCAGCCGCCAGCTCACCTTCCAGAATACACTCACTAGCGCGGTGAAAATCACCTGGATTAATATGGGCTAATTGCGGATGAATAATAATATCGGCCCCATCAGAAACCGTTCTGGAGGTTAGATAAGTACTGATATATATAGATTGTATCAGCACCTGAAGAAGACCAGGGGCTTTAACGATCTTATGGTTACTTCTCAGGTAGTCCGCCCTTTCCGCTTTATTTGGAGTAACATCCACAGCAATAATGATATCAGCCCCCATTGCCTTCAGCACACTTACCGGCACCGGGTTTACCAGGCCGCCGTCTACCAGGTAATGACCCTGAGCTTTCACCACGGTAAAAATGAGTGGAATGGAAATACTGGCCCGTACTGCCTCCAGTACCGGGCCTTCTTTCATTATCACTTCATCACCCGTTAAAATATCGGTGGCCACACAGGCCAGAGGCAGTTTCAGATCCTTAAAACCCACATCGCCTATCAAACGCTTTAAAAGGGAGGTTACTCTTTTTCCTGCCACAAATCCCCCATGGGGTACTGTCAGATCTACCAGGGCAGTGATGCCTAAAATATCAATCTGCTGAGCCTGTCTTTTCATTAGGCCGGGATCCATCTCCCTGGCATAGAGTGCGCCTACCAATGCCCCTATACTGGTCCCGGCGATCATATCCACGGGTATGCCTTCCCTTTCGAATACTTCCAATACACCAATATGGGCCAATCCGCGGGCATATCCCCCACCCAGGGCCAGACCTACCTTTTTTCTTTTTCCTTCCTCCATAAGACACTGGCTCCGTTTTGTGTTTTTATAAAGTATAACACACAAAAGATAAACACAGCAGCCGTCTTAAATCAGAGAGGGGGGAAATCTCCCCCCTTTACCAGCAGTAAAAAATTATTTATACCTCGTGCCTTTCGTAATCTGAGGGCGGCAGTTTGTCAGCATCCATGCCCAGCTCCCGGCGGGCCTCTACCTGTAGTTTACGCAGAAGCTCACGCAACTGTGCCCGTTCCTCATCGGTCAAAACAGCCATTATGCGGTGTATAGGACCCCTCTTGCGGGACAGTTCATAAGCCTGAAGACCTTTCTCAGTAATGGAGACCCTCACCAGATTTTTCTTATCCAGGTCGTGATATTTTTTTACAAAGCCTTTCTCTTCCATACGGTCAATCAAAGCTGAAACGGTGTGAGGCTGACGCATTATGAAACGGGATATTTCTGAAGGAGTAGCCTTGTTTTTTAGAGCCTGGACAATAAACAATACCCCCACCTGCTCAGGGGAGATGCCGTACCTCTGTAATTCTCTTTCCCTGGCCCTGTAGATTGCGTACCTGGTATGTGTAAGGAACAACCACATATCCTGGTCCGGATCCGCATAAGAATAAAATTTTGCAGTTTCGTCGTATTCCATTTTCACCTCAATCTTTTTATTTGTTTATACCGCTCAGCATTCTTCAGGCAGAGCAATTTGCTATCCCAGTGACCCTGTACTCTTTTTAAGTATGTAAAAAAATATTTGTTAACGGAAATATACTATCGTTTATCGTATTCGATCACCACATATTATAACATCAAACACTTGAAAAATCACGCCTTAATTTAAAAATTGATTTTCCCTGAAAAAAATTGACGTCTACGGAAAAATAAAGATAAATTCAGCCAGTTATCAATGCCAGGAATATTAATCCAGGAAAATTGGCTTGCGGATGGCACTATTAAAAAATGCAAACCGAGTTCATCCGCTGCAATACATCCACCAGTTCCATGACGGGCCTGAACCAGCATTCATTATAAGGAGAGAAGCCTGGATACCGGTTTCAACCGGTAAAGTCATAAGGGCATTTTCAGGGAAATTATGATATACTATTGAGCGTAGTAAATGGGACTAAGATAAGGAAAAACAATGTTAGTGGCTGAACTGATGACCCGGAATGTAATTTCTATTAAGCGGGAAACACCTGTCCTGGAAGCAATGAAAATCATGCGTGAACATGATTTCCGGCGTCTTCCCGTGGTAGATGAAGACGGCAGACCGGTTGGCGTTGTTTCGCAAAGAAGCATTGAAAGTTTAAAACCACAATCCGGGTTGCCACTAATATGGCAGATCGGCCCCTGGGCTTCCCATCATGTTGTGGGTGATGTGATGCGGAAGAAGGTAGTCAGTGTTAAACCCACAGATACGGTCGAGTATGCCACCAATAAAGCGCAAACTGCCAGAGTGGGCACCTTGCTAGTGATTGAAGACGGGAAAATGGTAGGTGTTGTGACCACCAATGATATTTTTTACAAAGTGGTCAATCCTACACTGGGAATCGGTATCCCAGGTACCAGAATCATCGTGAAAGGCGGCGGTACTGGCGAAAATGCAGAAACGATAATCTCAGTTATCAACAAACTGGGTATAGCTATAAAAGTTATCTGGTCTATTTTCTCACCTGCCAGCGTCACCAATAATCTGGTGGTGCATCTGGACACCGATGATGCACGCCAGATAATTTCCGACCTGACAGGTCTGGGTTTTGATGCCAAAACCGTCAACCGTTGAAGTAACAGCAAACAAAAAAGTTAACGTGGCGCCGGGCAGATGTTGCCTTTACAATAAGCATTGGCTCACATATAATTATTATTTAAGAAGTGCGGATTGGGAATGTGAGGCGGCTGAATAGAAGCATGGACACGGGTATAAAGCCAGCGTAGCTCAGTTGGCAGAGCAGCGCTTTCGTAAAGCGCGGGTCACGGGTTCGAATCCTGTCGCTGGCTCCAGTTATTGAAGCTAATAAAGTCTTTATGTAAATCAATACATAAAGGCTTTTTTATTATTATAAAAATTCCCTGATAATCGTTTTCAAAACGGATCTTCAGAATGGAATCATACTGGAATGAGCTTAATATTCAACCATATTCAGCTACCATATAATATAAAGCTAAACCAAAATCCGCCATCAAATAGCTTCAAACAGGCACAAGGTTTCTGCACTAATTTGGTGAAAAAATCCCCGCTCGTTTAGCTTTGTTTGATGGTGAATCAAGGCTAAAAAAATTGTGTTGCTCTATTCCATCATTTGTGATATACTTCTCTTAGGTAAAAGTGGGTATTGCTCCCACTTTTTCTATTATGTGAGTGTTTATTATGATTAGGCGTAAAACGGTCTCTCGATATTACAGGAGCTGGAGGGTATTTTCAATATGAAGAGCGATTTTCTGCTCGCTATCACTCAACTCTCGGCTGAGAAAAACCTGCCAAAAGAGGTGGTCATCGGGGCAGTGGAGGCAGCTCTGGTATCGGCATATCGCAAAGAGCATTTCCTTCCTAACCAGAATATCTCGGTAAAAATCAGCCCTACCACCGGCAGGGTTGAGGTCTGGGCGGAAAAAACCGTGGTAGAGTCAGTCTCTGACGACCGCAAGGATGTCACTCTGTATCAGGCAAAAAAAGTTAATCCTGAAGCCAAATTAGGTGATGTTCTGATGATTGAGTCTACTCCGGCCAATGCCGGCCGCATCGCTGCCCAGACAGCCAAACAGGTTATTTTACAGCGCCTTCATGAAGCTGAACACAGCGCCATATTTGAAGAATACGTGGGAAAGGCCAATGATATTATCACCGGCGTAGTGCAGCGCACTGAGCCCAAACAGGCATTTATCAACCTCGGACGGGTGGAAGCTGTGCTGGCCTCTACTGAACAAACTCCTGGTGAAAGGTACCGCATTGGTCAAAGGCTCCGGGTTTATGTTGTAGAGGTCGCTCGAACTGCAAAGGGGCCTAAAGTTGTAGTTTCCCGTTCCCATCCCAACCTGCTGCGCCGCCTGTTTGAGCTGGAAGTGCCTGAGGTCTTTAATGGTATAGTGGAAATCAAGTCCATTGCCCGCGAGGCCGGTTTCCGCAGCAAGGTAGCTGTGGCTGCACGCCAGGAAGGCATTGACCCGGTGGGCTGCTGTGTAGGATTGAGAGGTATACGCATACAAAATATTGTAAATGAGCTGAACGGCGAAAAAATAGATGTGGTGGCCTGGAACAAAGATATACCCACTTTTATCGCTAATGCCCTCAGCCCAGCCCAGGTCTTAAGTGTGGACCTGGTCAATGATATTGCCACTGTAGTAGTGCCGGATAAGCATTTGTCTCTGGCCATAGGTAAGGATGGACAGAACGCCAGGCTGGCGGCTAAATTGACCGGCTGGAGGATCGATATCAAGAGCGCCTCTGTAGCTGAAGCCGAAAAAGCGGCTAAAGCCGCCGCTGAAGAGGCCAGGCTTAAGGAGATCAGGGAGAAAGAAGCCGAAAAAGCTGCTGCCCTGGCTGCCGCTGAAGCCATAGCTGCCGCTGCTTTAAAACCTGAACCTGCTCCTGAACCCGTAACGGCTGCCCCGGCAGCAGAAGCGGCCCCGGTTGTAGAACCGGCTGTAGCTGAAGAAGAGGTACCAGTAATTGAAGAAATTGAAGCCGTAACTGAACCTGAACCTGTGACAGCGGAGATTAAAACTGAGGAGGCTGAACCTGCTGAAGAGACTGAGGAAGAAGAGGTTGAAGCCTCCACTGTGCTCAGCAGTACTTTTATTCCCCGCCGTATCATACAGCCCAGAGAAACAGGTAAAAGCCAGATCCGCTTTGCCGAGGACATCTTCACCAACCGTCCGGGACGGCCTGAAGATAAGCCGCGCAAGAAAAAGAAAAAGTTTATTCACGGCGCTAATAAACCAGTGATAAAGGGCGGACGCCCGGAGAGTGATGCCGATGACGAAGGTTAAACCTGCCGTACCTCAAGCCAGACATATCCCTCAGAGGACCTGTGTGGCCTGCCGTCATACCGGCCCTAAAAGAGAAATGGTACGGTTGGTACATGCTGCCGGAAGTGGTATAGAAATTGACCTGACCGGCAAGAAGTCCGGCCGGGGGGCTTATATATGCCGGACAGCCGTTTGCTGGGAGAAAGCACTGGCTAATGGCCGGTTGGAATACGCCTTGCGCACCAGTCTTAAACCTGAAGATAGAGAAAAACTTGTAAAATTTGTTAGAGGCATTGATAATACTGTTGCAAAGGTTAAATCCCCTCCATTCAAAGGGGGGGAGGGGATCTAATTTTTATAAAAGAATACCTGAGGGATTTTTAATTCATTAATGAGAAAAGGAGAATTTCAGCCGCTATTCCCTCCGGCCAGGGGAGTTTTACCGGTTTGTTCCATAATAAGGTGAATTTTTCACCGGTATTTTTATAAGCATTTATGTCCACATAGGAAGGAGTTTAGCCGTGGCAAACTTGGGTAAATCAGGTGATGTAAAGTTGAGTGATCATTCCAACTCTCCCAAAGCGCCTGTTGTCGAGCTTCCTGCCTCAATCAGCGTCAAGGAATTGGCTGATCTTTTGCAAATAAGTTCCATTGAGGCCATTAAGCAGTTGATGAGGAACGGCATTATGGCCAATATTAACCAGGTCATCAACTTTGATGTAGCTGCCATGGTGGCCAACGGGTTTGGCTATGATGTTAAACCCAAGGCCAAAGCTAAAGTTGCAGCCAGCGCCGCTGTGAAGATTAAAAAACTGGTTAAGGAAGAAAAGGGTGCGGACCTGGTCCTGCGTCCACCTGTGGTGACCATTATGGGGCATGTCGATCACGGTAAAACTCGCCTCCTGGATGCTATCCGCCAGGCCAATGTCATGGATTCCGAGGCCGGGGGCATTACCCAGCATATCGGTGCTTACCAGGTGGAGATAGACGGCAAGAAAGTCACCTTCCTGGATACCCCCGGACATGAAGCCTTTACCGCCATGCGCGCCCGCGGAGCGCAGGTTACTGATATCGCTGTCCTGGTAGTGGCGGCGGATGACGGCGTTATGCCTCAGACCATTGAAGCTATTAACCATGCTAAAGCAGCCGGCGTTCCCATCGTGGTGGCTATTAATAAAATAGATAAACCGGAAGCCAATCCGGACCTGGTCAAACAGCAGCTTGCCGCCAACGGCCTGGTGGTGGAGGACTGGGGCGGGGACACCATTGCTGTTCCTGTTTCAGCCAAGGAGAAAAAAGGCATACCGGACCTGCTGGAAAATCTGCTGCTGGTGGCCGAAATGGAAGAGTTGAAAGCCAATCCAAATAAAGCGGCCACAGGTGTGGTTATTGAAGCGGAAATGGATAAGAGCCGCGGCCCCCTGGCTACTGTACTGGTGCAAAACGGCACCCTGAAGCCTGGCGATATCCTGGTGGTGGGCAACATCTTCGGCAAGGTCAAGGCCATGTTTAATGATAAGGGCAAACAGGTCCGTAAAGCTGAGCCGGCTACTCCGGTGGAAATCCTGGGTTTGAATGAAGTGCCTCAGGTGGGTGATGCCTTTAACGTGGTGGATGATGAAGCCCAGGCGCGTTCCATCATCCTCAAGCGCCAGCAGCAGCAAAAACAAACTGAGACAAAGGGACTGCGTTTGGACGCTTTCTTTGATGCCATCTCTACCGGCCGGGCCAAAGAGCTAAATATTATCTTAAAGACTGATGTCCAGGGCAGCATCGAACCCATCCGCACCTCCCTGGAGCATCTGGGAACCTCTGAAGTACAGGTCAATATTATCCACTGCTCCACAGGTAATATCACCGAAGGCGATGTCATGCTGGCTCTGGCCTCTGAAGGTCTGATTATAGGCTTTAACACCAATGTGGATATCGGCGCCCGCCGCCTGGCTGACAGCAAGGGCGTGGATATCCGGGTATACCAGGTTATTTACGGACTGCTGGATGATGTGGAAAAAGCCCTTAAAGGCATGCTTGAGCCTACAATTATTGAAGTAATCGAAGGCAGGGCTGAAGTAAGACAGGTCTTCCCTGCCGGTAAGGGTACCAAAGTGGCCGGCAGCTATATCACTGAAGGCAAAGTCAATCGCAACCTGCCGGTAAGGGTCATCCGTAAAGGTAAGGTTTTATCAGATACTACGGTCATCAGCTTGCGGCGTTTTAAGGATGACGTCCGGGAAGTTGCCTCAGGATTTGAATGCGGTATCGGCCTGAGGGATTTCAATGACTTCCAGCCAGGCGATATCCTGGAGTTTTACCAGAAAAAACAGCAGAATGCCTAACAGGAGAAGTCTAAAGCTGGAAACTGGAAGCTGGAACAAAGGAAAATAAATGCCTCAGACACACCGCCTGGAGCGGGTAAACCATCTTATTCGTCAGGAACTCAGCGAAATGCTGCAGCGTGAAACCAAAGATCCGCGGCTTACCGGCTATATTTCCATCAACTCCGTAACCACCACTCCGGATTTGCAGCATGCTAAAGTCCTGGTCTCCTGCCTCTGTGAAGAGGGGAAAAAACAGGAAATCCTGGAGGCGCTGTCTCACTCCTCCGGCTTTTTCCGGAGCGTTTTATCAAAGCGCCTGAAAATCAGGCGGGTGCCGGAACTACACTTTATGTGGGATTCTTCTATTGAACGCGCTACCAACCTTCTGGCTTTGATGGACAAGGTCATCAAAGAACAACCTTCCAGTCAGGATAAGCCTGAGTAAAAATCAAGAGCCCAGTCTATTGTTTTTTCAACCCAGCTTGCATTATGGAGTTTATTCTCCACTTAGAATGGGGGATATCTCGTATCTCATAATCATAAACTGGCAATCCGAAACTGGTAAATATTATGGACGGCATTCTCAATATTCATAAACCTGCAGGGCTGACCTCTTTTGAGGTAGTGGCCTGCATCAAACGCTGGAGCAGGCAGCGGCATACTGGTCATGCCGGTACGCTGGATCCCCAGGCCTCAGGCGTGCTTCCTGTTTGTCTGGGACAGGCCACCCGGGTCATTGAATTTCTTTTTGAAGAAACCAAGACCTACCGGGCCCAGGTCCTTCTGGGGGTCACTACCGATTCCTATGATTCCTCCGGTAAAATTAACCGGGAGGACAGCGTACAGGAGATCAGCCTGGAAAGGGTAACCTCAGCTTTAGCTCAATTCCAGGGCACCATTCTGCAAACACCCCCCATGTACAGCGCGTTGAAATACCGCGGTCAGCCGCTTTATAAGCTGGCCCGCTCCGGAATAGAAGTAGCTCGCCCGGCCCGTAAAGTTGTGATATACAGCCTGAAGATTGTTGACTGGCAGCCGCCTGTAGTCACGCTGGAGGTGGTCTGCGGCAAGGGGACTTATATCCGCTCGCTGGCACATGACCTGGGACAGAGTCTGGGCTGCGGCGCCAGCCTTCAGAACCTTGTCCGTCTCAGGGTAGGTCCTTTTTCTATTGAAGAAGCCCTGACTCTGCCGCAACTGGAGGAGGCCTTTCAGTACGGAATAGCCGGTACATG
Source organism: uncultured Dehalococcoidales bacterium (assembly GCA_964386535.1). GTDB lineage: Bacteria > Chloroflexota > Dehalococcoidia > Dehalococcoidales > UBA3254 > CAYLRY01. The sequence continues at coordinate 3,345 of CAYLRY010000056.1, read as the reverse complement.
GCTGTATCCCCTGGATTTTGTGCTCTTGCCGTTTGATGCCCTGATTGTGGAAAAGGAACAGCAGCGCGCCCTGGTTAACGGCGCCCCGGTTAGTCCTTCTCTGGACCCGCAATCTGTTTCGCGGCAGATACCCCCGGAAAAGCTTTGCCGCGTCTATACCCGGGATGGCGGTTTCGTGGGCATGGTCAAATATGATGAAACGGAGAAATGCTGGCGACCTGATAAGATATTTCAGAAGCAGGGCTGCGGGGCCGCTTGCGCTGTAAAAGAGAGCCGGTCTTAAAACCTCTAACTCACATCCTGGCTTGATCCTGGGTATTTCAAATGTAACAGAATATAAATTCGCCTGATTTGCCGGTTTACCTCCTTATTCAAAAATATATTCATATTATCAATATCCAGCCAGCTCTCCGGGTGCTTAATCAAAATATGACTATGGTTAAATATTTTTTATTTTATTTCTATCCGGATTGGTATATAATTTATCTATAGGCAGAAATAAACCAGCCGCTGGATTCTGCCGTGGAGGTGTAGGTATGGGTAAAAGAACTCGTTCTTTCTGTGAGAAATGCGGTAAAAAGACCATCCATGAAGTCCATTTGGAAGATAACCGGGAAATAAGTATTTGCCTCAGATGTATGTTTATTCCGGAAAATAAGGACCGCATGCTGGATCCAACCTACATCGATCCCCGGGAACGCTACAGCCTGAAGCCCGACCGCGCTATCGAAGAACACAGGTGGTATACCGGCAGACCTTTTTAACCATACCCGGCTGTCTAAAGGGGAAAAAGACTTGCCCCTGATCAGAGGCTTACTCCCAAGAGGATAAAGGGTCAGTACAATCGTTTAATTGAGGTGAAGCTATGGCTAAGAAAAACAGAAGCAAAATATGGTGCGAGAAATGCCGGAAGAATACCGTTCATGAGGCGCGCATGGTCGATGATGTCATGACGCAGGTATGCCTGAAGTGCGAAATTAAACCCTCTTATGATCCAAAATCAGAATTGAAGCATATGAACCGCATGAATTTTGCCGAACAAATGTGGCTCCAGTACCGGCGCTGATTCTTCCAGGTAGTCCTTATTTCACCAGATAGACCATTCATCCGGGGGTAGTTTTCCTTTTCCTCAATCAATATTCATAAAAAGGCTGAGCTTTAATGCTCAGCCTTTTACGCCTTATTTGCTCAGCCAGGCATTTTCCGGATTCCAGAAGGCTGCTGAGCCCCGGGTGGCATGACCGCTGTCTCTCAGTTTTGTATTAAGTATCCAGATATCGGAAACATAGTTGATGGGGATAATGGTAGCCTCGTCATAAAAAGCCTGGATAATTTTTTGCTGAAGTGCCGGATCTACCTTGGGTGAAGTCATATCAGCTTTATAGATAGTGGCATAATCCGCGGGCTGCTTGAGGCTTCTCAGGATGGCTTGAGGAGAGCCGAAATTATAACCAAAGGTTACATTATAGTTGGCGTTTTGACCCACCGTATAATAAAGCATAGCGTTTTTCCAGGTACCGTTCTGGTATTCCAAAAACTTGGCCGGTTCAGGGAACTCCAGTTCTGCCTGGATGCCCACTTTGCTGAGATACGATTGTATGGCCACAATGATGTCTTTGTTCACGGTATTCTGGGCGATAATTTTTGTCTTGAATCCGTTGGGGAACCCCGCTTCAGTCAATAATTGCCTGGCTTTGGCTGTATCATATTTACGGTTGGCCAGGTCCTTGATAAAAGCCGGGGAATTGGCGTTGGGCAGTTGGTAAGCAGCCTGGGTATAGCCATAGCCAAAGGTTTTGGAGATCGATTCTTTATCAATGGCGTACTCCGCTGCCATACGTACCTTGGCATTAGACCAGGGCGAATCGGCATTGGCGCCGTCAGGAGCCAGTGTGGAGGTGCCGCTTAACAAAGACACAATATTATAGCCGCCCAGGGACTGAAACTCGGAGGCGACTCTGCCGCTGGCATTGGTATTCAATACATCCGCGCCGCCTGATTTGAACAAAGCCAGTCTGGTCAACTCGTCGGCCACAAAAAGATAAGTCACTCCGTCCAGATAAGGCTTACTCTGCTCGTAATAACTGGAGAACCTGGTGGCTGAGAGGGAAACATCACGCTTGAATTCTGATTGCTGGAAAGGACCGGTGCCTACCATATTCCATCTTATCCAGTCTATTCCGTTTTTCTCAAAAGCCGTGGGGGAGACGATGAAGACCTGATTCTGGGCAAACATCGGCATGACTGAGTTGCGCCATTCAGTCAGAGGAATTTTAAAGGTGTAATCGTCGATGATATCCAGAGACTTCCAGTACCGGGTGCCTCCGAAATAACCCGAGTTTTTTATCTTCTCCAGGGTGAATTTAACAGCTCTGGCATTAAAATCAGTCCCGTCATGGAATTTGACGCCTTTCCTTAAAGTAAAAGTCACCGAAGGATTTTGAGGATCGGAAACAATTTCATAAGAAGTAGCCAGCCGGGGCAAAAGAGTGCCGTCCAGTTGTTCCTTCAGCAGGGGTTCCAGGGCCAGTTGCATGGAAGGGCTGACGGCTGGGGTTTCCCATACTGCACCTATGGGTGTACCCGGGGCTGAAGCTTCAATAATCTTAATGGTACCGCCATATTTGGAAGATGTAGGATTAACCGATACTGCTGATGTAGTGGCTACAGTAGTTGCTGTAGATTGAGCGGCTGCCGGCTTAGAGGTGGGAACTGACTGGGTGACCGCCGTTGCAGTAGTTATCGCCATAGCAGACTGCGTAGTAACAGGTGCAGTTGACTCGGTAGAGGACTGGCAGCCGGTGATGACCATGGCGCAAATTAATAGAAGAACCAGGAAAATAACCGTTTTTCTCATTTAATATACTCCCATATATGATAATCTGATTTGTTCTGGAAACCCGGAAATTCATGTGATGTTAAAGCCTGAAAACAATAAGCAAAGATTATAATTGGGGGGACAGACCGCTGGCGGTCTGTCCCCCGGATGACAGCTATTAAGGTGGAGTTCAGCAGCAATTATTGTATAAGTAAATCTCATAAGATAATAATTATTATATTAACAGGTTTTTTTATCATTAACAAGATTCAGCTTTGTCCCCAATACAAACTATCATGCATGATATGCCTTTTTTATACCACTGGTTAATATAATAATCTTGGGCAAAACCACTGATGAATTTTATGTAATGTATATGCGCTGCTATACCCATTGACTAAGGAATATAAGGAGTCTCCATCTTGTAATTATGGCATATTCTGCCGGGTAAACCGGAAGCGGATGTATAACAGCCTTTTATTCCGCTCTTAAAATCCTTTATACTATTACTAATCGATATGTTAAAA
>CAYLRY010000055.1:0-15581 GCA_964386535.1 uncultured Dehalococcoidales bacterium | reverse complement strand
TTCATTTTCGCGGTTTTTCTTGATTTCCTTGTTGTGTCTAACTGTTAAACTCGGGGTATAACACAATGCAGCCTGTTAACGAGCCTGCAGATACCCGTTGACTGGTTGCCCGGCCACAGTTATCTGATAGCAAATGGAATAACCAGAGCTACCAGTCCGGTAAATAATACTGCCAGGATAAACAAATTATAACGGACCTTGTAGTCACCAAGAATCGAAGGATCATAATAACCATCGACCTGCTGGTCTTTATACATCTTGAGAAGCCCATCCATCAATTTATGACGCATCTGACGCCCGCGCAGCAGTCCGATCTCGGCCACGAAGTTGACCACCACAATTAAAGCGGCAAAAGTAAACATAACAATGGTACGAGTGTTATTGCCGTCATTATTTGAGGATGAAGCAATACCCGAATTGATTCCCAATGTAATCAGATTTAAAAAAATGGCCGTCAAAACAAAAATTGTATCAGTACGGGCATTGGAATTTAGCTCAGCGATTATATGTTCATGGACTCTTTCTATCATTTCTCCACCTTTCCTGATTTCTATGCTTATTTTCTGCCTTCTCTTCTATAAACAAAAACAAAACCTGTAACAACCGCCAAGGTAATCCCAACCCCTATCCACAACCAGTAACCGGAACTACCCTTAACCTGTAAGTAAACGTATGTAGCAGAACGAACTTCAAGGGCTTCAGCTATCACATTTAGGGTATAATCACCCCTCTCGCTCCTAAAGGCGGGGGTAATATCCACCTCTATGATATTACTGATCCCCGGTGCTAAAAAATCCAAATTTTCCGGCCGGAAAACTACCAGCCAGTTCTCCGGCAAGGAAGCTCTGAAATTGATATTATGTAAAGTATTGCCGCCTGAGTTACGTATTTCAATATAAATTGTTTTCGATTTTCCGGGCACAAGACCGCCAAAGTAGTCACCGGGTAATACCCTTACACTTAATTCTGTCTTCAGTTCCTGGGCTCCAATAGAGGCAGGCAAGCACAGAAAAAACAGCAGGCTCAGAACCAGTGCTGCTAACCGGTATTTATTATTCATTTTCATATTATAACCGCATAATTAATCCTGAAAACTGATGGACAATGGTTGAAAAATAAAACGCCTGCACCGTGGGGTAATCCAATATTAATATAAAAAAATGAATATGTAAATTATTTTGCACAATCCTATTGGTTAGAACAAAAGTATTTTCTGATCCTGTTTGAAAAATACCTGGTAGACAAATTGAAGCCTTGGTCATGTTTTTAGTCGTATCGTACATGGGTGTTGATACGATATTGAGATAAGGAGTAAAATCGAATATACTCCATCGAACCTTTCAACGCTGATATGCACCCACATTCAGGGAAATTAATAAATTGAAAAATTAAAAAATAGTTAAAGGGAGGCAATATCATGGGAATGGACAAATGGACCCTCTGGCATGTTGGTCTTTCTGTCAAGAATATTGATCAGGCAGTGACTTACTATAAGTCCCTTGGTGGGACAGCGGACGATGCTCCCGGCCATGTCCTGGACAGCGCCAATTTTAAGGATTTTAAGACCTATGGAAAGACTGATGCGCCACCATGGAAAATAAAGATTAAAATGTGCCAATTAGGCCCTCTGATGCTGGAATTAACCGAGCCTGTGGCAGGAGATAATTATAATACTACCTATATGAATAAGCATGGAGAAGGGGCTAACCATATTGCTTACCAGGTAGATGATCTAGAAAAAGAAGTAAAAGAACTGGAAGCCAAAGGTGTTCCTATTATGTATTACGCCAAAGACGCCTATGCATATGTGGATACCCGCGAGGTCGGCGGTGTGGTTATTGAGCTATTTCAGAAACGCAATGTGCCGCCCCCGGTACATAAGTAATTATACACTCACTTAAAAGATTCGTTCTCCCGTGTTGAAAAAACGAGAATAATTAAGATCTTTAGTTCTTTCTCAGGGTTACTTTCTTGAATACTATTTATCTCAAGAAAGGTATGACCCTGTTCCGTATTTTGAATTGTAAAGGCAAAATTGGAAATAATATCTGGAAAACATACACTCGGAAAACGTTAATTGCGGAAGACAAGAATCTAACCGCCGTTAAAATAAAAGCTGTATTCATCAACCTTCCAGGTGAAGATTGACACTGTCCGGGTGAAGGTTTACCATAACGATAATGTGTTAAAAACGTTCCTGGATAATTACAGCAAACAACCTTAAAAATAAATAGGCAAATTGAGGAGCAGAAACTAATCATGGTAAATGGATACATGGGTAAAATTCTGTGGGCAGACCTGACGAATAGGAAACTTAGAGATGAAGAACTGGATGAAAAGACATATCGCAACTACATCGGAGGTTACGGACTGGGAGCCCGGATTATATACAGCCATCAGAAACCGGGTGTTGATGCTTTAGGACCGGAGAATATCTTCGGTCTGGTGACTGGAACCCTGACGGGTACGCCTGCGCTGGGGGGTTCGCGGTATATTGCTGTGGGAAAATCTCCTCTGACAGGGGGTTGGGGAGACGCCAATTCCGGAGGTTATTTCGGGCCTTATTTAAGGTTCGCCGGATACGATGCGGTATTTTTTACCGGTATTTCACCCAAACCGGTTTTATTATTGATTGACAATGGTAAGCCTGAATTGCGAGATGCCGCCCATATCTGGGGTAAAGAGTGCGCTGAACTGGACGATATGCTTAAAGCTGAATTTGGAAAGAACGCGGAGAGCTGCTATATCGGGCCTTCGGCGGAAAAACTGGCCCGTATTGCTGCGGTTATGAATAACAAGGGAAGAGCTGCCGCTCGCAGCGGTCTGGGCGCAGTTATGGGATCCAAACTGCTTAAAGCGGTGGTAGTAAAAGGTAATTTGAAGATACCCCTTTCAGATGCAGCCAGAGTGACAGAAATAAGAAAAGAAACACTGCCAAAACTGGGAGGAGGCTCAGCGGGATTACGCCAGTTTGGTACTCCTTCAATATATCTGCGTTGTGCGACAAATGGTGATTCCCCTGTGAAAAATTGGAAAGGCGTACTGGCTACTGATTTCCCCACCTTCGAAAAACTGGATGCCAATCATGTAGTTGCGCTTCAGGAGAAAAAGTATGCCTGCTATATGTGCCCTCTCGGTTGTGGCGGTCATATGCAGGCAGGCACGGAGTATAATTATCCCGCTGGAGTTCACAAACCCGAATATGAGTCGCTTGGGATGTTCGGCACCAATCTACTGAATGATAACCTGGAATCTATCATCATGGCTAATGATATATGCAACCGCTATGGACTGGATACCATTTCAACCGGTGCGTGCATCGGCTTTGCTATGGAATGCTATGAAAAAGGTATAATCACGCAGAAGGACACCGGCGGCCTGGACCTTAACTGGGGCGATCACAAAGCCATAGTAAAATTAACCGAAATGATAGGGCGTCGTGAAGGCTTTGGAGATATTCTGGCCGATGGAGTAAAGATAGCTTCTGAGAGAATCGGTAGAGGCTCAGAAGAATACGCCATGCATATACAGGGAGAGGAAATACCGGCTCATGATGCTAAATACGGTTTACAATGGGCTCTGGCTTACAGGATGGACCCTACACCCGGGAGGCACACCACCGGAATGGGCGCCATACAGGCTGGAGTGACCCTGCCGCCTATGAACCCCAAATCACAATATGGACGGGCTCCGGCAACCCGTTTAAGTCAAAGCATGGCCTGTTTTGTCCAATCTACCGGGTTGTGCGCTTTCCTGGCTGGTTCATATCCCCATATAGATACTTTTATAGGGTTTATGAAAGCGGTCACCGGTTGGGAATTGAACCTTGATGAAATATTCAGGACCGGTGAGCGCATTTTCAATCTCCGCCAGGCTTTCAATGTGCGGGAGGGACTTAACTCTTTGCAGTTCAAGGTTCCCGGACGCATCGCCGGCATTCCTCCCAAAACCGAAGGTCCTTTAAAAGGTATTACTCTGGATGAGCCGGCCATGGACAGGGAGTTTGTGACCGAAATGGACTGGGATCCGCATACTGCCAAACCGAGTAGAAAGAAGCTGCTGGAACTGGGGTTGGAGGATGTTGCCAGGGAGTTATGGTCTTAACGGGTCTCTGCGGCAGCTTCCGCTTGAATCAACCATTAGAGGATGAACCCTAACCCCGGCGCATGGAAAATGTTTGTAACGCTTAAGGTTCAAGCTTTTTTTCCGCTGCCTTAACGAGGTAACTGGCGGTTAAGTTAAATACTGCTTTCTAAGTACTGATAAAAAGGAGAAAAATAATGCCAGCCGATACAATCATTCAGCAATTTGCTGATTTTGCCCTCAGGACCAGGTGGGAAGACTTACCGCCATCTATTGTCCAGGAGACCAAAATGATACTCATGGACTCTATAGGTTGTGCCTTGGTAGCCACTCAGACAGACAAGGGAAAGATTAATCTATCTCTGGCCAAACGGTTCGGAGGCATACCTGAAGCTTCAGTTTTCGGCAGCGGGTTCAAAGTTGCACTCTCAACGGCGACCCTGATCAACGGCGAACTGATGTACACCCCTGATTATATATCCATGATCGCCAGCGGTAATGAGCCATCATATGTTCTACCTGCCATTCTGGCCATGGCGGAAAGCACCAGGGCCTCAGGTAAAGAATTGATCCTGGCTACCGCTATTGGACTGGAGATATCCACCCGGTTGGCCAGGGCTACTTTAAGGCAAATGATCGATCCTAAGGAAGTCAAACCTGTCCCGGTTCTTCATAAACTAAAAAGGGACGGCAATGCCTATTCCAATTTCGGCGCAGCAGCCGGCGCCGGCCGCCTGGCGCAGTTGGATCGTACGCAACTGGCGCATGCCATGGGCATTGCCGGGCATCTTTGCATAGTTATGACTCACGGACGTTATGGTTCAGCAGGTCAGCGCTGGTCATTGAAATACGGCGCCCCCGGATTCCAAAGCGTTGGGGCTCTATCAGCCGTGCTTTACGCCCAGATGGGTTATACCGGAGACCTGACCCAACTGGATGATGCTGAAAATGGATTCTGGTATTTTGCCGGCTACCTGAACTGGTATCCCAGGCATTTAACAGAAAAACTGGGCAAGTCCTGGCTCTACAATTACCGGATGCAATACAAACCCTACCCTACCTGCTCAGTCTGGCATGGAGTGGTGGACTGTGTTTATGAAATTATCGAGAAAAACAATCTTTTACCTCAGGAAATAGAAAGCGTTAAAGCTTACGCCATGGTGCCTATGGATCACCCTCTGTACGGCAATAAGACCATCAAAGCTATTGAGGATGCTCAATTCAATGCCCGTTATATTATTTCCGTAGCTGCCCATAGAGTAAAAATTGGTATAGACTGGCTGGATCCGGAAACCATCAATAACCCCGAAATTCAGCGTTTTATGGAGAAGGTCACCTGGGAAGAATATCACGTACCCTCTCCCAGGAATCCTACGGTTGTCCCGGCCAAAGTCGAGATCACTGCCAGAGGACAGAAATTCTACGCCGAAAAAGATAATCCCCGCGGCAGGGTTGGTACAGAATCAGCCATGACCCAGGATGATCTGGTAGCCAAATTCAGACATAACGCAATAAGGGTTTTAACCCAGGGTAAAATCGATAAGGCAGTCAACAGCTTTTTAACACTGGAAGAAGTACCAGACATCCAGCAGGTAATCAAAGAGGTAACATTATAATCAACAAAGGGTGATAACGCGGCTGATACGGCGTTATCACCCCTGTAACTACAATATCTCGCGGATTATTTTGCCACCGGGACTCCAGTCTTTATCTCTCTCAAAATATGGAATGACTGGGATGCCTTTGTTACCGATCATAATCTCAATCTGGATTATAGGACTCCCCAGACGGGTGATTTCAAAGGGATGGTGTATCAGGTTAGGCGGTAGAGAGATAATGGTGGGTTTGGTAAAAACATGCTTTTCCAGCTCTTCACCAAAGTAAAAGACCACCTCAGCATCAAAATCATCCGGATCATCTGGATTACTGCCATACCAGGCCATGAACTCCCAAAAATTGTGAGAATGCGTAGGGTTGTCTCCTTTGAAAGGTTTCCTGACGAACTGGTGACCGAATGTGAAATCCAAGCCTAATTGGTCCTCTTTTATCATCAACCCATCAAAAAAGACGCTTTTATCCGCTTTCATGGATAATTTCAAATGCGGAGGATGATGTACATATTGATCATATTTTCCGGACATTTTTTTCTCCTGTTTTGTCAATTTTTAAAGGTTAAAACCATAGTCTTTATAAGATTTAATCGATAACTTGAGTTGTAAATTACATTACAGAACCACCGGAAACATGGAAAACCTGCCCCGTAACCCAACTGGTAACATCAGAAGCCATAAATGCAATAAAAACCGCAATATCCATTGCTGTACCGCGCCGTCCTAAAGGAATAATTTGAGCCATACGTTCCCTGGCCTGCTTAGTCTGCTCCTCGGTCGGAGGCGGCAGACCTTCCCTCAGTATCGCGCCGAAATTGGTACTAGCAGGTCCAGGAGCTACGCAATTTACTCTGATGCCTGATGTAGCTTCAGTTTTAGCCAGTTGTTTGGTAAAGACATCAATAGCTGCCTTGGAAATGGCGTACATCCCTACACCCATGTTGTATTGGTGAGTGCTGCCTGAACCGACATTAACTATCACTCCGTATTTCTGCTTTTTCATGTAAGGAAGCACAGCCTGCGTAACCAGCATGGTACCGAAGAGGTTAAGATTGATCTGCCTGGCCCAGACTTCCTCATTCTGGGCTTCAAGAGGGGTATTATCTTTATGTAAAATAGCTCCTGCCACATTGCAGAGGATGTCAATCTTGCCAAATTCTGCAATGACTTGGTTAACCAAAGCCGTAACTTCTGCTTTTTTGGTAATATCCGCTTGTACTGCTATAGATTTACATCCCATTTGTTTTAAGGTTCCGGCTGTCTTGATCACATCTTCCTGGTTAATATCAGTTACAGCAATGTTCTCACAGCCTTCCCTGGCCATTAGCAGAGCCGTTTCCCGGCCGAAACCCACCTGACTACCAGCTCCAGTAATCAGTACAACCTTGCCTTTAAAACCCAGATCCATGTGTCCTCCTATTATATAAATTAAAATTTAATTAATGAATTAAGTACAATACTTCATATATTGTGATAATTATATACCACTTATCTAACTTCTGCTTTTTTAGGCTCAGAACTCCTTACCATAGTAAGGGCTTTACGCGAACAGTGATAAGCACACAGCCCGCAACCAATACATTTTTCCTCATCGAGGTAAATATAGTTATCAGATAGATCAGCCTTAACGGGCCAGTTATGCCAGCGGGCTTTAACAGGACATATTTTTACACAGGCTTCGCAAAAATTGCATTTTTGCGGATCGCACACTGGAATGAATTCAGGCTTCTTTCCCACATCTCCATAATCTACGTAGCGAGACAATTGTTCGCAACAACAAGAACAACACAGGCAAATCCCCGAAATCTCTTTAAAGATGGATTCCGTGTCCCTTTCCTTCGAAGGGATGTTGGTCATAACCTGGGCCACCAAACCCTGTTGGAAAGACTCCTCCAGGCATTTCAGGGCTTCCTCGCCAGAGACATATTTTACCGGGCGGGATCCTTTTACGTAAGTTGCTGCTTCGACATAGAAGTCCGCCAGAGCGCCGAAGGCTATGCAGTTATCCACCCTTCGATTGCATTTTTTACGGTACATCCGGCAGTTGCACCACATAAGGGCAATAGAAGTACCATTTTTGGCTTTCCATTTTATGATCTCGCTGGCTATTTCATAAGGTAAAATGCTGGTCTCCGCATTTATGGTTTTATCTATCATCAAAGTCCTGGGTTTAAACTTGGGAAGACGGCCCCCCTGTTCATCCAGAACTTTATTGATTAATGTCATGAAAGCCTGGCCTTCAGCATCATCTTTGCCTACATGTCCCCAGGCATTTTTGAGCCCTCTGCTGCCTGTATTATAGTATTCCCGCACGCCGGGCTGTCCTTCCCGTTCTCGCCACTTGATGATGATCTTGTGGCTCAAACCTTCCACGATCTTACTGACCTTTTCTATGTCTATACCGGTCTCAGAAGCCATCTCCTCTATGGTCTTGGCTTTGCCTCCGCTGTAAAGGTTCTCCAGGCTTTTTCCTATTATTATGTCATCATGTTCCGGAAAAAAGAATTGTAACAGCTTCATCATAGCAGGCGAGTGCTGTACTCCATATGATTGCCTTAATTCGTCATAGAGTCTTTCTTTCTCATTCATTCCGGCGATATCCCTCACCATCACCGAATACCTCCTTTAAAACAAATCCATCTTAATGGGAAAATAATCATTTTTTAGTGGATCACTTGTGGCTAATAATATGACTATCAGTCCTTTAAGTCAATTACTATTTTGGGGTTTTGGCTGCTAAGTCCATTGACAAGTATAAAGTTATACTTTATACTATATCCCATGAAAGCGACTGTGGACCTGATTAAAATTGGCGAACTGGCCAGAGCATCCGGAGTCCCCGTTTCCACCATTCACTATTACATACAGCAGGGACTGCTGACTCCTCCTGTGAAGACCTCCCGTAACATGGCCTATTATCATCCTCGCTCCATTCAGGAAATCAAAGCGATACGGGAACTCCAGGCTAAGAAATACCTGCCTTTAGCTGCTATAAAGCTAGTCATACAGGCTAAACATGATGGACAGGGAAAGGAACATGTGCTTGAAATGCAGTCTTTTCTGGAGGGGATATATCAGCCGAAGGGGGATGCTGCCGTCTCTGCTCGTTTTTCATTCTCGGAAATAATTAAAAGCTCCGGTCTCTCTGAATCAAGGTTGAAAGAACTCCAGTCCGCCGGCTTCATCAGACCCCAAATGACCGAGCAAGGCTATATCTATGATGATATGGATGTCCGCATCGCCAGGTTAATCAGGGCGCTGGAAGGCTGGGGACTGACACCGTCTGATATGGACTTTTACCGGCAGTATATCGAGCTGCTGCAAATCGAAGCCGGAAAGATGCATGAAGTCATTCACCGTATGCCGGACCATGATTCCATACCTCTGACCGATATTTTTAATGCCATTATTGAATTAAAAAAGTGCCTGGCCTTGAAAATCCTGCGTCAGGAAGCTGAGCGCTTTCATGAGCATAATTTTGATAGTGAGTACAGCGGATGAGAATTCACCATCAGCCTGGGGGAATTATCTGTACTGCTTATATCCATCTTGAAACGCGGAAGTGCCGGGCTTGCTGGGAATGTATCAGGGCATGTCCCAATGATGTTATTGGCAGGATCAATCTGCTTTTTCACAAGCATGCCCGCATCGAACATCCGGAGAAGTGCAAGGGCTGCCGGAAATGTGTTAAAGCCTGCCAGGAAGAAGCCATTTCTTTATTAAATGAGGCTTATAAATGAGAAAAGGAATATGTCTGGCTATGGGGATATTGTTTGTAGTAACTGTAGTTTCAGGGATTGCCGAGTCGCATGTGCACCCCGGCAAGTCCGGCCTGCATACCGTGATGGCACTGCTGTTCGTGGCCGTCGCTCTTATTCATATAATGATCAACCGGAAAGCCATCAGCCGCTATTTGCATTCATCGGCGGTGAATAAAACAACTTAAAGAAGACTCGCGGTCTATTTTATAGCGTAAAACCCGGCTTGAAGGTAGGAAAACCAGAAAAGCTCCGTAGTTTGAAATCCGGTATCCTTCAACAAAGTAAGATGTTCCTGAACTGTAATCGGAAAGTAGCTGACATTAAAGCGTTTTAGATGCTCACTGACATCAGCCCTGGCCCTGCCATGGGTTCTTTGAAAACGTCCCCACCGCGCCAGCGCTGCCCGTAAACCGGTCTGAGTATCCGGTGAGACAATCTCGAAAGTGACGTAAATCCCACCCTTCTCGAGCAATTCATAACAGGCCCTGGTGGCCTCCGCACGCTGCGGCCTTTGAATGTAATGATGGCATAAAACGGCAGTGATTACGTTTGGGGTAAATTCTTTTTTATATTTCAGTAATTTCTGGCTGGAGGCAGGCGGAAGAAATTTAACGCGAGTCTCTTCGATGCCGTACAAAACCTGCCCTGCCTGGCTTAACATGGCTTTGGACGGATCAGCCAGAATAAATTGAGTCTGCGGAAAAAGGTCCAGGGCTTTTTCTACCATGTAGCCGGTCCCGCAACCGGTATCCAGCCAGATTTTCACCTCAGGTTTAAAGGTTCTTACCAGGTCGATGGTTTCTGATTGTATGGTCCTGTAAAACGGTATAGTCCTGATAACCGACCTGTCATAATCCAGCGCTTTATGAGGTGTAGTATTATCTGATTCAGTCATAATTGAATTGAGTATATGGAAAGGTGAGAAACCTGTCAACTTTATCTACCCTGTACGGATTGAATGAGTTCTGTTTTTTCGCTATAATAGGTGTGCCATGGATAATTGACCCGTAACATGGTGGGTATAGTGCAGCGGTCTAACACGCCAGGTTGTGGCCCTGGAAATCGAGGGTTCAAGTCCCTCTACCCACCCCATGAAAATATTATATTTAAATCAAAGAAAACCTGGATTTAATCATCTGAAAACACACGCGAGCAGAAAATGCATCGCGTTTTTTTATTTTTGTAAATATCGAACCGCTTTATTGAATAATTCTGCTTGAAATATTTTCTAAGAAGCGTCCGCCTAATCTTGGAAATGTAACTATGATCTATATCATATAAATCCTGTTTTAATTTATTATATTATTTATAACATATAGAAAATGAATTGGAGGTCAAGATGGAGACAAATAGGGAGACTGCTAACAACCAGGAGTTGCTATCTAAAGCGATTTCACTAACAGACATTTTACAGTATCAGGACGGAGCCATTGTCAGCCGCACTATTATAGATAAAAACGCTGGAACAGTTACTCTCTTTGCCTTTTCGGCAGGACAGGGCTTAAGTGAACACACTGCCCCCTTCGATGCCCTGGTATATATTATCGATGGTGTGGCAGATATTACTATAGCCGGTAAAACATTACACCTTAAACAGGGAGAATTGACAATTATGCCTGCTAATAAAGCTCATGCCTTAAAAGCTTCACAAAGGTTTAAGATGATGCTGATTATGATAAAGGCTTGAAAGGTTTTTGGATAAATAGCTCGGGAAAAGTATTTTTAATACGCTTTAGAATGCCATTTTTGTCAAGACCGTATTGTGCATGAAATATAGATGGATTTCCGTGTTCAATAAAACAATCGGGAAGCCCTATACACTGAATACAAATATCATTCGGCAAAGATTGCGTTACATACTCCAGGATTGAGCTGCCAAAACCGCCATTCAATACATTTTCCTCTACCGTTAACAATCTTTTTGTTCGGGAGGTTAGAGTTTTTATTAATTCAAGGTCTAAAGGCTTGGCAAAACGACCGTTTACCAGGGTGCAATAAATCTTTTCTTTTTGAAGGTCCTTTACAGCTTCTAAGGCAGGTTGTACTGTTGAACCAATTGCAATTACCGCTAGATCACTGCCGTTTTCCAAAATTTCCCAATTCCCCACAGGTATCAAGTGCAAATCGGGTGCGAGTGGAGCGCCGGTTCCCTGACCTCTTGGATAGCGTATGGCCATAGGTTTTTTAAGGTTTACCGCTGTATATAGAAGATGCTGCAATTCATCTTCATCTTTGGGAGAGGCGATATTAATATTAGGTATGCTTCTAAGGAATGATAGATCAAAAATTCCCTGGTGAGTAGCTCCATCTTCGCCAATAATACCCGCCCGGTCAACCGCCAGCACCACAGGCAGGTTCTGAAGACACACATCGTGAATAACCTGGTCATAGGCTCTTTGCAGAAACGTTGAATACACTGCAACCACGGGTATGAAACCCTGGGTAGCCAGACCTGCTGCCAGTGTCACGGCGTGTTGTTCGCAAATGCCAACATCAAATACTCTTTCGGGAAATTCTAAAGCTGCCTCGGCCAGGCCTGTTCCTTCAATCATTGCAGCGCTAATTGCTACAATTTTTTTGTTATCGCGCATCAGCCTTCGAATGGTTTGTCCGAATACCTGGCTGTAAGAAGAAGCCCCGTTTTCTTTTGTTACTATTTTCTTGGGTGATATACCATGGAATTTGGTGGCATTATTTTCAGCGGCAGCATAGCCCTTTCCTTTAGTGGTTAAGATATGAATAATGACAGGGCGGGTTTCAAAATTCCGTGCCCTCAATAAAGCTGCTTCAATATCCCTGATATCATGACCATTGAACGGACCAAGGTAGATGAAACCAAGTTGCTCCCAGAAAGCATTAGGAAGAATAACCCTGGAAAATCCTTTTTTGGCTAACCTGCCCATGTTCCAGGCACTGGAACCGAAAGGAACGCGGCTGAGAAGATTTTTTGTGCGTTGTTTTGCTGTTTCATATCTTGAATCTATCCTGACCTGGTTTAGTATTTTTGATAATGCACCCAGTGTGGGAGAGATGGCCATTCCATTATCGTTTAATATAACTATAAACCGGGTACCCAGTTGACCAGCGTGGTTGATGGCTTCAAAAGACATACCGGTTCCCAATGAACCATCGCCAATAACAGCAACTACATGAAAGTTCTCTTTTCTCATATCTCTGGCCAGTGAGATACCTAAAGCTGCTGAAATAGAAGTACCGGCATGGCCTGCGTTAAAAGCATCATGGGGACTTTCCGAGCGTAAAGGGAAACCGGATAAACCCCCGTACTGGCGGATTGAGGAAAAACGCTCTTTGCGACCAGTTAATAACTTATGAGCATAGCTTTGATGTCCAACATCCCATACTATTTTGTCTTCTGGACTGTGGAATATGCGGTGAAGCGCTATAGTAAGTTCGATGACACCCAAACTTGAAGCTAGATGGCCGCCATTAACTGAAATCGTTTTAATAATTTCATCCCGTAGCTCCTGAGCCAGTTTATCGAGTTGAGCATATGATAAGGTCTTAAGATCTTCGGGAGAAACCAGATTTTCCAGGATTCCTGACACTTAAAAACTCCTTGACAGTTCAGGTAGAAACATAACTTTGATTTATGAAGTTGGGAATATACTTTTATCTTTATTCGTCCATTATTATAGCACCTAATTATGACAACTCACAGCGAAAATCCTCTAATGCTTGCGCTTAACAGGTAGTTCTGATAAAATCTATTGCGGGATATTAAAAAGCGATCAATAATCCAAAACTTTATCCCCTTAATACACGAGTACCAGACACGGGCCGTTAGCTCAGTCGGCAGAGCATCTGACTTTTAATCAGGTGGTCCTGGGTTCGAGTCCCAGACGGCTCACCAGAAAATCTTCAGAAGTCTATATTCCGTTTTCTTTCTTTCAAGATTTTAAGACATTCTAAAAATCTTTGATTAATGAAGGTTGAGGAGTAAGACATGGAATGAATTCTCAATCCTATTATAATATTTTACTGTTATTTTGACATTTTTATTAAAAATAATCATTAACTTACGCATATCTGAAAAATTTAAAATTTTTACTAAGTTATTTATTCTATTATTATATAATTAGTTATTATAAAAATCATTGCTCATATTATTAATTTTTAATATATTTAATTAATTATTACAATGATATAAATGTATAATTAATTTAATTTTTAAAATTAGAATTAGATAAGGATGTAGTTCTTCAGCTAGAGACCCTTTCCAAATTTCAAGGTGCTGGTTGCCAGCCAAAATGAATGGTTTGTACAAAAACATAGCAAGGTGAAATACAATATAAGTGTAAAATAAAAACATCTTTAGGGACTAACAGTAAAAAGCTGGTTAAAAAGTTATTGTCTTTGTAGAAAAAACGATTCATCCGATATCACATCAAAGAATCATTTAAACCTAGTTTTTTTATTGAAAAAAATATTTTTACGCTAATAGATTCGAAAATTCTTCAGAATAAAAAAGGAGGAAATGATAAACTGAAAGATCATAAGTATTGGTAATATTTAACCATAGATATTTTTACCAGATATAGTACTATTAAAAATGAGATAATAAGCTTTTTTTCTGAATATCCGTTCCATTTACTTTACCTTTGATCAAATATTAGTAATTGGCCAAGTCCTCCGTTCCTTGCCAAATTTGATGTTTTGGTTTTACCTTGATATTTCCTGGTTTTTTGTTATGACTTACCTGGAAAGATGTTTTAGCTACTGTAGGGGAAATAGTCATTTATATAATTGATTCTCCCCTGAATAAAAAAGTAACGGCAGTAGCTAATTAGGAGGTACAGGAGACAATGAAGAGACCAAGGAATATTTTGGCCTTAATAATGGTGCTGATACTTCTGGTGACTTTATTTCCCCTTGTCCAGGTTATAGCTGATAATGAACCGAAATTAACTCTGCTTAAGCCCAGTTCCGGAGAACCGGGAGTCACCCTCAATGGGGTAATAATCTCAGGAATAAATCTTACCGGTACGACTGCAATCACTTTCAGTGGTACTGGGGTGACAGCCAGTAATCTGATTGTGGATGGATCCGGTACTCAAATAACTGCCACATTGACTATTGATAACAGCGCATCTTTAGGCCCACGGAATGTTACTGTTACAGATGCATCAGGCAAGAGCCATACACTTATCGGGGGGTTTAGTGTAACGACTTTAGCTATATTGAGTTTGGAAGCGCCTGTTAATGTTGCACCAGACAGCGGTTTTTTTGCTTCCGTTAACATTAACGGAGCCTGTAACCTTAAAGCCTTTTCATTACGTTTGCATTTTGATCCTACTGTGATACAGATGGCAGGGCTTGATGGTCAAGCCGGGCATGGTTCGGGCATCATGGATGGTGTAATCAACGGGGTCACTTTACCAATATTTAGCTGGACCTACCGACCAAATGCGGGAATACCCAGTGGTGAAATAATGTTGATAGGCCAGTTACCTGGTATAGAAAGTGTAAATGGATCCGGTTATCTAACAAAGGTTCATTTTAAAGTTTTGGGAGCACCCGGTAGCCAGACTCAATTAAGCCTGACTAATTGTGATTTAGGCGATTTTGTGGGTAATGAGAGTTTTCCGGTTAATCCCCAGCCTTTAATGATAAACGTCAGTGATGATCCTGCTTTGGTAACCTCTGTCAGTACTCAAGCAGCCACCTCTGTCTCTGTTAGTAAAGCTACTTTAAACGGAACGCTTATCAGCCTGGGCACGGGCAACTCAATAAATCTTTCTTTTGGCTATTCGCTATTAAAAGGCGGACCTTATACACTAGTCGCTGGACCAAATGTAGATAAAACTGTTAATCTTCCTTTTACTTATAACATTTTGGTATCAGGACTTTCATCACAAACACTTTACTACTTTGTAGCACAAGGTGAATTTAATAATCTTATTATTACCGGATCTGAATTAAGTTTTATTACTGCATCTCCTGGTCCGCCAGATAAACTAATCTTTAGCCAGCAGCCCACTGATACCTCGGCAGGCAAGGTGATAACCCCGGCAGTAACAGTAGAGGTACAGGATGAGGCGGGCAACGTAGTGACGGATGATAACGCCACGCAAATCACGCTGGCCATAGGGGCCAATCCAGGGGGCGG
>CAYLRY010000054.1:0-16562 GCA_964386535.1 uncultured Dehalococcoidales bacterium | reverse complement strand
TACACCCTATCCTACACTCTTTCCCTACACGACGCTCTTCCGATCTAAATAGTTAGCCAGTTACTTTACGGGCTCCAGTTTGGGCGCCAGCTCTACCGGTTGGTTGACCAGGTCGTTCCAGGTAGCCACGGGGATATGGGAGGGGGGTCTAACAATCTCAAATCTTATGGCCTTCTGAGGACATTTAAAGACACAGAGTCCGCAGCCCATGCACTCTTCCGGTAGAATACTGGCTTTTAATTTCTTGGAGCCAGGAATTTTCACCATCTCTATAGCGCTGAAATGACAGCGCGTCAAGCAAGTCTGACAGCCGTTGCACAACTCCTGGTTGATTATAGCCAGGAACCGGCTCGGGGCGGTACCTACCTGCACCTTATTATAATGTTTGTAAGGTTTACCATAGTTAAGGCTGGGGCTGATGCAGTGACAGCAGCAGGGGCAGCAAAAACAGGTTACTGTATCACCGGAAATATTGGCCGGTATATTCACCTGTCCCCATTCTTCAGCCATATCAATAAGCTCCAGCGCTCTCTCCCGGGATATCTTCCTCTTCATACGTTCCTGGCGGCGCTGAGCATCTTCTTCTCGTCCCGCTGTCCAGCGCGGCGGTTTGTCATCATAGCTCCAGCCCATACAGCCGACAGGGGCATCGCAGGTTCCCCAGGTCCGGCGGCAGCCGCAAGCATCTTTACCTGTTCCTCCCTGAATAAAAGTTGTATTCTCAAGTATCTGATCCATGTCTTCATACCATAGAATCTGATCTTTTTTAAGGTTGGGACTGGCTCTTAATGCTTTTCTGGCCGGGATAATTCTATGCCGTGGACTTCCGGTCTCCGCCAGCTTTTGTATCTGCCATTCTACAATCCATTTCTGGTTATCTCCACTGCGAAAAAAGTCTATCCACCGTTCATTAAATTGTTCTTCAGGCACCCCGGGAGGAGTCATCTGAGGGAATGGGGAACCCATATTAGGAGAAGCATTCCAATAGCCGTCTTTCCAGCGCACCAGGCCCGTCCTGCCAACCCTACCCAGGGCTGTCTTTACGCTTTCTTCATCCATCTTTAGTTTTTTAGCCAGTTCTCCGGTTGTCATCCACCAGTTCAACCTGGAAAGCACCTTCGCCTCCTCAGGCGTCATCCATAATTCTGCCAGTCTGGCAAAGCTCTCGGACCCCTTTAAACGCCATGTTTCCGCCAATTCAAAGTATGCTTCATTTACGGATGTCATCTTTTTCTCCTTTTAATTATTCCGGCCCAGGCGGTTATTCGTATAGGATTAATAGCATGGCATATTTATAACCTATTTTATATGGGCTGTCAATGAAGAGACAATACCCTTAAGGAGTTCTCTCAAATGGAACTGGTATTTTCTTCCAGAATGTCTTAATATCGTTGTGGCTTCCAGGAAAGACGCTGAAAGCCTCGTTGGGTTTAACTTTTTCAATTTTACATTGCGTCTCAAACACAGTAATAAATAATTGTTCCAATCGGCCAGTTTAATAACGCTTTGCCGTATTTGGATAATATACATTACCACGGACAATGAACAGGCTTAATACAGGTTAAAAGACTCTATGCAGTAAAGGATTAAATCTGATGAATATTGAAGAAAGCCTGGATTTACCCTTGGATAAAGTGCTCCCCGTTATTCAAAATCGCATCATGACAGATACTACCTATTTCGGTGTACAAACCCTTAAGAACCCGTTTGACGCCTGGTTATATCAGGAAATAATATTTGAAATAAAGCCGGACAAAATCATTGAAATAGGGAACGCTTATGGTGGAAGTACCTTGATGTTAGCTCACCTTTGTGATTTTGTCGGAACAGGGAATGTCATTGGCATTGATTTATCCCATGATGGAATTCCGGATTTTATAAAGAATCATCCCAGGATTACTTTTGTAGAAGGTGATGCCTGCGAGGTTATTGATAAGATCAAAAAACTGGTTCAACCCGGTGAAAAGGTCATGGTAATTGAGGACAGTTCTCATACTTACGAAAATACCTTGCGTGTGTTAAGGTTTTATTCTCCTTTGGTGACTCTGGGGAGCTATTTCATTGTCGAAGACGGTATTTGTCATCATGGTCTGGATTTGGGCCCTTACCCCGGCCCCTATGAAGCCATCGAGTCCTTTTTGAAAGAAAATAAACAATTTGAGATAGATCGCAGCAAAGAACCGTTTTTAATTACCTGGAATCCCAAGGGGTATTTGAAAAAAAGGAGAATTTCTGTGCATACAAGCTCTTTCCAGAATATGAAAAAGTTCACTGAAAGGTATCTTTCACATCAAAACGACAAAAAAATCAGCATTCTGGATATCGGTAGCCAGGATGTTAATGGTACCTATAAGGCTCTTTTTGCAGAAAAAAACTGGCACTATTGCGGACTGGATATTTGTCCGGGGCCGAATGTAGATATTGTGGTAAGGGATATTTACCATTGGAAAGAGATCCGCTCCAATTCATTTGATGTGGTTATCTCAGGACAGGCTTTCGAGCATATAGAATACTTCTGGCTGACCATGCGGGAAATCGCACGAGTCTTGAAATATGATGGTCTGTGTTGCCTGATTGCTCCCTCTTCAGGACCTGAACACAGATATCCGGTAGATTGCTGGAGATTCTTCCCGGATGGATTGAGCGCTTTGGCCAGGTACGCCCATCTGCAAGTCATTGAGGCATCGACCTGCTGGGAAACAGAAAGCCATGGCGAAGAAAATGTTTGGAAAGACAGCGTACTGGTCTGTACAAAAAAAGGCCTGATTCCTTATTTCAAAAAACTAAAAACGCCGTATTATTCAAACAACAAAGGCACAGATGATATTGCTCCAATATCTCCCCAGGTTCATCTGCCGCAATACGTGAAAACCAGCAAATTGTAGCCCCATTATTAGCCTCAACGGAAATACCTTTTGAAGCTACCACTGCGGAACCCGGGTTAGTTCTTTTCATCAGCCGGCCTTTATCTATCTTCCAGCCGGAGAACCGGCTGCCCAACCGTCAGACCTTTTTTATTCCAATACCCGTGTGAAAGTGAACTGTAAGTAGTCATGCTGTGCCTCAAAAAGTGACTTTTGATGTTCTGTAATCCTAATTCGCTTTCTTTACCGGGTTATACTGGTAATACGGGTTTTTGCGTTCCGGTTCACTTACTTTATCCAGCATGGCTACCTCTTCCGGCGTTAGAGTAAACTCAGTGGCTTTGAGGTTTTCCTCGAGCTGCCTGGCGTTTCTGATGCCTATGATCAACGAACTAATTCCCGGCTTGCGCAGAACGTAGTTCAGGGCTGTTTGCGCCACAGTGGCCTGGTGCTCCGGGGCGATTTTGTCCAGCACGTCCACCATATTATACAGTTCATCCAGCTTGATAGGCCAGCCCCCAGTGTTCTCCGGCTTTTTAAACCGGGTGCCGCCCGGCCACGGCTGGTTACGGCGGTACTTGCCGCTAAGGTAGCCGCCGTGCAGAGGACTGAAAGCCAGTATGCCCACCCCCTGGTCCAGGCACAGGGGCACCAGCTCGAACTCCAGCCAGCGCGAGGCCAGCGAGTACATGGCCTCCAGCGTCATAAACCTTTCCCAGCCGTTTTTGTCCGAGATGGCCAGGCACTTCATCACCTGCCAGCCTGAAAAATTGGAGCAGCCGATATAGCGCACTTTCCCCGCACGGACCAGGTCGTCCATGGCCCGCAGGGTCACCTCCAGCGGGGTATATTCATCAAACATATGCAGCTCATAAACGTCGATATAGTCTGTTCTGAGCCTTTTCAGGCTGGCATTGCAGCCATCTATGATGTGATTGCGGGAAAAACCCCCGTCGTTGGGACCTGGGCTCCTGGTAGGATGGGCTTTAGTTACAATAATGGCTTCTTTGCGCCTGGAAACCAGCGCATTTCCCAGAATTTCCTCTGCCCAGCCGTCCGAATAGGTTTCCGCAGTATCAAAAAAATTGATCCCCGCATCCAGACACATATTGACCAGGTAATCCGCTTCATCCTGGCCGATAGTACCGGTCTTTTCATATACCCCCCGGCCCCCGAAACTGCCTGTCCCCAGGCACAGCTCGGAGACCTGTAGTCCGGTTTTTCCCAGAAAGCGCATTTTCATTTTCAATTTCTCCTTTATAGACAGTCATGAGTGAACAGCATTAAACATTCAGGGCCATTCATTTCTGAATGCTGACGGAAAAAGCCTGATAGTTCAGACATTCAATGCCTCTAAAAATTCCTTTTAATATTCTGTTATCATATTTTGGAAAGTCTTTAATTCAGACCGTCTGAATCCTCCGCTTCTTTCCAGTCTTACCGGGTCCAGCCAGAATTTAGCACTATCATCTCTCCTCTGGACAGGTACATGCTGCGGTTCATTCCTGTCATTAGCGTAGAAGAAAAAACGAAATGAGTCAATTCGTAATATTGTTGGCATCCAGAGCTCTTTATCTTTTCAAGTTAGGCACTACCTGTAATGCGGTTTTGCCGCCGTCCACCGCAATGACCTGGCCGTTGACGAATCTGGCTCCATCCGAGCACAGCCAGACCACCAGTTCAGCCACTTCTTCACATTTGCCGCCGCGGCCGGAAGGCCCCAGGGATCTTGGATCGGATTTGGCTGCCCGGTTCATAAAGCCCATGGCCCTCTCAGTCTCAATCAATCCAGGGCAGACGGCGTTCACGCGGATGCCCATTTTTGAATATTCCACCGCAGCCACCCTGGTCAGGCCTATTACACCGTGCTTGCTGACTGTATAGGCCAGGCTATTGGGGATGCCGCCCAGGCCGGCCAGTGAAGAGGTGTTAATAATGGCACCTCCGCCCTGTTTTAACATCTGGGGTATCTCAAATTTCATACACATCCACATGCCCTTTAGATTGACATTCATGGTACGGTTCCAGTCCTCTTCGGAATGGTCTACGATGGAGAGATCGGCAAATTTACCCCCTGCGTTGTTAAAAGCGCAGTCCAGACGGCCGTAATTTACAAATATGCGGTCGAACATGGCCTTAACCTGTGATGCTGAGGACACGTCAGCCTGGATGAACATGGCCTCACCGCCGGCGGCTTTAATGGTACTCACCACTTCCTCGCCGCCCCGGACATTTTTATCAGCATTGATAACAACTTTAGCCCCTTCTCTGGCCATGGCTATGGCAGTAGCTTTGCCGATCCCTGAGCTTGAACCGGTTACCAGCGCAACTTTCTTTTCCAGAATACGCTGCATCTTTTACTCCTTTTGCCTATTTAACATATATAAGTTTCAACTTTTTAAAATGTGATCCAACGGTTCATCCGTGGAACCGGTACTGGATCCGGGACGAGTGAGTTAAGACCTCTGTCTGACTCTCCTTCTGGTAAATTAAAGGTGTATAGACCGGTGTTCTGCCAAAGGCAGAAATGCGGGAAAGTGGCCGGATAACACTTTACTCCGTTATGATGTGAATTTCGTATAAGTATAACTAAAGTCGTGCAGATTAACAAGAGTAAGTCAAATCAGTTGATTTAATACCTGAATTAAGCGAAAATATCTCTCGTTATAGTTTCCAGTTGCGAGTTACCGGCAGGGGAGAAAGGTGGACTGGAAACTCGCCATCAGGAACTCGGAACTCACTATTCAGGAGGAAGACATGGACGCCGCAGAAAAGGTATATAGAAAACTGCAAAGACATCTGGATAAATCACCGGCTGGCTTTGCCGCCACTGAGTCAGGGGCGGATATCCGTTTGCTGAAACATTTGCTTACGCCGGAAGAAGCGGAAATCTGCCTGGCTCTATCCAACTTTAAAAAAGAGCCGGCTAATATTATTCATAAGCGCCTTATCAAGCGCGGCATGCAGATGAGTATTGAGGATTTGCGGAAGAAGCTCGACCGTATGGTGCAAAAAGGCACCATCCTGTTTTTTACTGAAGGGTATAAAGAAAGGCGTTATATGAATGTGGGAGTCTCTGCCGGAGGTATGATTGACTTTCAGGTCAACCGGGTGACTAAAGAATTGGTGGAGGTCCTGGACAAATACCATGAAGAGAGCTTTGCCAAAAAAGCCCAAAGCAAAAGACCCAGAGTCCCTCAGCTCAGGACTATACCGGTTGAAAAGAGTATCCCGCTTCCTGTTAGACAGGTTTTCAGCAGCTATGATGATGTCAGAAAACTGGTCGAACAGGCGCCGGGCCCTTTTGCGGTAACCGCCTGCATGTGCCGGCAGATGAAGGACCTGCGCGGTCAACCATGCAGGTATTCGGATATACGTGAGACCTGTTTGCATATCGGACCCGACCATGCCCGTCAGTACGTGGAAATGGGCATTTCCCGCTTTATTACCAGGGAGGAAGTCTTTGCGGTGCTGGAAAAAGCACAGGCAGCAGGTTTTATACTTCAGCCGGAAAATACGCAGCAGCCAGAAAACATTTGTTGCTGCTGCGGGGACTGCTGCGGGCCTGTTTCAGCAGCTAAAAAATCGCCTAGGCCGGTAGACTTCTTTGTGACCAACTACTACTGCGAAGTGAATCATACCCTGTGCGCCGGCTGTGGCACCTGTGCCAGGCGCTGCCCCCTTGAAGCCAGGTCAATAAAAGACGGTAAGGCTGTTATTGACCTTAACCGCTGCATAGGCTGTGGCAATTGCATCGTTACCTGCCAGCCGGAAGCCAGCCGCCTGGTCAAAAAGGCGGAGGAACGGGTGCCGCCAAAGGATAACGATGAGTTTCTGAAAGTGATGTCCAAAAAGAATCAAGGATAAAACGCAGAGCTGCGGCTTTTTTGGGTTTTGCGCTTTTATAAAAATAAGGGAATGCCCTTCCTTTCCGGCTTTCATCGGGTATAGCCTGTCCTGCGGATCAATCTATTACCTGACGTAAGAATATACGAAAATCCCGGTCAAGGCAAATTCTTCATTACGGTCCCGATAGCACCAGCCCCGGCGGTATTCCCTTATTTCCATAATGTCATTATTCCGGTTATAAAGGATATCTTTTTTTATTGTTTCATGATTGGACTCACCTGGATTATAATCACTCAGGATAAGGTGCCCTTTATCGTTATAAACATGTTTTACAATCGAAACCAACTGATGCCTTATTTTTTGTTCTTCAACCAGCAGGCCGGCCTCGTTATATTGATATTTATCTATCCACCTGGAATCTCCTGAAGGAAAGAGTGTGTGTTTTTCAACCAGCCTGCCCTTTTCATCATATTGATTAACATACATAGTGGTGGAAATCAGCAGGTCAGCGCCAGAGTATGTGTTTTTCTCGTACGGATTACCAAAATCATCATATTTAGTAATGAATTTGTAATCACCGGCTATCTCGATGATTTGATCCAGCAAGTTATCCTTGTATTCATAAACAAGGTATTTTTTCTGTTCTCCGGTTTCGATTTTAACAGTCACTTCCTTTAAGTTGTGATCCTCATCATAGGTATAGTAACTTGACTCTGAAAATTTAGTTTTAGGATCGTATTGATATATTTCAGAAATTTTATTGTTTATATTGTATTTCCAGGTCGTTTTTTTATCAAAAAGCTCCTGGCCGTCTTCATCAAAGATATAGGTCTCCATAGAATACTCTTTTACAGGACTGGCAAACGGAGGCTTCATCTCCATTTCAAACTTTTCCCTTTCTATTTATCCGTGTTAAACGCAGGTTATTATGCGTGACCGGGCTAATCCAATTTACCACGCCCATTTTTAATCCGTCAATTAGTTCAGCAAGCAGGATAATTGGTAAGCAAAGATCTTCCGGCACCAATAGTGCTTCTTTACTGGTTCAATTTGAGGGGGATTTTTCCTTCGATTTCCAGCCCCGAATGCCGCCCGGTACCCTCAAAGACCAGCGATAAGGCACCGGATGACTGGCGGAAAAACCTGATGCGGGTTTTAGCGGTCAGGCTTTCGGACAACCGGCCCTGCATTTCTCCCACCACCGGAGTCCTTAAAAGCGCGCCCCTGATATAAGATACCTCTATTTCCAGAAGGTGGCTTTTTGATTGAACATGCACCTGTAGTTTTTTCTGATCATATTCAAACAGCCTGATTTTAGCTCCCGAGTAAGTGGTAAAACGGTATAAACGGCCTTCATACCAGAAGCCTATTAAAAAACCGTCAAATGCTTTTCCCAGCCAGGGCACATTGGCAATAGAAACCATCAACGAGACGCCGGCCTGATCAAAATGGTTGGTCTGGACCCAAATATGGTAGCTGGGGAAAGACCTCCCCCAGTCCTTTTCGATATAACCCCGGCCGCCGCAAAAATCAATTGTATCTCCATTAATACCCAGTTGACCTTCCAGCAGATGGTCGAAGCTCAGAACACCGTGGTAACATTCCATCAGAGGCACAAAGGCATACCATCCCATGGCCCCTGGAGAAAAAAGCGAGACCGGCCAGGGCTTGGTATTTTTAAAAGCCACAATGCCTTTGATGCGGGTTGAATTTTGTGCAATATCAATATTAATTCTGGAGGGACTGAAGCTGTTTCCATCTATCCTGATCTCAGGTGTATTCCTGGAATATGAAAACCGGCCGATGTCAAAGCTGAAATATTGACTGGAAGTCCCCGTATTGCTCAGGAACTGGATGAAAGCCTGCGGGTTTCTCCCTTCTTTATCAAAAGAGACGCCGGGAATCAGAGCACAGATGTGGCTTTCGTTTTTATCCGCCAGCTTATAATACCAGCCTTCGAAATACCCTTTCATGGAGGTTTTCCCCTGGTACATAGCCGGATTCCATATTTTGCGGATAGAATAAAAAAACAAAAGACTATCCCTCAGGAATATGCGTAATATTTACATTATACATAGTGCGGTAGACCACCGGCCTTAGAGCCTGGGGGCAGTTCCCCGGTTCGAACGGGGCAAAATATCTAGAAAAGGCACGGAACAGATTCCTGCCTGCTCTGGAATGACAGACTGGCTACCGTAAAATGTGAAAATGAGACGTTATTATCCGCTGCGTAAATGCCGGATGCTCTCAGGATATTGCTTTAAATATTCCGCCAGTGAAAGGGCTTCATGTCCGGTCAAACGCCGGACGCTGTCACTGACTCGGGCCAGTTCGCCGGTGGCAATTTGCAGGTAATGGGTAACCATCACCTCAACTTCATAGTCGCTTAGGCCCTGGCCTGTCACAGCCCGCCGCTCCGCCTCGAACCTGTCGAGACGGCTGGAAGTACGCAGCGTTCTGGCCTCGTGCGGGGTCTGCATCTGGTAGGTGATCCGGCAGCCAGCAGCCAGTGACAACCGTTCAGCGGTTTCAGCCATAGTCAGCGCCTCAGGGCCGGTGATGTCATAAACCTGTCCCTGATTCCGTTTGTCGGCCAGGACCGCCACCGCTGCATCGGCAATGTCATCACGCGCTACCCAGGCTACCCGTCCTTCTCCGGCCGGCGCCCGTATAACTCCATCTTCTGAGACTGACACCGGTACGTTATCCATATAAAGGGTGGTCCGCAGGAAGGTGAAAGGCAGGCCTAGTTTCCGGATATGCTCTTCAGTATAGTAATGGTCTTTGCCCAGGATAAAGGTGGCATCCGGCACCGGATTGACAAACGAGAGGTAAACAATATGCCTGACGCCCACCGCCGCCGCAGCGTCAATGGCTGTGAAATGCTCCTGTATCCGGTCGTAGGCCGGCGGCGTTTCTTTTTTTAAGGCGCTTTGCAGCAGGAGGCCGAATTTATCCCGGGCTGAAATAAGCAGGAGCGTTTCCACTCCTGCCAGGGCCCGGCCCATGGCTACGGCATCACCGTAAGAGGAAGCAATTGCCACTTCTGCGCCCGGCAAATCTGGCGCCTTTATAGGGTCGCGGACAATAAGGCGCTGCCGAATACCAAGCCGGGCCAGACGCGCGGCTACTCTCCCACCCAGCTTACCCCCTGCACCTGTGATGGCAATCATAGCTTACCTCCTGAAAAAGTCCTGGGTAACTAGCATTAAGTTAAGAGTTTCTGGTCTGCTCTTCGCCAATTTGTAACTGAGAACCAGGTCACCGCAACTTGTTAAGGTCCTACCGCCGGTCTGGTATTGGGCGGAGGCGGGTCTTTCATGCCGATGCGGTAGGTCTTGCCTGTGTCTTTGCGTTTCCAGCCCATACGCAGATTCAGGGGATGCAGCAGACGGCTGGCGCCAGGTACCGGACAGTCTCCCACGCAGCAGCCGCAGACCCAGCATTCATCTGGATAAAGCACAATGGGCGGTCGGCCTTTTTGTGGGTTAGGTACCAGCACTGTACCAGGGCAGGAATCCACACAGGTGTTGCAGCCGGTACAGAGGTCCGGGTTAAAGATTACCACCTGGTGGGGTGTCATAGGATTGGGTAGCATATAAGCTTTGTTATACATAATAATTTTTGACCTCCTTTAAAGTCCGCAGTGCTTCTTATAATTCTCTGCGTAGGTGGAATAATAAGGCGGTTTGAGCCACCAGCGGAGAGGCAGTTCCCCCACCTTAACACTGCCGTTTTCCTGCCTGAGTGTTATGAATTTATTCCACTCCGGCGGGTTTATGGCCGGATAGTCCAGCCTTTTGAAACCCAGGAAAGAGTTGCTGGCCTTACGGGCCAGGCAGGCATTCAGTACCATCTGTCCTACAGTAATATGGCTGAAGCATTCCAGTGTGCGGGCCAGCTCATGCGGGTTGCGGGCTATGGTATCGGCAGCCTCGCTTTCGGCAATGCTCTGGAGGTACATCAGTCCCATTTTCAGGGTGTTTTCGCTCTTGTATTCACCGCAGTAGTCCTGCATAATGCGGCAAAGTCCGGCTTTTAGCTCCTTCCAGCCCATACCGTCCTTCAACCTGACCGGCGCATAGACACGCTCTTTCTCTGTATCTATCTGTTTCCGGTTGACCGGCAGGAGGTCTATAGTGCGCGCGTATTCGGTGGCTTTTCTACCGGCATACCTGCCGGTAACTGCCGAGCTGGAATGATCGCCTCCCGCTCCCTGCACCCCGGCCACATACAGGCCGTCCAGTGTAGACTTCATGTCCCAATCAAAGACCAGGCCTCCGCCTCCGGTGGAACTGCGCCATTGAGGTATGGGCATGCCTCCCCACCAGGCTCCAAATAAATAACGGTCAGGCGCTAAAACACTTGCCTGGGGCATATCGATATCCGGGTTAAAGCCGGCTTTAGTGAAAACGTCATAGATGCCGTAGCGCGTACAGCCTTCATTGCCTACCATCAGGCCGTAGATGGCGCGGCGCTCTTTCTCAGGCATTGCGGGCAAATCAGCATAAAGGGGCAGCACATACTCGCCTTTTTTGATTAACTCAGGCAGATCCGGCGTGGTCTGTGGTTCTTTCAATTCATAGTTGGCGTGCATCTGATTGAAAAATCTCTGCCCCGGTGCGGGCAAATGCCTTTCCAGGTTGGTCTTCAGCAGTCTTCCGTCCCGATCTACCCAGGGCACCTCTTTGCCGTTGGCATCCACAATATTGACAGCGTTCCAGGTGTTATGGGGATTGCCGCTGGAATGCGGCAGATACCGGAAACCGCCGGCAGACGGACTGCTGCCTTCCAGGGAGTGAAACTCTGCCCCTGCCTGCCAGGCCATGGCGCTGCCGTCTCCGGTCAGGCCCGGGACGCCTGAAGGCCCCAGTTCGGTGGAAAATACCCAGAGTGAGCCCAGAGCGCCCATGCTGAGTATGGTGGATTTGGCCCGAAATATATAGAACTCGCCGGTGCGAACATTTACGCCGGTAGCGCCGATGACCCTGGCGCCGGTTCTACCCCCTTCTGTGAGTAGACTGGTGGCCATTACAAAATCATATATATTGACACCCTGTCTTTTTACTTCTTTATGCATAATGGGTTTGACGTTGCCAGCCGCCACTCTGAGGATCCAGCGGTTTTCGTAATCATAGGCAAACATTAGTTTTGTCTTATCATCCCTGAAGTCCATACCGGCGAACTCATCATTAACGTCCCTGATCTGTACGCCCATCTGCTCCACTTCCAGCAAAGTATCCCAGGCCTCTACGCCGGTAATATAGCAGGTCATCCCGTTGCCCAGTTCGCCATAACGGTATCCGCCGTATTCTTCATGGCCTTCCACCATTTCTTCAGGTGTAAGTTTAGAGCAGGGGTTGGTACAGGCGGCATGCCAGTGGTCGACTCCAGCGCCGCTGCTCCCGCTCCTTCTGGAAGGTCCTTTATCCACCATTACCACTCTGGCTCCCCGTTTGGCCGCATTGATCGCCGCATGGAATCCAGCCACCCCGCCGCCCAGGACCAGGACATCTGCCGCCACTTCGGTTTCTTCCCCATAGCGGACCGGGTAAGGCCATTCCGGAGCCAGGCCGTCTTTCCGTATATAGTCCTGCCAGGTATTCATATACGCACCCTCCTTTAATATTTATAATCTACTAGGTAGTTCTTCAATATATTTTCAACTTGTTTAACAAAACCGAAAAAATAGAAACCGGGTTTATTCCTGAAAGTAAAGGGTATTATATCATTAAGATGAACTTAATAGAAGAGCGGTTAAGGGGGGAAGGGTAAAACGGTTATTTTACGTTAAAATGCTTTTCCGGCTTTAGGGGGCAATATTTTTTCTACGTAATCCGTTATTCCGGCTGGCAGACAGAGCCGTAAATTTCAGTCTCAGTGATGCCAGCCGGCTACAAGACAGAAGGCCGGAATTTACTTAAGTAATTGGATGAACAGTATCCGGTATAGAAAAACCGGAGACCATTATTGCTCCAGGCTGTTCGCAGTTTGAATTTCTTTAACGAAATCTTCTATGGTGATGGCCCCCATTAACATGGGCTCAATGGTACCCCTGGCACAGATTTCTACCACTACCCGTGAAATAACACGTGCATTCTCTGCCTCAATAATATTAACGAAATCGTAAGGGCCCAGCAGTTTATATTGAGCTATAACCTTGGCTCCCATTTTTTCTATTTCTTTATTGACTTCCCAGATACGACCGGGGTTCCGTTTAACAGATTTCCTGCCTTCAGCGGTCAATGTGGTCATTAAGCAATACAACATGGCATTTCCCTCCTTAATATAATATTAAACCCGGTGCCTTCAGGCACTGAGCGGTCCACCGTAGTTAACATCACCCCTGTACCATGCTATATAATTTTGGAAGCGCCAGCATCCGGACACAGGACCTGTTATCTTGAATGATATCGTTCAGAATAGTAAATCAGCTAATCAAGATACACCTGTCAAACGGCTGCCAAGATGGTATTCAGGTTTGCTAGCTTAGCATTTTTTCCGATTAGCCAGATTATACACCACAAACAGCCTCAAAACAATAGGTCTGAAGAACACTTTTTTCTGGGCCCAAATCCTGGAATTCCTGTCTGTTATATTTTGATTAAACAATGGTGCCCGATTGATAGTATGCATGGTTACTATTTTTGCAATAATAACAGTAAACCTATATAATTACGGTCAATCCACTTTGCCTGCTTATCAGGACAAAGCCAGGGATGAAAAGCGGCCTGGTATACGACCGGAAAGGATAAAGATATTAACGCAAGTAGTTCCAGAGAGGCTGATGTCCGTGGTTCTCCGCAGGGTTCTTTTATTAAGACAACACTGCCGCTCTTTGTAATGGCCCACTTCAGCCACCACCTGTTAACTTCATTGACCAATGCGCTTCTGCCTTTTATCCGTAAAGATTTCGGGCTGAATTATACGCAGTCAGGTATCGTGGCTACAGCTTTTTCTCTTTCCTATGGATTTGGTCAGTTACCGGCAGGCTGGCTGGCAGACCGTATTGGACGGCGCACACTGCTTTTAATTGGTATACTCGGTGTAGCGGTAGCTGGGTTTTTAATAGGTATATCCAGCACTTATATCATGCTTATTGTTTTTTTGATATTGATGGGTCTCTGCGGCGGCGGCTATCATCCTTCTTCCGCACCGCTGATTTCATCCTCAGTTGAACCTAAAAACCGGGGACGGGCTCTTGGTTTTCACACCATCGGCGGGAGCGCCAGTTTTTTGGTTGCTCCCCTGGCAGCGGCGGCGATAGCCGCGGCGCTGGGCTGGCACTGGTCCTATATCATCCTCTCCATACCTACCGCTATTTTGGGCATTATCTTTTTTTCTGTTTTGCGGAAACGCACCATCGGAAACCAGCACTACCAGTCTAATTCTCAAAATACCGTGGTAGAGGCCCACCCTTCTGCGGGTTATAAACGGCGTTTGATAGCACTAATGACCTGGACAATTATCAGCGGGGCAATTAGCGGCTCCATTATGATTTACATGTCTTTGTATTTTGTGGACCATTTCCACGTAAGCGAACAGATAGCCGGATCCCTTCTCTCCATCAGCCCCATTGCCGGTCTTTTCGCAGGGCCTGTCGGGGGTTATCTATCTGACCGCCTGGGAAGGGTGCCTTTAATAATTGCCACCAGCATCCTTGGGTCCATTTTAATGTTACTGCTGTCAATTGTACCCTATGGTATTCCTTTATTCGCTTTACTGTTTTTTATGGGGGTATTCAGCTATATGCGTATGCCTGTTATGGAGGCATTTATCATGGGCCAGACTACCCCCAGGTTCCGTTCCACCATCTACGGTGTTTATTATTTCATTACACAGGAGGTGGGTGTAGCAGTAGCTCCCCTGATGGGACGGTTAATGGACAGATACAGTTTCGATTACGGCGACCTGCTGGTGATATCCGCTTCCACCAACATCGCTCTGGCGCTGATCTGCTCTCCTTTTCTCAGAGGTCACAGGGAGTAAATGTATTCACAATATCTTTTGATTTTCAGTCATTCGCCGCTTCCAGGTCTCTCTCTCCAATGCGGTATGTCGGCGAATAACCCTTAGATTCAAATTTTATAATATACATATATCCATAGGAGTCAGAAACCGGATTTTCACTTACGATCCCAGTGCGGCCTCTAAAAGGCGAATTGGAATCTAAACGGACTTTCACCCTATCACCTTTCTTAAACTTCGCCATTGTATGTTCTCCTCCACCCGCTAAAAAGTTTCAAATTTGGTATAGACTATAACAAAAATCACTGTCAAGTTATCACCTTTGCCCGGCCCAGTCAGGTCCTTGAGGCTGTTTGTAAAAACGGGGGCATGGTTTTTAATCAAGCCGGAAAACCGGAGCGTCAGGCCTATTGCCGGTTTGCTGGTTTGATCCTGTAACTAAATGATACCAGAATTTATGAGCCCAATGCCAATATATTAGCTGAATAAGCGGTGGCTGTTGAATAAAAATAACCTGGATCTATACAACTATCCGGTTATTCCGGTAAATCTAGATAATCTTGCCTTTTTAAAACCGCTGGATTATCGGTGTTATAACCCAGCCTGTTAACCATCCTGGAAACAGGATAAGCCTCCATTTCACCGGAATCATATGGCTGCAACAGGGCCTGGATGCTGTCTTTGTCCAGCTCTTTTTGCAACCAGGTTTTTTCATTTTCCCTGGATAAGATGCAGGGCATCCTTTTTTTAATATTGTGGATTTTCTCAAGTAAAGGATTGGCTCTGGTGGTTATAATGCTGAAAGTTTTTATATTTTCCTGTTTGTCAGGATTTCTCCAGTTATCCCAGATGCCGGCAAAAGCGAAAGGAGCCTGATTCTTTAGCCTGATATAATAGGGGAAAGCCTTTTTATTTTCATGTCTCCACTCAAAAAAACCGTCTGCCAGAACCAGACAGCGTTTAGATTTTACAGCCAGCCGGAAAGCCGGTCTCTCAAAAATGGACTCTGCTCTGGCGTTTAGGGTCTTTTCCCTGAGATTAAGAGCCGCTTCAAGGTTCTTGGCCCAGAAAGGGATGAGTCCCCACTGCATCAGGACTATTTGTTCAGCAGCCTCATTAGAGATTACGGGAAGAGATGGAAAAGTAAAAGCAGAAGCGCTGTAAACAGGTTTGAAGGACTCGGTTTGAACGAATCTGGCGCCAAATCTATCTTCAATGATTTTAAAGCCTACACTGATGGATGAAAAATAGCACACACTTTGCACTCCTTACCATCAACCGGATTATGGCGCTTCTGTTTTGTGTTTTTTTATTTATGTTTTGCCAGCGAGGGGTCCAGGTGGCGGTGATGGAAGATGCGGATGCGCTTGAACTTGCCTTTTTCATCCAGGTCGTAAAGCACATTCTGGTTCAAGATAATGACGTCGCCTTTTTTCCACTGGCGCGGTGAGCCTTCAGGCGGATTGCGGAAAACGTGGAATTCAGTAATTAGTTCTACACAAAAATGCCTGCCCCTGGATAGAAAAACTCCCACATTCAGGACTTCGCGCACATCAGCGGCTATAGCCTCATAATTGGCGATGAACTCCTGCGGGCCATGGAGCGTTTTGCCGGTTAAGCCGGGGATCTGGGGGCCCTGGAAGTTGTCCGGATATTCTACGGTCACATCCGGGCAAAAATAGCTAACCACCTTATCCCACCTGTGGTTATTGAAATGATCAGCATATTCCAGAAATTGCTGGCGGTTCATAGCAAAATATCTCCTTTAATTTAATTTAGACAGAGTTTTACATGTCCCTTACGAAATGTCAAGTCTATAACGCCCCAAATCCGCTATCAAACAAGGCTAATCAAGCTTATGTAAGTTCACTTGACTTAAAA
>CAYLRY010000053.1:10752-16816 GCA_964386535.1 uncultured Dehalococcoidales bacterium | reverse complement strand
TCCATCCGGTGTTTTTTGACTTTCACAACTATAATTTAATTAATTTTAATTAATTACAAAGCAAGAATATCTGTGGGATATTTGATCAGGCTCTTAGCGCCAGCGGCTGTCAGTTCATCCGCAGTACGGAATCCCCAGACAGCGCCCACCGGGTACATACCAGCAGCCGTTGCGGTACGCATATCAACATCAGAGTCGCCCAGATAAAGAAATCCCGCCGGAGGTATATCCAGTTTACGCGCAATCATTAGAGCAGCAGTAGGATCGGGTTTGATAGGTACGCCTGGCATAGCCCCTACCACCACTTCAAAATGCCAGGGCGATAACAGTCTGGAGACCATGGCCTCAGTAAAATCATGCGGTTTATTGGAGAGAATAGCCATGCGGATTCCTCGGCGAGTCATAGCATCCAGCATGTCAGCTACCCCTGCATAAGGCCGGGTATTATCCGCCCAGTGAAGAACATATTCCCGGTTTATGTGCTCCACCAGTTTACCCAGAGTGACCGGATCCCGTTTCCCCGGCGGAAGAGCGCGCCTGGCCATCTCCTCCCTGCCGTCACCGATAAAATATTTGTAAGCCTCCGTTTTATGTACCGGGAAGCCCAGACAAGCCAGGGAGGTATTCACCGCATTAGCCAGATCCTGCAAGGTATCCAGAAGGGTTCCATCAAGATCAAATAAAACTGCCTGATATTTCATATTCATTTAATTTCCTTTTCATTGACTTACCAAAAAATTAAACTTATTCCATAACGGATGAATCCGGTATCCAGAAACCTTCTTCCCTCAATACCGGACCAGATCCGTCATGAACGTGCTGCGTGCACTGCTCCGGTTGAAGTCTCTTTTCGTCCTTCTTAGCGCTGACCCGCAGGCCAGGGTGGAATATTCTCTTATTATTAGGTATTATTATACCATTTGAATCAGAGTGGATGCCTTATTATTGGTCTACATTGAATACGGATTTGAATTCTCCCATAGATTCGAGTACGATATGATAAGAGCAAACTACAGCCTTTAAAAATGGTACAGGCGTTTTTACCGCAAAGGCCTTTTAATAGGATTGACAGTATTGCCACAGACAATCTATATGATGATCTAACCGGAGTAGTTATCAACCCTTATGCTTATATTTATTTTTGGACGATTTAATAATCTAAATCGGCGCTAATTTAATATGCACATTAAGAGGAGGAGTAAAAAAATGGATGAACCTAAAAAAGCTCAGGGACCAGGCGGTCCCGCAGGCGGGCCCCCATCAGCAGGCGGACCCGGTGGAGCACCCCCGGCAGGCGGTCCTGGAGGCCCCAAACCGGGAGGCGCACCGGCAGGCCCCCCACCGCCCCCACCCCCACTGCCAAATTTGGCAGGAGGTTACAATGCTACTGTTTTGCGGGTTAACTTAACCAATGGTAAAATTAGCATGGAGCACCTGAGCTACGACTTTTGCCGGAAATATATCGGAGGCGCCGGATTCGTAGCTTATTACCTCTGGAAAGAGGTTAAACCGGGATGTGATCCCCTAGGACCGGACAATAAGCTGGTCTTTGCCCTGGGCCCTTTAAGCGGTTATTCTATCCCCGGCGCAGCCCGCTATTGCGTGGGCTGCAAATCCCCATTATTGGGTTCTATTGCTAAGGCTGAATCCGGCGGTTACTGGATGGCTGAATTAAAGAGAGCCGGATATGATGTCATCATCATAGAAGGAAAATCTCCTAAACCGGTTTATCTCTGGGTCAAGGATGGACATTGCGAAATCAGAGACGCCGGCAAGATGTGGGGTACTGAGGTAAAAGCCACCCAGGAAGCCATCAGGCAGGAACTGGGAGACGAGAGAGTCCAGCTTGCCATGATCGGGCAGGGTGGAGAAAACCTGGTTCGTTATGCCTGCATTATGACCGGCTGTCATGATGCAGCCGGCAGAGGCGGCATGGGCGCTGTTATGGGATCCAAGAACCTTAAGGCCATTGCAGTCAGAGGCAGTCACCTGCCCAGGGTAGCAGATGAAGCCAAAATACCTGAGCTGAGGAAAGCCATGAG
The DNA here is from genome assembly GCA_964386535.1 of uncultured Dehalococcoidales bacterium. Classification (GTDB taxonomy): domain Bacteria; phylum Chloroflexota; class Dehalococcoidia; order Dehalococcoidales; family UBA3254; genus CAYLRY01. The sequence continues at coordinate 14,774 of CAYLRY010000053.1, read as the reverse complement.
CGGGCCGAACCCTATGTCTGACAGCGGCACCGGCAGCCCTGGTATCGCCTTTATGGAGCAAAACGGCAACCTGCCTATCCGCAACTTCCGCGAAGGTGTGTTCCCCGGAATCAAAGATATCACCACCGGCCCCATGAAAGAGCAGGGCATCCTGACCAGAATGGAAGGCTGTTTTGCCTGCCCGGTTCGCTGCAAGAAAGTTGTTGAATTCAAGGAACCGTATTTCCATGACGGAGAATACGGCGGTCCTGAATACGAAACTATGGCTTCCCTGGGTTCCGATATCGGAGTGAATGATCTCAGAGCGCTTTGTAAGATGAATGAACGCTGTAACGCTTACTCTCTGGATACCATTTCAGCCGGTAGCACTATTGCTTTCGCCATGGAATGCTACGAGAAAGGCCTGATCACCAAAAAAGATACTGACGGTCTGGAACTGACCTGGGGCAACGCTCAGGCTGCCATGAAGGCCATTGAACTTTTAACCAGGAGGGAAGGTTTCGGCGACCTGCTGGCTGAAGGCACAGCCCGCATGGCTAAAAAAATTGGCAAAGGCTCCGAAGCCTTTGCTATGCATACCAAAGGACTGGAACCCGGCATGCATGAGCCGAGATTAAACAAAGGCCTGGCCATCGGCTATCTGGTCAACTCTCATGGCGCAGACCATTGTTCCAGTTTTGGCGGCGGCACTTCCCCTATGGGTCTCGAAGCTTTGCATTCACTGGGCATCTTCCGAGCTGCCGAGGATAACTTCAGCCCTTATAGACTCAGCATTTACAAGCTAACCCATTGTCTGGGCATGATTAAAGATTGCATCCTTATGTGCTCTTATGTACAGTGCTCCACCGACAGGCAGGTGGAACTGCTGAAAGCGGTAACCGGCTGGAACACTGGCACAGTGGAATTATTGAGAGCCGGGCAAAGAATCCTGACCGTGATGAGATTATTTAACATCGCCCAGGGATTCACCGCAGCGGATGATCAGTTGCCCGAACGCTGGTATCAACCCAAGACCAATGGCGCTCTCTCTAATACAGCACGAACCAGGCAGGAAATGGATGATGCCAGAAAGTATTACTATTACTACATGGGCTGGGATGAAAATGGTGTCCCGCGCCCTGAAACCCTGGCAGAGCTCCAGATAGAATAACTGAACATAGTACCAAATTGGTTTACGTATTAACCAGCTGAGAACAGTTCAACCCTATAACAGCCCTGATTTACTTATTAATCAGGGCTGTTAAAATACACAGCCCGTTTCTATGATTTCGGCAAAGCACCGAGTTTCGATGGAGGAACAAATATGCTTTCGGAAAATGAGTTAAAACGATATGACCGGCAGATAATGATAGAAGGCTTTGGGAAAGAGGGTCAGGAGAAACTAAAAGGGTCAAAGGCGTTTATCGCCGGGGCCGGTGGTCTGGGATCACCAATAGCCATTTATCTGGCAGCAGCCGGAATTGGTACCATACGTATTGTTGATCATGATAAAGTAGACCTGAGTAATTTAAATCGCCAGATCCTGCACTGGTCCAAAGATTACACCCGCCCTAAGGCACAATCGGCACTGGAAAAGCTGACAGCACTTAACCCTGAGATAAAAATTGAAGCGCTACAGGAAACCATTGGAGATGACAGTGCCTTAGAACTTATCAGGGGAAGCGATATTATCCTGGATGCCATGGATAACCTGCCGGTCAGATATATTTTAAATAAAACAGCGGTCAGGCTGGGTATACCCTTCATACATGGCGCAGTACAGGGATTGGAAGGCAGGGCTATGACGGTGATTCCCGGTCAGTCCGCCTGTTTTATGTGTCTATATCACGGTTTAAAAGGAAAAAACGTTAAATTCCCCATAATAGGTACTACACCTGCTATTATTGGCAGCATTCAGGCAACTGAGGCTATCAAGTACCTGACAGGGATTGGTAAACTACTCACCAACAAATTGCTAATATATAATGGATATGATATGAAATTTACAGCGCTGGAAGTAAAAAGAAATCCTGATTGTGAACACTGCGGACAGACGTCAGAAGGAGGTTAATTTTTGGGCATCAAATTTACTATTCCGGGTCATTTGCAGCAGTTTGTTAACAATAATCAAATAGTAGAGGTACAGGGAACCACGGTTAAGGAGTGCCTATTAAGTTTAATCGCAAAATACCCTGCCATGGGGCCGGAGGTGTTCGATGTTAATGGTGATATGGCGGTAATTGTTTTACACGAAGGTGAGCCGATTGATGACACCAAAATCAACAATCCTGTTAAAGATGGCGATACCATCGACATGTTTCCAATCATTATCGGAGGTTAATAACAAGATAACTGATTCCAATTGTCTCTTTTCTGAAGGGATGACTGGCTTATTGAGCTTGCATAAAATTTTAAAGGCGCTGTCCCTTCAGGCAGTCTTTTATTTATTGCTCCCCATTTAAACCAGCATGACCTAAAGGGCGCCAGTTTGACTGTGCTGAAAACACCATTCTTATCCAACATGGCGCCCGTCTCAGGTTCAGGTGAAAGGTATACCCACCTTGAAAGGTAATTTTCTGGTTTGAACAGGGTTACGGAGTAAGCTCCCGAATCAAATCACCTGTTGTATCTACTTTTTCCAGAGACTCCAGAACTTTAACCGCTCGCTCGATTTTTTCCAGAGTAAGGATTCGCATGGCATTATGCCTGAATTTCTTAACGATATCGGCATCAGTAGGAGCGTCTTCAGTTCCCGTGGTACCCCGACGGTGCTTCCTTTCTACTACAAATTTCTTTCCCCTGGCCACCACTTCGCATTTACTTAGTGCGCTCAGGGGGTCTTCCCTCATGGCTTTATCATAATCTGGATGCATTTCCCATGTTACTTTATCCATGAATTTATGTATTTCCGGATTTTGCATAGTTTCAGTTTCGTACCATTCAGGACCTCTTTTAACCCTGTTAGCTACCATGGAAAACATATAACGAGGGTTAAACTGGGCGGCTGAAATACACTCCAGGTCTTTTTGTCCGAATAATCCTTCCATACCTGCCCGTAAATAGGCATGAATACTTTCAATTTCTGCCGGCTGTAGATTGTTAGCCTCAATAATATCATCAAAACAATCCAGGGCGCAGTGAAAAACACCGCAGCAGGGATATGGCTTATAATGCAGCCGGAAACCGAAGTTCCAGGTTTTGCCGATGTCTTCTAAAATCAGTTCGGGATGCCAGTCCTTATATCCCATGAAGAAGGCAAAGCCGTTTTCTGAATCCAGAACGCTGGTATCCCCCGTATAGCCCATTTCAGCCAGCAATACCGCATTTACCGCACCCGTGCCCTGGAAACCGGGAATACCGTATTTGGACATATAGCGTCTTTCGGAAAAGCCCCACCTCCCATACGTCAGGCCTTTGCACATATGACCAGCAAGGCCCAGAGCATGCATCATTTTTTCCTCATTGAGTTTTAAAAGCCTTCCTGCGCCGGCAGCAGCCCCAAAGTTAGAATAAGCATTGCCGTTCCGCTGAGGCCCGCTGGGTCTTTCGGGACGGACCTGCGTACCCCAGGGTGTAAAATGCCGCAAGACGGCTTTAGCCAGACGTGACGAAATCTCTAATCCCAGCGCCGTAGAGAGAATCAGTTCTTTGCCCGTGGCATGGGCGCTCTCAGCAGCAGCCAGAATAGCTGGTACAGTGTAAGGTACATCATGTGCGCCTGACATGATATTATGAAAGTCCAGGGTGAACATTAACTCACCATTGGTCATTACTGCATTGCTCAGCGAGACTTTATCCGTCAATCCTAAAAGAGAGGCCTCCGGATTCCCGCCATATCTCCTGGCCAGGGCAACATACATTTTACCTTTATCCGTTGTCAGTGCCCCCAATACGCAACCAATGGAGTCCATTAACACCCGTTTGGTTTCATGTACTACTTCCTGAGGCAAGTCCTCGTATCTGGTTTCCAGAGCAAATCTCGCCAGTTCGCGGACAGGATTTATGTCTGTCATTTTATCCTTCTCCATTCATTCTTCTTTTTT
>CAYLRY010000053.1:0-10652 GCA_964386535.1 uncultured Dehalococcoidales bacterium | reverse complement strand
CGCGGACAGGATTTATGTCTGTCATTTTATCCTTCTCCATTCATTCTTCTTTTTTATATTCAATATATCGATATAGACTTATATGAATTAATTATATCATACACGATTACCTTAAACGAAACAACGCCGCGGTATACTAACACAAGCACGAAAGCACCCGGTAGTTCTTATTTTTCATAATAACGCGGAAAATAAAACGGATAACTAAAACTGATCAACGTATGTGTTATTCCACTATTGACAATCTATATCGATGGGTCTATACTGCTAAGCTAAATAGATGAATTTCACAGACTCTTCTTCCAGGTATCAGGTCAATATATGATATTAATTGCAATAAAAATATAAATTTTAATATCCAAAATGAAGCAGAAGGAGATAAGTATGAGAAAGTGGATTGTTCCCCTGGTTATCTTACTGGCATGTGCCATTATCTTCATTGGATGCAGTTCTGATGAAACCACAGCTCCAACCACACCCGCAGTTACCACTACACAACCGACCACCACCAAAGCTCCTGTAACAACCACCTCAGTCCCTGTTGTTACCACATCTAAACCTCCAACCTCCGCCCCTCTTACTACTACTTCCAGTTCAACCGCTCCCGTCACTACGCCCAAAGGAAACCAAACCTACGGCGGCATTCTTAAATTTATCAGTTCCGCTCTTCCGGGTACTCCTATCGGCTGGATGTCTGAAACATTCGGCGCTTCAACCACCACCATGCAGTTGAGCATGGAATTCTGTCTTAAAGAACTGGTAGATGGTACCCTGATTCCCAATTTGGCGCTGTCGTATGACCTGGATGCTACGGCTGAAGTTCCTAATATAACTCTACATTTGAGAAAAGGCGTAAAATTCCAGGATGGTTCTGACTTCAATGCCCAGGTACTCAAATGGAATCTGGAGTCAGTAGCGGCTGGCACTACAAACAGGGGGACTACCGGCTTCTGGAAATCATATGAAGTAATTGATGATTATACCTTGAAAGTTAACTTTAACCTGTGGCAAAACCGCTTGCTCAGAGGATTTGCGGATGCTGCCACCTATATCTGCTCTAAAGCCGCCTATGAAAAAAACGGTCTGGAATGGATCAGATGGCATATGGTGGGCACCAGCGGCTTTACACACACGGATTTCCAGAGGGATGTAGTAACCAAGGTCCGCAGGTTTGACGGATACTGGGACCAGGGGAAACCTTATCTTGACGGCATTGACATGCTCTATGTTAGTGATGAACTTACCAGGATAGCTCTATTTAAGTCCGGTGGTGGCGATGTACTGGATCTGGTTGGCAATGGCAGGGTGGCCAATGAGTTACAGTCCGCTGGATATCAGATTATCAGCAAGACCGGCGGTGTGACGGTACTGGTTCCAGACAGCGCCAATCCTGATTCACCCTGGTCTAATCTCAAAGTCCGAATGGCTGCTGAATATGCCATTGACAAAGAATCTTATGCTAAGACCTTCGGGTTCGGCTACTGGAAAGCAGCTTACCAGTTCTGCAGCCCCTCTACTGCTTGCTGGGACCCCAATTTCGCCGGCAGCCGCGTATATGATATAGCCAAAGGCAAGGCGCTATTAGCTGAAGCCGGTTATCCCAATGGTTTCAAGACCAGACTGATTGTAGCTACCGGCGGCAACCGGGATATCCCGGTGGCTATACAATCTTTCCTGGCCAAGATCGGTATCCAGGCCGACCTGGAATACAAGGAATCGGCCAGTTTCTCACAGCAAATGACCAGCCCCTGGAATAATGCCCTAATTCTAAACTCCTTTATTGAATACCCCAATGAGAATGCCACCTTCAACTTCCATTTCGGTACTACTTCAGCCTTCTGGAAGAGCCTGAAAAAACCGGACAACTGGAACGCCATGTTTACAGAGACCATGAGTACTCCTTTACCGGACGTACCGCTGATGAAAAAGGTTATCAGAGCCCTTTATGATGAACAAACCGTTATTACTTTAAACTACGGCGCATCCATGTATGCGGCTCAACCCCCCGTACGTGATACGGGTCTGGACAAACGGAGTTCTATTTATTGGAACCAGGCAGATACCTGGCTGGCAAAATAAGGAAAAATCAAAGCATCTAAATAAATTATGAAAATATTAGCTGAGGCGGAAAGTTCGTTGACTCTCCGCCTCAGCTAATTAATGAATTAAAACTTCAATGTTAACGCCTATTTTGGACCGGCAGCGGGAGGGCCCTTAGGACCCGCGCCGGGCGCTCCACCTGGAGCACCCATAGGACCGCCCATAGGAGGAGGCGGTGGGACCTTCTTCTGGCGTTCAACCAGCAGATTTTCGATAGTATCCAGGTCAGCCTTTGATATTATCAGATCGCCGCCCTTGATGCTGTCTTCAATTTCAGCCACAACCCGGGCGCCATTCAGGGCAGAGGTCACTACCTCATCTCTTAATACCCAGGCCAGGGCTAGCTGCGCCACGCTGCAATTGTATTTCTTGGCAATCCCCTTTAAATCAGCAATTAATTGTAGATTAAGGCTCAACTCAGGTTCTTTAAAATGAGGATTATTGCGCCTGAAATCCTTGGGAGCCATGGAGTCCATCATCGCTTTATAACCATCGGTGAGAACACCCTGCTGCAGGGGGCTGTAGACCACTACGCCCATTTTATGTTCCCTGCAATAATTAAGGGTATTATCTCTTTCAATCCGGCGCTCAATCATGCTATAAGGCGGTTCCATGCAGGCAATGGGATAAATCTTCTGCAACTTTTCCATTTGATCAATCGTAAAGTTGGAAACTCCAATAAAGCGGACTTTACCTTCTTTGACAAGGTCGGCGCAGGTCTGCCAGCCTTCCTCCATATAATCCAGCGGCATCGGCCAGTGAACCAGATACAGATCGATAACATCGATGCCCATGCGAATCAAGCTGGCTTCACATTGAGCCCTGACGCTGGCTCTATCCAGCCTGAAAGTAGACTTGCCGGCCTCATCCCATACAGAGCCGCATTTGGTGGTAATGATAGGTCTTTGGCTCTTCGGAATTTTTTTCAGAGCCATGCCGACCACTTCCTCTGAATGACCCTTGCCATAAGCCGGGGCAGTATCCAACCAGTTGATGCCCTTGTTAACGGCTGCGATAATGGTGTCTACCGACGCCTGGTCATCCTGAGGCCCCCAGTTCATATTCCCTGATTCTCCTCCCATTGGCCAGGTACCGAGTCCGACTGTTGAAAAAAACAATTCAGTTGTACCGAGTCTTCTTGTCCTCACAATACTCTCCTTTCAATGATATATTCTGCGTAACTCAACCAGTTATATGATAATCAAGTCAATTAATGCCGTATGCCTGATATTTAATGGATATGACTTAAAAAACAGCCTGTATTCCGTTTAATTCACCCCAAAAAATTTTGCTTTAAACTTAGAAGACTTATCTGGAGAGAAATACATAATAACCAGTTACTATTAAAAAAACTGATCAACGAATATTTCAATCCCGGAAAAGGTGGCAGCCGGTTCACACGGCTGATCATAATTTGTTATTAGGATACACCGTGAATATTATTTTTGTCAATGTCACCTGTCGCTGGTACAGATTAATTAACTCCATGAAGGTGAATAAACGACCGCTGACAATAAAAACCGAACCAGATGTTACTCTCTATTCCACCCAATTAAAGGTACGCTGAACTGCTTTTTGCCAGAATTTATAAAGGCGCCGTGCATCTACAGGAGGCATTAAAGGCTCCCAGATTTTTAATACTTTCCATTTTTGTTCGATTTCTTTAAGATCATTCCAAAAACCCGCTCCCAGACCTGCCACACAGGCGGCGCCTAGAGAGGTGGCCTCTGTTACATTCGAACTAATAACGGGAACACCCAGAAGATCAGCCTGAAACTGCATTAATAAACTATTACGAACCATTCCACCATCAACTTTTAGGGCTTTTAGTTTGACCCCGGATTCCTTTTCCATAATATCCAGAACATCCTTGGTCTGATAAGCTGTAGCTTCCAATACCGCCCGCGCCAGATGGCCTTTATTATTATAACGGGTCAGCCCCAGAATCGCTCCTCGGGCATTACTCTGCCAGTATGGGGAAAAAAGCCCTGAGAAAGCCGGCACGAAATAAATGCCGCCGTTATCCTCCACGGTACGGGCTAAAGTCTCAATCTGGTTGGAATTTTCCAACAATCCCAGGTTGTCCCGCATCCACTGCACCAAGGCGCCGGCGATAGCTACTGAACCTTCCAGGCAATAAACGGCTGGCTCCCGTCCTATCTTATATCCCAGAGTGGTTAATAAGCCACTATGACTTACAACAGGCTTGTGACCGGTATTCATCAACATAAAACAACCGGTGCCGTAGGTATTTTTTGTTTCTCCGTAAGAATAGCATGCCTGACCCATCAGGGCAGATTGTTGATCCCCCAGATCTCCGCAAACCGGTATTGATGCTGAAAAAGGCCCATCAGGACTGGAGAAGCCGTAAAACTCAGGATTACAGGAAGGACTTATATTAGGTAACATTTGCGGAGGAATGCCCATAATATCCAATATATCCTGATCCCATGAGAGGCTGTCCAGGTTCATCAACAGGGTACGGCTGGCATTTGTAACATCGGTAACATGAGACCCTTTCTGGGGACCTCCGGTGAGCCACCAGATTAACCAGGTGTCAATAGTGCCAAATAAGGCTTCTCCTTTTTGGGCATCCCGGCGGGCGGCGGGGATATTATCAAGAATCCATTTGATCTTGGGACCTGAAAAATATATGGAAAGCGGTAAACCTGTCTTCGATCTGAATCGGTCCAAACCGCCATCCCTGGCCAGTAAATCACAAATATCCTGAGTACGTGTACATTGCCAGACAATAGCATTACAATAGGGCTCTCCGGTATTTTTGTTCCAGACAACGGTGGTCTCACGTTGATTAGTTATCCCGACTGAGGCTATTTCATCTGACCCAATGGACCCTTTTTCCATAGCTATCTTGATTACCTGTTGTACATTTTTCCAGATTTCCAGGGGTTCGTGTTCCACCCATCCTGCTTTAGGAAATATTTGTTTGTGCTCCATTTGGTGGGAACAGACTATTTTCCCCTGATGATCGAAAAAGACACAACGTGAGCTGGTAGTTCCCTGATCAATGGCTGCAACATATTTTTTAACCATAGCTTTTTAATTCTACAGAAGAATACGCTCTTCGTCTACCGTATAGTCATCCATTCTGAATTGCAGCCAGCACCAGGCAAAATGAAAATGGTAGCTAGCTGAAAGGCCGCCTCCTTGTGTCCCAGTAGCCTTATACAAGAAGCGGCCTTGCCGGTAAAACATTATTTTCCGGTTGCTTAATTATGCAGAAGAAAAACGGAACAGGCCGGAAAATAGAATCGGCCTGTTCCACACTTTTTGTAATTAAAAACCAGCTCCTCCAAATCTTCAAAATCAACAATTAGATCATATTGCTTCCGCCATCCACATTAAACGTCTGGCCGGTAATATCACTGGCGGCATCTGAAGCCAGGAATACGGCCATATTGGCCACATCTTTAGGGGTAGTCAACCTGCGCATTGGCACCATTTGAGCAAATCTGACCTTGGCTTCAGGCGGAACTTTGGCAGCAATCTGGAACCCGGTATCTCCCATGCCCGGGGAAATCCCGTTTACATTAATGCCCTGGGGCCCTACCTCATTGGCCAGCCCCTTGGTTAAACCTATAATGCCGGCTTTGGCCGCCGCATAGAGCGGAGTACCTACACCCGTCCGACCGGTGGTTGAGGAAAGATTGATGATCTTACCGCTTTTCCTTTCCAGCATTTGTCCTAAAACGGCCCTGGTACAAAGCCAGGTACCTTTTAGACTGATGCCGATGTTAATATTCCAGTCTTTTTCAGTTGTTAAATGGAACGGGCTTCTAAAAACGGTACCGGCATTATTGATCAGAATATCAATCTTGCCAAACCTCTCCAGGATCTGTTTAACCATATCGTTGACTTCAACTTCGTTAGTTACATCCGCTTTAATAGCCATTGCCTTTTGGCCTAAAGCTTCAACCTCAGCTGCTGTTTTTCTTGCGCCTTCCAGATCAATATCTGATACCACAATATCACAACCTTCTCTGGCAAAAGCCAGGCAAATACCCTTGCCAAAACCGATCTGGCTGCCTGCGCCAGTCACCAATACCACTTTACCTTTCAAACCCAGTTCCATTTTCTCCTCCTTTTGAAATTTATTCAGATCACTAAAATTATACGCTGGTAAGACTACTAACATAATACGCTGGTATTAGAAAAAACTGTCTCTAACGTTTATCATAATCTACTTTTAAAGTTTAATTGGACTTCAGCGGGACTTTTTGTTTAAAAGACTTTTATGTACCAGTAAATCCTATCCCGGAATCATTTTATTACACTAAATAAGGTCACTTCTTATTTTTCATGGAAGAAGTGACCTTAATGTGATTACGCAAAAAATTGCATTTTACCTGTGAATCCAACTCTTTTTAGCGAAAACCAAATTAATCAATACCATACTCTTTCCATCGTTTCTCTACAAACTGAGCCAGTTCTTTGCTCATTTTTACCTCTGGAGGATGAACAGCGCCATCCCATTCAGGTCTTGGAGGGAAGTCCGGAGTCATCTGCCAGGTTGTATCAATAATCATTTTGTCTGTAATGCCCAACCAATCAAAAGGCACTGAGGGATCCAGCCTGGAGCCTACTTCATTACGGGTGATGTAAATTTGCCGGCTGGGCTGCATACGGGTATTCATAGCCCAGAGCACCTCATTTAGATCAAAAACATTGATATCATCATCCGTCACAATAACATGCTTAATTATTTTACCGCCTTTACCGCTTAGTAAAAGTCTGCCTGCATCAAGACCCTGGGATGCATAGCTTTTCTTTAAGGATACAATAGCACAAAAATCAGGATCGCCTCCGGCAGGGCAATTGACAGCGGTGATACCCTGGAAATTAGCTGCGTTATACATTGCCAGTGCCTGGGCAGCCAGAGTCAAGGATAAACACCGGTGGTCTTCTGTAATCGGTTTCCCCAGCACGCTGCCCCGGAAAATCGGATTAGTGCGGTGAGTAATACAATTAATCTTGATGACTGGCAAAGGTCTTTTCCCTCCACCATAAAACCCTGTATGTTCTCCGAAAGGACCTTCCAGGCGGGTTTCATTGAGAGGAATTTCTCCTTCTATGACAATTTCGGAACTGGCCGGTACCATGAGGTCTACCGTCTCACCCTTCACTACTTCCAGAGGCCTCTGTCGCAAGGCGCCGGCCATGTCCCATTCATTCACCATAGCGGGAATGGGCGTTATGGATACCAGCATGCAGGCCGGTTCAGTGCCGATAGTAACAGCCACCGGCATGGGCTTGTTCATAGCTTTATACTTGTTCTGAATAATCGCAACATGCTGGAAAGGAGAAAATTGGATTCCAATTAGGTTGGATTCATGGGCCATGATCCGGTAAGTCCCCACATTTGTCCAATCGCTGTCAGGGTCTTTACAAATCACCTGATGCCAGGTACCCAGGTAGCGTCCGCCGTCCCTCTCAGTCCACCAGGGTATAGGAAATTTAAAAACATCCACGTCTTTGCCAAAGTACTTGTTTTCCTTACAAGGGCCTGTTTTAACCACCACTGGTTTAATTGGCTTTCCCAGCCGTTCAGCCACCAGCTTTACCAGGGATGCCTCATCGATATCAGGATCAAATCCAAGACCTATGGCCAGCCTTTTCACTGTTAATAAACCGTTGGTAAAAAGCGGCGTTTTATAACCCTTGATATTTTCAAATAACAGCGCTTTTTTAGCGGGAGGTCCCAGTGATTTTAAAGCCACACCGCCCAGTTCATACTTCCAATCCACCTCTGCTTTGACCCTGGTTAACTCACCTTCCTCTTCCAGTCTTCTAATAAAATCACGAAGGTCATTTACTTCTTTCCCCATCAAAGTTCTCCTTTACCTTTAAGAAAATTTAATCAATTCAAGGATTCATAACATTTTATTAAGTATAATTATAACATCTGTTAAATCAAGCCAAATAAAGCCCCATACCTTTTATATTTTTCGAGCTATCTCTGAACCCCCGCGCATTGCAGCAAAGATGCTGCGTTTCCCGGCGCAATCGCCTACCTTATAGACTTCCGGTACTAAACCGGTCAGCTCATCGCCCAATTGGTTATTGTTAACTGCTCCCACAGCCAGAACTATAGAATCAGCAGGTAGAAAGAAAAATAAATTGTCTCTCTCACTGTTATCACTGCCAGTTCGCCAGCAGTTAACCCCTTTTTCAGTTATGCTGTCAGCTATGGTATGCTCATAAATATATACTCCATATTTTACCAGATATTCGAAAAGAGTTGCTCGCAGATTATGAACAATGCCTCTTCCAAAAGAACTGCGGGTTACCACAGAAATCCGTTTTCCTCTTTGAGCCAGAAATAGCGCTGTATCCAGCCCTACCACCCTTCCGCCAATAACCACCACCTCTTTTCCTGTTTCAATTTTACCGGCTAAAACGTCTACAGCCTGGACCACATTCTTACCATTGCCTCCAGGAATATCCAGTGTTGCTGAGGTAGATCCTGTAGCCACTACCACTGCATCCGGCTTATTGTCCAATACCATTCTGGCCGTAACCTCTGTATTAAGGTGCACCTGGACTCCGGCTTTCTGCAAACCGCTAGATAAATAATGTATCAGTTTTGCTTCTTCCGGAAGTAAATTAGTCAAGATATTCCACTGTCCACCCAGGACAGGACCTTTTTCATACAGGGTTGTTTCATGCCCCCTCTCTGCCAGGGTTCTGGCAGCCTCCATGCCTGCAGGACCACCTCCTATTACCATTACTTTTTTCCGGTGGGCAGCCGGTTCAAGTCTGTATTCGAGCTCCTTGCCCAACCCCATATTGACGGTGCAATTAGCATAAGCACCCAGTGTTCCGCTGGACTGACACCAGCCGCAAAAAATACAGGGACGGATATCCTCTACCCTTCCCTCGCGAGCTTTATTTGGAAGATCAGGATCTGCCATCAGAGCTCTGGCCAGTTGGATTAAGTCAGCCTGGCCTTCCTGTAAAATACGCTCACCCAAAACCGCATCTATTTTTCCAACTGTCATCACCGGTACATTGACTGCCTTTTTTATAGCTGCCGCCAGAGGAACCAGGGCTCCGGAAGGCTGATACATGCTGATAAACTGCCAGTGATGTGCTTCAGAAGGACCAGATGAAATATCAAGTATATCTACGCCTGCTTCAACGAAAAGCTTAGCCTGTTGTATACCTTCCTCCAGAGTGATGCCGCCTTCAATATGATCAGCCCCATTCATGCGGATTAGAATTGGATAATCCGGTCCTACCGCCTGACGTACACCCCTGATGATTTCACAGGCGAGGCGAGCGCGATTTTCAACACTACCGCCATATTCATCAGTTCTTTTGTTGATACGCGGTGATAGGAACTGTTGAATAAGATAGCTGTGACAGCCCTGTATCCTCACCGCATCAAATCCAGCCGCTTTACCCCGTTTAGCCGCCTGAGCAAAAGCTGCAATCAGCCCCTGTATTTCTTCTTTGGTCATGGAGAAAGTCTCAAACCCTGTAACAGGGTCTTTCTTTCCGGTAGAAGTGACCACACGCATCAACTCAGGATATTCTACCGGCGGACGGTGCTGAACAGCGCGAGCGATGGCAGCCCCATGATGAGTTAATTGAAATGAGACCTTTGTGCCGTAAGCATGTATGGCATCAGTAAAACGTTTCGCACTTTCAACATGATCATCGTCAATCAGACTCAAGATCCCGGGTGAAAAAACCAGTCCGGTCGCAAAGGGACGTCCCAATCCGGCTACAGTCAATTGTATGAAACCTACGCCTCCTCTGGCTCTGGCTTCATAAAAGGCAATAAACTGATCTGTTACATAACCTTCGGGCTTGGTAGCATAGGTCATACCATGACCAAGGGGTCCCATTACTATCCGGTTTTTCAACTCCATATTTTTTATTTTTATCGGTTCGAATAGTTTGACCAGCTTATTCATGAATTTCCCCCTTTTTTAAGAGAATAATTGATCTTATGATGATTATTATAAAGCAAAATATCCTTTTAGAAAGGCGATTTCAGGTTGAGTTTGAGGTAGGTAAGCGTTACGTATAAGTTAAACGATTAGTCTGGTATTGTCAATAGCAACCAGCCTGGTGATATAATACATTCAAGAAATGTTCTCCTGATTCAGAAGCCTATCATAACTGATAAACAGCCAACATTTCTCTGATAAATGCTGCTCCACGCATTTGAAACGGTTTCAATCAACATTGCATTAATGATTCCAATATGATAACTTAAGAATTAAAATAGTTAATATTGCGAGAGGTTCGGTACGATCATGTCACGATATGGAATAGTTATGGATGTCACTAAATGTAACGGGTGCTACAACTGTTTTCTGGCCTGCCGTGATGAGTATTGCGGCAATGACTTCCCGCCTTACTCCCTGTCCCAGCCTATGACCGGTCATTTCTGGATGCGGCTGGTAGAAAAGGAGAGAGGTCAGTACCCTAAAGTAAAGGCTGCTTATACCGCTATACCCTGTATGCACTGCGAAAATCCCTCCTGCGTAAAATTATCTACCGGTGGAGCCGTCTATCAGCGT
>CAYLRY010000052.1:0-19221 GCA_964386535.1 uncultured Dehalococcoidales bacterium | reverse complement strand
AATGCAATAATAATCATTCGAATACTTCTTCATTATCACATCTTAGCTTTATCATCGCAAATGATTTGCGTGTCAATATAGAATTTGACACAGGAGATAAATGTGAGATAAACTATACATAGTAGAAGTTGCTTTCTTAATAGTTATATTTGTACTTTTAACGTCTTTAAGAACAGTCTTCTATTAAAAAACTTCTTAAACCTTATGACTTTGCGTCAGAAAAGACTTTCTATTGAATAATTGTCTTAAACTTCGTAAAGGTCTTATTTTAGGCCTGATTTCCCTCTTATCACTTCAGTTAATTTTTTCTTTTGGATTTATATATAGAGAGCGCCCTGCCATCGCACATGTGTCTTCACACTTCGCATCAACAGTTCTCAATACCAACAACTTAATTGGCTCATATCTACTTGGCGAAGATCTTTATCCAGCACTTAAGCCAGTAAAGACAGATATACCATCATCAGTTGCAGGTTCAGTAACTTCAACTCTCAAAGAATGGACAATAATGGCCTATTTGGCTGGGGATAACGATCTTCACGATGTAGCCCTGGATGATTTAAATGAGATGGAATTCGCAGGGTCTGATGATAATATAAACATCATAGCGCTGCTAGACCGTCAGAATAATCCTGATACAAAACTTTACTATGTCTGCCAGGATAAGCCTTCAAACCCAGAAATTATATCTCAGATAATCACTAATTCTCCTTTTGACCCGGAAATAAATACTGGCTGTTCTTCAAATCTTTTAAATTTCGCTAAATGGACGATCGATAATTTTCCGGCTAAACGTTATGTACTGCTACTATGGGGGCATGGTCTGGGCTGGAGGGGAGTTGCCCATGATTATTCCAGTTCCAATGACTCTTTAAGCCCTTCAGAGATTGAAGAGGCGCTACTTTCAGTTAAAGAATTAGTTGGATTTCAAATCGATGTAGTGGTTTTTGATGCCTGTCTAATGCAAATGAGCGAGGTTGCAGCTTCTTTAGGTACCAGGCAACTGGCTGGTTTAATGGTAGGCTCGCAGGAAACTGTTCCTGGAGGGGGATTGGATTACGGAAAAATATTTTCTTTATTAAAGTCCAATCCAGGCCAATCATCTGAAGATTGGGTTTCTGGTATTGTGGATAAATATTTATACAGCTATCCTGAAGAAAAAGTGACTTTATCAGCAATACGCCTGGAGAAAATAAATGAATTAACAGCTAATCTCGATTCTCTGGCTTATACCTTATTACAAAGTGGAGAATGGATAGCCATATCAGATGCTAGATCTCAAAGCGAATATTTTAGCGATCAGGCCTATATTGATCTTTATGATTTTGTTGAGAAATTACAGTCATCAGTCAACAATACCAGCCTGTTGCTGGAGGCTAAAAAAATGCAGAGTTACTTGGACCAGGCAATACTTAAAAACGGAAACAATAATACGCACCCTGAAATCCATGGGGTATCTATTTATTTTCCTTATTCAGGTAACATGGACCCCAGCTATTGTGAACAAATTGTTGAAATTACTGGATGGGCCCGTTTCCTGATCCAGTATCTTAATAACTGCAGCGCAGGAAACTGTGATTAAAAAACATTTTCCTTTTTATAAACATTTACCTTTTTGCTGATATTTAAAATGCTTTTTTTAATATCTCAATACTGCTGACAGCGGTATTCTGCCGGGTGTTTCTTCCGGTTTTATAAAATAAATTGTGCCAGAATGGTTCAATGTATAAATTGCAGCAAGTTCGATGAAATCCTCATCATTTGACTCAACTCTATGGTGCTCCTGATATTCCCCGTTTTCTGAATTATAAATACCCCAGCTCTGGTATCCTTCAGCGATAAATAAGAACCTTATTCTTCCTTTATGTGCAGCGGGAAGTACTTCTTTGATTCCCGCAGCAGTAAAACCCGTACCAGCCGCCTTGTTGAAATCGTCAACGGCTTCATTTAATAATTTATCAAAATACGGTTTAACCAGCGTCCATGCCTGATTTCTTAAGGATTCATCACTCATGCCTGCGGGATTACCGGTAATTCCATAGGGCAATAATTGCTGATATAAATTTACTTCACGATACAACAATTGGAAAACATCAATTGAAGACAAAACCATGGGTGCTTTTTCACCAAACACTATCCTGTTAATTCCCTTGCTCAACTGATCAAAATATTTTAATAAATTTCTTTTATCCGCATAAAACTGACTGCCGTCTCCAGTCTTTTGAACTGAATCCGCAGCCGTACTACCTTCGGGTTGTTGTGCAGGTTTTGCCAGTATACGGTAATTTCCAATCTCACCCGACAGGATATCCGAAGATAATCTGGGTATCTCCCCAAGATTGATGCGAACAGAACCCGTGGAGGTACATTGCAATAATCTAATTTCCTGACGGCTGACGGATAAAACATAAAACAGGCCGCATGCACTGATAAGAGGGATTAAAGGTGCGATGTAAAATCTTTCTCCTACATCCACATATTCTTTAACAGCAGCGGGAATATGGTAATATTTAATCTGGTTGCGATCAATAAATATTGCTAATCCATCACCCTGCTGACGCCAAAAAAGATTGTCAGTTAACAATAATTCGGCAGGAGATAGAATGGAACGTGCCTCAGCGGGTCTCAAACCATAATCAACCAATTTATTCTCTGTAGAACGAATCAAATTTTTTAGTCTAATAGGGTCCTGTGGGTCTTCTCCCCCTCTATGATGAGTCGGCATAAATATTGAGACATGAATACCTCCTGCATTTTTTATTAAGGTTTTTACTTCGTTCAAACATATCGTATCCAATATCATCACCTCTCTAATTTATTATATTATTAATACAGCGGTTAGACATGAGGCAGGTAATACAGGAATGGTGTATAATTAGAACACAGTATTACGTGTGATTTAGAGGAGTCATAAAAATACAATGATCGTTGAAATGAGAAAAAACTCTACCTCCCGAGAGATTGATGATGTGGTTCAAAGAGCGAAGTCTCTGGGTTTCAGCGTGCAATTGAACCTTGGTACAGATAAAACCGTGATAGCGATTTTAGGTGGCAATACCGGTCAACTTCCCAAAGATACTTTTGGTGTTTTGCCGGGGGTTGAAAGCGTAACCCGAATTATGAAGCCGTATAAACTGGCTTCACGTGAATTTAAAGCTGAAAACACAGTGGTAGAGGTTGGAGGTGTTGAGATAGGCGGCAACCGCATAATCGTGATGGCAGGTCCATGCGCGGTAGAATCATGGCAACAACTTGAGGAAGCTGCCAGGGCTGTCATCTCAGCGGGGGCTGTTGTGATGAGAGGGGGTGCTTTTAAACCAAGGACTTCTCCTTTTAGTTTCCAGGGATTACAGGAAGAAGGACTTGAATTGCTGAACCGGGTTAAAAATCAATTTCATATCCCCATTATTACTGAAGTGGTGGACCCTATCGAAGTTACACTGGTAATGAAATATGCCGATATCCTTCAGGTGGGCGCCCGCAATATGCAGAATTTTGCTTTATTAACTGAAATAGGACGTATCCGGCATCCGGTGGTAATAAAACGCGGCTTTTCCAATACCATTACTGAATGGTTAACTGCTGCTGACTATGTGCTAGCCGGCGGCAATCATCAGGTTATTCTCTGCGAAAGGGGGATACGTACTTTCGAAGACAGTACCCGTTTTTCTCTGGACATCTCAGCTATCCCGGTGGTAAAAAAATTCTCTCATTTACCAATAATTGTTGATCCCAGCCATGCAGCCGGCCATTACTCGCTGGTACCCGCCATGGCTAGAGCTGCGGTGGCGGCAGGTGCGGATGGACTGCTCATTGAAGTCCATCCTAACCCGAAAGAAGCCCTGGTAGACGGGCTGCAATCATTAACACCTTCTGATTTTACACGTCTGGTGCAGGAACTAAAACAGATAGCAAAATCTCTTGGAAGAGAAATATAAATTAAAGTATTAACAATTTCAATAAATATTATTAAATATAATATATTATTTATTTATATTTATTTTAGAAGGATTTATTTGTATAAATAGAAAATTAGTTATCTGCTGTTTTTTTAAGATGACTATATTTAATAAGTTTACGGTGCAGAAGAGCAATATTGCTATATAGGTATTTCTTCCGTAATGGAAGAGGGGGGGGCTTTTTATATACTTCAGAGGTTTTAAAAGCTCAGATATTTTTACTTTCTGTTTGTACCCTATAACACCTAGACCGCAACCCATGCATTTCTCAAGGTTAACGGAGGATTTAAGTTTTTTGAGCCTGGGACCTTCTTTAGCTCAATAGCATTAAAAAAACGATCCATACACTCCTGACAAACGTTACAGATTCGCTCATCCACTCTGGCGCGTAAGTGGCTATCTTACTATATACCACACCATTCTCTATGATAGCCTCGCTTTAATTAATCTATATCTCATGGCAGGGAATTAAATTTCTCTAACCAGCTTCTGGATAGTAGAATAGCGGAAATCTGTAGCTTTTTGCAGTACTTGTAAGTCTTCCTGCGTCAAATGAGAAAACCTTCCGGTAAACCTGGTAAACTCCTGGATTGGTTTCGGGTTTTTAACTTCATGTGTCATCCGGAACTGTCCTTTTAACGCTTCCCATAAAGGAAAATGGTTGGTATCAACAGCAGCCCTGCAAAGGTTAATGACATTTTCCTCCGGCATCCTCCAGCCGATAGGGCAGGGTGAAAAGAGGTGTATATAAACCAATCCGTCCTTGATCTGTGTGGCTTTTTTCAGTTTTTGGGCATAATCTCTCAGATAGCCAATGGTGGCCGTAGCCGCATAAGAGACACCTGGGTGTAGAGCCAGCAGCATGGGTACATATTTAGCCGTTTCACTTTTACCCTTCAGAGTTTTTCCCACCTCAGAAGTTGTGGTCCAGGCGCCATAAGGCGTGGTACTGCTGCGTTGAATTCCGGTGTTCATGTAACCTTCATTGTCATAGCAGATGAAAATAATATTTTCTCCCCGCTCGGCAGCACCGGAAAGGGCCCCAAAACCTATATCTGCCGTAGCTCCATCACCTACGAACGAAACTACCTTTACATCCCGGCCGATTTTCTTATAATACCTTTTGATGCCTGTCATAGTTGAAGCCACATTAGTGAAAAGCGACATATGAGTGGCAATCATATTGGGGGCTTTTATACAATTGTTGGTTTCCTGCGCCAGAATGGCAGAAGTGGCACATCCGGGACAACCTACCAGAATCGTGTCTTTCCCCAGGATTCGAAGGGTAAATCGTATCGATATCTCGGCAGGACAACCGGGACAAAAATTAGTGCCGTGTGACAGCAGGTCCTCCGATTCAAAATTATATACTTTTTTCAGAGTCTCCTCGAATTTCATGTATAAACCTCCTTGAAAAAAAGCAACATGTTAATTAATTGGCATACTACTATTCTTAATACCATTAAATAGCAGTTATTCCAGGTCCAGCCAGGTCACTTCAGGTTGTGGCTTTTGTAGGGCAACCTGGTGAACAATATTGAGAGCTCTTCCGAGATGATTAAGGGTAATATCGCCCCCGGAAAGACCGGTTATCATATTTACCGAGGGAATATTCAGTCCGGCTTTGGCCAGGAGAGCCCTTATCTCGAGAAAAACAATGCCTGTATTCCATCCGAAACAGACATCTCTATCAATAACTCCAATAGCTTTTTTACCCCTTAACGCCTGAACTAGCCGGGCTATGGGAAACGGCCGGAAACATCTTATTCTTACCAGGCCGGCTTTAAGCCCCTCCTGACGTTTATTATCAATCACGACTTTGGCTGTAGAGGCGGCGCTTCCAATTGCTACCAGCACTATTTCTGCATCTTCGGTCCGGTATTCTTCTATCAAACCACCATAGCTTCTGCCGAAAGATGTCTGAAATTCCCCATCAATGTAATCAATTTTAGTCAGGGCTTTTTGCATATCTTCACAATGCTTAAAACGATATTCGGAAAAAAGTTTACCGCTCAGGAACGGAGCCTGCATCATCGGCTTATCAGGATCCAGCCTGCATTCGCGCTGAGTCTTAGGAGGGAGAAAAGCCGTAACAGCCCCCTGGTCAGGGACCTCCACGCGGGCGGAAAAATGTGATAAATAATGACCATCATAGCAGATATTGACCGGTAAAAGTATATCCGGATCTTCTGCCAGGCGGTAAGCCATAATAATTGAATCCAGTATTTCCTGACAGGATGCGCAATGAATTTGTATCCATCCGGCATCTCTGACTACCATAATATCCTGGTGTGAGCAAAGCACAGTATTGGGCGCCGCCAGTTCCCGGCAGACATGAGCCATAACAATAGGCAAGCGTAAAGAAGCGGCATAAATGTAAGGCTCGAACATATATAGCATGCCATGGCTGGAGGTAGCGCTGAATGTCCTTCCGCCGGATGAAGAAGCTCCGATCAGAACACTCAGTGCAGAATGCTCTCCTTCTACGTCCACAAATTCCGTCTGGAGGGCGCCCTGGGCATGAAAGCGGCTCAGTTCTTCCACTACTTCACTCTGGGGTGTAATTGGATAGGCACAGACCACATCAGGCTGGCATAAAACTACTGCTTCGGCCGCGGCCTGGTTTCCACTCAGGACTTTAATTTCACCGCTGGCTATGGCTTCCGTATTCATTCTTTGCCTCCTGCTGTCATTTTTATTGCTCCTGCCCCACAGACCCTGACGCAGATCCCGCAGCCTTTACAAAAATCCAGATTAGCCTCGAAATAGTTTTCTTTATCTTCGATGCAGCCAGTAGGACAATATAAATAACACTGACCGCAGTGGGTACATAGGCTCTGCTCTACTTCAGGACTGCGGGTTTTCCATTCTCCCACGGTATGCGTAAGTAATGCGTTTCTTTCTATATCCACCCAGGGACCGGCATATTTTGTATGAAATTCCATATTTACCACCTTTAGAATTTTACTAGTTTGACTTCAGTGTAGCCCCTGCGGGCACAACGAAGATTGCCCTCAAGTATTTTAGGATTGAAGATTTTTGCCAGGGCCTTCTCGATAGAATCCAGCTTTACCCAATTTGTAGCTGCTGCAAAAGCACCAACTAAGGTCGTGTTCGTTGAATTTCTTTTTATTTCTTCAAGGGCTATTCCGGTCGCATCAATAACACCCAGCAACCTGGCGTTCGGATGGGGGCTTTTCTCAATCGGTATCTGGGAGTTCATCACCAGAATCCCCTCCGGTTTAAGACCTTCAAATACTTCAGCTACATTTTGAAAATAGGGATCGGTTAAAAGCAGACAATCCGGAGTATATATCTGGGTGATTTCCCGGATCGGTTTATTATCAATGCGGAGAAAGGCTTTAACTGGAGCTCCCCGCCTTTCAGTGCCAAAAGAGGGAAAGGCTGTGGCATACTGACCTTCAGCCACTAAAGCTGCGGCCAGGATTTCCGAAGCCATTACTACTCCCTGTCCCCCCCGCCCATGCAGTCTGATTTCTTTCACTGTGAGGATACCTCCTGGACCAATATAAAACTTTTTAGTTTTCTACCCGTATCACCAGGCAGTTTAAAAAGAGCGTTTTACAGTTGATGTCAATATGAAACTCGTTGGGTAGGTGAATAAAGATTACACGATATAATTTCCTGCGTCAAGTCAGGGCCGAATCCACTTATCACCTGCACGCGAAGCTAACAGGTACTTCCTATTTCACCGATTTCATCCTTCGTGGTGCTGGCTATAAGCCGAAATAAAAAATTCTCTGGTAATGCATGCAAGACCGCTGGAGCTGCTTAAGGAGAAATTACACAATTACTTTTTGCTCCCTGAGAGCGGTAATATCCTCCCGGCTGTAACCCAGTTCCTGCAGGAGTTCTTCATTATGCTGTCCCAGCCCAGGGGCAGGAGTACGGAAAGTTGGAGGAGTCTCGCTCAGTCTCTGCGGCGGTTTAATCAATTCATAAGGTCCATATTCCGGGAAATTGAAACTCTCAAAGAAACCGTTAGCCCTCGCCTGGGGGTCGTTAATTACTTCGGTGGGTTTCTGAACCGGCTCCCAGATGAGCCGTGAATTGGCTAATTGTTTTTTCCACTCCTCGAAGGTCTTGCTGGCAAATACTTCATCCAGGATCTTAATCAAAGTTACATTATTCCTGGCACGATTAGCCGATGAATTGAATCGGGGATCGTTTTCCAGGTCAAGACGGTCTATGGCCTGGCAAAAAGGCTTCCAGAAGCGGTCGGACTGCATGTTATACATTATAATCCACCTGCCATCGCTGGTCCGGTACGAGTTGGAGATCGGGTTCTGGGCCGTCTCCCGCCGCACTATCTCACCATCTTTATGAAAAGCCAGTGCTTCTCCGATATCGATAGGTAAGGACCAGACTCCGGCGGCAAAAAGGGATATATACATTTCCTGTCCAATGCCGAACCTTTCCCTGGCCAATAACGCTACCAGCATACCACAGGCGTAATACATGCCGGTGGGAATATCACCGGCTCCTGCCCGGGGCCAGACAGGCACGCCGTCTGATCCAGACATCAGGTGCATCAGGCCGGAGCGGGCGAAATAAGTAGGTGTATCATAACCGGGCTTATCCCGGTCTGGACCGTTCATTCCGTAGCCATTGAAAATAGCGTAGATGATTTTAGGATTAATACTTTTTAAAGTATGGTATTGAAGTTCAAATTTTTCCAGTTCATAAGGCCTGAGGTTGGCGGCAAAAATATCCGAGGTAGCTACCAGCTTGTGTAAAACTTCTCTCCCCTTCTTTTGATTCAGGTCCAGAGTCAGGCTTTTTTTGTTCATATTGGGTTGCTGCCACCAGCAGCTAAAACCGCCGTCCGGCCCATTATGGCCTCTGTCGATAGCGCCGTGCGTGGATTCCAGGTGAATAACCTCGGCCCCCCACTGGGCCAAAAGGCCTGTTGCTGTAGGTCCAACGCCGTATTGCGTCAGGTCAATAACCCGGTATCCCTCCAGGGCTGATTTAGAAGTCATTGCTTACCTCCATTTTATAAATTATTTCAACAACTCATACACTAAGGCCTTTTTTATTTTTGTGAAAATCCTTAGTTTTTAAATATAGTCTTCTTTATTGAAGAATTCTGTGGGAATAATTATAACGCATAAGAACTTCAATTGATAATGTGTTATTTTTTACACTCGCTGGAAAATTGTTTTGTTAAGCCATATCATAGATAGTAAATTGATGTGTAAAATCCAGCCTCAGCTTTTTTATGTAGGGTCGATAACGGAACGATGGATGTTCGGCGCCCTCTGTTTGAGATCAAGCAATTAGAAAAAAATATAATTACCCGGATGCTTTTTTATTCAATCAAGAGAATACGCTTGGGAGAAATTTTACCGAACTGTAAAAATAGGCCGCTGAAAACCAGGTATCAAGTTGCTGATATTCAGCGACCTATTTTATTACTAAAAGTATTAATTATTTTAAAACACTATCTTGGGAACAATCTGGGCAAGCTCGTCTATTGTCCACTTACCAGATTTATGATACCATCTGTGAGGTCCAGGATTCTGCATTATTGGATCATGGAATATAAGGTGATTCCCTCTCACCGAAATTAACTGGCTGGTTATCTCCCTGGCTTCATCACTGGCCAGGTAAACTATAATAGGCGCCACATATTTCGGTTCCGGTTGTCCGGGAGCTACCTCTTTCGGGAAAAGAGTTGTAGTGGCTGCCGGAGCGATGGCATTTACGGTGATGCCAAGTGGTTCCAGTTCGTTAGCCGTAGACCTGGTAAAGCCAATAACGGCTGCTTTGGCGGTGCAATAAGCAATGCTCGCTCCTGGGCCTATTCCCGGAGGATAGGCTGCGATAGAGGTAAAGTTTATGATTCTTCCTGTTTTTTGGGGAATCATCACTTTAAGGGCTGCCTGCGTACAGGCAAACATCCCTTTGACATGGACAGCAATAATATTGTCCCAGTCCTTTTCAGTAAAGTCAACAGTTGGGGCGATCTTTAAGTTGCCGGCAGTGTTCACCAGAATATCGAGTTTACCGAATGCGTCGATAGCTGTCTGGACGATTTTAAGACCGCCTTCCATACTGGCGACGCTATCATAATTAGCGACTCCTGTTCCCTGAGCATCTCGTATCAGTTTAACCACTCTGTCAGCACCATAACTACCATCTGGGTCTTTATAAATATCGTTGACAACCACTTTGGCGCCTTCGGACGCCATGGCCAACGCCACTTCTTTACCGATTCCAACCGGGCTGCCGGCACCGGTGATAATAGCAACTTTTCCTTCCAGTCTTTTCGTCATTGTTTTTTCCTCCTGTATTCTTTCTTAGTCGCTCATAGCAAAGACGGTTTACGGCCCCACCAGCAGAAGGGAACGGTATCGGACAGTTCTTCCTGAGTCCATTTTTCTTCGCCCAATTTGTTCAAATGCTGGTGGTCTCCCGGTCCAATTATCGGCGGTGAAAATGCAATGATATCCCCGGAACCCATGAAAAACATTTGCCCGGTAATATCTTGGGCAGCGTCGGTCGCCAGGTAGCAAATCAGTGGAGCAACATAATCCGGCCCTACTATCTGGACTCCATCGACAACTTTACCTGGCATAGGGAAAAGCGACGTCCTGGCTTTTGGCGAGAGAGCATTTACAGTGATATTATATTCTTTCATTTCAGCAGAAAGCATTTTGGTAAATCCCATCACACCGGCTTTAGCTGCGCTATAGGCGGCTTGAGGAGGATTGCGATCCATTTTAGGCATCCACGCTGCTGAGGAAGTAATATTGATAATTCTGCCGCTTTTTTGTTTTATCATGTACTTTAAAGCAGCTTGAGTACATGCGAATAAGCCCTTTAGATGTACTGCTATTATGGAGTCCCAATCGGCCTCTTTCATGTCTACTGTAGGCGCAATTTTGTAATTACCGGCAGTGTTGACCAGAATATCAACCTTTCCGAAGTTGTCAATGGCAGATTTAATCAGATTTTTTCCGCCTTCCATGGTAGTTACGCTGTCGTAATTGGCTACAGCCGTACCACCGGCGTCCCTGATCAATTTAACTACCCTGTCCGCACCATAATTTCCATCAGGGTCTTTACTGATATCATTGACAACAACCCTGGCACCTTCAACGGCCATAGCCAGGGCTGTTTCCTTGCCGATACCAGTTTGACTCCCTGACCCTGTGATGACAGCAACCTTTCCTTGAAGTTTTTTACTCATTTCCACTTCCTCTTATAGTTTTTGCTAGTATTACAACATAATCGGATTATGATTTCACCAGAAAAAGAGTTTAGGTATTAAAACGGCCGGTTAAAGCCTGGATACAGATCCATGCAAAATGCAGAATAATTAAAGAATAATTGTGGTTAAGCCGATACTGAAAACCTGACAGGTCCCAAATTTATTAGAACTGCATAAAAAAATTTTTTTCTTTGTTTATGGACACCTCCTCATCAAAATACATCAATAATACGATAAACCTTTTCATTATTTGTAAAAGTAATCCTGTATAAATTTTAGCTTATTCTAATCCTATATGATTGTCAATATAATTTTTGCCTGACTAGTAAGTCAGCCACGCAAAGCAGCATTGAGTTCAGCAGGTCTTTCTAGAGCAGAGAGAAAGCCGCACTCTTCAATAACTTAGAGCCTGGCCAGTTAGAACGCAGCGGCTATTTCTTCATGCCTGGCTAAAAGAGTAATCGCATCCTGCTGTTTGCACAGCACCAGCGTCGGACATCTGATAGCGGCGAGCAGTTCACGGCTCTCGGCCGGCTTATAATGGCCCGTTCGACTTGATTTAACTGGTCGAATAATATTACCATTACATATAAGAAAGGAGGGAAAAGAAAAAATGAAAATTACCCAAATAGAATGCGTTCCCCTAACTTTGCCCAGCAGCCTCGGCAGGACAACTAATGTACTTATGGCAAAAATCCATACCGATGAGGGTTTCACCGGTATAGGTGACGGTGGCGGTGTCAACCAGGAGATAGTCACGGCCATGATCAAGTCCTGGCAGCCATTTCTTATCGGCGCCAACCCCCTGGATAGGGGTGTGATTATGTCAAAGCTAAGCAGGTTTATTACCTCGGTCTGGGGCCCATCGTACCCGGCGGCGGTTTGTACCATAGACTTTGCTTTATGGGATCTGGTAGGCAAAATATTGAATCAACCGGTCTACCAGCTTCTGGGCGGTAAGGCCGTTGACAAGCTCCGTTTCGAATATTATGTCCGGCCTGATGCTTCACCTACAGGTGTGGCTAAGGCAGTAGCGCAAGCGGAGGAATTGGTAGCCGGCGGCGTTACCTGTTTGGGGATAAAGTCCACAGGATTCGGCGGCCAGGAACAATCAATGGAGAAAGACATTGCCACTGTAAAAGAGATAACAAAAAAATTTGGCGATAAGGTAGAGGTAGCTTTCGATGCTAACGCCAGTTTGGACTACTATGATGCTCTCCGGTTGGGCAGGGAGCTGGATGATTGCGGTATGTTTAAGTATGAACAACCGGTGGCGACAGACGACATAGAGGGGCTGGCAGCATTAAGAAATTGTCTGAAAACACCAATATGCTCTCATGAATCCAGTGTTCTTATACCCGGTTTGATAGAGTGTATTAAAAAGAAGGCTGTCGATATCCTGGGTACCAAGCTGGCTCCGGCAGGCGGAATTACAGAAGGGTTGAAGTGGGGAGCAATTGCTAAGGAATCACATCTGGGTTTATATTGCGGTGCCATGAATAGTCCCTGGGAAGCAGCAGCCCAGGCACACTGGCTCTGTACTGACACTGCCTACAAAGGGCAGGCACATGCCAATTATTACCCCCTGATGATGTACAACACTCTTGATACAACCAAATCCGTCAATGTTGATCTTATTAATAACCCCATGAAATACAAGGACGGCTACTTCTATCCGCCCGAGGGACCGGGAATGGGATTAGAGCTAAACGAGAAAGCCCTACCCAAGTACGTGACCAAGGGAAAGAGTATAGTTACCATAGCGTAGAAACTTAAACACTATCAATCAGGTTAAGGTTGTTTGTATCAGATTTTAAGAACTCGAAGGGCAGATTCTACAAGACTCTGCCCTTTTTTAAATTTACCATCGAGTAAAGATAAATGAGTCTAAATACTTGCACTTGTCTATCTATGTCTCTGAGTCAAATATTATTAAATAATACCATTAAATATAACGCTCCGTTTGTAACAGGGGAACATAATTCTGCGGTTTTTCACCAGCAGGAAACGGTTCGACTTGTATATACAGTATAGACTCAGCTAACTCTTTTCCGCCAATACCGTAATGGATAGCTCGCAGCAGGGCATTATGGCATTCAGTATATACGCCGGCTTTATCATGGGGCCAATTGTCTGATTTCCAGGTCATTAGAGCCTTTATATCGCAATAGAATGGTCTCCATAGGTTGGTTTTCTGGTACTTAGTTTTCTGGTTTAACTCTGTAACAGCATGGTGATTGCCAAGTTTTTCTATTACTGGCAGTCCTATACTGAACTGGAATAAATTAATTAAGGCATTGATCAAGCAACAAGAAAGAGATTATAATCAAATTCAATCGAGATGATTTTTCAAATTTTTCTTACTAGAACCCATAAATAATTTTACTATGATAAATAAGAAAAAATGATACAACCTTAGTATTTTAAATCAACCCAAAGGAGGAGAAAAATGACCAGATGGCAGGATTTATTGGAAAAATACGGCAGGCCGACGCCATGGCCCTACCCCATCCGTTATGATAAGGAACAGGAAATAGAAACGGATGTTCTGATTATCGGCGGGGGCATCGCCGGGTGTTGGGCGGCTATTAGCGCCGCCAGGACCGGAGTTAAAGTAGCGCTGGTGGAAAAAGGGGATACCGTCAGGAGCGGCCAGGGAGGACCTGGCTGCGACCATTGGTGTGTCACGCCGGCCAATCCGCATTCCAAGGTTAACCCCGATGATTGGGCTAAGCTACTTGTTGAGAGTCCAATGCATGCCGGTCAACCGCCGAAAGGACCACTTCCACTGGTCTATGCCAACGGCATCGGCACCCAAATTCAATGCCGGGAGGACTGGGACACCTTACTTGAAATGGAGCAAATGGGCGGCAAGATCCGTGATACTAACGACGAATATCTGGGAGCCGAGGGCCGCTATGATGACAAATTGATGTTTTCTCCCCGTATGAGCCCTAACCATGCTACTGAAGTTACCATCCGTGTTTGGGGAACCACCTTCAAACCCGCATTAAAGAAAGAATGCCAGAGGCTGGGAGTAAAAATCTTTGATCGCGTGATGGTTACCAGCCTGTTGTCTGAAAAAGGCCTCCAGGGTGCCAGAGTAGTCGGGGCCGTCGGCTTTAACAACCGAACTGGTGAGTTCATGATTTTCAAATCGAAAGCCACAGTTATCTCTACCGCCAGCAGCAATTCACTCGGTTGGCTGAATACCGAACTGGCTGGTTACAATACTTTTCCCGGCTCCCGGTCATTAACCGGAGACGGAGTGACCATGGCCTGGAGGGCTGGAGCTGAGCTTACTTTAATGGAAGTAACCACGCCACACGGGATTGGCAGCGGGCTCAAACATACCTGGTACGGCGGCGCCTCAGATGCCAGTTATGAAAACATCCAGCAGGTCGACGCTAACGGCAAAAAGCTTCCCTGGCCATTGCAGGGATGGCCGGATGGTGGCGCTATGGGACCTTCTCCGGAAAATCGGCAAAAAATAATTCAGGGTATTCAGGATGGCACCTATGCCCTGCCCTTCTTCGGCGATTTTCCTGCCATGTCAGATATCGAACGCCGTGTTACCTGGGAGCTGATGCTTGGAGAAGAATCTACCACCAGGAACATCACCCGTTCTTATGAAAAAGCTGGCTTTAACCCGGCAAAACATCTATTGATGAACTACAACTTTATTGAAGGTACCAGTCCTTCACACTGGCTGAACGCGGGCCGCGGTGGCCCTGTCACTGATTGGGATCTGAAATCAAGCCTTGATGGTCTTTACATCGCCGGGCAATCAATGTTCGCCCCCGGGGATCATAGTTGGGCTGCCTCGACTGGACGGTATGCTGGCCGAAAAGCCGCCGCCTATGCTGCCGGGACCAGCCAGGCTTCTGTTTCTCCTGATCAGGTGGCTTTGGAAAAATCCCGTATCTACGCCCCCATCAAGCGTAACAACGGAATCGATTGGAAAGAATTGCATGCCGGAATTGCCCGCTGCATGCAATTCTTCGGAGCTGAATATAAAACTACATTGCTGTTGAACATTGGGTTGGATTCGCTGAAAGAAATTGAAGAAGTGTTTGTATCCAGATTGTACGCCCTCGATCCTCACAAACTTATGCGCAGTATCGAGGACCTGAGCCTGCTGACCCATGCACAGATTATTTTTCATGCCGCCCTGGCGCGGCAAGCCAGCAGTCGAGTGTTGAACTTCTTCAGGGTCGATTACCCTGAAATCGATCCTCCAGCATGGAACAAGTTCGTTACTGTCAAGCTGGAGAATAACCAGGTCAAAGCCGGTTCGCTGCCTATCAAATACTATGGTGATATGAAAGCTAACTATGAAGCCCATAACAGGGATTATTCAGGAGTCTATCAGAAAAAATAAGGAGGATAGTTATGCCTCAAAAAGAGGTTTATGCTTTACCCAATATTATCAGCCCCGCTAACCCGATAATTTACAATCCCGATCTATGTACCGGCTGTAACACCTGCGTGCAGGTCTGCGAGATAGATGTCATGATTCCCAACCCTGAAAAAGGCCAGCCCCCGGTCATTCTGCATCCGGATGAATGCTGGTACTGCGGCTGTTGTGTTAATGACTGCCCAACTGGCGCCATTACCTTTAATTGGCCATTACAGCAGCGGGCTTACTGGAAAGATAAGTCTACGGGGAAAATACTACGGGACCTCCAGTAAATACTTTCATATAGACAGGAAAGCCCGGGTAATACGGGCCAGTGTCTTTTCAAGGTTCACGGCTAATCAGGAGCAGGCCTGCTCCTGATTAGCCGTATAATGCAATATAGTTTCAGTCCAATCATCGTGCAGTAACGCCCACGGCGTTTTGAGAAATGGCCAAATTTAATCTCGACAACATAACCGGATTCCCGGGCTTGTTTGACGCAAAATATAATAGGACGAATTTGAAAATAAAATTTTCCACCGATGTTAAGAAAATTATTTTTCTAAATTGGGGAATTCTTGATTGAAAAAACACGCAGTCCGGCTGTGATTATCTCTTTGGCATCAAATAGTTCGGAACTATATGATCATTTGGATCCACCTTAGGAGCAAGGGGGAGGTTCTTGAGAAACTCTAACCATTGAGAACCAACTGACATGACTTCATCACATTTCTTGGCAACAAATTCTGTTAATAGTCCCCTAGCTTCAGTCTCTCTTCCATCATCAGCTAGCTTGCTTACTTTAGCCTCTAATATTTCGGCCTGGTCAATAGTTTGGAGGTCGAAGGCTGTACAATAATGTATGAGTTCATCCCTGTATTCGGGGCATTATTCCAGAGCCATTCGCAAGTCTTCGTATACTCGTGCCACAGGATTGGCCCTTGTGCTCACAATATCAGGCACTTCATTAATCCCTATATAAAAGGGCAGAAATGGAGTTATGCACGGCTGCCCTAGTGTCTCCTACATACAGCTAAGCAAACTGGTGTGTTGTGCAATGGATAGGGATATTATGGCCTCTATAGTACGAACTCCTGTCCCGTGACAGCACACGGTAAGTACGCCCCTCTACTCTGGCCCATAAAAACTTGTTCTCTGTTCTTCAGGAGAAATGTTCCCATGGTCTCTCCAGATGCTCATGAAGTAGGACAGTGTGATGCCCATGCACGGCGTAACAATAGAGTCATATTGCCGGTCAATTAGCAGTTGCCATACTCTCTTGGCTCTGGCATAACCAGCTCCTATGTCAGCTTCATATTGTTTGAACCTTTCAGTGACGAAGAAGTTGTCTGAAAGTGTTTTATGCAAAATAAAATAGGACGAAGTTGCAAATAAAATTCCCCACTATTGCAACGGAAATTCCCCACTAATGCAAAAGGTTATTGGAGGCGCCGGGAATAAAATAATATCCTTGTAATTGAATGAACAGAGTTACAAGGAGGAAAGACGGAGGTTGCTGACAATGACTGAAGTGCATGATATCAGAAAGCTCTATTTTGAAAAGGGTCACAATATCACACAAATAGCTCGCCAGACTGGGAAGGACCGCAAGACTATCAGGATGTATTTGGGAAAAGAAGACTGGAATATGACAGGGAAAAACGTTGTACATGAGGCCGATTTTCCCAAGCTGGAGCCATACAAAGCAGAAATCGATAGCTGGCTGATAGAGGATAAAAAGTTCAAACACAAGCAAAGGCATACAGCCAAACTGGTTGATAAACGTCTGGCTGGCCAACACCCGGATGAGTTCGACTGCTCATATCGGACAGTAGCCGGGTATGTGGCTATGCGCAAACAGGAGATTTACCAAAGGCCTGCGGGGTATCTACCCCTGGAGCATTCTCCCGGGGAAGCGCAGGGAGATTTCGGCGAGGCTGAATTCTATGAGAACGGGCAGCACTATATCGGGAAGTATTTGAATCTCTCTTTTCCTCACAGCAATCATGGCTATCTGCAGTTATTTAAGGGTGAGAATCAAGAATGCCTGTTTGAAGGCTTGATCTCCATCTTTGAGCACATAGGAGGAGTGCCGCAGCAGATCTGGTTTGATAACACCCGCACCATCGTTAGCAAGGTGATGAAAGAAGGCGGACGGGAGCTGACCAATGCCTACTCGCCGATGCTCTTTACCACCAACGGCTATCAACTGGTGGTGATGCCAATGCTCACAAGTGAGAGCAACGAGCAAATGAAGCGGGATAGAGAGGCAAAGGAAAAGGCGGAAGCCAAAGCGAAGCCTACCGAGCAAACCGAGACGGCAACGCCTACCGAGCCAGCCGAAGCGATAGCCAGTGAGGAAGCCGAAAAAGCCCAAGCCGTAGCTGAAGCCGAAGCTATTGCCAATATCAAGGTTGACAAGCCGAAACGGAAGCGAAGCAAGACAAGGGAACCAGTCGCCGTATAACCCGAATTGAACGCTTGAACTCAGAAAAACAGACGCACACGAAGGGGTGTAACAGCCCCTTTTTGTGCGTTTTTTTGTGCCCTGGGAAGGGGGGAATATGTCTCATTCGTGGCTCTATGACCGCCGAGACCAGCTTGATGGATATAGAGCCTTTGCCGAGATAGCCTACCGCCTGAGACCCAAGGTTCTGCCTCAAGACAGGGATGACATTGAAATGGACATCATCCTGAAGCTGAAACAAGTATCCGACAGGCATGATGATACTGGGGATTTAACCGCCCTGCTCTGGAACTGTGCTCGTGGGGAGATAGCCGATTACTGGAAGCGGAAGGATAGGGAAAAGAGAAGGTATGCCCGTATCTACACCGGCGATAAGGGCGAGATGGTATCGGAAAACTGGGGATACATCTATGCCGTCCATGATACGGATGCGGAGCTGGATACTAAAGGCGTTCTCAAATCCCTGCCTACCCGACTTATTGAGGTAGGAGATAAGTTGGTCAACGGCTAGAGGCTAAATGTGGCTGATAAGTCCTATCTATCAAGGTAGAGAGCCAAACTTCTGGAAGATTACAACTACCACGTTGGTGATGCTGAGGCGGAGCGGATAAGACGCTTATGGGAACAGGGTTTATCCAGGCGGAAGATAGCCAAGATGCTCGGCAGAAGCTCAACTACCATCACCAAGTATCTGAGGAAGATGGCGCTGGCATAGCCCCAGAGCCAATAGAAAAACAGGAAGCCCGGGATTATCCCGGGCTTTTTTGTTGCCAATTTTCCAAGAGAGTAGTCTAGTACAGGCTATTCCCCTTCTGAGTCAAACGCCTGGCGGAATACCTCAGGAATATCAGAATCACCCGTCCGGCGAACACGTCCTAGATGCCGGTTAATGTCGCCGATGTAAATGGTCCTGTCCCAGACAATAAACCTTGATTCTTAATGAAAGCGCTCACAGTCATCCTATTTACGCCAAAGATTCTCCCAATCTCACATTTCGATACTTGTTGCTTTAAGAGAACCTGTATAACATTCTCTTGACCGGACAGCTTGACCTTACTCGATTTACTACCTTTTGGTCGGCCAAGTATAACACCTTCGACACGTTTGCGAGCAAGTGCCTCTTTGGTTCTCTGACTGATAAGATTTCGCTCGATTTCAG
>CAYLRY010000051.1:8627-19230 GCA_964386535.1 uncultured Dehalococcoidales bacterium | reverse complement strand
ACAGTCAAAAAGAGTATATGGTGATTACCTACGCCGCCAATGATATCCTCTATGTTCCAACTGAGCAGATAGATCGCATCAGCAGGTATGTCGGCAGCGGAGAACGGCAGCCTGTTCTGAGCCGCCTGGGAACGCACGAATGGAACCGTACCAAACAAAAAGTTAAAGAAGAGGTAGAAGAAATAGCTCAGGACCTGTTAGAGCTTTATGCTGCACGGCAAATTATACCCGGATACGCCTTTACACAGGATACTGTCTGGCAAAAAGAACTTGAAGCTTCTTTTCCCTATATAGAAACTCCTGATCAGATTAAAGTCCAGGAAGAAGTAAAAGAAGACATGTCTCAGCCAAGGCCAATGGACAGACTGATTATCGGTGATGTAGGTTACGGTAAAACAGAAATTGCCATTCGTGCCGCTTTTAAGGCTGTAATGGACAACAAACAGGTGGCAGTTCTGGTTCCTACCACCGTCCTGGCTGAACAACACTATCTCACCTTTAAACAAAGAATGGGAGCTTTTCCCGTGAAGATTGACGTCTTAAGCCGGTTCCGTTCAACACGCGAGCAAAAATCCGTTATCGAAGGGATTACTAACGGCAGTATTGATATTTGTATCGGCACCCACCGCCTCCTGCAAAAAGACATCAGTTTTAAAGACCTGGGATTGATCGTTGTGGATGAAGAACAGCGGTTCGGAGTATCTCACAAAGAATATCTTAAGAAGCTGCGGGAGCAGGTTGATGTACTAACACTCAGCGCTACGCCTATACCCCGCACGCTTCATATGTCCCTGGTAGGGGTACGCGACATGAGTGTCATTGAAACTCCGCCTGAAAACCGGCTTCCGGTAAAAACTTATGTGGCTGAGTATAGCGATCAGTTAGTCAGAGAAGCCATTCTGCGTGAATTGGAACGCAATGGACAGGTCTTTTTTGTGCACAACCGGGTACAGGGAATTGCCCAGGTAGCCGGCAAATTAAAAAATCTGGTTCCTGAAGCGCGGATAGAAATAGCTCACGGGCAGATGCCTGAGGAAAAGCTGGAACAGGTGATGCATGATTTTCAAAAAGGTGAAAGTAACCTTTTGGTTTGTACCACCATCATCGAATCCGGACTGGATCTGCCTAATGTGAATACCCTGATCGTAAACCGGGCTGACAGGTTGGGACTAACTCAATTATACCAGCTACGCGGCAGAATCGGGCGTGGGAGCAATCTGGCTTATGCTTATTTTCTGTATGACAAAGAGAAAAGATTAACACCAACAGCCGAGAAGCGTTTGATGAGCATTTTTGAAGCCACAGAACTCGGCGCAGGTTTCGGTATAGCTATGAAAGACCTGGAGATAAGGGGCGCGGGGACCTTACTGGGTACCAGGCAAAGCGGAAATATCAGTGCAGTGGGGTTCAGCCTTTATACCCAGTTGCTTTCTCAGGCTGTTGAGGAACAAAAAGCTAAACGGGCAGGCGGTAAAAAAGAAACCCGGAGTTTGAGACCACCTGAACCCTCTATTGATCTCCCTTTAAAAGCTTTCTTTCCTGATGATTATGTTTCCGATATAGACCTGCGCTTGAGTCTATATCAAAAAATGACCGCGGTAAATTCAATAGAGCAAGTAGAAGATCTGGCGCAGGAGTTGAAAGACCGTTTTGGACCTCTTCCTTTGGAAGCACGACATCTCATATATATCCTGAAGTTGAAAGTGCTGGGAGCAAAATCAGGGATAGAATCCATTACTACCAACAATAATATTATTACTATGCGTCTTTTCCCCGGCTTGCAGTTTAACCGCCAGAAACTGATGCCTTTTTTCAGATATGGTGTTAAGATTGGCATCACTCAGGTCATTATTAATCTCAAGAACGTGGGTAAGGACTGGGAAAAAGTGCTGGAAGACATGATTAAGTCTGTTTGAGTATTACTTTGTGTTCCGGGAAATGGTAAAATTAAGATAATTTACCTGAATACCAAACGTATATGGAGTTAGACTTGAAGATATTACTGATCTACCCGCAATACCCTGATACTTTTTGGAGTTTTAAGCATGCTTTGCAGTTTATCTCAAAAAAAGCCGCCTTCCCTCCATTGGGACTAGCCACTGTTGCTGCCATGCTTCCTGCCGAATGGGAAAAACGGCTTATTGATCTGAATATCAGGAATATATCAGAAAGCGAAATAAAGTGGGCTGATTACGTCTTCCTCAGCGCCATGGTTGTCCAGAAGCATTCAACTAAAGATATCATAAAACGTATTCACAAAGCTGGGGTTAAAATCGTTGCTGGCGGTCCTCTATTTACAACCCAGCCAGAGGAATTTAATGAAGTTGAACATCTGGTTCTAAACGAAGCTGAGATTACACTCCCGCTTTTCCTGGCTGATCTGGCTAGAGGTCAAGCTAAACATCTCTATACCTCGCAGGAACATCCCCCGGTAACCCGGACACCTGTACCCTTATGGTCATTAATAAACATGAAAAAATATTCCTCGATGAGCATCCAGTATTCAAGGGGGTGTCCATTCAATTGCGAATTCTGCGATATCACATTTCTGGATGGACATGTTCCACGCACCAAGGATAAGGACCAGATACTGGGTGAGATGGAAGCACTTTATAAGCACGGCTGGAGAGGCGCCCTGTTTATAGTGGATGATAATTTTATAGGGAACAAAAATAAACTTAAACGTGAAATTCTGCCTGCTATTATTGAATGGAGTAAACAAAAAAAGCATCCCTTCGAGCTGTTTACTGAAGTTTCCATCAATCTGGTTGATGATGAAGAACTGATGCAGATGATGGTTGAAGCCGGATTCTCCAGGGTATTTATCGGAATTGAAACTCCCCATGAAGCCAGCCTGGCTGAGTGTAATAAAAACCAGAATAAGAGCCGTGATCTGGTAGCTGCTGTAAAAACCATTCAAAACCACGGGCTGGAAGTGATGGGTGGTTTTATCGTAGGTTTTGATAGTGATCCTGCTTCTATATTTAAAACCCAGATCAACTTTATTCAGAAAAGCGGTATCGTAACGGCTATGGTAGGCTTGCTCAACGCCCCCCGGGGTACACGCTTATATCAGAGGTTGAAAGGCGAAAACCGGCTAACCAGAGACGATATGTCAGGCGATAATATGGACTCTTCGCTAAATTTTAAACCCAAAATGAATCGGGATGCTTTAATAAGCGGATACCACCATGTTCTGAATACCATCTATGCTCCAAAACAATATTATGAACGTATAAAAACGCTACTCAAAGAATATAAACCGAAAACCCGGGCGCATATGCCTAATATCAGTTTTCACCATATACAGGGTTTAATCAACTGCATGTGGTTTTTAGGTATCAGGGAAAAGGGAAGAAGGCATTACTGGCGGCTATTTGCTTCCACGCTTATTTTGCGCCCGCGTTCCTTCCCCCTGTTTGTAACTCTGGCAGCTTATGGATATCATTTCCGAAAAGTAATTAATAAATATATGCGGCCTCCTAGTAAAAACACCGCTTAGCGCCCATAATCTAAAAGCCCCTCTAAAATGAGGGGCTTTTCATTATCAAAGGTTATGTTAATTTTAATAATATTAATATTTCCTTACCATAATTTCATATACTTTAACAATCAATACCGGGAACTGGAAAGCGTAAACATAACTGGCGTACCTCTTCTTTTATCTGTTTTTTCAGGCTGGCATTATCGATCTCTGAGATAACCTTAACGATCCAACTGGCAATAATTTTCATTTCATCCGGCCCCATACCACGTGAAGTGACTGCCGGTGTACCGAACCTCATACCGCTGGTGATTTTTGCTGGTCTGGTATCAAAGGGTATGACGTTCCGGTTAGCAATGATCCCTGTTTCTTCCAGGGCCTGTTGAGCATCCCAGCCGGTGACCCCTGTTTTAGATAGATCTATCAAGAACAGGTGATTATCAGTACCACCAGATACCAGACGCAGCCCGGCTTTTTCTAATTCCCTGGCTAATATAGATGTATTTTCCAGTATTTTTTGTTGGTATTTTACAAAATCCGGACTCAAAGCTTCTTTAAAACATACCGCTTTAGCGGCTATTATATGCATCAAGGGCCCACCCTGCATTCTGGGAAAAACCGCTGCATCTATTTTAGTAGCATACTCCTTCCGTCCGATGATGAATCCAGCCCGAGGGCCGCGCAATGTTTTATGTGTGGTACCGCTGACCAGATCTGAATATGGTACAGGTGAAGGATGTAGTCCGGCTGCAACCAGACCTGCAATATGAGCTATATCAGCTAATATTTTAGCTCCAACCATATCTCCTATAATTCTGAATCTCTCAAAATCTATTATGCGTGGATATGAACTGGCGCCGGTCACTATCAGTTTTGGACGGTGCTGGATAGCCAGTTTTTCCACTTCTGTGTAATCTATTCTTTCTGTCTCCGGATTTACTCCGTAGTGTACAAAGTTGTACAACTTGCCTGAAAAATTTGCTGGAGAACCATGTGTCAGGTGCCCTCCGTGAGAAAGATTCATACCCAAAACGGTATCTCCTGGGTTTAACAGCGTGAAATATACTGCCATATTGGCCTGCGCTCCGCTGTGCGGCTGAACATTAGCATATTCTGCATGAAAAAGGTCTCTAGCCCTTTTTATGGCCAGGGTTTCAATCTCATCCATATTGCTGCAACCGCCATAGTAGCGGGCAGCCGGATATCCCTCTGCATATTTATTGGTAAAAACCGAGCCCTGAGCTTCTAATATTGCCCGGCTGGCATAATTTTCTGAGGCAATGAGATTAATGGTCTCTTTCTGCCTTTTAATTTCTTTGGCCAGAATACAGTCAACCTCCGGATCAGACCTGTTTAATGAACTCATGTTATCCTCCTGAGTGAAGTCTATAATCTCGTTTTTTTTACTTCCAATCTAAAGTTACATAAAGATAACTCTTTGAATTTTTCAGGCATACTCAATTATTGCTAATTTAGCATAAGAAAAAGGCAGGATGTGGAAAAGACATTCAGCCTAATAGCGCCTTTGCTCACGTCTGCGAAAGTAATATCCAATCGCCAGGCCGTAGACCAGGCCACCCAAATGGGCTTGCCAGGCAATGTTGGAACCGAAAGATGGAATAAGAACAATAATAAACCCAAGAATAATGGCCAGCCAGAGAGGCATCGGAACAGGTATTGGAAAGGAGATAACCTTAACCCTAGGACGCATGGCCACTAAGAGTCCTCCCAAGGCGAAAACAGCACCCGAAGCACCAACAACTATAGAATGCGGAGCCAGGAGTATGAAAAATAACCCCCCCATTATACCCCCAATAAAATAGGTAGTTAAAAAGTGGGTTTCTCCCACCAGTGCAATTACAAATGTGCCGAAAAAATAAAGGGTCAGCATATTCATAAGCAGATGGAAATAGCCTGAATGAAGAAACATATATGTTAGCAAAATCCACGGCTGGCTGCTAATATTATATCGCGTCAATGCAAAACGGCTGTAAATCAAATCAGGATTGATATAGGTAGCGATTAAAATTACTATGTTTACACCAATTAAGATCCAGATAGGGTTTATTCCTGATTTCCCTTTTATCCTGTATGTCATAAACTTGCGTTCCCTGTCTATTTTGTGCTAAAAACAAAATTCAGCCATTTATATAATTAACTCGAATTTCAATATATTATACTTACTCATTGATTTGAAATAACATGTTAATTATAACATTTTTACACAGGCAGTCATAATGAACCGCAGATGGAATTTTACTTTTAATAACTATTCCGGTTTAAGCCTGTTAGTGAGGTTTTTGTTCCCATGATTCGAATTTATCGACCCGAGGATATCAACTATTTGGGGAATCCCTCAACGTAAGGTTGAAAAACCAATAGTCCTGGGGCGGGAAGCAAATAAATTGAATGTCTCTCATCTATAATTAGATAGCTTAAGAACATTTTTAATTTAAGAGGAGGGTTTTTCTAATAAATATTTTCGTAAATTTTTAAATATTGTTTCTATTTTTTCATCGGATGTATTGGGATCTATATGAATTTGAATGTTTAACTGCAGGTCAGGATTTATTTTTACCTCTGGCATCTTATCCTCCTCCGGTTCGGTTGACTTGCCGGAGCTATCATCGCTCATTAATTCTTGAAAATCAGCCAACTCATTCAGAGAGCGGAAGGTTTCTAACATTAATATCAGGTCTTTAGAGGTGGCCTGAACTTCCTGTTTAAAAAAATCCAAAATGGCCTCATCACCTTCAATATAGGGACAAAACGACAGTTCAAACAAACCGGCATAGGTCTTTTTTATAGCTGATGCTAAAATTAGTCCACGCTTTTCACTGGATACAAAATCTTTCCATATCGCTGAGGCTTCATCTTTTTCATCCAAAAAGCCAATTAACTTTAGTATTTCTAACAAGTTTCTACTGGATGCTTGTGAAAAACCCAGTGATTTTATATAATCCGCTGTAATCCTGATCTCAGGTACTTCAATAGTGGGTAAAAGACATAATAATTTTGGTATGTCTTCAGGCTTATTTGTATAAGGGTAATCAGCCATAACAGTCTCCGTAAAAAGCTAAAAATTTTAAACCGCTATCATTCTTTAATTCTGCCCAGTACGCCATCGTCCAGGAGTTCGATTATTTCCACAGGTAAAAGCATGTTGGTTAACGGCTTATTACTTTTAGCATACACCTTAATATAGTTGTCTGTCAGCCCTGACCACAAGTCTCCGGATTTTTGCTCAAACAACACATGTAATCTCCTGCCCACGAAACCTTTATTAAAAGACTCCTGGCTGGTTCTGGCCAGATTCAGCATATTTTCCATTCGCTGGTTTTTAACAGATGGATTAATCTGAACCGGTATACTTGCGGCACGGGTGCCTTCTCTGATTGAAAATGGAAAGACATGTATTCGGGCAAAGCCAATCATCCGGCAAAATTCCATACTCTCCAAAAATTCGTCCTGTGATTCGCCTGGAAAACCTACAATAACGTCAGTGGTAATAGCCACATCCGATATTGCAGAACGGATCTTTAATACTGTTGCCACATATTCATCCAATGAATATCTGCGGTTCATAAGATGTAAAATATTTTTGCTACCGCTCTGTAAAGAAAGATGGAGATGCCGGCACAGCCTGGAATTTTCCCAAAGGCTCAGTAGTTCTTTAGTAATCTCCTGTGGTTGAAATGAAGATAAACGCAGGCGAGGGATTTCCGTTTCCGCCAGAATATTTTTGATGAGCTGTGTCAGGTCTTTTGAGCCGTACCGGTACCTGCCTATTTCGGTGCCGGTAAGCACTATTTCCTGGTAACCATCTAATGAACGTTGTTTAACCTGTTCAATTATCAATTCCTCAGGAAGACTGATCTCTCTTCCTCTGACTAAAGGAACAATACAGAAGGAACAGAAGTTGTTGCATCCATCCTGTATTTTAATAAACGAACGTGTGCGTTCAGGTTTATCCGGCTTGCCCCTGGTTCTACCATACTGAATACTGCCGGTTAATTCATCTAGTATCTTCTTAAGATAAGGTTTTTGGGAGTTTCCCAGGACCAGAGCAGTGCCTTTGATTTCCTGCAACTCACGAGCTGCCCGCTGAGCATAACACCCCGTAACAACTATTTTAGCCTCTGGGTTTTCACGGTGAATCATTCTTATAAAATGGCGTGATTTTCTATCCGCAACATGAGTGACTGTACAGGTGTTTAAAATATATACATCAGCTTTTACTTCTGAAGATACTATACAGTATCCTGCTTCCTGTAATTCTCTGGTAATAGCTTCACTTTCAGCCTGGTTTTGTTTACATCCCAGGGTCATGACGGCTACTTTCGGACTTTTGTTATGGAAATTATT
The DNA here is from genome assembly GCA_964386535.1 of uncultured Dehalococcoidales bacterium. Lineage (GTDB taxonomy): Bacteria > Chloroflexota > Dehalococcoidia > Dehalococcoidales > UBA3254 > CAYLRY01. Next base: position 11,381 of record CAYLRY010000051.1, on the reverse strand, counting down.
AAATGAAATTTTTGTTATGTTTTCCCCCATCAAGTGGCATTATAAAATCATATCTTACGGAGGGTCAAGGCACTTCAACCAATGCTGGACACAAAGCCTACCTCTGGATGAAACCTATCATTTGCCAGTAAGAAATTGCTATGAAAAGAGTCAGTAGGCTGGCGGCCAGATAAATTATCCCGGCTTTTCTTAGCTGTGAAGGAGTCCAGCTTGCTGGACCTGCCAGGGACTGGCCTAAAATGACAAACGGTTGTTGATAGGCGGTGAAAAAACAGTTGCCGGCCATAATAAACAACATAAAAAGCACCAGAGGGTGAATACCATATTCCGAATATAAAACAGGCAATAGCGGCACCAAAAATGGAATGGTAGCAAAAAGCTGTGCTACATCCAGAAAGCGCCAGATGAAAAGACCTGGCAAGACCACGAATAACAGCAACCATGGACTGGCTGCCAGAGTATTTAACAAAGGAGAAAATACGGTACTAAGAAATGCAGATATTCCGGTATTATAGAAAATCATGCCCAATCCCATAATAGCACCCATAAATAAAACCAGGTCCCAGCTTATGGCAGGACCAATATCTTTAACTTCGATAACCCTGAAAGCTGTTAATAAGGCAAAGGCTATTATTAAAACAGCCACATCCGGTATTTTATGCCATTGTGCAGTTACCAGAAAAAGGAATGTCAATATCAAAATCGTCAGAGTGGCTTTCTCTCTAAAACTCATGGGGCCAAGAGCACGATATTCAGCCTGATAAATATTTGAGGAGATATTAAGTCGTTTTTGTGGTCTCATAAAGATAAACAATCCCAGGACAAAGAGCAAAGCCAGTACTTCTGAAGGAAGGAAAGCGGCTTTAAACCATGAATCGAAAGTAATGATGCCTTCCAATCCAGGTGTGCTGTCAAAAAAACCTATAGCTGAAGGCCCCCAGAGAGCTCCGGTAAGCCATCCACTGCCGGGAATAACAGCCATGGACCAGGCCACCAGCATTATAAAACCAGAGCCTTCGGAACCGTATTGTATCCTGAATATCTCAACCGTAGCAGCGGCAACCGGAACCACAATAGCTATTCGAACAGCAATAGATGGTGTTAAGGCAGACAATACCAATCCTATGATGACCCATGATATGGTCAGAGTTATATAACTGGGTTTAAAAAATCGCATTATCATGAAAGCCAGACGTTTTCCCAGGCCGGTCTTGGTCAGGGCAAAACCAAAAAATAGGGCAGGTATTAATATCCAGATCGCACGGCTGGTGTACCCGTTAAATACTACTGCATAACTCACGCCTGAAGAAAGAATTAAAACCAGCATTATCATGCTGGCCACAGAATTTGGTATCCAGCGGGAACCGAAAATCCAGAGCCCTACTGTGAACAATACAGATCCGAGTACCAGGTGACCCTGAGTACTTAAAGAAGGTATAAATGGTCTTGTAGCTACAATGTATATAGCAATGATAACAAACAGAAGTATACCAGCCAGACGCGCTCTCATTCTTTTTCCGTTCCTGCTTGTATTTCAATCGTTACCATAACTCTAATATACCCCGATTGTCAATATTCTTATATGTTATGTATAATATATTGACATTTCAACTTCAATCTTAAATAAGAACATTGGAGTCCCAGGTGACATGATTATAAAATTTATTTACAGTAAATTTTTAAAAACTCTTCTGCTTTGGTTTTCCTTTTAGAGCTGGTATAATTATGTAATCGCTTAAAATGTCAAATACTTAAATTTTGGAAATGTTGTGGATCAAAATATTCTTTGGATTTTATTTATCCTCTTTTTTGTGGTCGCAATTACTCTTGACTTGTTCGTCTTCCAGCGAAAAGCCCATGTAATTCCGGTTAGAGAAGCTCTTAAACTGGTTGCTTTTTGGGTTGGCCTGGCCCTGATTTTCAATTTAATTATTTTTTTTATCCGTGGACATGATCAGGCAATTCAATACATAACTGCCTATCTTATTGAATATTCCCTGAGTATAGATAATTTATTCGTCTTCCTGGCGCTTTTCACTTACTTTGCTGTCCCCCGGGAAGCCCAACGTAAGGTGTTAATGTGGGGTATCCTGGGAGCAATCTTCTTTCGGGGTGTCTTTATTTTTGCAGGGATTGCACTTATAGAAAAATTTCATTTTCTTATATATGTTCTGGGCGTCCTGTTGCTCTATACTGGTTTTAAGTTACTGCGGGAGAAAAAAGAAGAAGTACATCCTGAAAAAAATCCGCTGGTGCGTCTGGCCCAAAAACTGGTGCGCACAGTTCCTGAATATCATGAAACCCGTTTTTTCATAAGAATCAAGGGGTATTTATATGTTACTCCCCTGGTTTTGGTTCTGATATCCATTGAGACTATGGATATTATGTTTGCCGTTGATTCAGTGCCTGCTGTCTTAGGAATTACCCTGGATCCTCTGATTGTATATTCCTCCAATGTATTTGCAATCCTAGGATTGCGTGCTTTATACTTCGCGATTTCCGGTATGTTTTATGTGTTCCAATATCTTTTACACGGGTTGTCCATTGTGTTGATTTTTATTGGAGTGAAAATGCTGATCTCCGGTTTCTATGAGATGCCAGTTTACATTTCATTAGGTGTAATTGCCCTCTTAATATTTGGTTCGATTATGGCTTCTATTTTGTTCCCCAGGAAGGAATCTGGTGCATCTGGACCTCCCAAAGATCAGACGAAAAAGACGTCTTAGCAGCAAATCCTGTCAAAAATCATCTAAT
>CAYLRY010000051.1:0-8527 GCA_964386535.1 uncultured Dehalococcoidales bacterium | reverse complement strand
TTTCCATGCTTCATCCATCGCTTTTAAGAAAAATAGAATCGAATTGGTTGCGCTGGAAAATATGAGGTGTTAGCCCTTTCACCCAGAAAGAATTAGTCAGAGGTTTTACGAAAAATAAATTTTAGTTCATCAATCCTGAACTGCGGCAGCGTGCTTGCCCCCTGACCACCTCTGGGTAGGATCAACTTTTTCCCGCAGGATGCGTAATTCTTCCGGGCTCGGAGGGGGAGTTTCCTTTAACCTGTTTGATATTTTGAGCTCCCAGCCGATTTCCGCTTTTACTTTCTCCAGAGTAATCCCACAGCCGGTATGAATAGTCTGGAGGACCATTTCACCGTTTTCAAATCCATAGCAGCCCAGATCTGTTACCACTGCTGAAGGTCCTGTTCCCGGCCGCATTCCCAGCGCTTCCCTCTGTCCCGGTCTGCCCTCCAGGTAGCCCGGGCACGTATTAAAATCCACTTTCTCAGGAAAACGGCGTTTACTCTGTCTTACTATAACACAGGTCCGCCTGCAAAAGGTCATAACGTCATTGGCTCCCCCACTGCCAGGGAACCTGTAAACAGGATTCCGGTAATCACCAATGACGGTATCATTAACATTACCGAAACGGTCGATTTGACCTGCGCCCATAAAACCCAGATCTATAAAACCAGCCTGTCCGAGATAGCTGATATAGGCTAGATTAGCCAGTTGATCTGCCAGGTATTGTACCCCCACTGTATCAGTGCCGGCCGGTAAAGCAAACCTGGCAGTCCTGATTATTCCGTTTTCAATTACTACAGTACAGTCAGGAGCATGCGTGTATTTGGCTAACAACGCTGCCAGCATGGGCAAACCGACCCCCACATAAACAGCCTCGTTGTTTTTGATCTGGCGGGCTGCCGATACGATCATCTGGTCCGCCGCGCTGTAATCTGGAATGGAATTGATCTGACTCATATCCCTGCCCCTTTAATCCGTACAAGCCGGAAACTCAAAATTTTATTTTAAAATCCTGAACCAATCCTGATATATTGTCGTTCAACCTTGAATTAGACTTCGCATGTTCTCTTTATTACTTAAAGATTATCGCCGGAATATACAGGTTCACTGGGGACTGGTTTAATTTGAAATTTTTCAAAAAAGCCCGCTGGCTTCATAGCTGCTCTTTCCTTTAAATATTCATTCCAATCTTTAACGCCGTATACCAGTCGCTGTACGTAATTCTCGTAGCCGTCCCTGGTGCCCAGTTCGTTTAAAAAACCCATCATATCACCGGCGTAACAGCCCGTCATGTGCAACGGATGGGCTCCCCACGGTTGCTCGACCACAGCGCTAACACGGTAACCTGGGATAATAGTGCGGTTGGGGTCTCTGCGGATCACTTCAGAATCTACTATTTTCTCTGTGGTAATGATTACTGTCCGGCTGGCATTGATGCCCTCTATATCCACCCCCAGGCTGCCCCACTTCTGGGCATTACCCTGGGCATCGCAACGCTGTACATGTAAAATTCCCACTTCCGGATTTATGGCTTTTACCGAGCCTATTTTCCCGCCGGTATAAGGGTCGTCGATGAGCTTGATATTAGGATTATACTTGAGCATATCCGAACCTACCTGACACCTGGTGGGTAAATATGAGACTCCCATTTGACCGGCTAAAAGGGCCAGTGCAATGCCGAAGTGCGAATACTCCTCAAAAACAGGCAATCTGCCCATCTCTTTAGCTTTATTGAGGAGATAAGAACGTTTTACATCCTGGTTAATATACGCTGTGGACAGCTTATCCACCCGGCCTTCCCCTATCAATACGCTGATGGAAACTACCAAACAACAGACCAGGTTTAAATGGTCAATCTTCTGGCGAGCAATCTCGTGGACAGCAGCCGAAGGTTCGCCATGTTGCATACCGCTGATAAAAAGAGTGGAGCCGCTTTTAACAAATCTGGCTACTGCTTCCTTCATGCTCATTATTTTGTTCATCCTTCAGATTCTCCCTTAAATAGACTTTGGTCCTATAATCCAAATGATATAAAGGCCAAATTAATTAAAACATGTGGCCTCATCCTACTGGTGGCTTCTCATAAGGCGGGGGTGGATTGTGCATACCTATTCTAAAATATTCACCGGACTTTTTTCTCTTCCAACCCACTCTCTGGTTCAATGGATGCTGCATGATTATAGCTCCGGGAACTGGGCAGTCCTCCACACAGGTTCCGCAAAACCAGCATTCATCAGGATAAAGCACAATAGGGACTTCTCCCTTCTCAGGATTATGAACCATGACATCCATACGACATTGATCAGCGCAGGTATTGCAGCCAATGCAGAGTTCAGGGTTTATTTTAACCGGAATACAGGGCGTCTGTGGATTTGGTACCATAAAGGCCTGGTTATTCATCTTAATTAATCTCCAGTTTAATCTCCAGTTTATTAAACATCCAGCCCGCAGTGAGCCTGGTAATTTTCACGGCAGGTATTCGCATATGGCGGCAGCAACCAGTATTTAGCTGGCAGTTCATCTACCTTGACCTTATTGTTTTCATATCTTATGGTGATAAATTTATTCCATTCCGGAGGATCGTTTTCGGGGAAGTCTATCCTCTTAAAGTCCAGTGGGATGCTGCTGGCTTGCCGCGCCAGGGAGGCATAAATGATCATTTCACTGATAGTCAGGCGTGTCAGGCATTCAAGATAACGACCCAGTTCATGCGGGTTCCTGACGAAGGTCCTGGCAGCTTCGCTTTCACGGATACTGTTCAACCACCATAAACCCGTTTTTAGCATCTCTTCGGTTTTATATTCCCCACAATAGACCTGCATAACCCTGGAAATACCTGCATGCAACTCTTTCCAACCAGTGTCACCCTTCCGGTGAAGTGGGGCATAAACACGCACTTTTTCTTCTTCTATCTGCTGCCTATTCAATACCGGTTCAGCAGCATTTTTAATATAAGCCACGGCCTTTCTGGCAGCATATCTGCCCGTGGCTGCTGCTCCCGGGTGTCCACCTACGCACGCAGCCACCTGATTCCCCGCAGCATATAGACCTTCTAGATTGGTTCTCAAATCCCAGTCTATTACTAATCCACCTCCTGTCCAGCTACCGCCTGCTGCGCCGTCACGCCATTGAGCAGGGCCTGGGCTTTCTCCGCCCACCTCCGGGGCATTAAGTGGAGCCTGAAGCATATCCTTATCCGGGTCAAAACCAGACTGGGTGTAAAGCTGGTATACAGGGACGCGGGTTTTACCTTCATTACCAATCATCAATCCGAATATAGCCCGGCGTTCCTGTTCCGGCATACCCGGCAGGTCCGCAAACAAAGGCAGTACATACTCACCTTTTTTAATGCGCTCAGGTAAGTCAGGAGTCAATTGCGCCGCAGGGTAAAGCAAAGTTCGATCCGATACATTATGTAAAATATTACCCTCTCCATCCACCCAGGGAATTTCCCTTCCACGGGCATCTACAATACTACAGGGATACCATGAATTATTGGGATTGCCCACGCCAAAACGCGGCCAGCTAAAGCCACCAGCTACAGGTCCCCTGCTTCTTTCCATTTGAGTAAAAACTGCGCCTGCTCTCCAGGCCATTGCACTTCCATCACCAGCACAATTTGGATCATCACGGTCCACACTGGAACCCGCCAGTTCGGTAGAGAAAACCCAGATGCGCGAAAAATGTGCTGTGGTCAGTATGGTAGCCCTAGACTTAAAAACATAGAATTCTCCGGTGCGCAGGTTAACTCCGGTGGCGCCGACCACCCGGCTACCGGATTTACCGTTTTCGGTCAGCAGGCTGGTAGCCATTATCCGGTCATAAACTTCTACACCCTGCCGCTTAAGCTCTTTAAAAAGAGCAATTTTGACTTTAGCCCCTCCGCGCACTCTGATATTAGTCCGGGTATTATAATTATAAGCAAACATGATTCCGGTCTTATCATCCCGGAAAGGAGCGCCGATAAACTCACCATCAATATCTCTGAACTGGATGCCCATTTTTTCTACATCCAGAAGGGCATCCCAGGACTCTCGCATAGTAATATAGCGGAAGATGCCATTAATATATTGAGGGGTAGCACTGCTTCTCCCGGAGTCTCCGGCAGCCTGGTCAGGAGTTATTTGGGAACAGGGATTGGTCAGAGCGTAGCCCCAGTGGTCAACTCCTGCCCCACCACTTCCGCTCCGGATGGTAGCGGCTTTCTCAACCACAGCCACTTTTACACCCAGTCTGGCAGAGTTGATAGCAGCATGACATCCGGCGATGCCGCCGCCCAGGATCAGGATATCAACGGACACTTCATTTTCATGCCCGTATTTTACGGGATATGGCCAGGGGGGCGCTGAGTCAATTAAGTCCTTCACGTGTTTCTATCCTTGTTTATTAAATAAATTCTTAGTTTTCATAACGTTTATTTTATCAAGTTAAGATCGGTTTAAAAATGTATTACTTAATGATCTTCCTCCATCATCCGGTCTATAGCAAGTCTGGCTTTCAGACGCATATTCTCCGGTACCTGAACCCTGTATGCCAGGTTTTCCAATGACCATAGGACGGACTCCAGGGTTATCAGTTTCATTTTACCGCAAGCAGCCTTTTCTGAAGCAGCTATAAAAATTTTCCCCGGGTTCTCTTTCCGGAGGTGATGTAATATGCCAACCTCACTCCCCACAATTACCTCCCTGGCGCTAGTCTCGCGAGCAAAACGGACTATGCCCGCGGAGCTCAGTACTGCATCTGCCATGGCTCTTACCTGGGGGCTGCATTGAGGATGTACCACCACCACAGCTTCAGCGTACCTTTCTTTTAAAGCGGTAATATCCTCAGGGTTAATTTTGTTATGGCTGGGACAATAACCGGGCCAGAGAATCATTTCTCTATCAGTCTGCGTACAAACATAATCACCTAGATACTGGTCAGGGACGAAAATGATCTGATCCTTTTCCTTAAACTTTTCAATAATGGATACCGCATTAGCTGCCGTGCAACAGATATCGGACTCAGCTTTAACTTCAGCCGGAGATCTGACATAGCAGACTACCATGGCGCCTGGATACTCTTTCCGTTTTTCTTTCAAACGTGCGGCAGTGATCATAGTGGCTAATGGACAATCGGCTTTTTTTTCAGGTAGTAACACGGTTTTCCCAGGATTCAGGATAGACACGTTTTCTGCTACAAAGTCCACGCCGCAAACTACCACCACCTGAGCATCAGTTTCGTAGGCTTTCCGGCTTAGTTCAAGCGAATCACCTGTAAAGTCAGCTACTGCCTGCACCTCAGCTGCTTGATAATAATGAGCTAAAATAACGGCATTTTTAGCTTTTCTTAACTTTCTAATCTTCTCTATCAGGTCTGCGTCACCATTAACCATGGTCAGTTATTCTCCGTTTTTTATTATCAATAAAGCCGTTATATACTCTAAACCGGATTATAGTATATAATAGCTTACAAAAGAAATCTCTGTCGATAAACCATTAAATTTAGTAAAATAAACTGTACCTGGAAATGGGAGGAATAGATGAAACTAGGATTGTTTATCGTCGATACACATGTACATTCTCAGAGGCATGCCGCCCGTAAAGTTCTGGGAGATTCGCAGGACTACGGAGATCTGGGTCGGGCTATCCAGCAGGTGGATGCTTATGACAATTCAGCCCGGCTTCTTTATCATATGGAAACATATGGCGTAGACATGTGCATACTGGAGCCGGCTTTCGGCATGAGCAACGAAATAAATGTGGAGCAATGTAAAAAATATCCCGATAAATTCGTAGCTAATTGCCAGGCGGGAACCAAGCATACCCGCGACAAAGTGGAATCTGGCGAATTAGAATGGAACATTCAAACTGTCCTGGATGAACTGGATTCTTTACTCAAAACAGGCAACTATGTGGGGATAGGGGAAGGTATTCCTGCCGGAAAAGCTATTAATGTGGTGGACGGATATCCGGAGTATAATAGTGAACATCAGCTCATCAAAGAAATGATGATGATCTGTGACCTGGCCCGCTCATATAATGTACCTATCCGCTACCACTGTGGTACTAACGTGGGATATGAAGGGCATTATCATTCACATCCATGGAACTTTAATCCGCTCTGGGCACACGATCTGGCGATGGCTTTCCCGGATTTACCTATCATCATGGAGCACGGTGGTATTGAGGGCTGGTGGTGGGATAAGCTTTATGAAGGCTGCATGGCTGTTGCAGCCAGCCACAAGAATGTCTACCTGGAAACCGGACGTTATTGGACCGATCTTTATTACAAGTGTTTATCCGATCGTAATATTGGAGCTGCCAAGCTTTTATGGGGTACTGATTGGGGCGCCAGCCTTCCTATAGAAACCAATCTAAGCGGAAGGTATCTACCCCAGACTTTCACCGAACAGGTCAGAGCGGACGGGATTGTCCGGCACCAGGTTGATGTGTGGGGTTGGAGCCTGAAGCAACTGGCCAGGCTGGATATCAGTCAGGATGACCTAAACCTGATTCTGGGCGGCAATGCAGTACGCCTGTATAAACTCAGAAATCCTGGCGGATTAACCCGCATGTTTAAATTCGTCGATTGAGTTGATATTATGTCAAGCAAGTATGGCTCCTTTAATTAAAACTTAAAAATATTAATATTTTGCTTATTATTTAAAAAGGAGAGTGACTGTGGCTGAAAAAGATAAGGTTTATAAATGTCTAAATCCGGTTGGAATATCGATACCCGTACAAACATTTCCTCTGGCTCCGCGTCTTGACACCTTGGAAGGCAAAACTATCTACATAAGCATATGCGGTGAACCGGATATTACCATAGCTCTGGAAAAACGCTTGAGAGGCAGCTTTCCCAACGTTAACTGGAAAACCAAGAAAACTTATAGTGTAGATCCTGTTCAGATTACAGATGAGGAAATGGAACACTGTGACGGGCTGATACAGGCAGTGGCCTGGTGAAGCGGTGCTGTTTGGCGGCAGTTGCCGTATTTAGCAGAGCTTGAAAAAGCCGGAATTCCAACAGTGCTTATTGATTTGACGGATCAAGAGAATATGGTTAAGCAAGAGGCATTATTAAACGGCGTGCCCAATATACGCTATATCCATGCGTCAAGGATGCTACCAGGCCCGCAGGATGTTGAAGTGTGGATTAATCAGGTACTGGAAGGCCTGACCCGCCCTTTGACAGATAAGGAAAAGGAAGGCGGAATGTATAATCCTCCACAGCCGCGTGTGCTCTTCGAGGGCACTCTTGACGAGGCTGAGACTTTTTATCAGCAGACCAAATGGATACCTCATCCGGTCAATGCTCCTTTGTCCGTTTATACTGATGGTTACCCTATTAGAATACCCACCGAGGAAAGGGTAAAAGAAATGTTGAAGGGTACCAGTCACAGACCAGAAGAAGTTTTAACCCTTAAATCAGACCAGAAATCACCCATGGGAGAAGTCAGAAGCAAGGGGGAATTAATACGTTTCCAGCCTCTGAAAAGGACTGCTACAGTCGAAAAAGTGGCAATTAATGCGGTAATGGCAGGCTGTAAACCAGAGCACCTGCCGGTTGTTCTGGCCATGGCTCAATCAGGGTGCCCTATCGGCACGACCAACTTCCCCAGCCAGGTGCTTTGCATCAGTGGTCCTATTGTCAAAGAGATACAAATGAACATCGGCGTGGGCATGCTGGGACCAGGAAGTCCAGTAAATGGCCCCATAGGGCGGGCTTACCAGCTTATGGCTCTTAACCTGGGTGGCGCTGTGCCCGGGGTCAATCGTATGGGATGTTTGGGCAGCCCGCTAAACAACGGTGGGACCTGTTTTGCTGAAAACATGGACGCTCTACCACCGGGATGGAAAGGATTAAACGAAGAGTTGGGATTCAGAAAAGATCAAAGCGTGGTAATGGTCATGAACGTCTCCGGCGGTGTAGTCGGCTCTCAGTTCTCCCCAGGTGGTTACCGGGCTTTCCAGAAAAGTGGCCACGGCGGCCTGGCACGGCGTTTTGGTGTTAAAGGAAAATCCGGCCCCCATAACTGGCTGGAGTACATCGTTCCGGATCTCTGGGCTACACGTGAGGGAGGTTATACCTTTGTCATGGTTCCGGAAATGGCTATGCACCTTTACCAGTACGGTTTTAAATCAAAAGATGAAGTTTACGAATGGATGTGGAAGAAAAGTTGTGTGCCTATGAGCAATTATCGGAACCGTTCATGGCCGGATTTCTTGCGTAATGGCTGGATGGGTATAGAAAAAACAACCGGCAAACCCTGGAAAGAACTCCCGGATGACTTCATGGTTCCCCTGGCTGGAGATGAACCTTTTTCCAATTGTATTATCGTTGCCGGAGGTGATGAGGAGGCCTGCATGCAATTTGCAGGCGGACACGACTGCGGTTATCTAATTGATGAATGGAGATAGTTATAATTCCGGATGCTATCACCCGCGTCAGGCATGGATGATAGTAGCACATCAAAATTGACAGGAACTTGTAGTGTTATGCTACAACCCGAGTTTAACAGCACCAAGAAAGAAAAAAAGTCCTATGATAGATTCAAAAT
>CAYLRY010000050.1:0-20335 GCA_964386535.1 uncultured Dehalococcoidales bacterium | reverse complement strand
GGTTTCACTCCACGCCCCCGTGCGGGGGGCGACCTCCCGGGTCCTGCTGAGATGGCATGAGCAATATTGTTTCAATCCACGCCCCCGTGCGGGGGGCGACATACGCCTGAAGATCTCGTGTTGTCCCACTGTCTGGTTTCAATCCACGCCCCCGTGCGGGGGGCGACAATGTGGTTTTTCTGCCTCAGATGCTGCTAATCGGTTTCAATCCACGCCCCCGTGCGGGGGGCGACGAGGGTAATGCATATTCGATGTCAATCACATCATCCGGTTTCAATCCACGCCCCCGTGCGGGGGGCGACGGCCGCCCGGGAATATTGTGAGGGCTTCCAGAATAGTTTCAATCCACGCCCCCGTGCGGGGGGCGACCGGGAAGTCCCGGTAGTAATCATCGAGCCATTCGGTGTTTCAATCCACGCCCCCGTGCGGGGGGCGACCTAAAGCGTTTTCGATTAGCAGCATCTGAGGCAGGTTTCAATCCACGCCCCCGTGCGGGGGGCGACTGCATTTCTCCTTGATTTGGAATCTAACTTAACATAATATAATAATGGAGCAAAGAGAAATTTAGGCTATATAATACCATTTTGAAGCTCGCTTACCTCCTTCGTGAAACATGTTTACTCGGGGTTCGCATTTTTCCATTTATATACAGGGCATAACCTGTCATCAGGCTACCAGCGGTCCCTCCGGATCATATGCTGTTTTAGCGCCCACATGTTCCACCCTGACCTTCCAATTTTTCCCTAAAAAGTAAAAACGTAAGCTATCCTCATCGACTTTTATTTCTTGTATCAACCGCTGCTTAACTTTAACCCACTGGTCCGGTTCAAGAAGACATTCAAAAACGGAATACTGCACTCTTTGACCGTAATTTTCGCATATTTTGGCCACGTCCCGCAATCTTTTTTGACCTGCTTTGGTCTCAGTCCTGACATCATAAGTTATTAGCACTAACATATCGCCCTCACATAAATTATTCAATTGTTAAAGAGCAATTGATTTTCTACCGCCATATAAACGGCGGGTAGCCATCCATATCACCTCTAAGGTAACGTGAAAGTAACAATGCCTGAGCATATGGTAAAAGGCCTACGGCTATTTTTTCATCCAAAAAGGGGTGAGTAATTTCTTCCTGTTTGCGGTTCTGATAAGCCACCAGGACCTCTTTGCGTGTTGCATCGTCCATCATAACCGCCCCGGTTTCTGTTCTGGTAAATCCCTTACCGGTGATCTGTTTAAGGTTCACTAGGGAAAGCGCCAGACGGTCGGCCAGGTATGGGCGGAACTCTTCCATCACATCCAGCGCCAGTCCCGGTCTGCCGGGCCGGTCACGGTGCAGAAAACCGACTGCCGGATCTAACCCTACGGTCTCCAGCGCAGAGGCGACATCATGAGACAATATGGTATAAAGGAAGGAAAGTAAGGCATTCATATTATCCAGCGGAGGACGGCGGTTGCGCTCTTCAAAAAGGAAGTCCTCTTTTTGGGCAAAGATCAGATGGTTGAATACGCTGAAATAGTTTCTGGCTGCCTCACCTTCTAAACCTCTGACGCTATCCAGGGTCCCTGATTCCATTTGTATTTCCAGGTTTTTTGAGAGAGCGGATAAATGGCTTATTGAACCGGCCAGTTCTCCGGCTCCTGCACAATCAGGGTGTTCACGGAGTGCCCGCTGAAGGACAACCCGGCAATTATTGATTTTTGCCAGGACAATGGACTGGGCGATTTTTTTAGAGCATACAGGGTCATCCGCCTGCCGGTATTGTTCTCTCCTGAGCAGCACATTTCCGGATACCGGACCTTCTACCCTGGCCCAGAAACGGCCGTTGCGGCTGAGAAAAGAGACGGTTACCTGGCGTTCGGCACACAGTCCCATCAGCGGTGGGCTCAGGGATACCTGCCCGAAACAGACTATGCCCTGCAAGGTATGAATGGGAACCCTGAGTTTTACCACCCCATCCTGCGTGACCTCCACCGTCTCACCTTCACGATGCAGGTAGGATCCCTGGGTGGTGACATAAAGGGTATTAAGCAGGCGTTTCATGAGTCTCCTTCAGGGAGTCTAATGTCTTTTTAAGGTAATTGTTGACGCTCTTTTTGCCCCGGTTTAACTTAGGCAGACAGATATTCACCAGGGAACAGCTCTGACACCTGGAAGAATATTCTGCCACCGGTGTTTTACCGGCCGCAAAAAGCTGATGTAAAAGCTCGGCCAGGCTTTCTGTCTCTTTACGTAATTCGCTATCAAGCATAACCTCGCAGCGCCGCCGGGGCTGTCCATAGAAAAAGCTGGCAGAGGATAAGGCAACACCCATCATTTCCTCCAGGCACAGGGCCTGGGCGCAAAGCTGGATTTCATCTTCATGACCGATCTTGGGCTGGCCGCGCTTATATTCGATAATAAACGGCTGCCAGTACCCCGCCTCACCGGGGATCTGTATTCCCACATCCCGGTTGGCCGTTTTATGGAACTCCACAACATCCGCCTGTCCCACCAGTCCCAGCCTTAAGGAACGCAGCCTTAATCCTCGTACCACACGCAGATCGCCCCTGGATTCGGTTTCCTCATCATGGGCGCGCTCATGCATCACGGTCCCTTCAGCCGTCAGGCGGTTATCCAGCCAGGCGCCTTCCAGATGGATAAGCGCCCACTGCCTGGGACAAAAGGCCAGATGCTGGAGGGCAGAGATAGGGAGCAGATCGTCTTCGGTGTACATAGTTTTTTCCCTTAAATCACAGACCCACCTTGCCTATTTATTGCTTCTAGCTGAAGAACTCCCGCCATATAACCCAAAAAGTCATCATACAGCAGATTCCATTTATAGATGTCTGGCAAGATTTCAGGGGTACCAAGTTGTTTTAATTTATAATAGGCAATTTGTACAGAATTTTTCTGTAATTCTCTCCAATCTATTTTACCGGATTCTAATCCAACAGCCACTTTTTCGCTAACAATAGCAATCCTGGTATTTGAATCAATGACTTTAAAATTCTCTGCCACATATGGAAATCTTGCATTATTCTCATTGGTTAGAAGTTTTTCATATATAGTCTTCACACCAGCTAAATGTATTTCATCCTCTATTGATTGTGTACTCAGCGCCGGGGAAATCACTTCACCGCGTTCAAAATAACCACGTAAAATTTCAGATGCGTTTTTCATACCCGGGTTGTCAATCAGTGTATTGCTGTTAGTGAGACGAAAAGTCCAAATCTCTGCGTCGGCGTTATCTCCGTTGCGATTAACACGTCCTGCCGCTTGTAGAAGTGAAACAAGTGAGCCTAATTCCCGAAAACCTATATTAAAAGAAAAATCGACACCGGCTTCCACACAGGATGTCGCAATAAGAGTCCAATCGGTATCGTTTTTATCCGATAATCTTTTCTTGATGCGGTCAAGAGTTATTTCGCGATCAATTGGTGTGAGAGCGGTAGACAGGTGTTCAACCTTCTCTCGTCCAAAATGACTTGCGAACGCACCAGCAAGCACAGCCGCGCTTTGAACTGTATTAAGAATCATAAATCTCGGACCTGAATAACTGGAAATCCAAACCATAAGTTCATCTACATTCTTTGGACGCAGATCACATCTATATGAAATTCGGTTATTCTCATAGACAGATAATCTCTCTCGAAGGTTGTCATAAACAATCTCAGATACAGACCTATTATGAGAGCTTTGCGAAATCTCAGGAATTTGCCAAAAACGGGTTAGTGAACCAGAAGCCAGTACCCAATAACATTTCCATTCATCTGCATATATATTCATCCACTTCCAGGCAAGTGGTAAAAGTTCTACCGGAAGAGCAGAATGTGACTCATCAACAAAAATGGCACTGCCAGGAAGTTCATGTAACCGTCTCAATGTCGATGGAGTATTCGCCGCAAGTGTTTCAAAAAATGCTACGGCTGTAGTCACTATAATCGGTGCCCTCCAAAGTGCAGTAAGATGTCTCGCTTCTTCACTTTCAAAGTCGGCACGATGATGAAGTTCTGCAACAACATCTTCAGCTTTTTCACCCGGAAGAACAAGAGCTTTCCTGTATGTTTCTACTGACTGCTTAATAATATTTGTAAACGGCAATACAACAAATATTCTGCGTAAACCACGTTTGGCCGCCTGTGATAGTAAATGAGCCATAACTGAGGTAGTCTTGCCTGAGCCTACTGGACTATCGCATGACGCAATGTTTTGTGTCACAGATGCATTACAACAGGCCGAATACATTTCACGGCGTAATATATTACGTTCGCTGTTCTCGCCAAGTGTTTCAACATGTCTGTTTAACATTTCAAGGCGCTCTAATGGAAGAAGCATAACAGTTTTTTCGTAGTTAGGATATCTACCATAGTTAACAGCAGTATCTGTATGATCTGCATCAGATAGACAAGAAAGCAGTATACGCAGGAAGACCCGTAGATCTCCCTGCGGCGTATCTATTTCAGCTGTAACAGAAAAAGGTATGATTTGGTTGTGAATCCTCTCATAATCCGGCAATAGTCTATCTGTTTCACCCATCAATTCAGAATCGCGGAATATCTTTGATTCACGATTGGATTCATCTATAAAATCTGGTAGGCGGGTATGATGAGCATAGATGGAAGCTGCAAGTAGATAATTTTCATTACGTAAAAAATGTGCTGTTCCAGCGTCAACGTGGTTCTTCGGGAGTGATCTTGCTTTGATCTCTCCGGAAAGAACACGCTGATTATCCTTATCCAGTTTTCCTAAATCATGGAAAACCGATGACATTTCTGCAAGACGTACAAGTAAATCTCCATCCGTCCGTGAGTGTTCGGCACAATCCTGCGCGTATTTTACCGAACGTTCACGCACATTAAGGACATGTACAGCATACTCTTGTGCAGGAACACTGTCTTTAGGGCTGTGGGCATAGTATTTCATCAGGACATCAAATCAACAATGGATGCAATTTTTTCACTAAGTTCCTTGGAAAGCCCGTCGCTGTCACTGTAATCAGCCCATGAGGATGAAGGCCCTGTTGCGGTACCTTTTCGCTTAGGAGTTAATGCCTCTATCAGAATATAGTCAGGGCAGCTACCGAGTATATTCTTGTGCTCAATGTACCATGCATGGCGAATATATACCTGTGTACGGATAGTTGATGGATTTGCAGAATATGCATGTGGAATGAGGAGTTTTAAAAGGTTAATATCTTCCATAGTGCAGCCAGATTTTCCCGCATAATTTGGATTAACAAAGAACGGCATGCAATAAACGCCGTGTTCGACAAAACGAAAACCTAATGGTGCCATACCAGCATTTTTACCTTCCTGAACCCCAGCCTTGTTAGTATTCGTATGACGGATAATGTTAATCGGTGATATTGAGACCCCAACGCCGAATTGGGCAACGCCTGTTTTAATATACTCCTTGTTAGCACGCTCCTCCAAAAACGTATTGCCGAACACTCTGGCGTCCCAGTATTTCTTCACAAATTCACTTTCCAGGAAGTTTTTCTGGCTAAATTTTGATAAATCCTGTCCCATTTCTGATTGAATGGTTTCACGATTCCTGCCACGAGACTCAAGAATGCAGTATTTTTCAGGTTTTTTCGAATAGGTATCTGGTAAGCTTCTCCAAACTGCTCCATCTTTGTTTTCGACCAAATCGCGCAGCTTACGTTTAAATGACACAGGCGAAATTTCGCCCAGTCCGTTTGGCCGCTGGCGTGGATCGCTTTCTCTATCCGGGTCACCGTTGGGGTTGGAATCCTTAACTTCAATAACCAAAAGTCCTGTCGCGCGTTTAATTTCGTTCACCTTTCAGTTCCTCCTCAGTTTTTTATTCTTTGTTTTGATTCAACTCTAAATCAGTCTTTTTCCGTACGGATATGTCCGCTACATACCCAAGAAATACCTGTGCTTTTTCAAATTCGTCGAATTGTGTGTTAACCTTTAATAATTCACTAAGCTTGGCTGCAATTGGTTCAAATATGCTAAGATACCAGCCCACTAAACGACTTTTCTCCTCATTCTTTGTACGGTATTGTTTCGCCCAAGAAATATATGGAGCCATCCGTTGACACAGTATGGCAAGAGCCTTGACCGGTGTTTCCGACGATGTTACAAAGACTGAGTTTCCCACCAGCTGTGGCGGAATATCTCCGTTACGTACAACTTCACAGTAAAGAGCATGTAATTCATCTGAAATTTTAAGCAATTGTCCGATTAGAAATGCGGCATGTTCCATATAGTCCTCCTTTTTACAATTACCTTTATACAAAAGTAAACTAATTAATGCGATAACTTCGGGTACTCTTGTTTTACTTTTAAAAAATGACTTTTCCATGTCCTTAGTACGGGGCTTTTCTTTTCGAGGCAGTTGATTGCCCAAAAACACAAACAATCCTTGTGCATTATTAAGAAGGATTCTCAGATAATAACGATTACTCTGCTCGCTTCCGGAATCAATCAAAAGCTCTATACCTTGGTAATACTGTATGCGTTTTATGGTGGTTTTTCCTTGTGTAGCAATTTCACCATTTTGTTTCCAGACAGTGTTAACGATATCTGCGACCTCAAGAGGAAAAGGAATTTGCACATTAGCAAATCCAAAGTGAGGTACGTTTTTACAACCCGTTTGCCAATCCCGCGCACATTTTATATACCACTCGGGTGTAAGTTCGCGCGTGAGCATTACTTTTGAACGAGCCTTATCCATTTTGCGGATGGAGAAGATTTGCACATTATCAGGTTTGTTTTGGGGCTCAAGACCATGAAAAGCTTTGAAAAATTCTTCTGCACAATTTTCAAACCGTGCTCTTGTTTGTTTATTAATATCAACAAGAGAAGCCTTAAGTAGTGCCGCAAATTTTAAGGGAACAGCGGCAAGTTTTGAGGGATAAGCAAAAAAGATCTCATTATTATCCGCTCTTGTCCATGTTATATACTCTTTCGTGGGATCAGATATGAATTCCAAAGCACGTTTTGTTTTAGAACGGCTAAGTTTAGAGATAGGATATGAGCCATCATCTATGGAACCATAACGATACTGGCAACGATGCTCACGGAACATAGCTCGTAACGTTACGTCAAAACCTGATAATTTAACGCTGGGCATTGGTTCGTTTTGAATATCTAACGGAATTCTAAAAGCATCTAGATTACTATCATTTTGCCGTTCCGAAATGTCGACCATGTCGGAGTTAACGAGAATATTATTGATCCAATCAGTGATTTGTTCGTTTGCAACCGGACAGCCATATTTTTTCCAGTCAGCAAAATCTAGCATTATTGAAAGTGACCCGCTGTCTTTAGCTGGGTCTCTTGCCCTCGGGTTCCCACAATAAAATAGTAATTTGAGTGCGAGAACAATTTGTTCTTTCGATTGCAGATTGGAAAAAACGGCTTTTTCAAGTTCCTTTCTGAATACCCTATCGCCAGGAATCGAGTAGACCTTCAGACTTTCAATTAATGCTGTAAATGAGTTTTCAGATTTCATAGAACACCTGATTTGTTTTTCAAGTTCGGTTGAAATTTTTGTTATGCTGTTTTCTACCTTATGAACTATACTTGTACGCCAGTTATCTTCCGTACACCATGATTTGATTTTACTCAATTCAAGTAGCATGGGGTTTTTGATGACTCGTTGCAATTCTTTGATATGCTCTGCATTAGTTACGCGAAAAAGAGGAGCTATATTAAATGCAGGAAAAGAGTTCTGATTGTTCCCATATTTGCGGATGATTTTTGCAATCTCTGCGTCGATGTTATCAAAGCCGCGAATGGTACCATCTGAATTAATCCAAATGCGAATACAGGGTGCTTTTACAGTGACTTTTGGTATAAGCTTATATTCTCTGTGCCATTCCTTTGTATTGATTTTCATTACACCAAGAGTTTCAGATAAATTATGTAATTCATTCAGCATAGTTGTTCACCTCTTGCGGGATAAGTCAAAACACCTTTGTCAATAATCAAATCTTTGTCATATACAAACAACACTTGAGATTTATATCCACCCGGGAATACTTCTCGCATCATAGATGGGATTGAAATTTTACTGATACTTTCCTCGACTTTAGTTTCTTTGCGCAAATCCCCGAAATAAGAAGGAGTAAATTCTTTCCATCCAAGCGAAGGAATTGAATAACACTGTCCTCTGCTCAATCTGCGATTGAAGATAGCTTGGTAAGCGTGCCTGGGTGAAGTAGTTTTACTTTCCCAAATTAGAGCACTTTGAGGTAGTTTATTATTTACTTTATTTGATTTGACAACAGCATAGAGTTTGTAGCATACATCAATCAAAACGGTAGCTAATAATTGATAGCTGCTGCCATTCTTTAAGGACTTTCCGCTTCGCAGTGGACCACCATAATTCGTAACATACGAGTGATACTGGATTGGCGTGCATATCTCAACTTTTGTTGGTATGATTTCCACTGCAGGACCCCAAAGAATTGACTCAAAAATAGCTTTAACTGCCGAATATGTCGGCGCAGGATATGAAACCGGACAGTCACCAGTATCAGGTCGTGTCCACATTGCCGTTGGGCCTGAAATCTCCAGAGAAATAAGATATTCCTTCATAATCCTCCTCCGTTGAAAATCGTTATTATTATACTCGTGCTAACCTGGAACTGAATGACACATTGTTATTTGAAAGTCATCAAAATATTTTCCCATATCATGTAAGATGCAGGCCAGATATTACCATTCTGAAGCAATGAACTGATTAGCAAGTTCATTGAGTGTTTTGTCGATATTTTTCAAATGATCTTCCATTATATGCCATTCCGAAGGTGGCTCTCCAGGTATATTGTTTGCGTAAAAATATTTTATTCTCTGCCTTCTCGTTTCCTTTATTCCTTATACATCTCCTTCATCTTCCCTGCCCACTTCTTCATCTTCTCCCTCAATTCCTCCGGCTCCAGCACTTCCACGTCCACGCCCCATCCGCGAATCCAGGGAGTTATTTCCACCGTGCTGCCTACCTTCAGATTCAATATACAGCCGCCGCCCGGCAGGTCCTCCAGGGTCTGGGAGGGGTGCCAAACGGACTCTTTCACGCGCCGGGTGACTGCGGGGGAGAATTTAAGCTTAACGGGAATTTCTTCACCGTACATCACGCCCCAGGCTGATCCCAGCAGCTCGTCCATCTTTATTTCATGGGGCATCTCAAACTCTTTATCTATGATCTCCGCCTGCGCTATACGGTTAAGTTTAAAGGTGTAAATGCCCATGCGTTCGCCGCTTTCAGCATAGCCGATCAGATAAGTGGAAAAACCTACCCCGGTCATTTCCACGAAATAGGGGTTCACCCACCACTCCCGCAGCTTTTCATGCTGCAAGGAGCTATAGCTGATCTTCAGACGTTTTTGGGCAGCCCAGGCTATACACACCTTTTCAAAGACCTCCAGCTCAGCCGGATTAAGCTTTTTTCGCTGTAAAAAAGCGATGCTCTGGCTTAACTGGGCTGCCAGAGGCGCGGGCATAATGGAAATCAGCTTGGCGATGGCGCTCAGGACATGTGGATTCCCTTCATCCGTCTGCCGCACCAGAAGGCGGAGGGCCAGGAAAATAATTAAAGTTTCATATAAGGAAAAGGCCACCGGCGGCAGTATGTAGTCCCGGCTGATAACATAACGGTCATGGCTCCTTTTTTCGATGGGGATATGCAGATCGCTCTGGAGCAGCAGCAGGTCACGCTGGATGTTGCGTACAGAGGTGCCGCATATCCCGGCCAGGTCACGGGTGGTGAGGCCTTCCGGATTTTTGTGCAGGGCGTGCTGTATTTGGGTCAACCTGACGCTGCGGTTGGTATCCCTGGTATGCTGGTACATGCTATCCCCCTTTGCTGGAATTGCTTATATCATAACATGAAGCTGCGTCAAGATAAGTCGTTTTAGGGCTGGTTAAAAAAAGGCTTTTGCACCGGCCATCAGACTTATATAGGAATTACAGGTTATTATAGGGTTTTATACAGCATTATTCAATAAGATACTAAAAATTTTATTAATCAATTTTTATTGATTAAAGATGAGCTCAGATTGCTTCTGAAGGCAGCACCCGGGAGGGAACCCGTTATCCTATCGCCTGAGGCGAAGGCAAGTGATATACTCGCAATGCCCATATGGGGATACCTCTTATCCAGCCATGATAAATTAGAACCTTAAAAAGTATATCCTGTGGATACTGTTAACCACAGGGAGATATCAGCATCCCGGCGTATATAAAATAGAAGGACCGGATATTTTTTTTAGTACGGAGATCAACCTGGTCTTTTTCAAAACGAGTTGGATGTACTTTATCAACTGTCTTTTTTGGGCTTGTATATACGATATTTGTAATAGACTATCTCCGGTGTTATGATAGCCATAAGGTTCGGATCAGGGGATATCTTCTGAAATCAGCCCCCGGAATAATATTAGCATTGGAAGTTCTGGGCTTTAAATGATATATTATAAGTAATTTATCAGCGAAAAGAAAAGGAGTTACAATGTATACCGGTTTGTATATATTTATTGTTTTTATAGTTATATTGATTCTTCTGGTAGTATTCTATACAATCTGGCAAAAAAGAAAAGATACCAAAAGAATGAACACCATGAGATAATCCCGGCGCGAATCGGCCTTGCAGCCAGCAAGCTTTTTCTTCCTTCGCGGTGCCGGCGGCAAGCCGGAACGGATGATTTTCACCTGTTACCGGAAAATATGAAAATTATACATAATGGTGGAATCCCCGGTTTTGGCTGGCCATTTTCAGAAACGGACTTACCATTTAAAAAGGTTGCGCTATTTTTCAGGCAATACACTTTGAATACTTATGCCTGTATTGCGGATTATTAAAATGGCTTCATTTCGCCCGGTTCAAGCCGGGCTGGTTGCTTTACGGGTTGTTCCCCTCAATTTCCTGCATCAGGGGTACAAAGGGCTTCAGCTCGCCGGGCACAGAGCTTGATCTGCCTAAAGGATGTATTTTCCCGGACTGGCTAAATCCGGGCCCCATATATCCGTAAATACGTACCGCTACCCCGTCTCTCAGGCGTTCAAAGTCACCCTCAGGCACCAGTTGCGGATTGGGAAACGGCCAGCCCATGTGTTTTTGCACCTGTCCGGTAGTTACACCGGACCCGTGTATTTCTGCCGCATGCACAATGGCGTAGGCCAGGGATGCCCCGGAGTCCTCCGGTGTCAGAGGCCAGTCATATCCAATATTGAGGCCCGCAAACATATTATGGCGCTCCGGTGTTTTCTCTGGCGCCTCTACCACATTCCCAGGAACCAGTATAAAGACCGCCACTCCTGATTTTTTTACATCGCCCAGCTCAGCAGCCAGAGACAACATCATAGCGCTGGCTGCCCCTTTAATGGCAAAATAGCTGCCGCCGCCCCTGGCCATCCTGAATCCTGAGGCTAAATAGCCCACCACCCCGTGTTTTCTTTCCACCATGCCCGGCACAAAAGCCCTGAGGCAAAGCAGTGTACCGCGGGTGGAAACCGCATACTGCTGGTCAAGCACTTCAGGCGTGGTGGATAAAATGGAGTTCCCCCCGATGCCCATTTGCATGGCATTGTTCAGCAGTATATCCACCTTTCCGAAGGCCTCAGCGGCTTTTTTGGCCAGGTTATTGACGCTTTCTTCACTGGCTACATCTGTCTGGATAAAGATGGCTGTACCCGGTCTGTTTTCCCGGTTGATCAGATCAGCCGCTGCCTCGCCTCTGGCGGCCGTTCTCTGGGCAATCACCACTTTAGCGCCTAACCAGGCCAGCGATCTGGCTGTCCCCAGCCCTATGTTACTGCCTCCTCCGGTGATGACGGCTACCTCACCTTCCAGGACGCCGCGTTTCATTCCGGTCTTTTCTACAGTCAGGGGTCTGACGTTTAATTCAATGCTCATGATTCACCTCGATGCGTAATTTCCGGTTACCATTATAATTTAGTCCAGGTTTTAATTACAGCCGTGAATCTAAGAGTGTTACATTGTACGCTCAAAATTTTAATTGCGGGATTAAGCGGCCATATTGTAAAATTAGCGAAACAAGATTATCTTAAACGTTTATGGGGCTTTACAGGTTAAGTTTTGTAAAAATAACCGGCTTATTTTGACGGTTTTCTTAAGGAGTGCTAGATGAATACTACAGAGAATCAGATGGTCCGCCTGACGCTGGCTTCCCGTCTGGACTTTTTGCCCGGCGCTATGGGCCTGGTCCGGCAGATCGCCGGGAGGCTGGGACTGGACGAACAGGACGCCCGCCGTCTGGAGCTGGGCGTGGAAGAAGCCTGTGTCAATGCTATCCGCTATGCTTTTGAAGGCGATGAAAGCGGAACCCTGGACGTCATCCTTTCACGGCGTCCCGGACAGATTGTCATCGCCGTAGAAGATCGCGGCCTGCCCGTGGATTTCAAGAAACTGGAGGAGGGCCAGGATTCCGGCCTGGGACTGGTCCTGATGCGCGCCTTTGCGGATGAGGTGCATTTTTTGAATTTGGGAAGGGGCGGCAAGCGTGTTGAGCTGATCAAGAACCTGCCTGAAAGGAATATGGAGAGCCTTCTGAAAGAAATAAATGTACAGAAAGCCCCCGTAGAGCCGGTCACTATGGGGGAAAAGGACGCCTTCATACGCCTCATGCATCCAGAAGAGTCGCTCAGTCTGGCTAGATGCGCTTACCGCTGCTACGGTTATACCTACTCCACAGATAATTTCTATTTTCCGGAAAGGGTCAGCGAGCTGGTCAGAAGCGGGCTCATGGTCTCTGTGGTTACCGTTAATCCTGAAAACGAAATCATCGGTCATCTTTCCGTTACCAAGGAGGCAGCCGGTTCGCCGGTGGGAGAATCCGGACAGGCCATTGTGGATCCCCGTTTTCGTGGAGGGGGCTTTTTAAAAAAGATGAAAGCCTTTATGACCGAACATAATAAAAAGGCCGGTATGCTGGGCTGCTACGGCGAGGCGGTCACCGTCCATGTTTATAGTCAAAAAGTGGCCATCTCAGGCGATGCCTTTGAAACCGGTGTGCTGCTGGGCTTTACTCCGGCTACCATGTATTTTAAGAATATACAGAGCGAAGAAGAGGCCAGGCGCCGGCCTGTGATCCTGCAATATGAGCCTCTCAACCCTGCGCCTCTGAGGGACATATATCTGCCGCCCCACCATGCCGGCATACTGCGGCGTATCTATGACCGTTCAAAAATGCGCCGCAATTTTATCACCGCTGCCGTAGAGCCGGAACTGCCTGAGCGTTCCCGGGTGGATGTAAAGGTGCAGACAGAGGCCAGCCGCGCTTTTTTGCGTGTGGTGGAGTACGGCCGTGACCTAGAGGATCTGATCAAGTTCCGGCTGAAAGAACTTTGCGCCAGGCGGGTGGACTGTATTTATCTTGACCTGCCTCTGGGACACCCGGCGGTGCAGCGCTGCTGTGTCTCCATGGAGATGCTGGGATTCTTTTTTGGCGGTTTAATGCCTGAACTGCACCAGGGGGATGTCCTGCGTTTGCAGTATATAAATAATGCCCCGCTGGAGCTGGAAAAAGTGGAGATTGCGTTCGATTTCTCCAAAGAGCTTTTCAGGTATGTGCTAAAAGCCAGTAAACTCTAAGTCCGGATGTGTTCTGCCTCAACCTAAATCCGGTGAAAGAAAACCGGCGTTCCACAGAAGTCTTCACTCTCCGCAAGGGGGAATTCAGAGGTCTGCCGTTTGAAGCATGCTGAAAATATCCCTTCAACCCCCTAATCCCACAAGAATTGGGCGGCTATTAAGATTGGGAGACACCCCCAAACCCCCGCCCGGAGATATCCGGGACCTCTTTTTTCAACAGTCTGATTTGCAGAGGCACGGCAGGTTAGATACTTATCTCCGGGTGAATGAAGGAAGATCCTATACTCCTCATATTGTGCTTAGAGAAAGGCTGGTCAGTTCGCCTGCCTCAGGCGCTTACGCGCCCTGCCTTCAAAGTCAGCCATCCTGAGGGCGTCTACTATTGCTTCCGGAGTAATGGTCATTGACTCATTATGTATGGGATTATCTTTGTCCATGGCTGCCAGAGCCACCTGCATCAGGTCTGCATCCGTCGCTTCAGCCAGGCCAATGCCGGCCAGGGTGGTAGGTAGGTTAACAGATTCACAGAAGGTATAGATCTCCTCTATTGCATGGGGGTCTTTACCGGTTAAAAATAGCGAAGCCAGGGTGCCAAAAGCCACCATTTCTCCATGCATGTACCGGTGCGTCCCTTTCAGGAGAGTGAAACACATCTGTATACCGTGAGCAGCGGCGGTACCGCCGCTTTCAAACCCCAATCCACTCAAGAGCGTATTAACCTCCACAATATGCTCCAGAGCCGGCGTGACCACTTTGGCCTCGCAGGCCTTTTTTGCACTTAGACCATATTTCATCAGATTATCGTAACATAACCGGGCCAGGGTGTAGCTGGCCGGTGAACCGGTATCACCCGTTAGAGTCATATTGGCAGCGGATTTTTTCCGGCAGGACTCAGCTTCAAACCAGGTAGAAAGCGCATCACCCATCCCGGCTGTCAGAAACCTGACCGGCGCCTCAGCTATAATTTTGGTGTCCACCAGTACCACATCCGGGTTCCTGGCATGGAACATTATCCTTTTATGAACTCCTTCTCGGGTGTATACTACGGAAAGGGCGCTACAGGGAGCATCGCTGGCCGCCACTGTAGGAAAGCTGATCAAAGGCAGTTTTAAGAGATTGGCCACTGCTTTGGCTGTGTCTATCACTTTACCGCCGCCCATGCCGACTATGACTTCGCTACGGTTTTCCGCCGCCAGAATCCTGAATCTTTCAATTTCCTCGTCACAGCATTCGGCGCCCGTTTTCTCTGCGCGGATCCTGGCTTGCTTCTCAATTTCTGCTTTAAAAACAGGCAGCAACCGGTCATAAGCAGTGCCGCCGCATATCAGGTAGGCTGACCGTCCCAGCCTGGCGATTTCAGTCCCCAGCCTTTTTATGGCTCCATACCCCTGTATATAACGCCCGGGAAAAATAAGTGTACTGGTCATATTTCCTCGGCTGATCCGCCTCTCCAATTTGTTCAGGCCGTATAACATTAAGAAAAAAGGCGGAAAGTATTGATTTTAACTTATAGTAAAATGGCCGGCTGTGTCTGTCAAGGGTTATTGTTTTTTACTTTGAATCCAGGTTTTAACCCTGAGTATGCAGAACCGGCCTTATTTTTCCGGAAACCAGATTGAACCGCTAACTGGGTTTCCCTGCCACCAAGTCCCTCATCTGGGTAAAATCTGCTGACTTTACCTCCTGCCTGTTTGCCAGGTACTGTAGAGTGTCAACAAGTCTAACATATGGGCATCTGCCAGCGATGCCAGGGCTGCCGCCCCTGGCAGAAGGCAATAGAGACACAGGGGAGCAGCCTTGCAGCCAGCGATCGTTTTCATACTTCGTGGTGTCCCGATGCAAGCGGGGAATGGATGATTCTTACTTGAATTTTACCTTTTCCTTGAAACCTGCCATGACCACTGGTATTATATGATGAAATACGTTTTTAGTGACAGGATATCAGGCTGGAATTCCGGTTATCAGCTTCATTCACAGGGAGGGATCAAGGGGCGGAGGGGTATGTGGAAACGGTTACTAGAGAGGTGAAAGGATAAAACGATGAACAAAGCTGAGAATCAAATTATTCGATTGACCTTACCTGCCAGACTGGATTTTCTACCGGGAGCTACTGCTCTGGTGCGCGAGGTAATCAGCAAACTGGGGCTGGAAGATAGGGAAACCCGCAAGCTGGAGCTGGTAGTGGAAGAGGCCTGCGTTAATGTAATTCAGAATGCCTTTGAAGGTGATGAAGGTAACTACGATATAGTTGTTTTGCGGCGTCCCGGGCAGATTATCGTGGCTGTGGAAGACCGCGGCCTGCCCATTGATTTTAAGAAACTGGAGGAGGACAGCGAATCCGGTTTGGGAGTGGTGCTGATGCGGGCTTTTGCTGATGAAGTCCAATTTTTAAATCTGGGGCGTCAGGGAAAGCGGGTAGAGATAGTAAAAAACCTGCCGGAAAAAGACCTGGACCAATTTCGCCAAGAAGCAGCCGCTCAGGCATCCACACCGCAGACCAGCATATCTATCAACGAGTCCGATATCACAGTGCGTCTGATGCGGCCGGATGAGACCGTCAATCTGGCACGGTGTGCTTACCGCTGCTACGGTTATACCTATGCTTCAGACCATATTTATTATCCGGAAAGATCGCGCGAGATGGTGGCCAGCGGGCTGATGATCTCGGTGGTGGCTCTAAATCCGCAGGGTGATATCATAGGCCACCTGGCAGTGGTTAAAGAAACCCCTGAGGCGCTAACCGGCGAATCAGGCCAGGCCATTGTAGACCCGCGCTACCGCTCCAATGGCATCCACAAGCGGATGGGCTTTTTGCTGGCTGATATCAATAAAGCTTCCGGAATGGTGGGCACTTTTGGTGAGGCGGTTACGGTTCACCCCTATTCTCAAAAATCCGCTCTGACCCGCGGGTACATAGAAACGGGAATTTTGCTGGGATTTGTGCCTGCATCCATGTATTTCAAGCAGATCCAGAGTGAAGAATCTGAAAAACGGCGGGCAGTACTGCTGATGTATAAACGTCTTAATGAAGAACCCCTTCGGGACGTCTATCTGCCGCCGCATCATGCAGGAATGCTGCGCCGGATTTATGAGAATTCCAAATTGCGCCGCAACTTCGCCAGCGGCGCTTTGCCTGAGTTACCCGAGCGTTCCCAGGTCAATGTGAATGTGCGGCCCGAACTGAACTGGGCCTTCATGCGGGTAATAGAATACGGAAGAGACCTGGAAGAGCTGGTCAAGTTCCGTTTGAAGGAGCTCTGTCACAGACGCATAGAATGCATCTATCTTGAGCTGCCGCTTTCGCATCCGGCTGTACAGCATTTTTGCGCTCCGCTGGAAATGCTGGGATTCTTTTTTGGGGGAATTTCACCGGAGATGGCAAGGGGAGATCTATTACGTTTGCAGTTTTTCAACAATGTGGATATCGAGCTGAAAGATATTCAACTGGCGACTGATTTTGGTAGAGAAATGCTTCAATATGTGCTTAAAGCAGGGGGATACCAGTAAAAAACACAAAAAGGTTTTTTGCAGGTATCTTCCCCCGTTGAAACAGGGGAAGCAGCAGGACCTTCCCTCTTTGTTTAAGAAAAAAGACCGGTAGAAAAAAACTAGGGGAGAAAAGATATCTTATGGAAAATGAGAAGCAGTGGGCTAACTTATCCTGGCAGGAAAAACGAGAGGAACGTTTTAAGCGGTGGCTTTCTCCTCCGGATGTAAAATTTATCAACAAAGAAGCTGAAGACCTTTATAAGGCCAGGGTGACCCGGTTTATCAAGGCCATCAAGTTGGAGGAGCCGGACCGCGTCCCGGTGATGCTGCCGGTGGGCAATTATCCGGCCTATTATTCGGGGGGTGATTTCTATACCATCATGAATGATTATCAGTTTGCACACCGGGCCTGGATCAGGTTCATGGACGATTTCGGCGATATGGACACCTTCAGCGGTCCTTCCCTGGTGCCATCCGGGAAAATTACGGAGGCCCTGGGTTCGCGGGTCTCCATGTTTCCCGGCTATGGCCTGCCCAGGAGCGCCACCATGAACCAGACTGTAGAAGAGGAGTATATGAGCGCCGACGAGTATGACAAGTTTCTGCTGGATACCTCCGACTACAGCCTGAGGGTAATGCTGCCCCGCACAACCAGGCTTTTCGAGTCTTTCAAAAAGCTGCCTCCGCTCCGCTCACTTCAGGGTGCCGGCTGGGTTTCCGCGCTCGCAGATCCGGATATCAGAAAGACCTTCAAGACCCTGATGGACCTGGGCGATGAATACAGGAAATGGCAGACTTCTCTGGATGAGATCAACGGGATCATTATTTCACGGGGATATCCTTCCTTCCGCAACAGCGGACTGATGGCCGGAGCGCCCTTTGACCACTTTGCCGATCTTTTACGCGGGACCCGGGGTATTTCCATGGATCTGCGCCGCCAGCCCCAGAAGCTGCATGAAGCCATGGAGCGCTGGACCAATTTGACCGTCAGCACCTTTAAAAACTTCCCAATGACCAGATGCCCGATAGTGATGATGCCCCTGCATAAGGGTGATGATACCTTTATGTCTGATAAGCAATTCGAAGTTTTTTACTGGCCTTACCTGAGAAGGGTCTTTATGGCCATGATTGAAGAAGGCATGGTCCCCATGCCCTTTGCTGAAGGGAAGTACAACAACCGTCTGAAGCAGATTGCCGATACTCCTAAAAGCAGCGTGGTATGGTACTTTGACCAGACGGATATGGATGAGGCCAAAAAGGTGCTGGGGAAGGTCTGTTGCATTGTGGGCAATTTACCCACGTCAGTGGTGATGACCAATACCCCGCAGGAAGTAAAGGAAAAGTGCCGCAAGCTGATTGAAGACTGCGCTCCAGGCGGGGGCTATATTCTATCCGGCGGCGCCCAGGTGGATAAGGCCAATATGCCCAATTTGAAAGCCATGATGCAGGCGGCTTACGAGTACGGGGTTTATAAAAAGTAAAACGAAAGAGTCCATGCAAGGGGACACCTTGCATGGACTCTGAGGCTATACCCATAGACCGCTTTTTCCAGGCTAACCGTAACCTGTGGAATGATAGGATACAGTGCTCTTTTTCAGCTACAGTCCAATTTCCAAGAAGTTGTAGTGTGTGATTAGCTCTTTAAATCCAGCCTTTAGCCTTGAGAAGCTCGGCGCTCAGGACAGATCCCCCCGCAGCCCCTCTGATCATGTTGTGATGCAGTCCCACGAAACGGTAGTCCATGATATTACAGGCCCTCAGCCTGCCCACAGTAACCGCCATCCCTTTGTCCATATTCCTGTCCTGTTTGGGCTGGGGACGGTCCGGTTCTGAGCGATAAATGATGGCCTGTTTTGGGGCGCTCGGCAGATCTAGTTCCTGCGGCAGTGAACGATACTCCTGCCAGATGCGGATAATCTCCTCCGGCGCCGGTTTGCGATCCGCAAACTGAAGGCTGACGCAGGCTGTATGCCCATCTATCACCGGCACCCTGTTGCAATGAGCAGATATCCTTAATCCATCATGAGCCACCAGCCTGCCGTCCTGGATCCTGCCCAGTATCTTCATCGGTTCCACTTCCGATTTCTCTTCTTCCCCGGAGATAAAAGGCATGATGTTATCAATCATATTGAAGGATGAAGGTCCGGGGAATCCTGCCCCTGAAACTGCCTGTAACGTCGTTACCAGCATTTTATCTACCCTGTAACCGGCTTTTAGTAGAGCGTGCAGGGGCATCATGTAGCTTTGAATGCTGCAGTTAGGCTTGGTGACGATAAAACCTTTATCCCATCCGTTTCTCTTCTGCTGGTAGGGGATGATATCCAGATGCTGCGGATTGATCTCAGGAATGATCACAGGCACATCTTCGGTATGCCTGTGAGCGGAATTGTTGGAGACCACCGCAAACCCTCTTCCTGCATATGCATTCTCAGTGGCTATGATAGCCTGTTTGTCCATTTCTACAGCCGAGAAAACCAGGCGGCATTTCCCCACAGCTTTAGCTACATCGCCCGCATTTTCGACTACTATTTGACTCACCGCCTCCGGAATATCTTCCGGCAAATGCCAGCGTCCAGCCACTGCTTCACAGTACTTTTTCCCGGCTGAAGTCGGCGAGGCTGCCAGGTAAGCGATCTCGAACCAGGGATGGTTGCTGAGGAGCCTCACGTAATATTGGCCCACCATTCCGGTTGCCCCCAGGATTCCCACTTTGATCTTTGTTTCCATTATTTCCTCCAATTTTTATTATTGTTTTGGCTGTAAAAAGAGTCTCCGTATAGTCACCCTGAAGAGCAGCCAGGCATTTCAGGGCAGGTTATGCTTATAGTTTCTTTTACATTTTTATGATCCTTATTCTTATTAATATATAGCCTTCGAGGATAAACCCTCACCATAATCCTGTCCCTCAAGGGAGAAGCAGTTATGATTAACTGGTTTCATCCCTCTAAGTGCAGGTTCCAAGCCAGGTTGTTCTATTCTAAAACAAAAAAGCCCGGGGGTTTTAGTTCCCGGGCCTGGCGTGCAATCAATATCTCTGGGTTATACTCAGATTTCCTCCTCACGGAAGGTCCACCAGGCCCTCCGGCGCTTCTTAGTGTCATTCTTGATGCAGCTAATATTTTTGCGGCTTGTCTGGTACATAAATACTTTACTTCACCCTTAATTGCTGTCTTATATTATACCATATACTGGCAACCGGCGCTTTTATGTTCCCACTCTTCTTTTAGCCCGAGTTTAACAGCACCAAGAAAGAAAAAAAGTCCTATGATAGATTCAAAATGC
>CAYLRY010000049.1:0-22763 GCA_964386535.1 uncultured Dehalococcoidales bacterium | reverse complement strand
TAAGTTTGTCTTTGCCAGATCAATTTAGCCTGAAGCCATTTTCAATTTCTATATGAAAAAACCGGATTTTCCATTTAGAGAAAAATAGATTCCCAGCGTCACGTTCTTCTTATTGGACTATTTGACTAGACATAAGTTAATATAAAAGAACAAGTGTAACAGTAAACAATCAGGTTAAAATGGAAGAGAAAAAAAAGATAACCATACTTCTGGCCGAAGACCATGTGGTGGTCAGGGAGAGCATCCGGCAGTCACTGGAAAAAAATCCGAACTTTAAGGTAGTAGGCGAAGCCAATGACGGGGCTGAGACAGTGATAATGGCCCAGGAACTTAAACCGGATGTCATCATCATGGACATTTCCATGCCGAAGATCAATGGTATAGAGGCCACCCGGCGTATTAAAGCCAGTCAGCCTTCTGTAGCTATTCTGGCACTAACTGCATACGATTACGAACAGTATATTTTTCCTTTACTTTCAGCGGGAGCTGCTGGTTACCTTTTAAAGGATGTAACCAGTTTTGAATTAATAAATGCCATAGAAAAAGTTCATAATGGAGAATCAGTTCTGCATCCCGCAGTGGCGCGAAAGGTACTGGAAAGGTTTAAAGGACCTATCAGCGGGAGTCCCAGGTTAGAGGTTAACAAGATACTTACTGAACAGGAAATAACAGTACTAAAAATGGCAGCTAAAGGCATGAACAACAAAAATATAGCAGATGAGTTGTATATTAGTGTGCGGACCGTGGAAAGCCATTTTGGAAGCATTTTTCAAAAATTAAATGTCGGATCACGAACTGAAGCTGTAATACAGGCCATGAAAGAAGGCTGGTTCACACTGGAAGAACTATATTAGCAATATGGATAAATTGAGGAAAACAACTCTCCATAATCTTAGTTTTTTAAACTCACGCAATTTTTGGGCTATATTCACGGCTTTTTTTCTTATTGCTCTCCTGCATTATATCCAGATGATTCCGAGCCTTTCCTCAATTCCTATTTTTTGGGGCCATCGTTATACCATCGAGCGTATATTGCTTCTGATACCCATTGTTTATGCTGCTTTCATATTCGGTACAAAGGGAAGTATATCGGCTATTATCATTGCTTTGATCATCATGCTGCCACAGGTATTTATATTTCCGGTAGACAGGACTTTTTCGTTAGTAGAAATAGCAGGTGTGGTAGTGGTAGCCGGCATGACCAGCCTGCTATTCTGGATGAACCGCAGCAGTATTACCCGTAGCGAAGTGGCTGAACGAGCTTTGTCACGTATTATTGATGGATTTCCGGTGGCAACTTTTTTCATAAATAACCAGCATAAGGTGATTCACTGGAATACGGCCATGGAAGCCCTTACTAAAATCAAAAAAAAGGATATCATAGGCACAGGAAACCACTGGAAGGCTTTCTACGGTAGCAACAATAGAGTCCTGGCAGATATGATTCTAGATCAATCTACACCTGAAGAAATCAACCAGCATTACAAAGGACAGTCCAGAAAATCTGCGTTAATAGAAGGAGCCTATGAAGCTGAGGGGTATTTTCTTTCGCCACCAGACCGTAAAGGGAAATGGCTGCATTTTACTGCCAGTCCAATAAGGGATGATGAGGGGAAGATAACGGGTGTGGTGGAGAGCATGGAGAATATTACAATCAGTAAAAATGCCGAGAACACTTTAAGGGAATCCGAAAGCAATTTCAGAAACGTTTTTGAGAGTGCGCTGGATGCCATTTGGGTGAGTGATACATTAGGAATTGTTCAGAATGTTAACGCAGCAGCAGCTAAACTGACTGGCTATACTATCGATCAACTAAGCCAGTCCGATGTCAGGCTATTTTTAACTCCAGACAGTGTAGAAAAATACCATAAAATACAGGCCAGTCTCATTTCCAAGGAGGTTTTAAGCAGACCCTATGAGC
Organism: uncultured Dehalococcoidales bacterium; assembly: GCA_964386535.1. Taxonomy (GTDB): domain Bacteria; phylum Chloroflexota; class Dehalococcoidia; order Dehalococcoidales; family UBA3254; genus CAYLRY01. Next base: position 20,842 of record CAYLRY010000049.1, on the reverse strand, counting down.
TGAAAGTGATGCGCAAGGACGGCAGTATTGCTTATTGTATGGTCAATACCAGCGCTTTAATTAAAGAAGGACAAGTAAAATCTTTCCAGAGTATTGCCCGCGATGTAACTGAGCAAAAACGCCTGTATGATAACCTTCACTATTATCTACAGGAGATAACGCGCGCACAGGAAGAAGAACGAAAACGAATAGCACGTGAATTACATGACAGTACAGCCCAAAATTTGATTGCTGTATTGCACAAACTGGAAAACCTGCTGAATGATGCAAGCATGATATGGGAAGGTCAGACCAAAGATCTGTGGTCTATATATAGCAGAATTAAAGACATTTTACAGGAAGTACGCCGGTTCAGCCGTGATTTGCGACCTTCTATTCTGGATGACCTTGGATTACTGCCAGCCCTGGAGTGGTTGCTGGAACAATTTAAAACTGAATATGGTTTAGTCACCAAGTTATACGTGATAGAAAAAGAGAGAAGACTTAGTCCGGAGATGGAATTGCTGCTTTTCAGGATCGTGCAGGAATCGCTTATGAATATTATAAAACACGCTCGAGCTTCCCGTGCGGAAGTGGAGGTGCGATTCGAAGAAAAGAGGGTGCAGGTCATGATAAAGGACAATGGAGCAGGCTTTATCCCGCCTGATAATATCGGCGGTTTACTGCAAAGCGGCAAGCTGGGTCTGGCAGGTATGCAGGAAAGGGCGCAGCTATTGGGGGGCAATTTACATATATACTCCGAGCCCGGTAAAGGAACACAGATAACAGTGGAAGTGCCGTTGATTAATTCTTTTCAACCGCCGGTTCCTGATTAATATATTGCATGAAAGGCGGGTATGAAGATACGCCCAATAAATGGCGGGTTCTTTCCAATATTCTGGTTAAAATGGACGTAAGCTGCCGCTTTTCTTTATCAGACAATGTAGAAAGAGTCATTTCCAAAGAGATCATGGTTAGTCTTTGAAAAAGCGCCGTTCCTTTCGGAGATAAGGAGAAAAAATACCTTTTACCTGCCGGAGTTGTCTCTTTTTTTAACAAACCCGCACTAATCATACGGTTGATAAGGGATAAAATGGAATGGGGCTGACGCATGGTAATATCCTGCAATTCCTCGATAGTGGCCGGGCTTCCGTGGTTATAAATTATATGTAAAATGGAAGATTGCTCAAGAGTGAGATTAAAGTGAGCCAGTTCCAACTCACGCAGCCTGGCAATGGCGAACCTGGTCCTGTTAATTGAAGCCCAAACTTCATAATCTGATACCAGTTTGTTGGAATTAACAATACTGATACTATTATTAATATGGTTATTTTGATTTACGTACAAGAGAAAAGGAGGCAAAGAAGAAATTCCCAGTAATTGACGGGATTTTTTTAACAACTTATCCAGAATATGATTTAATTGTTTTTTTTCAGTATCAGTAATAATAGAAAAAACTAACTCCAGAGAATCAGAAGTCAAATTTTTAAGAGCTGTATTGCCGGCGCCGGTGATATGAATAGACGATTTTTTACTGTCCTGACATTTTTCTCTTCTTAATAAGCCGGCCCTGATCATGCGGTTGATCAGAGTTGAGACGGAATGCGGCTGACGCATGGTTATGTCTTCCAGTTCCTCAATGGTCATAGAGCTGCCTTTATTATGTAAAATATATAAAATGGAAGATTGTTCTATCGTCAAATTGAAATGAGATAATTCAATCTCCCGTAATCTGGCGACGGCAAATCCTGCCCTGTCCAGTAATGACCACAGTTCATTGTAAGGTAATACCTCGATTTTGCCAGCTTTTATAGGCATTTAGCTCTTCCCTGTCTATTTTTTTTGCGGAACGACTTTAATTTACTTCACCATGTATAGAATTAGTACGATAATTATGACATGAATACACAATTACGGAATAACGGAAGCTATTTTTTTCAAGGTTGTTGAACCTCGATTATATACCAGCATGACAAATCCTGACCGCGAATTTGAATCAAAAAATGTATTATCTTTATACGTACAAGCTCTATACATAAACGCTATTATATATTACACAATTGAATAGAACAAGCCAGCTATATTTTAACAAGATTGTTATTGACAGATACAAATATTTCCCCAAGAATACCTGAATAATAAAGCCACTTTTGATCTTTATTTTAGACTTTCCTTTACCGGCTTTTAGATAGGTAAAGAATGAGCCATAAAGCTAATAAGAAACCTACAGCGCTACCGTTCGTCCTTTTAATGGATAGACGTTTTTTATGCAAATATTAACAGAAAGTGATAGAGTAATTACAGATACTGAAGGGCATTTGTGAAGGGGAAAGCCTTAAGGGGGAAAGAACATGGTTTATCTGGTTACAGGGGGCACCGGTTTTATCGGTTCGCGGGTAGTAAGGGACCTGGTGCATAAAGGGGAGCAAGCAATAGTAATGGACTGGTGTCCTGAAAGAATAATGCTGGAACGCCTCATAAGTCGAGATGAAATTGATAAACAAGTCAAGATAATACAGGGCGATGTTACAAACTATTCACATTTGATCAGCATTATCAGGCAGTACAATGTGGAAAAAATCATCCATCTGGCTGCCATGCTCCTCCATGATGTAAATGCCAACCCTCTGCTGGCGGTTAAAGTTAACTGTGAAGGGACAGTAGCTATATTTGAGGCTGCCAGAGTGATGAACCTGAAAAAAGTAGTCTGGATCAGCTCCGGTTCAGTATTTGGTCCTCCGGAGGCTTATCAAGAGGAATATATTCCAAACGATGCTCCGCATTATCCCCAAAATTTATACGGAGCTACGAAGTCTATTGATGAACAGTTTGCCGTTTACTATGCTGACCGGTATGGTCTTGACATAACCGCAATACGATTAGTACTGGTTTACGGCGCCTGGCAGTCACGCGGGCGAACGGCGGCTATTATTCGCGAGATGGTAGCAAATCCAGCTACTGGCAAGCCAGGCAAAGTACCTGCTGCCCGCGATAATGTCCTGGGTTGGACTTATGTTGATGATGCTGCCCGAGCGATTGTGATGGCTGCAGAATCAGGGAAAACAAAAACCAGGTCTTTCTCAGTGAGGGGAGCCATTCACAGCGTTGGAGAGATCGTAGACTATGTCACGGAACTCATTCCTGAGGCTAACATTCTGCTACTATCCCTGGAACGATCTCAAAGTCATCTTATAATGACCTGCAAATATGATATGACCCGCATAGAGCAGGAACTGGGATTCCAGACAAAATGGACGATGAAGCAGGGGATAAGAGAGACTATAAATCTGATCCGTAGAGAGAAGGGTCTGCCGGAAGTCTAGAAGTAAGCATATACCAAAATTCGCCATCAAATAGCTTCAAACAGGCACAAGGTTTCTGCACTAATTTGGTGAAAAAATCCACGCTCGTTTAGCTTTGTTTATTGGTGAATCAAGCATATATTTTATTTCAGGCCTTTGGAAAAACATATCATCATCGTCGTCCAATTCGCCGAAAGGATATTCCCAAACATTATCATCCATTTTAATAACCTCAATGTTATTGCCTTTTCATCATACTACCCTCCAAAAATATAGGCAACAAGATGGAAGTTCTTCAATAACAACCATTTAATATTTTGAAGGGAAGAATTTAAAACCACTTACGGCGTCCTGCCAAAGTGAAAATGAAAAAATAAAAAGAACTCTGGAAATTCAGTTCTGTTTGTTCAATGATGAAGTATTACGGCATTGTTTCAGGCATAAACCTACAGGCGTTGATCATAACCAATCACAAAACAAATGATATTTCATATACGGGGGAGCGCTTAGGCGCTGCCTAGGCAGTTTTTCAGGATAGCTAAATAAAAGATAACAAAGGGCATGGACAACTGTCTATGCCCTTTGTTATCTTTCTATACGGGTTTAATAAGCTTATCAGTAATTTCCCGGGTATTGACTACGTTCAATTTTTTAAAAGTAAGATCAAACTGGTCTTCCAGTTTCTGCATGATTTTCTGAAGGCTCTGAGGCGGAAGGTTCCAGATCTCCTGTTTAAAATCACCGAAAGACCTTTTGCGGTTACGGTAATAGAATTGAGCAGGGGTATCGGTAGACTTTCTATCGGCGGCATATTTTGCATCCATACCAGCCTGCATTTTCTTCATCAAATCTTGAGGGAACTCAGGGCTGTCGAAAATAATATTCTGATAGCCGGTAGCGAGATGAACTTCTACACAGCCTTTCTTAGGAAAGAGATCAAACAACTCGTCAGGCAAGGTTGAGGCGCCGTGTTGTACTGCGCCGGCCATGCCATATTTTTCTCTGGCAATTTTAGACAGTTTTTCCAGAGTATCAAAATCAAGCTGTACTCTGGCAATGGATCCGTCAGGCAAAACTACACCGCCATGGGTGGTGCCGGTCTGAATGCTGATCTTGGAAATACCTTTTATGCCTTTGCCCAGATGCTTCTGGTAGACAGTCATAAAGGCTTCAAGGTCTTCGGCAGTGCTATTACTGGTTCCAATCTCGCCGATTTCACCACCGATCGAGATCTCCACGCCTTTGGGTTGAATACTGCGGATAAATTTAGTCATTTCAGCCGTGATATAGCCGTTATTTTCCTGTTGTTCCAGAAGATCTTGCTTCTCATTTTCAACAACGGTAGAGGCATCAATATCAATATTATAAAAGCCTGCCTCAACTGCCTCTCTGGTAGCGGCCTTAATAATATTTATTTCCTTTTCAGGATCAGCCAGAAAATTTTTCCGGTTAAACTGGGTATGGTCAGCCTGAATAAAGACAGGTCCTACATATCCTTCTGCCAGTGCTGCGCCAAGGACGGCGGCGGTAAATTCACCGGGCGGTTGTTTGGTGTAACCCATTTCGCTGCGGGCGATTTCAAAAACGAAGGGGCCTACCCTGTTTTTCATGGCAGCACGAAAAACAGCTTTGGCAACGTCAAACGTGATGCCGCGGAGGTTCATAGCCGGCACAGTGAACCCTTTATACTGACCCCTGCCAATGGCATCATAGAGATTTTGGATACTGGCAAAGAATAGGCCCCTGCTAAAAGCCATTTCGCGGATCTGACGCTGTTTTTCCTTAGCGTCAGACCCAAAAACCATTTCTCTGACCAAAGACTCAATATTAACTGAAGGTGCGCTCATTATTTTACTCCTATTCACATAATCCAAGGGTGGTCCTGGTTCCATTATACTTTTCTGTATCATACATTGTCTTAACATCTACCAGGCTAAGATGCCCCAATACCTTAGAAATTGGGACGGAAGTGATAATACCATTTTTTAAGCATACCATCTGGCCGAACTCTTCCCGTTCGACCAGATTAACCGCACCAATACCAAAATAGCGGCCCATGCGGCGGTCATAAGCTACAGGAGTACCCCCCCTCTGTAGATGGCTTAAGACCAGGCTACGGGTTTCTATGCCTGTGCCTTTGTTTATTTCAGCAGCCAGATACTCACCGATTCCGCCCAGAATTTCATGGCCGAACATATCGGTCTTTCCGTCCTTAACTAACCTGGCGCTGCCTGAAGGCTTAGCGCCTTCGGCTACGACCACTATATCATAGCGTTCACCGGCTTTGCGGCCTTCTACTACAAGTTCATTTACCCTTTCCAGAGAGAAATCATATTCAGGAATTAAAATGATATGTGCCCCAGATCCCTCTCCGCCTCTTAAAGCCAACCAGCCAGCGGTCCTGCCCATGGTCTCTATGACAAAAATCCTTCCATGAGAGCTGGCAGTAGTCCTTAAATTGTCCACCAGGGAAGTAATTACTTCCACTGCGGTTTCGAATCCCAGAGAATACTCTGTCTCCGGTAAGTCCTTGTCTATGGTCTTGGGTATACCCACCACATTTACACCGTCATTTGAAAGTTTGGCAGCCACGCTGAGAGTGTCATCTCCACCAATGGCAATCAAGACATCAAGGCCCAATTTTTCAATATTTTTAAGGGTAATCCTGGAAGTGTCTTTTTTAGGATTATAAGGATTAAACCGTGAGGTCCCAAGGTTGGTTCCGCCATACCTGTCCCAGGTCCTGACAATTTCCTCATTCAGTGGCCAGATACAGTCTTCCATTTCTTTTTGAGAATCAGTGTTAAAAGAAAGTCCTTTCCAACCTTCCTTGATCCCCAGCACTTCAAACTGGACTCCTCTTTCTTTTACCAAACGCCTGTCTGTAGCTGTATTGACTACCCATTTTATGGCTGAATTCAAGCCGGCGCAGTCGCCACCGCCTGTTAAAATACCTATCTTTTTCTTTTTATAATTAGCCATTTCAAATACTTCCCCCTTAAAACTCTATTTAAATTGATGGAAAACAGAAGAATGGGAGGCAAACCAGAATTATGAGGCCGGAATACAATTGGCGAACCAGGTGATTACAGTTAACCACTGTTCTATTCTAGCTTTTTTATCATGCCACTTTCAAGTATTAGCACATTATGACGATCAACAAATGGATATATCTTATAGGAATATTAATCACGGTTCTGCTACTTTACTGGGGACTGTCTTTTTTCACTTCCCAGGCGGGCGATGTCAGCGAATTCGAATTCACGCCTGAGACTGATAATACGATCACGGAGAAGAGCAGCTTTTTCGAACTCCAGACTTTTAGCCGCCTGTTTCATCTGTCCTTCAAGGTCTTTGATCAGACGGGTAACCTGTTCCCTGTCAGCAGGCAATTTTACCTGCTCTGCGGCGCTATATGACGTCTTTTCTTCAGCTACGGAGGCTGCAATACGTTCGGTGATATCCCTGACGGCTTTTTGAATACCCTGAGGCGTAATGCCATGCTCCTGGTTATAGTTTTCCTGAATCCTGCGACGCCGGCTGGTTTCCTCGATAGCTTCTTGCATAGACTGTGTGACGGTGTCCGCATAGAGGATTACATGTCCTTCGATATGTCTGGCGGCTCGCCCCATAGTCTGGATAAAAGCACCTCTGGAGCGTAAAAAGCCTTCCTTATCAGCATCAAGGATAGCCACCAGGCTCACTTCCGGCAAATCCAGGCCTTCCCTTAAAAGGTTAATCCCCACGATAACGTCATAGACCCCCAGCCGGAGATCGCGCAGGATTTCAACCCTTTCCAGGGTATCCACTTCAGAATGGAGATAGTGAGTCTTAATGCCCATTTCAAGGAGGTAATCTGCCAGTTCTTCAGCCATTCTCTTGGTGAGGGTGGTTACCAAAGAACGCTGTTTTTTGTCCACACGTGTTTTTATTTGATATAGTAAATCATCAATTTGGCCGGTAGTGGGTTTTATTTCAATGGTAGGCTCCAGCAGTCCGGTGGGACGTACCAACTGCTCAACCACCTGCTGACTTTGCTCGTACTCATACGGCGAAGGTGTGGCAGAGGTATAAATAACCTGATTTACCCGCTGGTTAAACTCGGTAAAATTTAGCGGGCGGTTATCCAGAGCTGAAGGCAGGCGAAAGCCGTAATCTACCAGGGTTTGCTTGCGGGATATATCCCCGTGATACATACCCCGGATTTGAGGTATAGTCATGTGTGATTCATCAATAAATAAAAGGTAATCATCCGGGAAATAATCCAATAGAGTCCAGGGCGTACTGCCCGGAGGTCGCTGAGAAAGATGCCGTGAGTAGTTTTCAACTCCCTGGCAATAGCCGGCTTCCCGAAACATTTCAAGATCATAACGCGTCCGCTGCTCCAGCCTGGCAGCTTCCAGCAATTTATTATTAGCCCTCAAGAAAGAGAGTTGTTCCTGTAATTCCGCCTGGATGCTCTGAATGGCCAGTAACAATTTTTCCTGAGAGGTAACGAAGTGCTTGGCCGGATAAATATCTATGTAGTCTTTTTCACTCAGGATTTCACCTGTCAGGGGATCTATTTGAAGGATACGGTCCACCGTATCGCCGAAGAATTCGATACGTAAAGCAGTATCCTCATAGGCCGGTTGGATCTCCATGGTATCTCCGCGCACTCTGAATTTTCCGCGAGTAAAATCCATATCATTGCGCTGGTATTGCATATCTACCAGGCGCCGTAGCAGCCTGGCAAGCAGGATAGTTTCACCACGTTTCAGACTCAAAATAAAACTGCGGTATTCTTCCGGCTCTCCCAAACCGTAAATGCAGGAAACGGAAGCTACAATTAGCGTATCCCGTCTGGAAAACAGGGACCTGGTGGCTGCATGCCGCAGCTTATCGATTTCTTCGTTGACTTCGCTTTCCTTTTCAATATAAGTATCTGTGCGAGGAATATATGCCTCCGGCTGGTAATAATCGTAGTAACTAACAAAGTACTCAACAGCATTGTAGGGAAAAAACTCTTTAAACTCGCTATACAACTGGGCCGCCAGCGTTTTATTGTGACACATGACCAGGGTGGGCCGCTGTACCCTGGCAATAATATTAGCCATGGTAAAGGTTTTACCGCTGCCTGTTACTCCCAGTAAGGTTTGCTGTTTGAAACCCTTATTTAAACCTTCAACCAGCTTATCAACAGCCTGAGGCTGGTCACCGGTCATTTTAAAATCGGATACAATTTCAAATTGAGGCATTTTAATAGCTATTTCCTGTTAAGATGTATCCCGGAGAATGAGGCGAAAATTTCCGTATGATCTTAGAATAGTATATCGTTCTGAGGAATATCATTCAACTGAATATATTGATACTAATTATTTAATCCTGGTTGCTAAACGATGATTTTTGATTATTGCAAAAATCGTGTTTTTACTGGCAAGGACGCCTCCTGGCACAGGGTAAGAGGAACACAAGGAGGCAGCCTTGCTGCCGGCGACTATTTGCACACTTCATTGTAACACTGGCAAGCGGCATGGACGATTGCTCCGGGAGGCCAGGAACTGGCCATGATGCAATGGGGATTCGCCTTAACCAACCATGATTGGTTGTAACCCATGGAATAGCGGCAATTTAACAAAGTACCTTAAAAAATGTTTCTATGGATTTTCCAAGTCCACTTATTTAATCGTCAAGTCACCGGCTATCCTGGAATTCTGCACTAAAAGAGGCTTCCATAAAAAGGAAATTGAAAAATGATACATATTATTTTTATAATGAAACAAATCAAATATAAAACCAATTCTTACATTAAATAAATACATGACCTGAATCCAGTGATATAAACGAGTAACGCCAGTTTAGTTCTAAGTAAGGGGGGATGACCGGGGTATGATAAAACCTGAACGCTGGCCTGTGATATTAAAAACGCATCTGGCAGGTATTGGTCTGGGGGCAATCTACTGGCTGCTGGTCTCTCTTTTATACGCATTCATTTTTCGGGAAGGGGACTTTTTAGAGGGACTATTACCTTCTGACAGTTTCAATCTTTGGGAAAGACTATTGGCGACTTTTCTATTACTGGGTGTTCATATATCAATGCATTATGCTACCTACGGCCACAGGGTTATCCGTCAAAAATTAAGCGCCAGTGAAGCTAAATATCGAACCCTTTTTGAAACCATGGCCCAGGGGGTGGTGTATCATGATTCGCAAGGAAAAGTGATTTCCGCCAATCCATCTGCAATAAATATCCTGGGATTTACTGTAGAGGAAATGTCGAGCCATACTGTGCTGGAAGCCGGCTGGAAAGCCGTTCGTGAAGACGGCTCTGAATTTCCGGCCATAGATCATCCCGCCTTAGTAGCTTTGCGTACAGGCAAAGAAATAAAAAATGTGGTAATGGGCGTCTTTAACCCTCTTGAGAAAAAAACACGCTGGATTAGCGTAACTGCCACACCACAATTTAATGAAAACAGCAGCCGGCCTTATCAGGTCTTTACTACTTTTAATGATATATCTATTGCCGTAGAAATGGAAAATAAAATCAGGGAGAGTGAAGAGTTCAGCCGTAGTCTGCTGGAAAATGCTCCCATACCTATTACTGTTTTAAATCCCGATGGTTCTCTACGTTATGTTAATCCGGCTTTCGAAGAATTAACCGGATACAGAATGCAGGAAATAATAGGATGTACAATACCTTTTCCCTGGTGGCCGGAAGCAATTGCAAAGCAATATATGGCTGAAGATAAAGCCCGCGGATTTAAAGACTTAACCAGCGATGTGCGGCGTTACCGGAAAAAAAACGGTGAATATTTCTGGATTATTATTAGTGTACGGAATGTTAAAAAAAATGGTCAGTTTAAATACTTTTTAACAACCTGGCTGGATATTACCCAGAGAGTAAAATCAGAAGAAGCCCTTCAGCAGTCAGAACAAAAGCTTAAAAAAGTATTTGAGTCGGTAGCTGACGGTATTGTAATCACAGATACATCAGGCCAAATTATTGAAAGCAACGATAATGCCTTGAATCTATTAAGATATCCCTCAAAGACGGAGTTAATGACACACAACCTGGCAGATCTAATTTCTGATTATGATAGGTCAAACGCTTTACAAAATTTATTAAATATATCAGATGGAAGTGTAACTAATAATCTAAATTGTACCTATCAAAGAAAAGATCAAACCACCTTCGCTGCTGAAGTAAGTTCCCGCTTAGCTAGAGATAGCTCAGGAAAAGCGCTGTTCGTGGTTGTCAGTTTTCGAGATATTACAGAGCGTAAAGCCATGGAGGACAGGATTGTTGAGCTCTACCATAAAGAAAAGGAACAACGTCAGGAATTACAGGAAGAAGCCAGGGTGAGAGGACTTTTTATAGATATCCTGGCCCACGAACTAAAAAACCCCCTTACTCCTATCCTGATCTCCTCTAACTTACTGAAAAAGTCACTTCAAGAGACCGGAAATATCAAAGCAAAGCTGGTTGACAATATTCTTATCAGTGCTGAGGCACTTTCAACCAGATTAGAAGAATTATTGGACCTGGCTCGTTTTTCACGGGGACAGGTTGATTTAAACAAACAAATCATGGACCTGCGTACGTTTTTAGAGGAAGTGGCAGCCAGATTTAGTCCAGGTTTAAGCAGGAGCAGACAACAGTTGCTTGTAGATTTACCGTCTGATCTTTCAACAGTTGAGATCGATCCATCACGTATGGAGCAGGTGCTTATTAACCTGCTTTCAAATGCCAGTAAATTCAGTACTGCTGAAGGGCGGATAGAGCTAAAAGCCAGAACTGAGGGGAAAAGGATTATTATTGAAGTCAGAGATGAAGGGATAGGTATATCGGAAGAGGATCAGGAAAGGATCTTTAAACCTTACCACAGGGTTAAACAGGACCATGAAAAGATACCAGGTCTGGGATTGGGACTGGCTGTATCAAAGCACATTGTTGAAGCCCATGGAGGTAAGATCCGGGTATACAGCAGGCTAGGACACGGCAGTACTTTCAGCATTGAATTGCCCGGTCCTGGCAATTCGGCATAGAACCAGGAGCAGTGGTCAAAAGCCTATTTTGAAAAAATTTTCTTTTGAAGCGGCAGAAAGTCTTTATACCAAATTTATACGAGAGAACGGGCAGCATTTAATCCAGCCAGGCGACCAAATGTCCAGGCCCGGCTGTGGGTCAGACCGGGGGTGGTGGTGGAATAAACATTGCCGCCAAAAAACGAGCCTGAGGTATTGCCGGCAGCATAAAGTCCAGGGATGACCCGGCCTTCCCGGTCCAGAACCTGAAGGCTGGTATTGACTTTAAGCCCGCTGAGAATGACCATATAACGTACCTCCATCTGACAGGCGTAATAAGGGGGTCTTTCAAGGGTCGTCAGCCGGTCGGGATGCTTACCAAAGTCCAAATCCTTCTTTTGCCTGGCCAGGTCATTATACCGGTTTACGGACGATTGGAAGGTATGAACAGGTACTCCCATTTTGCGCCCCAGTTCGTCAATAGTCAGGGCTGTCAATACCTGGCCTTTGTCCAGGGCTTCTTCCAGTTGCTGGGGATTCCACAAATAAGTAGGAGGGCCCATATTTTTACAGCACTGGCTGCGCATAATGGGGACTTCCCGCTCATACTTGGCATCCCAAATCGACCAGGCTTTGTTCTCTGCCTGTCTTAAAATCTGATTACATTCGTAGCCCCAGGGCAGGTCTTCATTCATAAAACGTTCCCCGTTTAAATTCACATAGAGCCAGGGCTGCCGGGCCAGGTTAAACAGACCGTTCTGACTAAAAACAGCAAAGTCGAAAAGCATGGCGCAGTGTGGGGTGTCATCCATGGCAGCCCCTATTTCCAGGGCCATTTTATGGCCGTCTCCTGTATTCCAGCCGCCTTCATATGCACATTTCAACTCAGTCATTTTTCCCCAGTTAAAGTATTTTTCATACATATTACGATCGCCGCCGTAGTCACCCGTACACAGTACAATCCCTTTTCCTGCGTTGAATCTGATAAGTTCACCGGTCTGGCGGCGGGCTATGATAGTGCTCACCCTGCCCTGTCCATCTCTAAGAAGCTGTACAGCAGGTGTTTGATAATAAAACTCAACTCCATGTTGAATGGCGCGGTTTTGCAGCATTTTAGCCAGGGTGACCTGGCGTTCAGGCATAAAAACATGGATCAGTGGATAATGGGGGAAATACCAGGGTTTAACGGTGGTATCCAGAACCACTTTTATCCCTGATGCTTCAGCCATATCCAGCAGCCAGTCCATAACCAGATCACAATTATCTGCCCAGAGCTTGACCAGGCGCTGATCGCCCCGGTAGGCGCCGAACTCCATAATAGTGGAAATAACACTGTCTTTATCCACTACCACACCCGCCTTTTTTTGCAGCCGGCTGTTGATGGCGGCATTATGCAGTCCGCGTACATTAAAGGTGGGCCCCTTTTCCAGAAGAACAGTTTTGGCTCCGGATTCAGCAGCGGAAAGGGCTGCCGTTAAACCAGCAATGCCTGACCCTGCTACCACAACATCAGCAGTAATGATATGATTAACATTATTATTCATAGCCGGAATACCTCCTTCGTGTCACAATTATATGAGCTTTGCAAGAGGTATACAATATCCCAAATCCGCCATCAAATAGCTTCAAATAGGCACAAGGTTTCTGCACCAATTTGTTGAAAAATATCCACGCTCGTTTAGCTTTGTTTGATGGTGAATCAAGGAATATCCTGAACCGGGTAAACCGGAAATTCGAAATATTAAACTCGAAACTAAAAACAAAACCCAGGGTCTAAAAGCAAAAATCAATTTGACACTCATGAGGGTCTCCAGTTAGAATCGTTTACTAAACCAGCACTTTAGGAATCGATTTACTTTATACGGGAGGACTTGAAGATGAATATGACTGAAGCACTGGTAAATAATGTGGTAGAGACCAGGTTCGAATCACTGGACAACTCCAGCGTACAGAACACCAAGTTGAGAATACTGGATGCATTGGGATGCTGTATAGCCGGTGCCAATGCAGCCGGCTGCCGCATGATGCTGGATCTGGTCAGAAGATGGGGCGGCTCTGCAGAGAGCAGCGTGCTGGTGCACGGATGGAAAGGCCCTGCACATAATGCGGCGATGGTAAACAGCCTTATGATGCGCTCCCATGATTTCGAGCCGGTGGAAGCTGAAGGTGAAGACACATCCAGTCCCGCCCATATCAGCGGAACCACCGTGTCCACTGCTCTGTCCATGGCAGAGCGCCAATCCGCCAGCGGCAGGGACCTGATCACTGCCCTGGCAATAGGCGACGATCTGGCGTCACGCCTGGCTGTAGCTTCCGGTTTTAATTTTGATCTGGGCTGGGACAATACGGGGACCGTTAATGCTTTTGGCGCAACAGCCATTGCAGCCAGGCTGCTGGGACTGGACCGGCAGCAGGTACATAACTCATTGGGTATTGTATTGAACCAACTGGCAGGTACTCTGGACGTGGTTTGGGCAAAAACCCCGGCTTTTAAACTGCCCATTGCCCTGGCAGCCAGGAATGGTATTTTTTCGGCTGAACTGGCGCAGCAGGGGTTCTCCGGGGTAAAAGACCCCTTTTTCGGAGAACATGGATACTTTGCTCTATATTGCAGGGATCACAATGCTGAAAAACTGGTTAAAGACCTGGGGAAGAAATATTATGCTGACTGTGTGCATAAACCGTACTCATGCTGTAGAGCAACCCATCCTTCCATTGACTGTGCATTGAAAATCGGCAGTATGGATGGATTTAAGACAGAGAACATAGAAAGTATTAAGATTTACCTGAGTCCTTCCGTTATCAGGGGTTTTACGGCTCAGCCTTTTATAATGGGAGAAACGCCTCAAATAGATGGAGCATTTAGCCTCAGGTATGTAGTAGCTAATGCCTTTCTGCGGAAGGGCGTTAAACCAGAGCATTTCACAGAGGATAATATGCGAGATCCGCAGATACACAGGCTTATAAATAAAATGGATCTGGTGTCCTGTACACCTGATGGTGACCCCAAACCAACTGAAATCCATGTCAGAATGCAGGACGGCAGGTTGCTCAGGGCTCATACCGGGGTAGCCAGGGGGGAGCGCAACAAAAATCCTTTAAGCCGGGAAGAAATAGAAGAAAAATTCAGGTCCAATGTAAATTATTCACGCACTTTGTCTACGGTCAGATCGGAGCAGGCTTTAAAGATGGTGGAGAATCTGGAAGAAATCAAGGATATCAAGGAACTAATCAGGCTGCTGGTATAGAAGGCCAGACTGCGATTATTAACGGCAGGTGAGCTTCCTATATATAATATATAGCTACACGTTTATTTTTAAATGCCCAGGCATATGCATAAGCTTTGACTATGGATTGCTTATGGGCAGTCAGGCAGTATACAGATGGAGCCAAGTTGCAGCCTAAGCAGGCATATTATCAGCCGGACGAACTTTGCTGATATTAAAATACCCGCTGTACTATCTTTTTTAAATAAAAAATAAGGGGATACTATGCAGGAACTAACCATTGCCCAGGCAGCAGAACGCCTGGGCGTGTCTATGGATACCATACGCAGGCGTATAAGCAAAGGCGAAATCAAGGCGCGCAAGGTACCGTCCGCCCATGGTGAGATGTACATGATAGAGGTACCTGATAATGTAACTCAAGAAGCCGAAGAGAAGGCGGGTAAAAACAATGACGGCCATAATTCGTCTGAAATAGAAGCCCTGCGCAAGACAATATCGATACTTGAAACTGAGCTGGAAGCCCGCAGAAGGGAAGTACAGGAACTGCATGTACTATTACAGCAGGCTCAGGCAGCTTTTCCCCAGGTCAGGGGACACTCTCAGGTTGTACCTTTATGGCGCCGCCTGTTATCATGGAAAAAACAAAAAACGTAAAAAAATGGCGGATGGGGTGGGATTCGAACCCACGGTCCCTCGCAGGACGGCGGTTTTCAAGACCGCTACCATAAACCACTCGGACACCCATCCATATGCAAAGCCATGGCAGGAAGGTGAAGAGGAGGCTTGTTTATAAGATGCTTAAAAAAGGAATATTTTTACCTTTGACCGTATTATTATAACTTTTCATTTTGATACCGTCAAAACTAATGCTAATAATCCAAAGTTTGATTGACTTTTGAAATTGATATTAATATCATGGTAAAGATGCATCTCTATGAAGGGCGGGCGGAAGGTATATAGCTTCACAGGAAATTATTAAGAAGCTCCACACAGCTTCTATTCAGGAGGTTTTCCCTTGAAAAGGTTGACATACAATATTATCATTGTTGTCGTTTTGGTAATAATTTTAACCGGCTGTACTGTAAAACAGACGAATACATCTGAGACCACCAGGCCTGCTGGAACTATTTTGACCATGGAAGCTACGGACATTCCAGGAATCCTGGTCCCTGTGCCCACCACCTTTACGCCTGAACCTTTAAAGACTCCATCCATAAAATATCCGGATGTCTGGCAGACCATTTCCAACACTGATTTCATTACCAGTATGAAATTTCTAAACGATCATTTGTGGGTGGGGACTCAGGGCGGCGTCCTGGATTATAACCTCAGCCAAGGCACCTGCATAAAATACACCAACACCAACAGCGGATTGATTAGCAATTTTGTACGCTCCATAGGAATTGATGAAAAAGGCCAAATCTGGTTTGGAACGGACGCCGGCGTATGTGTATATGATGGGAATAAGTGGACGCAATATACCCAGAAAGACGGGCTGTCATCCACTGATGTTTATGCCCTGAGCCCTGATAACCAGGGAAATATCTGGGTAGCCACCTGGGGAGGCGGTATCAATAAATATAACGGAACCGGCTGGCTGGTTTATGATGTGGACGAAAAATTGCCCAGTAATAATGTATATTCGATTTTTATTGACAACACAGGCATAAAATGGTTTGGTACGGATGCAGGCCTGATCAAATATGACGATTTAAAATTCACGAGTTTTAACAACAAAAGCGGGCTGGCCAGCAACAAAGTATATTCCTTTACAATCGATGAAAAAGGAGACCTGTGGGCAGGAACCAGTGCAGGCATCAGCCGGTTTGACGGTACAAACTGGACCAGTTACGACAGCAAAGACGGCCTGGCGGATAATAACATACGTGCAGTTGCCTTTGATAAAAAAGGAAATCTCTGGGCAGGCACCGAAGCCGGAGTGAGCATGTATGATGGTGCAAAATGGACAACATATAAAAAGGAGAACGGTCTGTCCGGCGAGAAGATTTATGCAATAGTGCTGGATACACAGGACAACCTGTGGTTCGGCACTGACGGCGGTTTAAACCAGTTTGACGGCAGCCAGTGGAAGACCTATTCTGCGGGAAACTATCCTCTGGGCAGCGGTATTTATGATATAGAAAAAGATAGCCGGGGTAATCTGTGGGTGGGCACCAACGCGGGCGTTAGCCGGTTTGACGGTAAATTGTGGACGAATTACACCAAAAGAGACGGACTTTTGAGCAATGAGGTATTGTCCGTTGCGGTAGACAGCGCCGGGAACCTCTGGTGCGGCACAGATGCCGGCATCAGCTTGCTTGATGGAACAAAATGGTCGCAGTATACCAGGGATAACGGGCTGGCGGACAATAACGTAAGGGATATAGTCATTGATAATAAGGGAAACAAATGGATAGCCACCTTCGGAGGGGGCATCAGCAAATTTGACGGGTCCACCTGGGTTACTTATCAAAAGGAAAGCGGACTGGCCAGCAATAATGTGCGTACCCTGGCAATCGACAAATCGGGTAATCTATGGGCCGGCACCGATATGGGAGTCAGCCGGTTAGAGGGCGACCGCTGGACCACCTTTAACACCGGCAGCGGGCTGGTAAGCAACTCAGTATATGCCATCGAAACAGACCGGAATAATAATATATGGGTGGGAACAGAGGCCGGCATCAGCCGGTTTAACGGCTCCAAATGGAACAGCTATACTACCAGAGACGGGCTTACCACCAATAAGATATACAGTATATCGGCTGATAAAGACGGAAACCTGTGGGTGGGGACTTTGCAGGGGGGAGTAAATAAATTCGATGAAAGCAAATGGAGCAATTATACCGCCTTCAATACAGCCAACGGCCTGGTTAACGATACTGTAATGGCCATCTGTCCGGATGAAAACGGTTCTCAGTGGTTCGGGACCTGGGGCAGTGGGGTTTGCCGCTTTGACGGCCGGAACTGGTACGTATACTCCCGCGTCAGCGGACTGCCCAGCAACTACGTATATGCTGTGACTGTGGATAAGATTGATAATCCATGGCTGGGCACAGAAGCAGGCCTCAGCAAGGTGAATGGGACAGGTTTTACCACCTGGACTACTTACAGCTATACCGGCGGCGATAGCAAAAAGCGGGTGAGTCATAAGGTATACTCT
This sequence comes from uncultured Dehalococcoidales bacterium, assembly GCA_964386535.1. GTDB lineage: Bacteria > Chloroflexota > Dehalococcoidia > Dehalococcoidales > UBA3254 > CAYLRY01. The sequence goes on along the minus strand of CAYLRY010000049.1, from coordinate 3,170 downwards.
GTGGCAGTTGACAGCCAGGGCAACAAATGGTGCGGTACCTGGGGATACGGCGTCAGCAAATTTGACGGTAAAAACTGGGTGGACTATAACGTCAGCAACGGGCTTCCCAGCGGCAATGTACATACAATTGCCTTTGATAGAAAAGGGTATGTCTGGGTGGGTACTGATGCGGGGATAGCCCGCTTCGATGGAACCAAATGGAATACTCTGACCAAAAATGACGGTCTGGCGGGCAATGAAATATTTTCTATTGCCTTTGATTATGAGGGAAACGCCTGGATAGGGACGGACGGCGGACTATGCACTATAAAAGGTTCAAAGTGGACCACCTACAGTCCTTCAGAAGGGACAACCTTTAAGGCAGTCTATGCAGTGTATGTTGACCGCTCAGGAGAAGTTTGGATCGGGACAGAGGCGGGTATAGGCAAAGTAGAAGGTGATATGCTGAAAATGTTCAGCCGGGAGAGCGGGCTGGCAGACTACAGCGTGGTAAATATCGCTCAGGATGGCGCGGGCAATTTATGGTGCGCCACCTGGGGCCAGGGCGTCAGCAAATATGACGGGAAAGACTGGACAAATTACACGGTTGTCCAGGGTCTGGCCAGCAATTTTGTCTATTCTATAGCCTTTGATGGAGAGGGCAGCGTCTGGTTCGGCACTGCCAGCGGGCTCAGCCGGTTCGGCACCAATACGCCGGCAGAGGGGCCGGAAATGATGAAAGTGAATATAAACAGCAGTCCTTCTAAGAATGACTGACGGGACTTTTTAGCTACAGGTAAATAAAAAAATTGAATATATATCGGGAAAAACTTTTTGCTTATTGACAATTGCTTAATATTGTGTTAAAAAGTATCTACCGATCCTGCTTCCTGGTTCGGAAGCGTCGATTGGTTTTAAATCCGGCTTAAAAGGAGGACAAATATTTGAAGAGAAGGCCTTCGGCCAGGAAATAGATCCGGAAGTAATCCGCAGAATGTCATATAATAAAATTGAGTAATAAAATAAAAAATATTTTTACATATATAAGGAGGCAAGCCAGGTGAAAAAGAAAGTTTTTTCCATTATAATCGCGTTTACTCTCTTAATGGCATTGGTATCCTTTGCTACACCAGTGATGGCACAGGGAACAGGCAATAGTGTAGATATTGCACTTTCGATTGCTGAATCCTATACCTATTCCACCGGAACGGTACATTATACCATCACAGTATTCAATAATTCACTGGTTCCTGACGCTAAACCCGCCTGGGTGGACATTACCTTCTCTCCCCCTGGTCCTACGGGTGCAATAGGCGCATATGGAAGCCCAATATCCATTGTCAACGATTTGTATTTAACCGTAGGCAGTTCTGCATCTTACAACTATAACGGCGCCGGAGGCGCTACGGCGGTTCCTGCCCTGGCAGTCAATCTGGGTGCTATCCCGCTTAACCAGGGTGTTGCAGTAGCCTATGCTTACACCGCCTTCCATGCAGATTATGATGCTACACCTCCCTATAGCGTTGATGGTTCAAAAAATATACCAGTTCAAGTTCTGGGACCAAATACACAGGTAACAATTACTCCCGTTCTAACAACTGTTCCAATGAACTCAGGCACAACTTTAACGGTTACTGAGGCAAATACTGGAAATGATCCTTTGAATGGCGTCTATGTTCAACTGAGCGGCGGCTCCACTTTAAAACTTGAGAGAAGCTCAATCTATTTTGTAGCTTCTACGGATCCGGCTGCTCCCGGAACACAGGGAGTACTGGATGTGGGAGAAACCTGGAGATGGGAAGGTATACCCACGGGAAATCTGGTAGCTACCACTCATTTCTATGCCACCGGCTTTGGAATAGACAGCCTGGGTACCGAAATTACTCCTCCAACATACAGCTCAGAATATGCGACTACTACTGTTTATGTAGAAGAAGCACCGCCGCCACCCAGTGTGCCGGCAGGTTCCTACCTGGGGACAGGTCTATTAATAGCTGGTCTGGGCGGAGTCATTGGATTCCTGGTTATCCGCAGAATGAGAAAGCAAACGCAGCAGTAGTATCATGGGGTATATCTTTCAATATCCCTGAAGATTAATGATATAACTGTATAAGATTAAATGTGAGGCTCCGCATGATTACAGGAGCCTCACGTTATAATAGATATAAAATGAATATATAAAAAACAAAAAGTCGAGCTGTTAGGTTAATAGTATTTTTATAGAACAAACATTTGATTGCCAGGCTATACCATTTTACAAGGAGGCATAAAGGTGAAAAATAGACTGCTAACTATACTGGCGATGGCGGCTGTAATGGTGTTAATGACACTCGCCCTGACTTTACCAGTTACAGCACAAACTGGGACAGGGAACAGTGTCGATATCGCTCTTTCGATAGCTGAGTCATATATCGAACCCGACGGCACAGTGCATTACACCATTACGATATTTAACAACTCACTGGTGCCTAATGCCAAACCAGCCTATGTAGACATCTATTTCTCTCCCCCGGGTCCTACCGGCGCTATCGATGCATATGGACCACAAATGAATATTGTAACTGACCTATATTTAGCAGTAGGGAGCTCAGTATCCTATAATTACAACGGCAGCGGGGGCGCCACTATAGTACCTGAACTGGCTGTTGATTTAGGTAATATCCCTCTGAATCCAGGTGTCACGGTGGCTTATGCCTTAACTAGTTTCCATGCCGATTATGATGTTACACCGCCTTACAGCGTGGACGGGAATAAAAATATACCTGTTCAGGTAATTCATCCTTCAGTAGAATTGATCAAGACAGGCGATGCGCTCTCCAAGGTAGGGGATACGGTAACCTATGAAGTAACGATTACAAACACCAGCACATCAAGCACTCCGTACCTGGTGTGGGACAGCTTCAGCGATAGTCTGGTGACCAGCGGGATAACCTTTCCTGATGACCTTAAGTTTTTGGAATATGGAGAAAGCGGCAGCTTTACCTATACATATACTGTGCAGCCGGGAGACCCTGATCCTCTTATAAATACAGCCACAGTGCATTACCATCCTGCCGGATTTGATAGTTATGATGTAGAGGCAAGTAATTTTCATGAAGTAGAGTTATTCCAGCCGTCGATAGAGGTAACGAAGACCGGAGACAGCCTGTCGAAGAAAGGTGATGAAGTCAGTTACGTCATCACGGTATACA
>CAYLRY010000048.1:0-22905 GCA_964386535.1 uncultured Dehalococcoidales bacterium | reverse complement strand
ACATTACCGGCTCCGGCGCCATGCTGGGTTATCTCAACCTGACCAGAGCAGCCGCCTCATTAGGGATTGTGCCTGTGGCCGGACTCCTGATAGACAGGCTGGATAGACGCAGGCTTATGATTATGAATAACTGCTGGTTATTCCTGATCACTTTGACCCTGGGACTCTTTCTGATTTTCGGCACTCCTCATCTATATTACCTTTTTATCTTTAGTTTTTTAGCCGGTCTGGCTCAGACTATTGATAATACCAACCGTCAGGTGGTAGTGTTTAACCTGGTGCTGCGTGCATTCACTCCCAACGCTCTGGCCTTGATTCAGACCGGATGGGGCTTAATGCGCTCCATTGGTCCTGCCATAGGAGGCTTTTTGATAGTCTGGTTCGGCCCTGGGGGCAACTTCCTGGTCCAGGCCGGTGCTTATGTTATTGTGATGATCAGTATTTACCGGATTCAGTTCAGTAAATCACCAACCGCCACTAAACACAGCTCTCCGCTGCAAAATATCCGGGAGGGAGCACGTTATCTGGCCAAATCACGCGCTACGCAAACCTTTATGGGCATGGGTTTCTTGCTTCCCCTGTTCATTGTACCGGTATTTAACGTGCTGGCCCCAATCTATGCCCAGGATGTCTTTCACGGTGGACCCGATACATTAGGACTCATCATGGCCTTTACCGGCGTGGGTGGTATTTTGGGAGGCCTATTAACGGCGGCTTTTTTAAACCGTGCAGAACGGAGAGGGGTGATTCAACTCTCCGCCCTTATCATCCTCGGTTCGTTAATGGTCGGTTTAGCCTTTATGACTACAATCTGGCACGCTTTAATAATTTTCGTGGCAGTGGGTTTCTTTGAAATGATTTTTCTTACTACTAATCAAACCCTGCTGCAACTTTCTATCCCTGACAACTTGCGCGGCAGGGTGACTGCAGTGGTTAACTTGAATGCAGCTCTGATGCCTGTAGGGGGTCTGCTGGCTGGGTTCGGCTCGGACCTGGCAGGTGGACCACAGTTGATTACCGTGATTCTCGGTAGTGCCGTGGCAGTGATTGCGGTGGGATTCTTTTCGCTTTCTTCTCTGGTCCGCAATTACCGCTTAAGCCAGGCGATTGCGCAGAACATTGATAAAACCTGATCTGGCAGGGGTTTGCTTTATACTCGAATTAATATGTTATTTTTTGAAGATATTTTGGCCATACTTCCGGATTGACCAGACCCTGAGGTTTTTTACCCGCGAATATCTCCAGTATGCGTTTAACTATCTCTTCCCCTCGCTGAAAAGAGGATTGAACAGTTATACCGGCGATATGTGGAGTTATTATTACGTTCGGCATATCCAACAGAGGATTTCTCTCATTGAGTGGTTCCTCTTCCAATACATCTATGGCTGCGCCCCTGATCCAGTTATTTTGTAAGGCCGTTACCAGAGCTTTCTCATCTACAACTTCACCACGCGCGCAATTGATCAAATAAGCCCCAGGCTTCATGGCTCGCAAAATGGTTTCATTGATTAAATGCCTGGTTTCGCTGGTTAAAGCCATATGTAATGAAAGAAAGTCCACTTCGCGAACCATTTCTATCAGGCTGTCCCTTTTCTCAGCTTCTAGAGCCTGCATCTGTTCCCGGTCAACAAACGGGTCAAAAGCTAAGATACGGGCAGAAAAAGCCCTCTGGCACAAACGAGCCACTGACTTCCCAATATAACCAAAACCTGCCAGTCCAATGGTAACGCCGTGGAGATCAATTCCCATGTTCCGGCCAGGATCCAGGTAGGCTGACCTTACTGACCAGTCCTTTTTTTGATGTAAATCACGGTCTGATTGAACAATACGTCTGGCCAGCGCAATCATCAGTCCCAGGGTAAACTCAGCCACAGTATCGGGAGCCAGCCCGGTATTAGCAATTACTGCTATACCAGCCTTAGTAGCTGCCTTTACATCAATTTTATCAAATCCCACCTGGGGCGTAGCGATAACCTCCAGCAAAGGAGCTGAATCAATGGTTTCTTCCGTTATGCTGGTACCATGAGCTATGACGCCATGTACGTCCCTGACCAGCGGTAAAATATCCTTTTCAGCGGCTCCCGGGCTCAGAATAATATCCAGCTCTTGAGCTAATTTCTCTACGGTCAAATTACCAAATTCAAGAGGGCGCGTTAAAAGTATTTTTTTCTTCAACTTGATTACTCCAGGGGTCGTTCACGCCTGTTCCAAGCCATGGCTTATGTTTCCCCAATTATTAAACGTAGCAAAAAATCCTGGTAGATGGATTGTGATAATAATACTACAAATTCTCCTGGGATTGTTTCAATAGGAAAGCTGGTACAAATGATTGCCCCTGTAAATCACGGGCTTTTTCTAAAAGGATACTAAAATAAGCATACAATCGTTCTCTATCTTTTACTTTTAAAGAGGAAAAGACCATCTCTATGGAATGGATAGGTACTTTTTTATACAAATCCTCTCCATGTCTGGTAATCAGGATTTCAAATTTTTTACCGTCTGGATTCTTATACCTGGTTACCAGATCCATTTTGATCATCCGGTTGATTAATGTGGAGATAGAATGGTGCTGGCGCAGGGTCAGATACTCTATGGTTTTAGCAGTGGCTGATCCCCCGCAGCTAATAAGAAGATGAAGAATAGCGGATTGTTCAACGGTTAGCCCAAACTGGGCCAGTTCCAGCTCACGCAGTCTGTACACCGAGTTACGTGTGCGATTAAATGCCATCCATAACTCAAAAAAAGTCGGGTTAGTTACATCATCATTTTCCTTTCGATTCTTTTCCCCATTATCATTCTCCAAATTGATATAGCGCAGGAATGGCGGCATAAAAGAAAGACCGAGCAAATCACGAGCTCTTGCTAAAAGAGTATTTAAATAGTTATATAATCGTTCTCTTTCTTTTAACTTTAAGGTTGAAAAAAGCATCTCCATGGAGCGGATAGGTACTTTTTTATACAAATCTTCTCCGTATTCAGTAATCAGGATTTCAAATTTTTTGCTATCTGGACTCTTGTACCTGGTTACCAGATTCATTTTGATCATCCGGTTGACAAGTGTCGAGATAGAATGATGCTGGCGCAGGGTCAAATATTCAATGGTTTTAACAGTGGTTGCTCCTCCACGGTTAATAAGAATGGATAAAATGGTGGATTGTTCAACAGTGAGTCCAAACTGGGCCAGTTCCAGTTCGCGCAGCCTGTACACTGAGTTCCGGGTAAGATTGAATAACATCCAGGTGGATTGTGTGGTTATTTTTCTGTTTTCATTACTTATTTGATTAATCATTGTTTGTTATAATCGATCATGTATTTTGAATGATCTTTCATTAACCTGTTATAGAAGATATCCTTCCATCAGGTTTTGACATACCTGAATTAGTTTTAAGTCAAACTTATCCAGTATATAAAACCAAGCAAGTTTTTGCCAGTTCATTTTGAAAGATGCCTGTCAATTTAGTCAAGATGTAATGTCGGGGAACATTCTTGACAATAATCAACTAGCATTATATACTATTCGAAGGGAAATGTCATATATGTAGTCAAATATGACTAGGTGGGATTTTTTAAAAAACGAGTGTCATTATAAATTTTAGAACGGAGCAGATGCTTTCTTTAAAATCATTATAGTTTGAAAGCCAAATTAATTAGCCTAAGATAAGCGTGAGTGTATCTCACTATTTTGGTTAATATATTTAAGCTCCTTTAATCTCAACTGATGTTTAATTTGGGTAACTAAGACTTCACAATTTCACTTATGTCAAAATTATCGTATAAGCGCCTCAATAAATACTTAGAAAGATCGCAGTTTTGCAGCGTTCGAAGATAATGTTATCGGAACCGGTACATTGAAACGAGTGCGATTGGAATTCAAACATAAATGAAATCATCTCGAGGGGCGCATACGGAGAAAAATGTGGATGTTTAACCGGAAGAGATTTGATATGGACGTTCTGGTGGTGGGAGGAGGCGTTGCCGGAGTATCAGCCGCATTAACGGCTGCGCGCAATGGCCTGAAGACTTTACTGGTGGAAAGCCAGATTTCTCTGGGCGGGCTGGCTACTAATGGACTGGTGACTAGCGTGGTTGGCGGGATTGATGGCAATTGTAAAGAATGGCTGGATCGGATGAATGCAGACGGCTATTTGGTCAACCGTCCTCATGCCCCTGCAATTGATCCTGAAAAAGCAAAATTCACACTGGAGAATATGCTTCTGGAAGCCGGCGCCAGGATACTGTACGGGACGTACGTGATTGATGTCTCAATGGAAAGCAACAATATTAAAGAAGTTGTTTGTCATACCAAGTCTGGTAAAATGCTGATATCAGCTAAGATTATAATTGATGCGTCAGGAGATGCAGATGTTTCCGCCTTTGCCGGAGTGCCCTATGAAGTCGGCAGCCCGCAATATGCTGGGCTGAATATGTCCACTACTCTGGCTTTCCGGATGGCCAACGTGAACATGAGCAAGTACAGTGAAGCAATGCGAGGTTGGAGAGAAAAAGCCAAAGCTGGGAACATGTTGTCCTCAAAAGCTTCCTTATTGGCTGAGCTTGAAGAGAAAGCGGTGCAGAATGGCGATCTTCCTTATTTCATTTTCCCCACAGCTTTAATCTGTCCGGTGCCCAATACGTCTGAAGATGATTCCGATATCACTGTAATGACAACTCATAGTTTCTTTACATGCAATACAGATGTGGAGGACCTCACCAGGCAAATTATTGAACAGCACCGGCAAATCATCTGGATGGAAAAATTTTTCAGGAAATACGTCCCGGGGTTCGAAAGAAGCAGGGTATCCGGCCTGGCTAGTTTACACGGTGTACGCGATTCAAGACGAATTGTCGGTGAATATATACTTAAGGATGAAGATGTAGCTTGCGCTCAAAAATTTGAGGATGGAATTGCCAGATTTACTGAGTTCTTTGATACCCATCATCCTACCAGTGCCAGGCAGGGATGCATAAGACATATACACCTGGCAGTACCCAGAGAGCCTGCGGTCTGCCGACCGGCTCAATGTAATGATGAAATGCACCCATTTGTTAAGCCGGGTGGGTATGAAGCCCGTGTAAATCCCTTGGAATATTGTGAAATTCCCTACCGTTCTCTAGTTCCTCTCAAGATTGAAAATCTTTTGGTGGCGGGAAGATGCGTTTCGGCTGAGTTTAATGCCATCGCAGCAGTACGCGTAATCGCGCCTTCGATGTGCACCGGTCAGGCGGCTGCGACAGCTTCCACTTTATGTATTAAGGAAAACATTACCCCCAGAAATTTGGATGGGAAGTTGGTTAGAAAGGCCATGATTAACCAGGGAGTTCCTTTGGACCAGGATCCCATTGGGCATGATTCTCAAGCCAGGAAAGAATCAAAGGGCGAGTATTTTATTATGCCTGGCGATTTTGCGGCAGTAATGACTTCTCATGGTTTGAAAGCGCATTAACTTTCGAGATGTGGTTGTCGCCTGATTAAATATTACTCTTCTTTGTTAGAGCAGGTACCAAAGGATAAAAATATAGACATTATAGTTAATCATAAAGGGATTTCGATATTTTTACGAAACGAAAAATGCTGGTTTAACAGCCGGTATCTTAATTTCGTTAAATTCATATATGGCTCAAGTGTAAAAAAGTCTTAGAATTGTATTATAAGCTAATTTTTGAGGATAAATTTCTAACCAAAATATTTAAATACTACCTTTTTGTAGTACAGTCATATATTAAATAGCTTTCAGCATCATCCGAAAATCTTCAAGATATATCGGGGATGTCTGGAAGAGCCAGAAATGGAATATTAACTGTTTAAATGATTTATTAAGTCGTTTCATACTTTCAAAAAAAGGGGGAATCAGAATGAATAACCCAGCCGCCGCGCTAGCTACCTTAATCAGCCAGGGTAATATAGAAGACAATCCGGAAATCCTGGATAGCTTTTCACGCGACCAGAGTTTTGCCCGGGCTATGAAGCCTCGATTGGTGGTTAAACCCGGGAATGTGGAAGAGATCCAGAAGATCGTCAAATGGGCTAACCAGAACAGGACGCCTCTGGTACCGGTCAGCTCTGGGCCACCCCATTTCCATGGCGATACTGTTCCCAGTGTTTCTGAAGCGGTGATTATCGATCTCAGCGGCATGAAAAGAATTTTAAACATCAACCGGCGAAACCGCATAGCCGTCATCGAACCAGGGGTAACTTACAGCGAGCTTCAACCCGCGCTGGCAAGGGAAGGATTACGGCTTTCAACCTCCCTGTTGCCAAGGGCGAATAAGTCCGTCCTGGCCAGTCTTCTGGAAAGAGAGCCCAGATTAAACGCCCGTTATCAATGGTCCTCAATGGACCCTTTGCGTTGCGTGGAGATCATATGGGGAGACGGCAATCGGCTCTGGTCAGGCAGCGCCGGCATGGATGTCATGGATCTGGTTCAACAGGAAAGCCAGGAGAAAAGACCCATGGATCCTTCGGGGCCGGGACAAACTGATTTTTACCGGTTTCTGGCCGCCGCCCAGGGGAGTATGGGTATTGCTACCTGGGCCTCGGTAAGGTGCGAAACCCTGCCGCGTTTACACAAGATTTTCTTTGTACCTGCCAACCAGCTTAAGGATTTGCTGGATTTTACTTACCGTATTTTAAAGTTCAGATATGCAGATGAGCTGTTCTTAATGAATGATACCACCCTGGCCAGTGTGCTCGGGAAAGATTCTGACCAGGTTAAAGCTTTCAAGTCCAGGCTCCCACCCTGGGTAGTTTTGGTCGGTATCGCCGGCCGGGAAGAGTTGCCCGCTGAAAGAGTGAGTTTCCAGGAAAAAGATATTCAAGAAATCGCACGCCAGTACAGCCTGGATTTTCTACCGCAATTAACCGGAGTGACCGGCGAAAAGATGCTGCAACTGATTGTCAATCCTTCCCGAGAGCCATATTGGAAACTGGATTACATGGGGGGCTGTCAGGACTTCTTTTTTATCACCACGCTGGACCGAACGCCTGAATTCATCAAATCCATGGCCTCCGCAGCCGAATCGGCAGGTTATCCGGTATCCGATATTGGTGTCTATATTCAGCCGAGATTTCAGGGCGTTAATTGTCATTGTGAGTTTAACCTTCCCTATAATCCGGATAAACCTGAAGAAGTATCTCGAGCTCGGGGGCTTTATGCCAGAGCCAGCGATGCATTGATGGAACAGGGAGCTTTTTTCAGCCGTCCTTACGGCATCTGGGCGAATCTTGCATTTAAGCGTGATCCGAAAAGCGCAGCCCTGTTAAAAAACATTAAGAGCGTTTTCGACCCCAGAGGAATTATGAATCCGGGAAAGCTCTGCTTTTAAATAAAAGGAAACAGAAGGAGAATAAAAATGGCACTAGAAGATTACAGGGCGGATCAGGAACGTTGCAGCCTCTGTTCATATTGCAAATGGATACCCCAGGATAAAATTAAGAGCTGGCGGTTTGCCAAGGGTTGTCCCAGCATAGCCTACAGCAATTTTAATGCTTATTCAGCCCGCGGGCGTTTTGCGGTTGCTAAATCGCTCCTTGATGGCAAGATCGAATATACAGACAGAGTTCTGGATATAATTTATAAGGATCTGGCCTGTGGTTCCTGTGCAGTGGCTGACAAGATCTGCCGTTATAATCTGGAACCTTTAGAGAACCTCCTGGAATTGAAAGCCAGAGCGGTTACAGATGGTCAACTGCTTCCACAGCACATGCCTATAATTGACCATCTCCGTAAAGAAGATACCATGATGCTCGGCATGCCCAAAGACAGGAGGAATGAATGGACCAATGGGCTCAATGTCAAAAATGTGGCTCAGGATAAGGCTGAAATCGCCTTTTTCGCCGGCTGCCGTTACAGTTATGATGAGGAATTGCGGAAAGTACCACATGCCGTAATTTCCTTATTAAGTCGAGCTGGTGTCGATTTCGGCATCCTGGGTGGCAATGAAAGCTGCTGTGGCGGGCGGGCTTTTCAAATGGGTTACCGTGGAGAATTTACCAAATTTGCGGAAAATAACATTGAACTCTGGAAAACCCTGGGAATAAAGACTATAGTTGTTTCCTGCTCTGATTGTTATTATACATTCAAACACCTTTACCCGAAGCTGGGCTCTAAAGTCGAAGTCCTTCATACAGTAGAGTTACTTGACCGTCTTATTCAACAGGATAAGATCAAGCTCCGAAAAGCAGTTCCATTAAAAGTAACCTATCATGATCCCTGCCACCTGGGCAGGCAGGGGGAACCTTATGTCCCATGGGAAGGCAAAGAAAGAAAAATCCTTAATCAGGTAGTTATCTATGATCCTCCTAAACCCCGCTATAACGGAGCCTGGGGTATCTATGATCCTCCTCGTAATGTTTTAAAAAGTATTCCGGGTTTACAACTGGTAGAAATGGAAAGGATACGTGAATACGCCTGGTGTTGCGGAGCCGGCGGAGGGTGTTATGATGCTTATCCGGATTTTGCCGCCTGGACAGCCGGCGAAAGGATTACAGAGGCTGTGAGCACTGGTGCGGAAGTACTGGTTACGGCCTGCGCCCATTGCGAACGTAACTTTACCGATTCTGTCAAGGCCAGCGGACAGAAGATGCAGGTGCTGGACATTATTGAACTGGTACAGCAGGCAATTTAGAGAAGGAGAATAGACATGGCCTTAACGAAAGAAATTTATCAGGCTTTTGAGGATATTGTAGGACCGGACAACCTTTCGGATGATCCAGCGGTCCTGGACACTTATGTTACCCCCATGGCGCAAGCCCAGCACCATATGGGGCCTGCGTATAACGTTTCCACACCCCGTGGGCTAGCGGTTATCATGCCGGGGAGCACCGAGGAAGTACAGGCTGTGGTCAAGCTCTGCAATAAACATAAAATTAAATTCCATGCTGCCAGTACATTCTGGACTTCCAGGGCCAATATTTGCGATGATAACGCCATTACCCTGGATATGAAACGCATGGACCGTATACTGGAAATCAATGAGAAGAACCAGTATGCGGTAATAGAGCCCTATGTAATCGGAGCTACACTACAGGCAGAGGTCATGAAGGTGGGGTTGAATACCACCATGATTGGCGCCGGTTCCAGTTGTTCTCCTCTGGCCAGCGCCTGTGCTAATGGGGGGCCATCTCCCTTTGCTCTCTTTGGCGGTCTTCTCCGGGAAAATTTACTGGCTTTTGAATGGGTAATGCCTGATGGTGAAATCCTGCGATCAGGCTCACTGGGCTCCGGACTGGGCTGGTTCTGTGATGATGGTCCCGGGCCTGGCCTGCGTGGTCTGATTATGGGCAATTCAGGAACTATGGGAGCCATGGGTGTCTTTACCAAATGCGCCATTAAGCTATTTCCCTGGCCGGGACCTCCGTACCTTCCCAGTGATGGCATTGCGCCTGCTTACAGGGCGGTGCTCCCACCCAATATTGTAGGTCACACCCTAGCCTGGCCTTCATGGGAAGCTTATGCCAACGGCCTTTACCGTATCTGGGACAGTGGGATCAGCGGGTATTATTCGCACCGCCAGTATACCATGTTCGGTCGCGACCTTAAGGTAGCTACGATTAAAATTCTGAACGATCCGACAAAAACTCTGAACGATCTGGAATGGCTGTTGAAGGACCCTGAAACGCTGAAGCAAACCGAAGAGATGAAGCGGGATTTCCAGATCATTCTGGCCGGCATGACACAGAGAGATATTGACTGGCAGGAGAAAGTTCTGGACAAAATACTGGCCGAAACCGGAGGCTGGAAAGTCTCTTTTATGGAAGAGCCTGATTACGCCAACTGGAGCCTGTTGTTCCTGCTCCGCTTGGGACATAAGAACCTGAATTTCTTATTTGCCGGCGGCTATGAAGGAGCTTTCGGGATCGGTGGGACTCCGGACTATTCCTGTCCAAAAGTGGAGCTCGCCGCAGAATTTAAGCGGAAATGGGAACAGGAGCACGATTCTTTCGTGGCAGCCGGAGGCGATTGCATGATGGGTGGCATGGGTGGTATTGGTGGTGGAGGAGTGACTGCCTGGGAGAACTTCACCCATTTTGACTCACACGATAGGCGGTCAGTGGAGGAAACCCATGAATACTTCGAGCTTTCATCCAAATTCGGACGGGAACATGGCCTGGGAGCCATGGAAAGAATGTATGCCATTTCCCGGCGAGATGACGGTTATGGTTTGACAAAAGAAGAGCAGGAAAAAAAGGCTGCTGCTTTTGTCCAACCTTTGGTTTATGAATACCAGTGGAAAATCCGTGAGTTCCTTAATCCCAACCATCTGGGTGATACCTATTATGTAACGCTGGAACCTCACAAATAAGATAGTATTATCATCACGCAGGAAGCATAGCTTAATAGTATACGGAACTCAAATCCTTTACCAATTGTAACTGGTTGAGGATTTGAGTTCTCCTGTTTATATTGAGGGAATTTAGAGCACAAGTTTGCTATAAGGGGTCTCCCCTTATAGCAATTTAAGGTAGTTTTCCCATCCTGTCCAGGTCTCCGGCGATGTCTCCCAGGCCCAGAACGGTCAGTTTTTCCCGAGTAGGAACGCCCAGCTTAATGTCCCAGCCGCGTAGCGCATAATATTCATCTAAAAAAAGATCCATGCGCCTTTGTTTATCTTCTGGCAAAGAGCCTGGAGCCAGGTCATCCTTTCTGGTCAGTCCGCTTCGTACTGTATGTGCTTTAAAAAGGTTGAAAAGCCGCTCACCGGTCTCCATCATCTCTTCAGCAGATATATCCGTAGCGGTAAAAGCAGAATACAGCCGGGCAATGCGGTAGGCTCCAATGGCCATACGCATATGAGTAGGGAAAAAGCAGAGTCCCAGGGCATCCACCAGGGAATGCAGGTCCTCTGACCATTTGAGCATGGCTGCTTTGCCTTCCCAGGTTGTATGGCATAGTTCAGGAGGCATGGTATATATTTGCTTTCTGGTCTCTGCCAGCATGTCATAATTTTCCACAGGCCAGTTGGGATTGGGCTGCGCCGTGGTGTAATGGGTGCTGGTGGTCAGGTCACCGCGTGGATTGGTGAAGGATCCCAAAAACCACCAGTTACCTTCATGGCCGGCTTCAGGAACGCTCATGTGTCCCCCTTCTCTGCCCTTAACTGTAGATACAAATTTCTCAGCTTCCCTGCCGATTTTTTTCGCCGCTTCAGCCGTACCGTCCGCTAAAACGTCTCCAATTCCTTCACGGTACGCTATTTTCCGCATGAGCTCCATAATGGCGTCTTCATTACCGCGCCGCAGATCCAGGTCATCCAGGTCCGCTTTGGTAAGAATGCCGTTATTCAACAGGTCCATTACGAATTTAATCACGCCGGTCACCGTAACGTAGTCCAAGGCCAGCCTCTGGCTGACGTTTTTACAGGCCCAAATAGCCGGTAAATTATTTACCCCAAGGGTGTGCCCAAAGAGCCCTATCACCTGGGTCCGGGTTATATTGCTTTCTTTTAAACCGGCAAATTTCCCTGTTTTAACCAATCCCATATCGTTGTAACAATTCATCGAGCAGGCCCAGCAGACGGCGCCCTTTCCGATGGAATACTTCAACTGGTCTGCCCGTCCCAGACCGGGAAGTTCACCTGCCCTGTGGAAAGTTTCCATTGAACCCGGGCCGGGCTTCCAGTTGGCTGCATCGGCTGCTTTGAGGCGTTCTCGGGACTCTTTAATCGCTTCCTGGAACTCAACCGGCCTGGCTGCCTTGGCACTCCCTGTACCGTGAACAGCTATTGCTTTCAGCTTTTTCGAGCCCATTACACCCCCTGCCCCGCTTCTCCCGGCTACGTGATAATAATCAAAAAGGACGTGTGCATATCGCACCAGATTCTCACCGGCCTGCCCTATTGCCAGTATCTTGAATCTGGTAGAGAGCTCTTGCTGGAGAAGTTCAGTGGTACGGCGGGCATCTTTACCCCACAGGTTTCCTGCGTCCTTTATCATCACCTTAGCGTCATCGATTAACAGGTATACCGGCTTCTCGGAACAGCCTCTGACAATGATGAAGTCAAAGCCGGCGTGCTTCAAAGCGGCGCCCCAGACGCCCCCAGTATTGCCGGTGCCGATACTTAGCGTTTCGGGATGTTTGGTGGATACCTCGGTCCTGCTTCCGCAGGGAACATGCGTACCTGTAAACGGTCCGTTAGCAAAGACAATCACGTTCTGTGGACTATAAGGGTCAACTTCCGTCCCCACTTCGTCATAAACAACCCGGGTCCCGAAGCCTACGCCTCCCAGGTATTTGCGGGCGAAGTCAGGCTCGATCTTGCGGCTGGAAATTGTTCTCCGGGTTAAATCTACTTCCAGAATTTTGCCATAACCGTCAATATTCATAATTAAATTTACACCGCCTCAATGGTGGAGGGCGGTTTGCTGGCAATGTTATAGGTCACACTGACTACGCCCGGCACTTCCTTTAAAATCTCCTGTGCCAGCTTCTCCAGCTTTTCAAAAGGCAGGTTGGTCGGTGTGGCAGTCCTGGCATCCTGACTGTTCCAGCAGCGGACCTCTATCTGCTGGCCGAAATCGCGTTTCCCGTCTCGTATTCCGGTTACACGGTCTTCATGAAGGATGGCCAGATACTGAAAAGCCCCTGTGTTTTTCAAGTTCCGCTCCACTACCATTGTAGCTTTTCGTACAATGTTAACACGTTCCGGAGTCGCCTCGCCGATGACGCGTGCCGCCAGGGCCGGACCGGGAAACGGGATGCGGTCAAAAGTTTCTGCCGGGAGTCCCAGAGCCCTTCCTACTTTTCTTACGCCGTCTTTTCGGAGTTGTATCAGAGGCTCTAGAATCCGGTAGCCAAAAACTTTATGCGGGTCTATGCCGAGCTGCTCAAAAACATTGTGCTGCCTTTTGATACCTGCGACGGTTTCATCTATATCAGTAAGTATGGTTCCCTGAAGCAGGTATTTTGCTCCGCTCTCACGAACAATACGGCCAAAGACATTTTTATAGAAGGTCTGAGTAATGGCTTCGCGTTTTTCTTCAGGATTAATGATGCCTTTCAGCGCTGCGAAAAACTCTTTTTTCGCATCCACCACCTCAACCTCAACGCCAAGTTTACGGAAGATCCCTACAACCTGGTCCGGTTCGCCCTGTCGCATTAGTCCGTTTTCAATAAAGACCGATTTAAGCTTTTTTCCTAAGGCTTTGTGTCCCAGCAGGGTTACTACTGATGAGTCTACTCCCCCTGAGAGAGCATTGATAGCTGTGCCGTCCCCCACCGTATCCTGGATTTCCTTTACTTTTTCAATGATAAACTTTTCAGGGTTTAGTTCCTGTAAGGTAATTTCTTTGATCATTTGTTTGTCCTTTACTGAAATTTCAATAGCTGCGTTTTGGTTCTATCCACCCAACACAATATTTGTCAGGGCTATGTAAGCCACTATTCTATAACAGTTCAGATCACGAATCCGGAAAGAACAGGAAACTCACCCGGTTTCTTTGGGGTAGAAGGAAGCATTTTTCTCCGGAATTGAAGAGTTAAAGTATTTGTAACATAACCATGTATTTTTGGCAAGCCGGAAATCATATATGATGTCATAATTGTTTGTGTATCTGCTGAAGCCCGGAAGAGCCTCAGACGGGCGGGCCCTGGTCACCTCTTCTTGAGGAGAATATAGGCTCCCAGGCCGCGTTATTGAATTTGTATAAAGTAAAAAAAGATGCAGCGTTTTAGATTTATATCAATTGTTATGTTAGCCAATGTGGTGATAGCAATAGCACTGTTGGAGCCTTTGTCAATGGCCTCCGGAACCGAAGTAGGAGCTACTTTAACCAGCACCGCTGGCATTCAGATTTTTCCTGGTACAACCCTGGATACGGTCTTAAACAACTGGGTAGATAATAACATCGGTTTGTTTTACTTCAATGCAGGTAAACTGTACCATCTTTCCGGTACAACAAATACATTGGCAGGGTCGGATTTGATGCCAGGGCTGATTTCGACCGTAACGACCAGGTAAGAACCGCCGCTTTAATCTGAATTTCGAGCGGCGGTTGCGTAACACCAGCCCATGCGTCTGAGTTTACTTCTTGGGAGTTTGAGCTACCTTAGAAAATCCGGTCTTCACTTCTAATACACCGCAAATGTTAAGATAGCGGTCCGTACCAGCCGTATATTCCGGCCATTCCGGCACTCCCGCTGTCTGCGGTTTACCGGTCCTGGCAAAACCGGCCCACAGTCCCATCATGGCTTCGGATATGCCCCTGTCTATAACGCCCAGACCAGGCGTCTCTGTTTTAGCGCCGGCCTGTTTGGCCAGCATATAGACAGAGGTCCACCAGGCGGTAGAATCGTCCCAATCACCAAAGACATAAGGGAGTTCCATAGAATGAACGGAATTACAGCCTTCATTTTTCCAACCGGAAGGCACCTGGTCGAAAATGCAGGCGTATCCTTTTGCTCCAGCTTTATTTACGGCTTCCAGCATCTCAATGTAGGATGAAATAATATAAGGCATTACCAGAGGTCCGGGTCCAATTAATTCGCCCAGATTGGCCGAAACCACCAGCGGAACAGCGTTGAAATTTCCGGATTTAAATAAATTGCCGGGGCTGTCCGGCAGCAGATTTCCGTCAATAACATGAGACCAGATATGGACTGGCGGGCTGGAACCGCGGGGTCCTTCCATGGCCAGACCGGCGTCAAGGATTTTTTCCCAAGATATCTCACGGGCCTGGGTCAGCGGGTCAGTAGTGGATTCTATCCCCAGTTTGGCAAAGAGTTTCCGGCCCAAATTTTCCATCTCAGCCTGTGATTTCGCCAGGAGAATTGCAGTAGATGTGCCGCTTTCGCAGATAGCGCGATGAAACAGGCCTCTGGCCAGGGGTGATGTCATCATGATAGAGACTTTAGCGCCGCCGCCGGACTCGCCGAAAATGGTGACATTATCCGGATCACCGCCGAAAGCGGCGATATTGCGCTGTATCCATTTTAATGAGGCGATGATATCCAGGAATAAGTAGTTACCTGAAACGCCTTCGGGAGATTCCTTTGAGAGGGCGGGATGAGCCAGCAGACCGAAAGGCCCCAGCCTGTGGTTGAGGGTGACTACCACCACTCCATTTTGCGGCAGGCGGTAGTTGTTCCAAATCCTGTCATTGCCACAGCCCATTGTATAGCCTCCGCCGTGCATCCAGACCATGACTGGGAGTTTATCGTCAGGTCTCCGGGCAGGCGTTATCACGTTCAGGTAAAGGCAGTCTTCGCTGAAAGACATTCCTGTGGCTGAGATGCCTGGAATATAACTTTGAGGACAGATAGCGCTGAAGCGCGTGCATTCACGTATTCCCGGCCAGGGTTGTACCGGCTGAGGAGGTTTCCAGCGTAATTCTCCCACCGGCGGCGCCGCAAAGGGAATTCCCCGGAAAATGGAGACTTCTTTTCCGTATTCACCGATGATAGTGCCGGAAACGTAGCCCTTATCTGTTTTAACAACCTGCATAGAACCCTCCTTTGGCTTATTTTTTATATGGATATGCTGTATTTTTTTATTTATGGTTATTATACGTCCTCAAGAATTCATCCACAAGATAAAGATTAAAATTGTGTTATCTTTTGCCAGCTTCCTTTATCAATTAACGTAGAAGATGATTTGACTCGATATACACATGAGTATAAAATCAAAGAAATTACTCTTCAAAACTAAGGAGGGGATGTATGCAAACAGGCTATATGGGGAAGATCTTGTGGGTTGATCTGTCTTTAGGAAAAATCAAGGTGGAAAAACCCGGGGCGCGTATGTATAAGGACTTTATTGGGGGATATGGCCTGGGGGCTCGGCTCCTTTATGACCGGCAGAAACCTGGAGTGGACCCGCTGGGCCCGGAGAATACGCTCGGGTTAATCACCGGTCCTTTAACCGGTACCCCCATTCCCTGCGCCGCACGCTATGCTGTGGTGGCTAAATCGCCGCTTACCGGCGGCTGGGGTGATGCCAACTCCGGCGGCTTTTTTGGTCCTTACCTGAAGTTTGCAGGTTATGATGCCGTGTTTTGTACCGGCATTTCACCCAAGCCGGTTTATCTTCTTATTGACGAAGGCCGGGCTCAGTTGAAAGATGCAGGCTCGCTCTGGGGAAAAGACGCCTATGAGACCGAAGAAACACTGGAGGCAGAGTACGGGAAGCAGAGCCGCGTAGCCTGTATTGGACCGGCCGGAGAGAAACTGGCTCTTATTTCGTCTATCATGACGGATAAAGGATCAGCGGCCGGGCGTTCCGGACTGGGAGCGGTTATGGGTTCCAAAAAACTGAAGGCAGTAGTGGCCAGGGGAAGCCTGCCGGTCAGCCTGGCAGATAAAGAAGCTGCCCAGAAATTGAGAAAGGAACATGTGAAAGCCCTCCAGGAAGCAAAAGGTTTCGGGGGACTGGAGTCTTTGCATAAGTACGGTACTTCAGCTATGACGGACAACTCAGCCAGAACCGGAGATACCCCGGTCAAGAACTGGGGCGGTATCGGCGTGGTGGATTTGCCGGACGTGAAAGGTCTGAATAAGGATGTTCTGGCCACCTATGTGCAAAAACTTGGAGGCTGCTGGTATTGCCCGGTAGCCTGTAAAGCAACCTTGAAAGAGGGTAACGAATATAAATACCCGGCTGGAATCCGCAGACCTGAGTATGAGACCCAGGCCAGCTTCGGGGCCAATTGTGGTAACTGTAATACGGAGTCTATCAATATGTGCGGCGATATCTGCAACCGCTACGGTCTGGATACTATATCTGCTGGCAGCGTTATAGCCTTTGCCATTGAATGCTATGAAAACGGCATTCTCACCAACAATGACACTGGGGGCATAGAGCTTACCTGGGGCAACCACCGCGCTATAGTGGCCATGACCGAAAAGATGGCAAAAAGGGAAGGCTTTGGCAATATTCTGGCTGATGGCGTGAAACTAGCCGCAGAACGGATAGGCAAGGAGGCGGGAAAATTCGCCGTGCACATCGGCGGCCAGGAGCTGGGCATGCATGACCCTAAACTCGGTCATAATATGTCTGCCTTTGCCCGTTATCAGTTGGATGCCACACCTGGCCGCCATACCGCCGGATTCGGACCCTCCAGTTTCAAAGGACATGTGGTCAATGCATCCGGTATGTGTATGATCGGCTTTGGCTTTAATGCAGGACCTGATAAATTGGCGGATTTCCTTAAAGCAGTCACCGGTTTTAATTATAAAGCTGAAGGTGTGCTAAAAGCAGGTGAAAGAATCGCCAATATCAGGCATGCCTTTAATCTGCGTGAGGGCATAAATGAGCTGAAATGGCAGGCTCATCCCAGGATATACGGTGATCCTCCGCAAAAGGAAGGTCCGCTAGCAGGTGTAACCATCGATATCAAAGCTCAGATATACTGGAATTTGGGCGCTCTGGACTGGGATCCCATCACCACTAGGCCGAGCAAGAAGAAGCTTTTGGACCTGGGACTAAAGGATATTGCGGAAGAACTCTGGCCGCCGCAGGCTGCCCCACCCGGACCCCCGTAATAATTGATATTAGGTAGATGATTTCATGCAGAATTTCCATATTTATTAAGGAGGTTTATTCATGCCGGTGAGAAAGTACGAGAACTGTATTATCCCTTTAGAAGCGAAATCATTCAGGCAGGGTGAAGCGCCTTCGGTCGGTTTCAAGGCTATGCCTTATGGATTTGATGTCAGTTGGGGCGTTCTGGTGGCCACCCGGCCGCCGGATGAAGAGACGCGAAAAAGGCTTAACGAAAATCCGCATAAACACCCGCATCATCAGTTTATTACTTATTTTGGCAGCAATCCTTACAATATCGGGGAATTTAACGCCGAAATCTCTATATTTTTAGGAGAGGAAAGGGAAGAGTATATTATAAATAGACCCACGGTTATTCATTTTCCTCCTGGTGTAGCTCATGGCTACGGCAGTATTCCCCACAGGATAGAGCAGCCTGTTTATCATCTGGATATGACTTTTGCCCACGAATATCAGAGGATCAATCTACCCGAGTAATTAACAGTTGGCGCAACTATCGGTCCCCCTGGTGAAGCTGATCTCCCGGCTTTTTTAACGTTGCCGGCGGAGTTGCTGGAAGTATTGAGTGATTCGGAAGGACTGGATATCGCACAGACAGGGTTAAATTGCCGAGAAATGGTGGAGGACTCTTCGTAGGGTGAGGCGCAACAAAACAGAGCCCTCTCAAGCAATGGCAACCCTGTATATCTATAAATTTTATATATATATGACTACTCTCCGAGATAAAGGCTTTGAACAGGCGCTATTATTTGAAAATTAATAGTATAATGTTCAATGGCTGGTGAATTTGCTGTATTATTTTGGTCTTATTGAATCGGACCTTTTTTGGTAAACAGGTAAAGATGAAAAAATGGCTTTTAATCGGAGCCGGGACTACCCTAGCCATCGCAGGCTTGATCGCGATTATTATGCCGGTCCTGCCTACTACTCCTTTATTATTGCTGGCAGCCTTCTGCTACTGGCGCAGTTCGCCCCGACTTTACAGATTCCTTTTACACCAGCGCTATCTGGGTCCCTATTTAAGGGACTACCTGGAAAAGAAAGGTATGTCTCCTCTGGCAAAAGCCTGGACACTCACCCTGTTATGGATCAGTATCGGTTGCAGTGTTGCGTTCCTTACTGAAAGCTGGATGATTCGCATTATCCTGCTGGTGGTATTGGTCGGGGTAACGGCACATATCGTGCTTATAAAAACCATCAAAGAAGAGAAAGAAAAGGCTTTATCCGGCCCTTTGCCGGCAATATATGCCGGGCTGAAGATCACAGCGGGAGACCGGGAACAAACAGATTAAAAATAGCCGGAAAACAGGGGAAGATGGAATTGCCCATTTCCCCTGGTTTTTCAATTCCTATTGCCTGGCAGACGTCCGCCACTCTATATGTGTTTCAATGTGAAATACTGATAATGGCTGAATCGCCCTTCTCACCAACCATCTTAAATAAATCCGGATCATGCGTTCTATAACTTTCCAGCCTGGCCTGGTTTTCTACCTTATTGATTCTAAATTTTTCAGTTAAGCGATATTTGATTTTTAATATTCGTATAAATAAAATAGATAAGATCTTAAGAAAAAATTCAAAGGAGGTCATTGTGAAAGCAGCAATTTGTTATGAATATGGAAAACCCCTGATTATTGAAGAAGTCAACCTGGATTCGCCGAAAAAAAACGAGATCAAGGTAAAGGTCGCCGCTACAGCAGTTTGCCACAGCGATATACATGATTTTAAAGGTGAGCTTCCTGGAAAACCCCCCTTCGTGGGTGGTCATGAGACAGCCGGTTATGTAGATTCTTTGGGTGAAGGCGTCATGAGTGTTAAAGTGGGAGATCCAGTAGTGGTCACTACTTTGAAGTCATGCGGTAAATGCTATTCCTGCCTTACGGGTATGCCGCATCTGTGCGAGTACCCCTGGCCTTTTGGTGATACCCGTCTCAGTAATAAGAAAGGCGAAAAAATCCCCTGCAAAGGCTTCGGCGGTTTTGCCGAGTACGTTATAGCCCATGAAAGCCAGGTGGTAAAGATTCCCTCCAGTATGCCGTTGGACCGGGCTTCCCTGCTGGCCTGCGGCGTGATGACCGGTTTTGGCGTGGTAGTGAACCGGGCGCAGGTTAAGCCCTTGCACAGCGTTATGGTAATGGGAGTAGGAGGCGTCGGTATGAACGCCATTCAGGGCGCCGCCTTCAGCGGTGCCCGCCCAATCATCGCCGTGGATGTAGTGGATAGCAAATTGGAAGCTGCTCTTAAATTCGGCGCTACCGCTACGGTCAATGCCAGGAACGGGGATCCCATAGACGCAGCGCGTAAACTTACTGCCGGTAGAGGCGTAGAACATGCCTTTGTGACAGTCGGTAACGTGGCCGCCCTAAAGCAGGCCTTCCAGATGACCGGCCCGCGCGGTACTACTTATATTGTCGGCCTGCCGCCTGTAAAAGACCTGCTAAGCATGATGCCCATGGAATTTATCCGCTTTGAGAAATCTCTCTCAGGTGGTTATATGGGTTCCACCAATATCCAGGTAGATATTCCCCGGCTGATCGCCCTGTACCAGGAAGGCACTCTTAAGCTGGACCAACTGATCAGCGGACATTATCCTCTGGAAAAAATTAACGATGCGGTCGCGGCTTCAGAAAAAGGCGCTGACCTGCGTAACATAATCACGTTTTGTTAATTTAAGAAGAGGAACTCTCTGCCTGAATTACTGGTTTGCCTTAGCCACTAAAGCCCCTGGACAAAGGTAAAAAGTATTCTTAAGGATTTTAACACCAGCTTTATTAGTCTGCCTTCAAAGGCGTAAGTTCTAATAACTTCTACCGGGTCATAGTGAAAAGCGTGTTATACAGCAATTCTTATGTTAACCAGGTCTGGTCACGGATGCCGGAAGCGGGGAAATGGCTGGCGTGGATGCTCCTGATCTGGGGAGTGGTCCTGGCTGCACTGGTAGGTGCTGACGGTACGCCGTTATGGCGCGCTCTCCGGATCGTGATAGTTTTCGTGGTGATCGCTATTACGCTTTCGTTGTTGGTCTGTTTCCCCAGGCTGGGAGCTGCCCTGACGGTGGTATGCGGCTGTACAGGTTTGACTATTGGTGTGGCTTTCGGGTTTCATTTTCTAATTAAAGACGGTTTGAGCTGGCGAGTTGTTCTGGGTTTAATTGATCTGGTCGCTGGATTTATGTTGATTATTTTAGGCGGAATGTGGCTGCTAGCCGGATTAGGACGCCGCTGGTTGTTTTTAACAATTCCGGTGCTGATTGCAATAGTTCTTCTTTTCACCTGGATTATCACGCCGGCAGTAATGGCAGCAAATGTGCCTCCTATCAGGCCTGGAAAGGTAACTCCCTGGGATTTCGGTTTGGTTGCCCAGGAAGTCAGTTTTATATCCTCTGATGGAGTCGAGCAGGGAGGGTGGTATATACCTTCGAAAAACCGGGCTGCGGTGGTGCTGCGGCACGGCTCCGGTTCCACCGGTACCAGCGTTCTTGCCCAGGCCTCAGTCCTGGCTGCCCATGGTTATGGCATACTTATAACCGATGCCAGGGGACATGGACGCAGCGGAGGCAGGGGTATGGACTTCGGTTGGTATGGTGATTTCGATATAACAGGCGCCGTTTCTTACCTGGAATCTCATAAAGGGATTGATATTAATAGAATAGGAGTGGTCGGTCTTTCCATGGGTGGTGAAGAGGCTCTGGGAGCAGCGGCTAAAGATAAACGGATTGCTGCCGTAGTGGCTGAAGGGGTTACCGGCCGTACTGATGCTGACAAAGCCTGGATGCCGGATGTATTTGGAATACTTGGCCGTATTCAGTTAGCTATTGAATGGGCACAGTATTCAATAGCTGATATTTTAACAGAAACCTCCAAACCTACCGCTCTGGCCGAGGCTGTCCGGATGGCATCACCCCGGCCGGTGCTTATTATTACCGCCGGGAAAATTGAAGATGAACAGTATGCCGCTGACTACATAAAACAGCAATCTCCTGCAAGCGTCTCTATTTGGAATGTGCCGGGGGCTGGACATACCGGTGGATTAGCGGCAGCTCCTGCTGAGTGGGAGCGTATAGTCACTGGCTTTCTGGATATGACTTTACTTCAGTAGCTAAAGAATTTAACACTAAAACTTGTGTATGTTGAAATTAACAGCCCGGGTCGCTTAAAATGCGGTATAATAAAACAAAGTTATAAGAAGATCGTTTACGCAGGAGGCGATAAAGCTATGCCGGAATCCAAATATGGACATTGTATCAAGACCACCGCACTTTATAAAGAAATCTCATATTACACCGGAAAATCTCTCGTGGCGCATAATGGAGAGCTGGACGCGGACTGTTCCATTGGTTACCACCATGTTTCTAAAAAGATATCTTTTGACGATCCCCATTCCCATGAGTTCCCGGAAATGCTGTGTTTCATCGGCAGCGATTCCAGGGATATTACCGATTTAGGGGCGGAAATTGAAGTTACACTGGGTGGAGAAAAACACCTGATCAATACAGCCGCAGTTGTCTCCATTCCTCCCAATGTAGAGCACTGCCCTATCGTTTTCAAAAAAGTTAATAAGCCAGTGGTGTTTCTGGAAATATCTTTAACCCGTCTTTGGAAACCCAAGGGTAATGTCCGTAAAAAAACTGCCCAGCAATCCGTAGAAAAATAGGGGTCGCCAGTATAATCATTGAATGGAAGGCATCATACCTGCAGTTGTTCTGGAATGTGGCTGATTTCGGCGTATAAAAATAGTTATCAGTTACATTTAAATATCTCAACCTCTAAGATGTTTGGGCATCTCTGGTGAACCTCAACGATTTCGCCAAAATGTTATCCCATTTTGCGGATGTACTTTAAGCGGCGTAAAATGGACACACATAATATCAAAAAGGAGGTCAATCATGAAGGAAACCCCGGTTTACATGCTGGCCTTTTCACCGCATCCGGTTGACACCGAATGGGGCATTGCGGGTACAGTTGCGAGTCTGATCCGTCAGGGGAAAGAAGTAGTCTACGTCATCGCTACCAACGGCAATACAGGCAACATGGACCCCAATATGAAACCTGATGTCCTGGCTAAAATTCGTGAGGGAGAACAACTGGCTGCCGCCAAAATTCTGGGCGTTAAAGAGGTCATTTTCCTGCGGCATCCGGACCTGGGGCTGGAATATACTATGGACTTCAGGAAAGAAATCTTACGCCTGCTGCTTGGTTACCGTCCGCAGGTCGTGGCTACCTGCGATCCCTACCAGCGCTATCTATCCAACCGGGATCACCGTATTCTGGGTCAGATTGTGATGGACTCAGTCTGGCCGGCGGCGCTTTCACCCAACACCTATCCGGATTTAATCGCAGAGGGCTATCAATTGCACAAGGTTAAGGAGATCTGGTTATGGGCGCCCACCGAGCCTAATTTCCGCTATGACAT